>NZ_JBUYWE010000005.1:0-305414 GCF_055231055.1 Rhodococcus huquni
AATCGACCATGGCGAAGAAACTATCGCGCGCCTCGTCCAGCTTCGACGCACATCCCGTCATCGCACATCACCCACACCTGATCAGGAGCCGTGGTGCATCGACCGGTTGACCCCGCCTCAGCTGAACGTGTGTGACATTGGTCAGGGTGGGCGGGGGTCAGACGGCGTCGAAATGCACGACGGTTCCGGGCTGCAGCAGCGCGGGCGGGGACCGCTGAGGGTCCCACATGGCGATCTCCGTCGTGCCGATCAACTGCCAACCGCCGGGTGAGCTGCGCGGGTAGACACCGCTGAACTCGCCTGCAAGCGCGACCGAACCGGTGGGCACGGCGGTTCGGGGCTCGGCGCGACGAGGTACGTGCAGCCGTGCGTCACCACCGACGAGGTAGCCGAATCCGGGTGCGAAACCGCCGAACGCGACGGTCCAGGGCGTCGAGGTGTGCGCCGAGATCACTTCGTCGATGCTCAGGCCGGTCGCCTCGGACACGTCGGCCAGGTCGGGTCCGTCGTAGTGCACCGGGACATGGACTTCTGTCGCTGCGGATTCCCCGGCTGCCGCGCCGGGCGTCGTCGTCTCGAGCCACCGGGCGACCTTCTCGCGCGGGATAGATGCCGGATCGAAACGGACGAGCACTGTTCGAGCGGCCGGAACCAGCTCCCACACGCCGATGGGCCGGGAGCGGTCGAGGGCACGAAAGTGGGCCAGCGTGGTGTCCAGATCGCCGAACTCGGCGAGCACCGCGGCGTGACCGACCTGCAGAACCTCCATCACACGAACGGTGCCACGTCGATGCCTTCCGAGTCCAGAAGCGAGCGGACGGCGTGAGCCATCTCGACCGCGCCGGTCGTGTCGCCGTGTACGCACACCGATTCGGCCGAGGTGCGCAGCACGGTGCCGTCGACGGCTTCGATCGTTCCGTCCACGATCATTCGCCGAACCCGTTCGGCGACGGCCGAGGGTTCGTGGAGCACCGACCCGGACTCGCTCCGTGGCACCAGCGTTCCCTCGGGGGTGTAGGCCCGGTCGGCGAATGCCTCGGTGACCGTGCGAAGGCCGGCCTTGTCCGCTTCTTCGAGAAAGATCGAGCCTGGAAGTCCGAGTACGGGAAGGGTCTCGTCGTAGTCTCGGACCGCCTCGACGACAGCGCGAGCCTGATCGCGGTGATGAACGATGGCGTTGTACAGGGCGCCGTGTGGTTTCACGTAGGCGACGGCAGAACCGGTCGTCTGGGCGAGTCCGTCGAGCGCGCCGATCTGATAGATGACGTCGGCAGTGAGGTCCGCCGACGGCACGTCGATGAACCGGCGGCCGAATCCGACGAGGTCGTGGTAGCCCACCTGTGCGCCGATCCGTACGGTGCGCGCCGCGGCGGCCCGGCAGGTGGCGAGCAAGGTGGACGGGTCGCCGGCGTGGAATCCGCAGGCGACGTTGGCGCTGGTGACAACGTCGAGAATGGCATCGTCGTCACCGAGCTTCCAGGCTCCGTAGCTTTCGCCGAGGTCACTGTTCAGGTCGATTGACGGCACACGGTCGATTCTAGGGAGTCGCGCGCTCCGGGAGGGTCAGGTCTTCGGTGACACGGCCGGCGTTGCTGCGTTTCCTGGTGCCGACGACTCGGCACACGAGGTAGATGACGAACGACACCGCAGTCACGAAGCTCGAGACCGGCACGCCGGGGGCCAGAGAAAGCAAGATTCCGCCGACCGCGGCAAGTTCGGCGAAGACGACGGAGAGGATCGTCGCCTTGAGCGGGCTGGCGGTCACGTATGCCGCGGCCGCGGCCGGGGTGATGAGCAAGGCCATCACCAACAGCGCGCCCACCACCTGGACGCCGAGGGCAGCGGTGACACCGACCAGGACCGCGAACACGATCGACAGCTTGCGGACGGGAACTCCGCGCGCCTCGGCGACCTCCGGGTCGGTGCTCGCGAACAGCAGCGGTCGATAGATGAGAATGATGGCGCCGATCACCAGGACTGCGCACAGAGACAGCAGTTCCAGTCCGCTGTTGCCCGGTGCCACGATCTGACCCACCAGCAGCGAGAAGCTGGACCCGGCCCGGCCCTCGTACGCCCACATGAACAGCACCGAGAGGCCGAGACCGAACGCCATGATGACGCCGATGACAGAGTCGCGATCGCGCGCCTTCGCCCCGAGGAGACCGAAGAGGACGGCTGCCACCACCGATCCCGCGATGGCGCCCAGGCCGACGCTCGTACCGATGAGCAACGCCGCCGAAGCGCCCGTCAACGACAGCTCGCTGGTCCCGTGAACTGCGAAGGACATCTGCCTGCTGACGATCAACGGCCCGATGACGCCGGCCAGCAGGCCGAGGATCGCGCCGGCGATCAGGGCTTGCTGAACGAAGTCGTACTGGAGCAGTTCCACGGTCGCCGACACGTCGAACATGCGCGACATCGCATCCGCGAACTTGCCGTTCATCCGTGATCCTCGTCTGTGTGGTGGACGCCCTCGCCGGGACGCAATCCGCCGGCGCTTCCGAGTGCATCGATCGCGTCACCTGTGCCGATCACGACGAGCCTTCCGCGTACGTGCAGAACCTCGACATCCGTCCGGTAGAGCTCGGACAGCACTTCCGACGTCATGACCTCTTCGGGGGTGCCGATCCGGAACTGCCCGTCGACGAGGTACAGCACGCGGTCGACAAGGGGGAGGATCGGGTTGATCTCGTGGGTCACGAACAGCACTGCGGTGTCGTGAGTTCGGCGACGACGGTCGATGAGACTCGACACGAGGTGCTGGTTTGCAAGATCCAGGCTCAAGAGGGGCTCGTCGCACAGCAGTATCTTCGGGTCTCCCACCAGCGCCTGCGCGATACGAAGACGTTGTTGCTCGCCGCCGGACATCGAACCGATGGGTGCGTCGGCGAAGGCCTCTGCGCCGACCTGACGCACCGCGTCGTCCACGATCGACCGTCGTGATGCACGGCGGAATATTCCTGTGCCCCATCGATGTCCGTCGACTCCGAGGCCGACGAGGTCACGACCGCGGAGTGGGAGACCGTCGTCGATCGACTTCTGCTGCGGTATGTATCCCACGTGCGCGTTACCGGTACGCGCTTTCTCGCCTGCGATGCGCGCGGTACCGGCGCCCAGTGCGAGCTGGCCGAGCAGGACCTTGAGGAGTGACGTCTTGCCGGAACCGTTCGGGCCGAGGACCGCGATGAACTCGCCGGGCTGCACTTCGAGATTCAGTTCGTCCCACAGAGTGCGTTCACCGAACGACAGCCGCGCGTTCGTCAGTTCGAGGGCGGGTGCGCGGTTGTCGTCGGCAGGATTGTCGAAATCGGGGGAGTTCGTCGAAGAATCTGTCACAAGTCGGTTCTGTTCGGTCGATCAGGCGGGAGTGTCGAGGGCGTTCGCCAGGGCAGTGGCGTTGGCGGTCTGCCACTGAATGTAGTCCTGGCCCTCGGGAAGAGTCTCGGTAACCTCCACAACCGGGATTGCCGCGGACTCGGCGGTACTGCGCATGTCCTGGGTCACCCGATCCTGGGTCTGGACGTTGTACACGAGGACTCGAACCTGCTTGTCGGTCAGGATGCGGCGGGTCTCGGCAATTGCGGCGGGGGCGGGATCGTTGCCCTCCTCGATCGCGCTCGTGAACTCCGGCGGGGTCAGATCGCGGGCACCGGCGGCTTCCAGAAGGTAGTGGGCAATGGGCTCGGATTGCGCGACCGGGGCATCAGGGTGGGTGGCCGCGATCCGGTCCGTGACTGCGGTGATCTGCTGCAGTTCTCCGCCGAATTCGTCGGCGTTGGCTCGGTACTCTTCGGCCCCCGCGGGGTCGAGTTCTGCGAGCTTCTCCGCGACGCCCTGAGCGACCGCGTCGACTGTGGGGACGTCGAACCACACATGCTCGTTCACGGCGCCGTGCTCGTGGCCCTCGTGATCGTCGTGGCCTTCGTGGTCGTGACCTTCGTGCTCGTCGGCGTGCGCTCCACCCTCGAGGAGTCCGTACGCCTCGACGGTCGCGATGTCGCTTCCGGAAGACTCGAGGACGTCGTCGACGAACTGGTCGTAACCGCCACCGTTGTAGACGAGAAGGGATGCGTCCGAGATCTTGGCGGCATCGAGTGGGCTCGCCTCGAAGGAGTGCGGGTCGGCGGACGGTTCGTCGATGATCGACGTCACCTCGATGCGGTCTCCCGCCACGGCCTGGGCAACGCTGCCCCAGACGCTGGTGGACGCCACGACCGTCAATTCGCCGTCGTCGGGAGAGGTGCCGCAGGCAGTGACGGTGAGGGCAGCGACCGCGAGACCTACTGCTGCGGCGGTGCCGCGAACGCTGGTGTGCACAGATACTCCGAGAATGATTATTAATGCTATTGGAAACCGTTACCGTTCCACATTAGCGCATCGTTGCAGGTGATGCACGTTCGGATCGACCCAGACAGGTGATGTGGGGCGGGAGGTACTAACGTCCTGATATGCCCAGGTCACGTCAGCCACGCCGTCAGGCCACGTTGGCGTCTCTCGCCGCCGAGCTCGAAATCTCTCGCACGACGGTGTCCAATGCGTACAACCGTCCGGATCAGTTGTCGCAGGAACTACGCGACCGCGTCCTGGAAGCGGCCCGCAGACGCGGCTATGCCGGCCCCGATCCGGTGGCGCGGTCACTCCGAACGCGCCGCGCGGGAGCGGTCGGGCTGTTGCTCACAGAGGCCCTGAGCTATTCGTTCCGTGACCCGGCGGCGATGAGTTTTCTCGCAGGACTGACCGAGTCGTGTGAAGCGGCCGGCCAAGGACTGCTGTTGATTCCGGCGGGCCCGGGACGGGAAGACGTGGACGCCGGCGTAGTCGTACAGCAGGCCGGGGTCGACGGCTTCGTCGTGTATTCCGTCGCCGACGACGATCCCTACTTGGCCGCAGTGTGCGATCGACACCTACCGATGGTGGTCTGTGATCAGCCGCGTGAGATCCCGGGGGCATCTCGCATCGGCATCGACGATCGGGCCGCGATGCGGGAGGTTGCCGACCATCTGATCGAGCTGGGACACGAGCGGTTCGGCGTGCTGTGCATGCGATTGGGTCGTGACCGCGCTGACGGCGTGGTGACGCCGGAGCGTCTGAAGACACCGCACTTTCACGTGCAGCGCGAGCGTATCGAGGGAGTGCGGGATGCGATGGCGGCCGCGGGGCTCGATCCTGCCGGACTCACTGTCGTCGAGCGATTCGAGCATTCGGGCTCGTCCGGCCATACCGCGGCGGCGCAGGCGCTCGCGGCGGATCCGGGCATCACGGCACTCGTGTGCACCTCGGACGTTCTGGCGATCGGAGCCCTCGAATGGGCGCGTGGGCAGGGGATCGACGTTCCCCGTGATCTGTCGATCAGCGGGTTCGACGGCGTCGACCAGGCGATCCGCGAGGGGTTGACCACCGTCCGTCAGCCGCAGGAGGAGAAGGGGCGCAGGGCGGGCGCCCTGCTCATGTCGCCGTCCCATTCGGGCGTGGCGGCCGTCGAGATGCTCGACACCGAACTCTTTCGTGGGGCCACCACCGGCCCGGCTCGAACCTGAGCCGGCAGAGCAGAATCAGAGGGATCAGCTTCCCGACGCGTAGGGAGTCCATACCCAGAACGTGTGACCCCGCGAGGTGCAACGAAGATCGGCCTTGAGTCCCGGAATGCAGGAAGCCCCGGCGTAGTCGAGTTGTCCTGACAGTTCACGGTTTCCGTCGGGAAGGGTGTGGGGCGTTCCGATCGCGGGCCCAGGGTGCGCCGGCGATCCCGACGAGTCGAGCACTATCTCGCGCACATCGGTGTAGAACTCGTCGCCCACCGTCATCTGCATGTTCGAGTTCAGGTCACAGCCGACATCGCCGTTCGGACTGATCGCGCAGTTGTGTCCCTGGAACTGGAAGTAGGCGGTGTCGCCCACGAGATAGTCCGCCGTGTTCGCCGGGGGTGGGTCGTACGGGCCCGCCGCGGCCACGCCCGCAGCCAGGAGTGGAAGGGACGCTGCCGCCACGACGGTTGCAAACGCCTTACCGATCGTCGACTCGGTTGTCATGATCTCCTCGCTTCGCCTCTGGTGCCCGGTCGTGTAGACCGTCGTCGCCGAGACGAGATTCGTTACCCTGCCCCGCCCCTGTGAGTGGTCTGCGAGTCCCTGGACTCGTCGACCACTCACGGGGTCAGGCGAGTAGTTGTGCGCAGCGCAGCAGACCGATGTGGCTGTACGCCTGTGGATGGTTGCCCAGCGAGCGCTCCGCGACGGGGTCGTACTCCTCGCTGAGGAGGCCGGTCGGCCCGGCGGCATCCACCAGCTGAGCGAACAGAGCCTCGGCCTGCGAACGTGCACCGACGAGGAGGTAGGCCTCGACAAGCCATGCCGCACACAGGTGGAATCCGCCCTCGGCTCCAGGAAGACCGTCGTCGTGGTGGTACCGGTACACGGTGGAACCGCTGCGAAGTTCGGCCTCGGTGGCCACGACAGTCGCCGCGAACCGCTCGTCCGTCGGATCGATCAGACCCGAAAGGCCGATGAACAACGTGGCGGCGTCCAGGTCTGTGCCATCGTAAGCCGCTGTGTAGGAACGGACTTCCTCGTTCCAGCCCTTCTCGCGAACCTCGTGTGCGATTTCGTCTCGCAGCTCGGCCCACCCCGGCTGCGACGGCCTGTCGAACTCGTCCGCAAGATTCTGTGCCCGGTCCACCGAAACCCAGCCCATCACCTTCGAATAGACGTGGTGGCGCGGGTTGTCGCGAATCTCCCAGATTCCGTGGTCGGGTTCGAACCACCGACGTTCGACCGCTTCGACCATGGCGCACACCAGTTCCCAGTCCCGATCGCTGAGTGCGTCGACGACACCTTGGCCTCTGCGTGTGTGCGCGAGATCGGAGATGAGTTCGACGATCGGCCCGAATACGTCCAACTGCACCTGCTGGTTGGCGGCGTTGCCGATGCGGACCGGGCGTGAACCGGCGTAACCGGGCAGCGAATCGATGACGGCCTCGGGAGGAAGGCCGGTACCGGCCAATGTGTAGAGCGGGTGCAGACGTTCTGGCCCGGGAAGGGTTTCGAGGACGTCGTGTACCCAATCGAGATAGTTCTCGGCCTCGGCGGTGGATCCGACGCTGACGAGGGCGGACGCGGTGAGTGCGGCATCTCGAAGCCAGCAGTAGCGGTAGTCCCAGTTGCGGACGCCGCCGACCTCTTCCGGCAACGATGTGGTCGCGGCCGCCATGATCGCGCCGGAATCGGCGTGCACCAATCCGCGCAGGGTGAGCGCGGAACGCTTGATCAGATCGGGCTTGAGGGCAGGAAGGGTCAAGCTGTTCGCCCAGTCCCGCCAATAGGATTCGGACTCCTCGCGCCGATCCGTTTCCGGTCGGGAGTCGGGACCGATATCTTCTGTCCCGCAACGGAGTTCGAGAACGATGTCGCCACCGGACGGATCGACTACCGCATGCGCCGTCTGCTGAGCACCGTCGGACTCGACCGTCCACTCCACACCCGGAGACCGGAGGACTATCGGTTCGTTGGTGCCGTACACGCGAAGTCCACCGTCTTCGACTTCGAGTTGCACCTGGCTCTGCCCGAACTCCGGACGTGGAGCGAAGGTGACGACAGCGGGTGCGGTGCCGGAGATGACGCGGGTCAGATCGGTGCGACCGGGCTCTGCATCGTTCGGCAGGTAGTCGGTCACTGCCAGGCTCGCCCAGCGGGTCTGCACGGTCATGGTGCCGTCGATGTACCGCTGGCTGAGCGGCAGGGAAGGCCGTTCCGGGGCGACGGTGAAATGTCCGGCACCGGTGCCGCCGAGAAGATGCGCGAACACCGACGCGGAATCCGGCTCGGGGTGACACAACCACGTCACGGTCGCGTCGGGGGTCACGAGGGCGACGGTCCGCGGATTCGCCAGCATCGTCAGTCGTTCGATCGGGGCGGCGTCCGCACCGGACAGCCACGTGCGACGCTCCTCCAGGAGGAATGCGAGGGCCGCTGCCACGTCTTCCGTGCTCGCCACGCGATAGGCGGCAGCGCTGTCGCCGTCACCTACCTTGATGCCGATGTCGGGGCCTTGGAGTCTGTTGAAGGCCTTCTCGTCCGTCACGTCGTCGCCGATGAACACGGCGGCGGTCGCGCCTTCCTGGTGGCGAATGATGTCGAGTGCGTGCCCCTTGTCGGTCACGACCACTGCGAGTTCGATGACCGACTTGCCCTCCGTGACGTCCACTCCGTGCCACGTCGCGGCGCCGGTCCGCACGATGTCGATGGCCTTCGACGCATCTGCTGCCTCGGCATTGCGCACGTGGAATGCGACGCTGGCAGGTTTGATCTCGACGCTGGTTCCCGGGAACAGGGCGGTGATCCGTTGGAGTTCGGCTGTGATCTCGGCGTGCAGAGTCTTCGCGTCGGCGTCGATCGCGTGTACGAAGCCGATATCGAACTCGGACCCGTGGCTGCCGACGAGATGCACCTCGGAAGGCAGACGCGACAGCGCTGCGAGGTCTTTGAGGGCACGGCCCGAGATCACGGCGGCGGTGGTGGCGGACAAACCGGCGAGAGCCCGCAGCGCGAGCACCGATTCCGCGAGCGGAAACGCCTTCTCCGGGTTCGAGACGATCGGTGCCATGGTGCCGTCGTAATCGGAGGCGACGAGGAGTCGCGGGGTCCGCGCCACGGCGGCGAGGGCGCGACGGAGTTCGATGGGCAGATCTTGGGCGCTCACTGTTCACAATCTAGGCGATTGTGTGCCGCGGGGCCCGGCACGGGGCATCCGGACTCGGTCGGAATCCGGTCCGCGAGAGGTCAGGCAGGTTCTCGGTCGCCGTCACCCAGCAGGAGTTCGACGGTGAGCTCGAGGCGTGTGGCGACATCGGTCGCGGACGATCGGCGTGTGAGCCATGCCACCAGATTCGACAGCCACACGTCGGAGATCACCCGGGCCACCGCATATTGCTCTTCGGTCGGTTCGGTGTCGGTCATGGCTCGGACGAAGAGGCGATCCATCGACTTGCCGACCTGTTCGACCTCTGCGGCTGCGGAGGCGTCGGCGAACATGAATGCTCGGGTCATGGCCTCGGTGAGGAGTGGATCTCGCTGCATTGCGCGCGTGATCTGGGTCAGGATGGTCTGCATCCGCTCGCGCTGGCTCCCGCCGGGGGGCGTCTTGCCGCGTGAATCGATTCGCTCGAGTTCGCGGCCGAGGGCAGAGACCAACAGGTGCACCTTGGAAGGGAAGTACCGGTAGAGCGTTCCGACCGCCACGTCGGCCTTCTCGGCCACTGCTCGCATCTGGACGGCCTCGTATCCACCCTTCGACGCGAGGGCGAGTGTCGAATCGAGAATTCTCTTTCGCCGCTCGCGCTGCGCGTTGGAATTGAGGTCGTCTTCCCCAAGCGTGGCGGTGACCGTTGTCGACCGTGTTCGGGATGTACTCGTCATCTACAGATTTCCTTCGCGCCTTGACTCTTGTCAGGTGACATATTAGAACACGTTCTAGAGTTGTGTGTCATTACCGAGAGGCGGATACCCGTTGTGACTGTCGCCACCACCGAAGAGCAGAGGGCGGTGCAGGAGTCTGTACGAGCGTGGGCCCGCTCGACCGAACCGCTCGCCACGGTACGTCAGGGACCAGCAGATTCGTGGCGGTCCTCGTGGGACTCGTTCGCTTCGCTCGGGATTTTTTCGGTCGCCGTTCCTGAGGAAGTCGGCGGTTCGGGCGCGGAAATCGTCGACCTCGTCGCCATGCTCGAGCAGGCGGCAACCGAACTCGTTCCGGGTCCTGTTCTCACTACGGCACTGGCCGCACTCGTGGTCGGTCGAAGCGGCGGCCCCGCGGCCAAGCACTGGTCCGAGGAGCTTGCCGAAGGAGTCGTTCCGTGCGGCGTCGTGGTGGACGGGCCGGCGCTGTCCGCCGAGCGTTCCTCGGACGGTGGATTGACCCTCACCGGACGTACAGGACCGGTCCTCGGCGGCGAGGAGGGCGTATCCGTCCTGGTGTCCGCCGATACCGGTGACGGTGTCGTGTGGTGCCTCGTGGACGGCAGCACGGACGGCCTGAAGCACGTCGCCGCCGACACGATCGACAAGAGTCGGCCGTTCGGCAGCATCGAATGCACCGGATTGGTGGTGTCGGCCGACCGCGTCGTCGACGGGGTGCGGGACGGGCTGGTTCGCGATCTCGCTGCGACCCTTGCCGCCGCCGAGGCCTCTGGAGTCGCGAGTTGGTGCCTGCGGACCGCCGTGGAATACGCGAAGATTCGTGAGCAGTTCGGCAAACCCATCGGCTCCTTCCAAGCGATCAAGCACCTGTGCGCCGAGATGTTGTGCCGTGTGGAGCAGGCCGGGGCGGCCGCGTGGGATGCCGCTGTTGCTGCCGAAAATGCCTGGACGGACGATTCGGAACTCGAGATCGCGGCTGCGGTCGCGGCAACGGTGACGCTCGATGCTGCGGTGGAGAACGCGAAGGACTGCATCCAGGTGCTCGGTGGAATCGGATTCACCTGGGAGCACGAAGCTCACTTCTATCTACGACGTGCGACATCGCTGCGGCAGTTGCTCGGTGGATCCGCCCGCTGGCGAGCGAGGGTGGCCGAGCTGACCCGTGGGGGAGCCCGCAGGCATCTCTCGATCGACCTCTCCGACCTGGAGTCGGAGCGTGCCGGTATTCGGGCGGAGATTGCGGAACTGGTGAATCGGCCCGAATCCGAGCGCCGGGCGGCGTTGGCGGAATCGGGCTACCTCGCACCGCACTGGCCGGTGCCGTACGGGCGCGGCGCCAAGGCTGCGCAGCAGATCCTCATCGAGGAAGAACTTGCGGCAGTGGGCGTCTCGCGACCCGATCTGGTGATCGGGTGGTGGGCCGTCCCGACGATCCTCGAGCACGGCAGTCCCGAACAAATCGAGAAGTTCGCGACGCCGACGCTGCGCGGCGAGATCGTCTGGTGTCAGTTGTTCAGTGAGCCCGGAGCCGGTTCGGACCTGGCCGCGTTGCGTACCACTGCCGAACGCGTGGAGGGTGGCTGGAAGCTGCAGGGGCAGAAGGTCTGGACGTCCAAGGCTCAGGAAGCCGACTGGGCGATATGCCTGGCACGTACCGATCGGGAGGCGCCCAAGCACAAGGGCATCAGCTACTTCCTGATCGACATGAAGACGCCGGGAATCACGATCAAGCCGCTTCGTGAGATCACCGGTGACTCACTGTTCAACGAGGTGTACCTGGACGGTGTGTTCGTTCCCGACGAACTCCTCGTCGGCAACCTCGGTGACGGCTGGAAGTTGGCGCGCACGACGCTCGCGAACGAGCGCGTTGCGATGAGCGGCGGCTCGTCGCTCGGTGGGGCGATGGAGGAACTGCTGAAGATCGCCGGCGACTCCGATCCGGTCACCGACGACAAGTTGGGCACGTTGATCAGCAACGCTCTGGTGGGGTCTCTGCTGCAACTGCGCACCACGCTTCGTCAGCTGGAAGGTCAGGACCCGGGAGCCGCGTCGAGCGTCCAGAAGCTCGTGGGTGTCCGCCAGCGCCAGACGGTGGCCGAGTTCGCGATGGATTTCGCAGGCCCGGACGGCTGGGTCGAGGGGTCGTTGTCGTACGAGTTCTTCAACACTCGCTGCCTGTCGATCGCGGGTGGAACGACCCAGATCCTGTCGACCGTTGCCGCCGAGCGGATTCTGGGACTTCCGCGGGGCTGAGCGGATCGGATGCCGCCACTTTCGGTCCGGCCCCGATGGTGATACAACTAGAACACGTTCTAAATTCAAGGTGGGAGTGTCAGCGTGGACTTCACTCGAGACGAAACACAGCAGGCCGTGGCGCAGGTCGCCAGTGGTCTGCTTGCCCGTGACCTCGATTCCGACGCGCTCTGGGCGGCATTCGCGAGCGCAGATCTGCTCACGCTCGCTCTGCCCGAACGTCTCGGCGGCGAGGGGTTGTCGGTGACGGACGTGGGGGCACTCCTCACCGAGGTAGGACGTGAGGCGGCGTCGATTCCGGCGCTGGCAACTCTGGGATTCGGCGTTCTGCCGATCGTCGCGCTCGGCGACGAAGCTCAGCAGGATGCCTTGTTGAGCGGTGTCGCCGAGGGACGCACTTTCACCGCCGCACTTTCCGAGCCGGGCGCGCAATTCCCGAACGATCCGACCACCGTCGCGGTGGGTGTCGGGGACGGATACGCGGTCACCGGACGGGTGATCGCCGTTCCGTTCGCCGACAAGGCGCATCGAATCCTCGTTCCGACCGACCAGGGTGTGGTCCTCGTGGATCCGAACGCTTCGGGGGTGACGCTCACGTCCACACCCAGTTCCTCGGGCACCCCGGAGTTCTCGGTGCGGTTCGAGGAAGCCGACGGCGAACTGCTCGCCGCCGGGCCCGATGGCGTGCAGACGCTGTATCGCATCGCTCTCGCTAGTATCGGCGCCGTCGCGGACGGGCTGCTCTCCGGTGCAACAGCTTTGGCAGCCGAACATCTGGCGACACGTCACCAGTTCGGTAAGCCGCTCGCGTCCTTCCAGGCGGTGGCGCAGCAGATCGCCGATGTCTACGTGACTTCGCGGACCCTGCACGTCTCCGCGCTGGCGGCGTCGTGGCGGGTATCCGAGGGGCTCGATGCGAGCGACGATCTCGATGTGATGGCGTACTGGATCGCCTCGGAGATTCCCGCCGCGATGCAGGTTCTTCACCATCTCCACGGCGGGCTCGGCGTCGACGTCACCTACCCGTTGCATCGCTACTACTCGACCGCCAAAGACCTGGCCCGCCTCGTAGGCGGCGCCGGCTGCCGACTCGACCTCGTGGGGGCCCGGTGTTCATCGATCTGACCGACGAGCAGCGTGAGCTGCAGGCAGAACTGCGTCGCTACTTCTCCGGCCTCATCTCGCCCGAAGAGGCCGAGATCATGAAGACGGAGCGGCATGGACCCACCTACCGTGAGGTCATCCGCCGCATGGGCAAGGACGGTTGGCTCGGTGTCGGCTGGCCCGTCGAATTCGGCGGCCGCGGTTTCGGTGAGGTCGAGCAGCAGATCTTCGTCAACGAGGCGGTTCGCGCCGATGTGCCGCTGCCGTCCGTGACCCTGCAGACCGTGGGGCCCACGCTGCAGGAGTACGGCACGGAAGAGCAGAAGCGGAAGTTCCTGCCCGCGATCCTCGCCGGCGAGGTGCACTTCGCAATCGGTTACTCGGAGCCCGAGGCCGGAACCGACCTGGCGTCGCTCAAGACCAGCGCCGTGCGCGACGGCGACGAGTACGTCGTCAACGGCCAGAAGATCTTCACCACCGGCGGGCACGACGCGGACTACCTCTGGCTCGCTGTGCGCACAGGAAGCGCGGACTCGCGGCACCGCGGTATCTCTATTCTCATCATGGACACCAAGGACCCCGGCTACAGCTGGACGCCGATCATCACCTGTGACGGTGCCCATCACGTCAACGCCACCTACTACTCGGACGTTCGTGTTCCGTCGAACATGCTTGTGGGCGAAGAGAACAAGGGCTGGCGTTTGATCACCACCCAGCTCAACCACGAGCGGGTCATGTTGGGTCCGGCGGGCCGTGTGGGTGGCCTCTACGACAGGATTAACGCGTGGGCCGAGACGAAGAAGCTGCTCGACAAGCCGGACGTGCGCCGCGTGCTCGGTGAGATTCACGCGACCTACCGGCTCAACGAGCTGCTCAACTGGCAGGTGGCTTCGGCAGATCCGGAGGCCGTCGACATCGCGGATGCTTCGGCCACCAAAGTATTTGCCACCGAACGTATTCAGCGAGTCGGGCGGATCGCGGAGGAGATCGTGGGCCGCTACGGTGATCCTGCGGACGAAGACACGGCTGAGCTGTCGGTCTGGCTCGACATGCAGGTCAAGAGAAACCTGGTCATCACTTTCGGCGGCGGCGTCAACGAGGTCATGCGCGAGCTCATCGCGACCGCAGGCCTGAAGCTGCCCCGAGTCCCGCGATAGGAGAACTGTGTCGACCTCTGAACAGATCCTGGCCGACGCCGAGACGTTGCGAGCGGCGGGACCGAGCAAGCCGCGGACCGGGCGAGATCCGGTCAACCTCCCGATGATTCGCAACTGGGTCGAGGCGATCGGGGACGAGAACCCGATCTACGTCGACGAGGACGCGGCGCGGGCGGCCGGCCACGACGGCATCGTCGCACCGCCTGCGATGGCACAGGTGTGGACGATGCGCGGTCTCGGGATGAAACGTGCGGGCGACGATCCGCTCGGCAGAATGACGGAGATACTCGACGAGGCCGGCTTCACGTCCGTCGTCGCCACCAACTGTGACTCGATCTATCACCGGTATGTGAAGCCGGGCGAGGACGTCACCATCACGACGGAACTCGAGGACGTGGTGGGGCCGAAGAAGACCGGCTTGGGTGAGGGGTGGTTCTTCACCACTCGCAACTACTGGCGCGTGGGTGACGAACTGGTAGCGGAGATGATGTTCCGCATCCTGAAGTTCGTGCCGAAATCTGCCGACGCACCTGCGTCCGCCGGTGTTCCAGACGATCTGGATGCAGCGAAGATGCTGCGACCCAGCGCCTCACAGGACACCCAGTTCTTCTGGGACGGGGTTTCCGCCCACGAGCTGCGCGTCCAGAAGCGGCCGGACGGCACGTTGCAACACCCGCCCGTGCCTGCGCTCTGGAAAGACAAGACGGAGCAGACCGACTACGTGACGTCGTCGGGCCGGGGGACCGTCTTCAGTTTCGTCGTCCACCACGCGCCGAAGGTTCCCGGACGGTCGTTGCCGTTCGTGGTGGCGCTCGTGGAACTCGAAGAGGGCGTACGGATGCTCGGTGAACTTCGTGACGTCGATCCCGCCGAGGTCACCGTGGGCATGCCGGTGCAGGCGACCTACCTGGACTTCCCCGGCGACGACGAGACCGGCAACACCCCGTGGACGCTGTACGCGTGGCGGCCCGCCGCTGGAGAGAAGGTGCAGGCATGACGGTTTCGACTCTGACGGTGGCAGTCGGCGAGAAGTTGCCGGAGCTGGCAATCTACGGCGATCCGACGTTCATCGTGTCGTCGGCAATTGCGACTCGCGACTACCAGGATGTGCACCACGACAGGGACCTCGCCCAGAAGAAGGGCTCGAAGGACATCTTCGTCAACATCCTCACCGATACGGGTCTGGTGCAGAGGTTCGTCACCGATTGGGCCGGCCCGCGTGCGGTGATCAAGTCGATCAAACTGAAACTGGGTGTGCCCTGGTACGCCTACGACACCCTGACGCTGTCCGGTGAGGTCACCGAAGTCGAAGACGACGTGGTGACGATCGCGATCGTGGGCAGGGACAGTCTCGGCGACCACATCAAGTCCACGGTCACCATGGCGTTCAACACGGAGAACGGAGCCGGTGCATGAGCGGGCTGTCGGGTAAGGCATCGATCGCCGGGATCGGCGCCACGGACTTCTCGAAGGATTCCGGACGTAGTGAACTGCGCCTGGCTGCCGAGGCAGTCACTGCCGCGCTCGACGACGCAGGACTGACTCCCACCGACGTCGACGGTCTGACCTCCTTCACGATGGATACGAACACCGAAGTGGCGGTCGCTCGTTCGGTCGGCATCCCCAATCTGAAGTTCTTCAGCCGCATCCATTACGGCGGCGGTGCCGCGTGCGCAACCATTCAGCAGGCAGCGATGGCGGTTGCCACCGGTGTCGCCGATGTCGTTGTCGCGTATCGCGCATTCAACGAGCGCTCGGGGATGCGCTTCGGGCAGGTCAACAGTGGCCTCGTGCAGCAGGTGAACTCGTCGGGCACCGACAATGCGTTCTCCTACCCCCATGGGTTGTCGACGCCGGCAGCATTCGTGGCGATGGTTGCGCAGCGGTACATGCACGAATACGGAGCCACCAGCGAAGATTTCGGCCGCATCGCGGTCACCGACCGCAAGCATGCGGCCACGAATCCGAATGCGTTCTTCTATCAGAAGCCGATCACGCTCGAGGACCATCAGAACTCGCGGTTCATCGCCGAGCCTCTGCATCTGCTCGATTGCTGCCAGGAGTCCGACGGCGGCATCGCGATTGTGGTGACGTCGCCGGAGCGTGCGAAGGATCTCAAGTGCAAGCCGGTCACGATCGCAGCCGCGGCGCAGGGGAGCGGCTCGGATCAATACATCATGACCAGCTATTACCGTCCGGAGCTGGCGGGATTGCCGGAGATGGAACTGGTCGGGCAGCAGCTGTGGGACCAGGCGGGACTGCGGCCCGGCGACATGCACATGGCGGTGCTGTACGACCACTTCACTCCCTACGCCCTGATGCAGCTCGAGGAACTCGGGTTCTGTGGGCGCGGCGAGGCGAAGGATTTCATCGCGGACGGTGCCATCGAGCTGGGCGGGAAGCTGCCGCTCAACACACACGGCGGCCAGCTCGGTGAGGCCTACATCCACGGCATGAACGGCATCGCCGAGGGTGTGCGTCAGATTCGCGGGACCTCGGTCAACCAGGTGGACGGGGCGCAGAATGTGCTCGTCACCGCGGGTACGGGCGTGCCGACGTCCGGACTGGTGCTCACGGCCTAGTTCGCTCGGCTCCCTTCGCGGTTCCCGCGCATCAGGTACTGCATGGTGAGGTCGCTAGGCCGTCGGCTAGCGGCGTAAGCTGCTGTATTTGGTGGGGTGGAATTCTGGGGGTGGCATGGCGGTCGATTCGGCCCGGTATCCAGTACCCGAAGCTTGGCAAACGAAGATTTTCCGGATTGCATATGCTGGCATCGCCGCGTTTGGTGCTTTCGGGTTGTTCCTCGCAATATTGATCCCTTCTGCGGTAATGTCCGAAGATTGGATCAAAGTCGCGTTTTTCGCATCGACTTCGGTCTTCTTCTCTGTTCTTTCCGGAATGGTCGTTCCGATGAACCGAAACCGATGGAGGGAGTCGGCCGATTGTCGCCGGGTCCGGGTGGAGCGCGATAGCGTGGTGTTACTTCCTTGGGTCTGGGTACAGCTTTCGACCATCGCATGGGCATCCTGTGTTGCTATATCTGGGGCTATCTTGGCAATTGGTATATGGACAGGAAGCCTCACACTTCCGCTTCGTCCTCGTGAACAGGATTCTTTCCCGTACATTGGTTTGATTTTCTCCTTGTACAGCCTTGTGTACCTGATCATGTATGTCCTCAACCGGCGGTCGCGGATGATTGCCATTTCTCCGACTTGGGTACGGTATCCAAAGAATTACATCGGAACCGCGAGCTTCCGTTGGAGTGAGATCGAATCAGTGGACGCACTCGAGCAGAAGGCGCCACGGCAGCCCGTAGGAATTATTCACGTCACCCTCGTGGGGGCCGGTACGTCCGGACAGGATATCCGCGCATTGAACACCAACCCTTTCGGGATCGGTGGGCCGACGATATTTCATTTGCTGAATTATTATCATCAGCACCCCGAATCTCGTAACGAGTTGGCGAGCGAGCGCGCACTTGCTCGAATTCGCAGGGGCGCTCTTATTGCTGATGATGAAATGTCACGTGCCGACGGCGAAGGGTACTCTGACCATGGACAGTCACGATGATTCGCCTAGTCTGCTACACGTGACCATTCGTCCCATACTCATCGCGGGTGACCCGAGGCTGACGACTCCCGCGACTCCGGTGACCGAATTCGGCAGTGAGCTCGCGTCCTTCGTCGAGGATCTGTTCGAGACCAACACGGCTGCACCCGGTGCGGGGCTGGCGGCGAACCAAGTCGGTGACCCGCGTGCGGTCTTCGTCTACGACCTCGTGGCCGGCGGCACACGCCACCGCGGCCACGTGGTCAATCCGGTCCTCGAAACGTCCGAGATTCCCGAAACCATGCCCGATCCCGAGGACGACTCGGAGGGGTGCCTCTCGGTGCCGGGTGAGCGCTTTCCGACCGGCCGAGCCGACTGGGCACGGGTCACGGGCGTCGATTGCAACAACCAGCCCGTGGCCGTCGAAGGCACCGGCTACCTGGCACGGTGCTTTCAGCACGAAGTGGACCATCTCGCAGGCCACCTGTACCTGGACCGATTGATCGGTCGTAACCGGCGGGCAGCCCGCAAGATGATCAAGGAACGCAACTTCACGGAGCCCGGCGCTTCATGGCTTCCTGGCGCCGAGAGCGAACCCTCGTCGTGATTCCTGCAGGAGTCAGGTGCCGAGCACGTTCACCGCGTCGACCACGACGAACACCAGCGTGACGAGGATCGCGGCGTAGGCGGTCAGCATCACGATCTTGGCGGCATTCTCACTGGTCGGCGGAAAAACCTTGGGAATCATGCGCCCGTGAGCGTCATAGGTGACGTTCTCTGTCGAAGTGGCCACTGTGCGGCCCTCCTCTCCGTGCAGCTCGGACTCGACGCCGTTCGGATCTGGGCGACCCGGATCGGGCGCGAATCACACCCCGATTCTAAGCCTGTTTTCGCAGATCAGGCCAGACCCCGGAGAAGTCGCCGGAATTGTCAGGATCGCTCGTTGGCAGGCAGAGCGCGGATGACACGACACGGGTTACCAGCGGCGAAGACGTTCGGAGGGATGTCCTTGGTGGCGATGCTGCCGGCTCCGATGACGGTGTTCGCGCCGATCGTCACCCCGGGGCACACGATCACGCCGCCGCCCATCCATACGTTGTCACCGATGGAGATGGGCGCCGCAGATTCCCAGCGTTGCCTGCGAGCCTCGTGGTCCTCCATCGGGTGCAGCGCGGTGAGGAGTTGGGCGCGCGGTCCGATCGACACGTCGTCACCGATGACAATGGGCGCGCAGTCCAACAGAATCGCGTCGTAGTTGAGGAACGTGTTGGTGCCGATGTGGATCGAGTATCCGTAGTCGCATTCGAACCGCGGCATGATCCGGGAATCGTTGCCGAAGCTGCCCAGTAGCTCCTGCAACAAAACCTGCCGTTCCCCGTCCGCGTCGGGTGCAGAGTCGTTGAACTGCCGGGTCAGTCGATTGCAGGTTTGGCGCTCGGCGATCAGTTCGGGATCACTGTCCATGTAGAGATCCCCGCGGAGCATGCGGTCCTTCTGATCACCCATCGCTCACGCACCCACATAGGTCGCGAGATGCTCACCGGTGAGGGTCGACCGATCTGCGATCAGGTCTGCGGGCGTCCCCTCGAAGACGATGTGTCCACCGTCGTGCCCGGCACCGGGACCGAGGTCGATGATCCAGTCCGCGTGGGCCATGACCGCCTGGTGATGTTCCACCACGATCACGGACTTCCCGGAATCGACGAGCCGGTCGAGCAGGCCCAGCAGTTGTTCGACGTCGGCCAGGTGCAGACCCGTGGTGGGTTCGTCGAGTATGTAGGTACCGCCCTTTTCCGACATGTGAGTGGCCAACTTCAGGCGCTGGCGCTCACCACCGGACAGGGTCGTGAGGGGCTGGCCGATGCGGAGATAACCGAGGCCGACGTCGACGAGACGTTCCAGGATCTTGTGGGCAGCCGGAATCCGAGCATCGCCCTCCCGGAAGAACTCCTCGGCCTCCGCCACTGACATGGCCAGGACTTCGGCGATGTCGCGTCCGCCGAGGTGATACTCGAGCACCGCCGACTGGTAGCGCTTGCCCTCGCACTCCTCGCAAGGGGTCGCGACCCCGGCCATCATCCCGAGGTCCGTGTAGATCACGCCGGCCCCCTTGCATGCGGGGCATGCCCCTTCCGAGTTCGCGCTGAACAACGCCGGCTTCACACCGTTGACCTTCGCGAACGCTTTGCGAATCGGTTCCAGAAGTCCGGTGTAGGTCGCAGGGTTGCTGCGGCGCGAGCCTCGGATTGCGCCCTGATCGATCGACACCACATCTTCCCCGTTGGGGATGGACCCGTGCACGAGTGAGGATTTTCCGGACCCGGCCACACCCGTGATGACCACGAGCACTCCCAGCGGAATATCGACGTCGACGTTCTGGAGATTGTTCTGCGAGGCACCCCGGACCGGCAGCTTGCCGGAGGACTGGCGCACCGAATTCTTCACGGCGGCACGGTCGTCGAAATGGCGCCCGGTGATCGTGTCGGTGGCTCGAAGGCCCTCGACCGACCCCTCGAAGCAGATCGTTCCGCCTTCCGAACCGGCGCCCGGGCCCAGATCGATCACGTGATCGGCGATGACGATGGTTTCGGGCTTGTGTTCCACGACGAGGACCGTGTTGCCCTTGTCGCGAAGCCTGAGCAGGAGGTCGTTCATCCGCGCGATATCGTGCGGATGAAGACCGGTGGTGGGTTCGTCGAAGACATAGGTGATGTCCGTGAGTGACGAATTGAGGTGGCGAATCATCTTGGTGCGCTGAGCTTCACCGCCGGACAATGTGCCGGCCGGGCGCTCGAGCGAGAGGTAACCGAGGCCGATCTCCACGAACGAGTCCAACGTCTGCTGGAGGGTTTCAAGGAGCGGAGCGACGGAGGGTTCGTCCAGCCCGCGAACCCATTCGGCGAGGTCGCTGATCTGCATCGCGCATGCGTCTGCGATGTTGATACCCGCGACCTTCGACGACCGAGCGCCCTCGTTGAGCCGGGTGCCGTGGCACTCGGGACAGGTGGTGAACGTGATCGCCCGCTCGACGAAGGTCCGAATGTGCGGCTGCATCGCGTCGACGTCCTTGGCCAGGAACGACTTCTGAATCTGCGGGATCAGCCCCGAGTAGGTCAGATTGATGCCCTCGACCTTGATCTTGGTCGGTTCCCGGTACAGGAGATCGTCGAGTTCCTTCTTCGTGTACTTGCGGATCGGCTTGTCCGGATCGAAGTACCCGCTGCCCCGGTAGATGCGCCCGTACCAACCCTCCATGCTGTAGCCGGGGATGGTGAGAGCGCCCTCGTTGAGGGACTTGGAGTCGTCGTAGAGTGCGGTCAGATCGAAGTCGGAGACACTTCCGCGACCCTCGCACCGAGGGCACATGCCGCCGGTGACGTGGAAGTCGCGACGTTCCTTGACCGTCTTGCCGCCCTTCTCGAACTTCACCGCACCGGCACCACTCACCGAAGCGACGTTGAACGAGAACGCCTGGGCCGAGCCGATGTGCGGCTTTCCGAGACGGCTGAAGAGGATGCGGAGCATCGCATTCGCATCGGTGGCGGTGCCGACCGTGGAGCGCGGGTCTGCGCCCATGCGCTGCTGATCGACGATGATCGCGGTGGTGAGGCCTTCGAGAACGTCCACGTCCGGGCGGGCCAGCGTCGGCATGAAGCCCTGCACGAAAGCGCTGTACGTCTCGTTGATCATGCGCTGCGACTCGGCGGCGACCGTGCCGAACACCAGTGAACTCTTGCCGGAACCGGAGATCCCGGTGAACACGGTCAGTCGCCGCTTGGGGATCTCGACGGTGACGTCTTTGAGATTGTTCACCCGCCCGCCCTGGACCCGAATCAGATCGTGGCTGTCCGCAGCGTGCAGCGTGCTCATGGTGCCTCCGTGTCTCCCGCGATGTCCGTCGCCTGCGATCTAACCAGGCCCTGGCGACTTTTTCGGTCGACCGGAGGCGGCAATCGAGTCTCCCAAAGCCTGGAACAGGTGCGTGAGTTCCGGGCGCACTGCCGAGTCGCTACGCACGACTCCGCAAACCGGGATGCGCAGCAGGTTGTCGGCTTCTCGCATGAAGCTCAGTCCGGTGCGGGGGGTCGTGTCGGCAGTGTCGGCATAAAGCACTGTCCAGGCTCGGGGATTGGTGAGGACGTCCAGTGTCGCGGTGTGGTCGTGCTGAATGGACGGACCGAGCCGGACCGGGCGGCCGGTGCGCGCGAACGCGGCTTCGACGACGGAATGAATGAGGGTCTGCCGACTTCGCGGCGGGAGCAGCAGTGGGTACGGGGCGAGTTCGGCCAGGTCGACCGTGGCGAACGCCGACAGCGGGTGCTGATTGGACGTCACGATGACGAGTTCTTCCCGGCCGAGCGGCACCGCTTCGAGACCGGGACGATCCACCTCACCGCGGATGAGTGCGAGGTCTGCGTCCCCGGAAGCGACCGCGGTGATTCTGTCGTTGAAGTCCTTGATCACGAACTCGATGTCCACCTGCGGGAACTGGTCACGAACCCGCGAGATGGCCTCGAGGCTCTGGGTCGCGAAGCTCATGCTCGCCGTGATGCGGAGACGGTTGCGCGGATCCTGGCCGACGAGCAGTGCCCGCGCTTCCAAGCTCATCACCTCGGCCGCGAGCGGCATCAATCGTTCGCCCGCCGGAGTCAGTTTGACGACGCGGGTCGAGCGTTCGAGGAGCGTGGCGCCCAACTCGTGTTCGAGTTTCGCGATCTGATGACTGATCGCTGATTGGGAGATGAAGCAGCGCGCGGCCGCCTTCGAGAAGCTTCCTTCCTCGCCGACTGCGAGGAAGTAGCGCAACTGCCTGAACTCCATGCAGTCCATGTTACCCATTGGTAGATCTATTTATTAGTAATCGAGATAACAGAATTGCGATATGCGCAGGTCGATGGTGCCGAAGCGGGTCTCGGCCTACTGTGGAGCTCATACGCAACGACGCGGAAGAGTTACTGGGAGGTATACGGTGGATCGCACACAGGTCGTCATCGTCGGATCGGGTTTCGGAGCCCTTGCAGCTGCGAAGAAGCTCGGCAAGGCAGGGACCCCGTTCGTGTTGATCTCCGAGACGACGGAACACCTGTTCCAGCCCCTGCTCTACCAGGTTGCCACCGGTGTCATCTCGCCCGGCGAGATCGCTCCGTCCATCCGGGCGATCCTCGCGAAGTATCCGAGTGGCGACGTTCGTCTCGGCCGTGTCGTCGACGTCGATCCCGACTCCCACGAGGTGGTCTACGAGGCGGCCGGCGTCCGCCACACGATCGGCTACGACAGCCTGATCGCAGCGACCGGTGCCCGCCAGGCGTACTTCGGTAACGATCACTTCGCCGAGGTCACTTACGCACTCAAGACGGTGCAGGACGCGGACCGCCTACGCAGCCAGATCGTGCGCTGCTTCGAGGAAGCGCACACCACTCCGGATCCGGAGCGTCGCCGGAACCTGCTCAACTTCATCGTCATCGGCGCCGGCCCGACCGGTGTCGAACTTGCCGGTCAGATCAAGGAGCTCGCCGGCCGATACTTCGCCAAGTCGCTCCGCGACATCAACGCAGACGATGTCACGGTGACTCTCGTGGAGGGCGCGAGCGAAGCGCTTCCGGTGTTCGGCGGCAAGCTCAGCAAGTACACGCTCGAGTCGCTCGAGAAGGCCGGCGTCGAGGTCGTCCTCAACACGATGGTCACCGACATCGACGAGCACGGTGCCACTCTGTCTTCACCCACCAACGACTTCGAGAAGCGGCTCACCGCCGAGACCATCATCTGGTCGGCGGGTATCCAGGCCAACGACTTCGCGTCGGTCCTCGCGGACCGCACCGGTTGCGAGACCGGTCGTGGAGGACGCCTGATGGTGAACGAGGACCTCAGCGTCGGTGGGCACAGCGACGTATACGCCATCGGTGATATGGCGTTCCTGAACAACCTTCCCGCTCAGTCGCCCTTCGCGATGCAGGGTGGTCGTCACGTTGCGGCGATCATCAACGGAAAGCGCGATGCCGGTACTCCCTTCTCCTACAAGGACAAGGGCAGCATGGCCATCATCAACCGATTCCGTGCGATTACGCGCGTCGGCAAGGTCGAGCTGACCGGCCTGATCGCCTGGTTCCTCTGGCTCGCCGTGCACCTCGTCTACCTGGTCGGCTTCCGAAACCGGTACATCGCGATCCTGTCGTGGTTCGGATCGTTCCTCGGACACCGCCGCCCGCACTTCTACTACGCGCAGGCGCTCGACTCCGAGCCGGTGGGGCAGAAGGAAGAACCCGAAGAGGTCGCCGCCTGACCACACCCGTGCGCGGTTGAGGAGTCCAGAGACTCGTCAACCGCTCACAGGGGGCGTGGCTCCACGCAGGTACGCACCGAGAACCCCCGCCAGTTGATCGACACTGGCGGGGGTTCCCGCTGTCAGTCCGTCGAGTGACCGCGCCCCGGCGAATCGGTCGAAGACCGCACCCTCGACCACGGAGACGAAGTCGGCGCCGGCCGAGTCCGGATCTTCTGCGCCGAGCGTGCGTAGAAGGTTGATTGCGGCGGTTCGGGAGAACAGGCTTCCGGCGAGGAGGCGGTGCAGGTCCGGGTGGTCGGCGAGTTCGACTGTCAGGGCATAACGGGCGCGAAGGTCGTCGATCCGCTCGCTCAGTAGGCGATCCAGGATCGTCGCGCCGAAGCGAGCCATCCCGTCTGCGTCCGGTGCTGCATCGAACGAGTCGGTCGCTGCTGCGAAGTCCTGCTTGGAGCGATCGGTGAGGTGGTGGACGGTTGCCTCGAGGAGTGCCTGTTTGGTGCGGAAGTAGTACGACGTGGAGCCGTTGGGAAGTCCGAGTTCCACGTCGATCGCCCTGTGGGTGAGTGCCCGTACCCCGGATCGTGCGATCACGCGGACCGTTGCCAACGCAATCTGTTCTCTCCGATCACTCACGGTGTCTCTCCGATCACACGACGTACGGGTCCATTGACCGTAACTACTCTACATCCATAGAGTCCCCTCTATGGATGTAGAGCTGGATGCTTCGCAGTGTGTGGTCGCCTGGCGCCTCGAGGCCATCGCGCGTCGCACCGAGAAAAGGCGGCGAAGGCGCCAACGGGGTCTGTATCTGTGGGGTCCGGTCGGCCGTGGAAAGACCGTGCTCATGGACGCGTTCTTCGAGCAAGTACGCGCCCCGAAGGTGCGAGTGCACTTCCACGAGTTCCTGGACGATCTGCATCGTGACGTACACGCACTCGGCTCGGTGGATCGTGCTCTCGCGCATCGACTGAGTGGGGTGAAGGTGCTCTGCTTCGACGAGTTCCACGTGCACGACGTCGGCGACGCGAGGCTCATGGCTCGGCTGCTCGATCACATCGAAAGGCGAGGGATGGTCCTCGTCACCACGTCGAACTATCCACCCCAAGGGCTCCTGCCCAACCCGCTGTTCCATCACGTCTTCGCGCCGTCGATCGAATGGATCGAGCGGAACCTCGACGTCATGTCGCTCGACGGCGGAATCGACTATCGGATCAGGGGAGATCCTGGAATCGGCGCATCCGGTTTCGCATCGGGGCGGTACGTCGTCGATCGAAAACCGGCGTTACCTGCAGCCGAGGATGGCCAGACGTTGTATCCGAGTGGCCGTTGCCTGAGGGCGATTTCCGCTCACGACGGCGAGATCTGGTTCGACTTCGCGGATCTGTGCGATACACCCACCGCAGCCAGCGACTATCGGACGCTGACGGGGCAGTACGGCGACTGGACGATCAGCGGTATTCCGGCCTTCGAGGGGCTCGATGCCGATCCCGTTCGACGGTTCGGCAACGTCGTAGACGTGTTGTACGACGCAGATATCGCATTGACGCTGTTCGCCGAGGTGCCGCTCCACGAGCTGACCGCCTGCGCGGAGGATGCAGCCGATATGGATCGGCTGCACAGCAGATTGTCGAGGCTGCGCCTGTGAGTGGCCGGCGAGTCCAGAGGCTCGTCAACCACTCACGGGGTCAGTATCGACGGACGTCGTAGATGTGGTCCCACCAGGAGAGTGGCGTGAGGCCGGTGGGAACTCCGGGGCTGTGAGCATTGAAAACCTGCCCGAATCCCGCGTAGATGCCGATATGAGAGGCGTCGCTGTTGAGGACGACGACATCACCGGGTGCCATTGCCCAGAGCGGGATGTGTGCGCCTACTTCGGTTTGCTCCCACGTGGTGCGCGGAAGGCTGACGCCGGCCTGGCGGAAGGCCCACTGGACCAGTCCGGAGCAGTCCCAGGCGTTCGGCCCGGTGCCGCCCCACAGATACGGCTTGCCGGTCTGTGTGGTTGCCGCTGCCAGAGCTGCCAGTCCGGCGGGCGAGGGAATCGGCGTGGGAATTACCGCAGACCCGTTCGAGCTTCCGGAGCTGCTACCCGAGATCGGTACGGGTTCGGCGAGTGCCGGGCCGGCTGCGAGCGCGGTGGCGGACAGCGCGAGTGCGCCCGCTATCACGGCGCGGCGCATGGGCAGGAGCTGTCTACGTCGGGACTGCTTTTTCGGCTGGGACATGACGTCCCCCCTTCGTCGCTACCGATCGGATAGCCGGACCGTGATTCGGCCGGACTTCCTGGGATCGAGTAGAGCGTACAAAGCAAAACCCGGTGGCACCTGCCGAATCGTTATATTCGATCGGCCGTGCCACCGGGGCTTTGTTATCGGCGCGTGATAATTGCGTCGATTATCAACCTCGCGTGGTTTCCTCGTGGCTAATTCTTCACCGCAGGTTCAGCACCACGTCGGCAAGCGCCGGTGCGTCCTCGCGCTCTCGCACGCTGACGGCGATCAGCAACTTGCCGTCCTCTTTCCAGATTCGCGAACGGAGGGTCTCGCCCGGGTACACGACGCCGGCGAACCGGGCCTTGTAACCCGCCACCTTGCCGGCGTCTCCGCCCAGCAGCGCGTCGACGGCGGCCTTGCAGACCATGCCGTAGGTGCACAGTCCGTGCAGGATGGGTGCCGGGAACCCGGCGCCCTCGGCGAACTTCGGATCGGAGTGAAGTGGATTCCTGTCGCCACACATGCGATACAGCAGGGCCTGCTGGGGGAGTACCGGAGTGTCCACTTCGAGGTCGGGCGCACGGTCGGGCAGTTCGACCGACTCGGACGGTCCGCGCTCGCCGCCGAACCCACCTTCGCCTCTGGCGAAGATGGACGAGCGTGCGGTCCACAACGGCTCGCCGTCCAGGTTGGTTGTCGTGGACTCCTGAACGATGACCGCGGCCTTGCCCTTGTCCCAGACGTCGGAAATCCGAGTGGTGGTGCGCGCCTTGCCCTCCGGGGGGATGGGCTGGTGCACGGTGACTTCCTGACTTCCGTGCACCACCTTCGCCAGGTCGATCTCCACGCCCGGGAAGGACACTTTGGGTGCCTCGGTCGCGTGGAAGTTGGCTGCCACCGTCGCGAAAGTAGGTAGCACCTGCGGGTTTCCGTCGGTCAGGTAACGAAGCTCGTTCTCGTCGAGAGGATTCGAGCCGGCACCCAACGCGAGGTGGTAGAGCTGGACGTCGGAGCTGGACCAGGAGAATTCCTGCGTCGGCAACTCCGCACCGAGTGCAACCTTCGGATCAATTGGCATTGCTCACCCCGGAGTTCGAATCGGCCGCCCGAGCTTCGGATGCGGGCGGAGTCGTGTCGCGAGACTCCTTGATCTTTTTCGCGATATCGAGGACGGCGAGGTATGCGAACGTCATCGCGGGACCGATCGTCGCGCCGGGGCCGGCGTAGGTGTGTCCCATGACCGGGCCACTGGCATTGCCTACTGCATAGAGGTTCTCGATGGTGCTTCCGTCCTCGCGGAGGACGTGGGCGTCGCGGTCGGTGCGCATTCCGCCCTTGGTACCGAGATCGCCCGGGACCATCTTGATCGCGTAGAACGGTGCCTTCTCGAGGCGGCCGAGGCTTGGGTTCGGCTTGTTGCGGGGGTCGCCGTAGTAGTGGTCGTAACCGCTGTCACCGCGACCGAAGTCCTCGTCCTTGCCGTTGCTCGCAAAGGTGTTGAAGCGCGAGACGGACTCGGTGAGGCCCTCCACCGGCAGTCCGGTCTTCTCCGCGAGTTCCTGCAGAGTCTCCGCCTTCACGACCACGCCGGCCTTGAGCCAACGGCCCGGGAACGGCGATCGGGGCGTGATACCGGCGAACGTGTACCGGTCGCGGTATCGCTGATCGAGGATCATCCAGCAGGGGATGTTCTCGCCCGGACCCTCGCCCTGGCCGTACTTTCCGCCGTACATCGCGTGGGTTGCTTCGACATAGGGCGCGGACTCGTTGACGAATCGCTGGGCGCGATCGTTGACCATGATGCAGCCGGGCAGGCTCCGCTCGGACAGTGCGAACCACGGTCCGCCGGTGAGTGGGATCGATGGCCCCCACCACGCGTCTTCCATGAGATCGAGTGCTGCGCCCAGCTTTTCGCCGGCCCAGATGCCGTCACCGGTGTTCGCCTTCGCGCCCACGGTCCAGTCGCTGCCGATCGGGGCGCGCTGGAACTTCTGCCGAGCCTCGGCATTGTGCTCGAATCCACCCGACGCGATGATCACGCCGTGACGGGCGGTGAAGGTCTCGGACTTCCCGTCGACGGTGGCCGTCACGCCGGTCACGACGCCGTCCGATGTCTCGATGTCGGTCAGTGGTGTGTTCAGGAGGATCGGTACGCCGGCCGCCTCGAGCCCGGTGTACATGCCCGCCATCAGTGCGCGCCCGCGGACCAGCAGGTCTTTGCCGGTGATCTTCGCGGCGAGGAATCGAGCACCCACGCGCATCGCCCGCAATGGGCCGCGCGGATTTCGGATCAGGAGGTTGAGCCAGCGGTAGTCCGCCTGAGTGATCACGAAGTTGGAGGGCGCCTTGACGTAGTCCGGCTCGAGCTCCGCGAGCTTGGCGCCGAGCTTCTTGCCGTTGAACGGCTTCGGCTCGATACTGCGGCCACCGAGCCGTCCGCCCGGAGCCTCCGGGTAGTAGTCGGAGTACTCGGGAACCCACTGCATCTCGAGCTTGCTGTTCTTCAGCACGAACGAGAGCATCTCGGGGCCGCGGTCGATGTAGGTGTCGATCCGGTCCTTGGGAACGACGTCGCCGATGATGCTGTGCAGATAGGTTCGCGCCGCCTCGGTGGTGTCGTCGACACCGTCTCGAACGAGAACCTCGTTGTTGGGAATCCAGACGCCGCCGCCGGAGCGTGCGGAGGATCCACCGAAGTGCGCCGCCTTCTCGAGGACGACGACGCTGAGTCCGTTGTGGGCTGCGGTGAGGGCTGCCGTCATCCCGCCGGCACCGCTGCCGACGACGACGATGTCGTATTCGTGCTTGCTCATGTAGAACACGTTATAGAATGATGGTGCTGTCAGTCCATCCTTTGCTGCCAGGAAGTATTGCGGACCGGCTCAGGGTGGAACGAAAACACGTTGCAGTTGAAATATTGGTGAACATGAGGGTGGTATGGGTGTGACCTGGGATGCGGAGACGGACGTCCTGATCGTCGGGTTCGGAGTTGCCGGCGCTTCGGCCGCACTCGAGGCCGTCGCGGGCGGGGCCGACGTACTGGCCGTCGATCGTTCGTCCGGCGGCGGTGCGAGTGCAATCTCCGGGGGGATCTTCTATGCCGGAGGTGGCACCGCGATCCAGCGTGAGGCGGGAGTCGAGGACTCTCCCGAGGAGATGCTGAAGTATCTGCAGAAGGAAGTCGGTGACGCCGTCTCGCCCGAGACACTCCAACGCTTCGTGGACCAGAGTCCGGGCTCCGTCGACTGGTTGATGGGCCACGGCGTGCCGTTCGAGGCCTCGCTGTGTCCGTACAAGACGTCGTATCCCAACAACAAGTACTACCTCTACTTCTCGGGTAGCGAGGCCGCGGGCGAGTTCAGGGCGGTCGCGAAGCCGGCGCCGCGTGGTCATCGACCCAAGGGCAAGGGCACCTCCGGCAAGAAGATGTACGCGCCGCTCGCGAAGTCGGCCGTCGACAATGGTGTTCGGCTCTATCAGCAGACCAAGGCGAGCACGCTGATCCTCGACGAGGACGGCGCTGTCGTGGGGCTCGAATGCGAGACCCTGCGCAGTGCACCTGCCGGCGTCCGGAGGCGGCACAAGCTGTTGTGTGCGTTGTCCGACAAGCCCGGCGTCTACTCGCCACCCACCCGGAACGCCATCGACCGTGTGATCGCGCGGATCGAGAAGAAGCACTCCCGCACCATTCGAATTCGCGCACGACACGGCGTCGTTCTGAGCGCCGGCGGGTTCGTCCAGAACCGGAAGATGCTCTACACCCACGCCCCCGACTACAAGGGGGGAATCCCGCTCGGCACCTCCGGCGACGACGGCTCGGGCATCAACATCGGAGTCGACGTCGGTGCGGCGACGGCCAAGCTGGACAAGGTTTCGGCGTGGCGATTCATCGTTCCGCCGAGCGCGTTCCTCGGCAGCCTTCTGATCGGACGGAACGGTCGTCGCATGGTCGACGAATCTCGGTACGGCGCGGCGCTCGGCAACGCAATGGTGAAGAAGAGCGGTGGTGAGGGTTGGCTGCTGGCCGACTCCGATCTGGTCGCCGAAGCCAAGAATCAGATCGGATCTCAGGCGATGTGGTTCCAGCGTGTGCAGTCGGCGGGAATGATGCGAACGGCCGTCAAGGGCAACACGCTGGCAGAAGTCGCAGGTAAGGCGGGGATCGATGCGGACGTGCTGCAGGACACAGTCGACGCCCACAATGCCGCCGCCGCAGCGGGTACACCGGACCCGATGGGGAAGTACGCCGATTTCGTGCGTCCTGCGCTGAAGGCTCCGTTCACTCTCTATGACGTCTCGGTGAAGCCGAGCATGATGAATCCATGCCCCATGATCACGCTCGGGGGATTGGTGGTCGACGAGTCGACCGGCGCTGTGCAGACAGCCGACGGCCAGAACATCCCCGGGCTCTACTCGGCCGGCCGAACGGCAGTGGGGGTGTGCTCGAACTCCTACGTCAGCGGCCTCTCTCTCGCCGACTGCGTCTTCTCAGGACGTCGGGCAGGCGCCCACATCGCAAGTCTGGCAACCGCATCACGCACATCCACAGGGAAGGCTTGACCCATGCTCTCGACGGACATTCGCGCCGAGTTGGCTGATCGACTCGACGCCGCCGAACGCGAACGTAGCCCCATCGGCCCGCTCGTGGCGGCGCACCCGGACATCGACGTCGTCGATGCGTACGAGATTCAGCTGATCAACATTCGTCGTCGAGTGGAAGACGGCGCTCGGGTCGTCGGACACAAAGTCGGGCTCTCGTCGCTGGCGATGCAGCAGATGATGGGCGTCGACGAACCCGACTACGGTCACCTCCTTGCCGGCATGGAGGTGTTCGAGGATCAGCCGGTCGATGCTGCGAAGTTCTGCTTCCCGCGCGTCGAGGTCGAGGTCGCGTTCGTGCTGGGTAAGGACCTTCCGGGTGCCGGATGCACCGAGCAGGACGTCGTCGATGCCACCGTCGCGTACGCGCCGTCCATCGAGCTGATCGACAGCCGGATCAAGGACTGGAAGATCGGACTGCCGGACACCATCGCCGACAACGCCTCGTCTGCCGGTTTCATTCTCGGTAAGGAACGGGTCCGCCCCTCCGACATCGACATCAAGAACATCGACGCGGTACTCACCTGCAACGGCGAGCAGATCGCCGAAGGCCGGAGCGACGCCGTGCTCGGCAACCCGGTGACCGCCGTTGCCTGGCTCGCGCAGAAGGTCGAGAGCTTCGGCGTCAGATTGAAGGCCGGCGACATCGTGCTACCCGGTTCGTGCACGCGCGCGATCGACGCCCACCCGGGCGATAACTTCCGTGCCGAGTTCGGTGGACTCGGTTCCGTCTCGTTGCAGTTCAAGTAGGAGTTGTTTGATGACAAAAGCAAGTGTGGCAATCGTCGGTTCGGGCAACATCAGCACGGACCTGCTCTACAAGCTGCAGAGGTCGGATTGGCTCGAGCCTCGCTGGATGATCGGGATCGACCCCGAAAGTGAAGGCCTCGCGCGGGCCCGCAAGCTGGGGCTGGAAACGTCCGCCGAGGGCGTCGACTGGCTGCTGCATCAGTCGGAGAAGCCGGATCTCGTGTTCGAGGCCACGTCCGCGTACGTGCACAAGGACGCGGCGCCGAAGTACGAGGCGGCGGGTATCCGCGCGATCGATCTGACACCGGCGGCCGTCGGCCCCGCCGTGGTGCCGCCCGCGAACCTGCACGAGCACCTCGACGCACCCAACGTCAACATGATCACCTGCGGTGGCCAGGCGACCATCCCGATCGTCTACGCGGTCAATCGTGTCGTCGACGTGAAATATGCAGAGATCGTGGCCTCGGTCGCCTCACTGTCCGCCGGACCGGGCACCCGCGCCAACATCGACGAGTTCACCAAGACCACGAGTCGCGGCATCGAGACGATCGGCGGGGCCGATCGCGGCAAGGCGATCATCATTCTCAACCCGGCAGATCCGCCGATGATCATGCGCGACACCATCTTCTGTGCGATCCCCGAGGATGCGGACCGTGATGCGATCACCGACTCCATTCATCGCGTCGTCGCGGACATCCAGCAGTACGTACCCGGATACCGACTTCTCAACGAACCGCAGTTCGACGAGCCCAGCGTCGTGTCCGGTGGGCAGGCAACCGTCACCACGTTCGTCGAGGTCGAAGGCGCAGGGGACTTCCTGCCCCCGTACGCGGGCAACCTCGACATCATGACGGCGGCAGCAACCAAGGTGGGCGAAGAGATCGCCCAGAAGCTTCTGACAGTGAAGGCGTGAGCGACATGGTTCATTTCGACGGAATCCACTTCGACAGCGCGTGGGACGTTCGAGTCACCGATACCTCGTTGCGTGACGGCTCGCACCACAAGCGTCACCAGTTCACCGGCGACGAGGTGCGCTCCATCGTCGGCGCTCTCGATTCCTCGGGCGTCCCCGTCATCGAGGTCACCCACGGTGACGGACTCGGCGGATCGTCGTTCAACTACGGCTTTTCGAAGACTCCCGAGCAGGAGCTCATCAAGATCGCAGTCGACACGGCGAAGAACGCGAAGATCGCGTTCCTGATGCTCCCCGGGTTGGGGACCAAGGAAGACATCGTCGAAGCCCAGGGCAACGGTGCGTCGATCTGCCGCATCGCGACCCACTGCACCGAGGCCGACGTATCGATCCAGCACTTCGGACTCGCACGCGAACGCGGACTCGAGACCGTCGGCTTCCTGATGATGGCGCACTCCACCCCGCCGGAGAAGCTGGCCAAGCAGGCCCGCATCATGGCCGACGCCGGTTGCCAGTGCGTGTACGTCGTCGACTCCGCGGGGGCGCTCGTGCTCGAAGGTGTGTCCGACCGAGTAGAAGCACTGGTGCAGGAACTCGGCAACGATGCGCAGGTCGGCTTCCACGGGCATGAGAATCTCGGCCTCGGTGTCGCGAACTCGATTGCGGCCGTGCGTGCGGGTGCACGTCAGATCGATGGCAGTACCAGACGATTCGGCGCGGGCGCCGGCAACGCACCGGTCGAAGCCTTCGTCGGAGTGTGCGACAAGATCGGCGTGAAGACCGGTATCGACTTCTTCGCGATCGCCGATGCGGCGGAGGACGTGGTGCGTCCGGCCATGCCGCAGGAGTGCCTCCTCGACCGCCAGGCCCTCATGATGGGTTACGCGGGTGTCTACTCCAGCTTCCTCAAGCACGCCGAACGTCAGGCCGAGAAGTACGGCGTCTCGTCTGCCGAACTGCTGGTGCGCGCGGGTAAGCGCAAGCTCGTCGGTGGCCAGGAAGATCAGCTGATCGACATCGCACTCGAGCTTCAGAAGGAAGCAGCCGCCAGCTGATTCCCTCCCCCCCCATTTCCGACCAATGTCACACCGGTTCAGCTCACGCGAACCGGTGTGACATTCGTTGGGAGGTGGGGTGTCGACCCCCGAAACGACCAATGTCACACCCGTTCGATCGAACTGAACGTGTGTGACATTGGTCGAGAAGGGGGTTAGGTGTCGTCGTGGTCCCGGACCTCGATGAAGCCTTCCATCACGGCATGGTTGATACTGGCCTGCAGCCGCGGGCAGCCGTCCTGTTCGGAAGTCGTACGACCCTCGGTGACGCCCTGCTGGAACGTGGGGCAGGACTTGGCCGGGTCGGACATCCACTGCACACTCGTGTGCTTCATGCTGTTCTTTCGTACCAGAACGCAGGTACCGCAGGCCCGGCATTCGACCTCGTGCAGACCCGAATCGAGGTAGTTGGCCTTGTCCTCGACCGTCTGCGCCGCGATGGCCTCGACGCGAGCCGGTTGACCCGAGAAGTCGGGCGCCTTGGCCCACTTCGAGTTTCGCGATTCGGTCGAGGCACTCATGGCTATACCTGCGCTTCCGTGTTCTCCGCGGACTCGGCGGTCGCGGCTTCCTTTTCAGCCTTCTGGCGGGCGAGGTTCTCGTCCACCTCCACCTGCCAGGCTTCGTTGGCCTTGGTGGTGTCGACCTCGAACTCGAACCGCTGCGTCATCTTGTCGTCGATATCGGCGACGTCGACGTAGAACTGGTCGTACCACCGACGAAGCTGGTAGACGGGACCGTCCTCTTCACACAGGAGCGGGTTCTCGATCTTGGTCTTGTTCTTCCAGATCGCGACGTCCTGCAGGAAGCCCTCGGCGATACCTTCGGTGAACTTGGCCGCGAGGTTGTTGGACATCTCCTCCGACACGCCCTTCGGCTTCTTCACGATGACGCCGTACTGGAGGACGAACGAGTTCTGGTCGATCGGGTAGTGGCAGTTGATCAGAACACTCTCGACCTCGTACCCGCTGTAGCTGTTCCAGAGCGGATTGATCATGTAGGACGGCCCGTAGTACGCGGCCTCCGACTTGAGGAGCGTGTCTCCGCCGTACTGGGACGCCATGCCGATGTCCGGGCGACCCTTGGTGTTGAGGTACTGCGCCGCCACCTGGCCTTCGAAGACGTTCTTGAAGTACGTCGGGAAGGCGTAGTGAATGTAGAAGAAGTGCGCCATGTCCACGACGTTGTCGATGATCTCGCGGCAGTTTGCGCCCTCGATGATCATCGAGTTCCAGGTCCACTCGGTCCACTCGTCGCTGTCGGCGCCTTCGATCTCGGGGATCGTGACGTCCGCGGGCGGCGGGTTGCCTTCCGGGTCGTTCCAGATGAACAACTGCCCGTTCTGCTCGAGCGTCGTCCAGGTGCGGGTCTTCGCCAGCGGCGGCACTCGGCGCGCGTAGGGGATACCCGTGCACTTGCCGCTCTTGCCCCAACGCCAGTCGTGGAACGGGCAGGCGATCGAGTCGCCCTTGACCGTTCCCTGTGTGAGGTCCCCACCCATGTGCCGGCAGTAGCCGTCGAGAACCACAAGTTTGCCCTCGCTGTCCGCGAACACGACCAGCTTGGTCCCGAATGCCTCGATCGAGTGGGGCTTCCCGTCCCGAAAATCCCTCAGCAGACCGAGGCAGTGCCAACCGCGCGCATAGCGGGTTCGGGTCGTGCCCACATCGATCTCGCGAATCTGCGCCATTACACCCTCACATCCCTTCGTACCGTCACTAGAACACGTTATAGAACACGGCCGAGAATTTCCATATTTCAGCAAGGTTTGCAGTGGACGTCCTGCGACGACCTGCAAATTCACCGCAGTCTCGACAGGAATGGGAACGTGTTCTAGTCTCAGAGGTAAGTGAAACATTCGAACAGACAGGAGCGTCCTGTGGGTAACCACGACAGTCACGAGGTTATGCAGCGGCTCGACGCACTACTGCCCACACTGCGCGAGCGGGCACAAGAAGCCGAGGATTTGCGCCGCATACCCGACGATTCCATCAAGGAGCTCCAGGAGACCGGATTCTTCCGTTTGCTGCAGCCGCAGCAGTGGGGTGGTTACCAGGAAGACCCGGTTCTCTTCTACTCCGCCGTGAAGAAGATCGCGAGCGCATGTGGATCGACCGGATGGGTCGCCGGCATCATCGGCGTTCACAACTGGCACCTCGCCCTGTTCGACCAGAAGGCGCAGGAAGACGTCTGGGGCGCCGACACCGACGTTCGGATCTCGTCCTCGTACGCGCCGATGGGCGCAGGTGAGGTCGTCGACGGCGGCTACAAGGTCAACGGCTCCTGGGCCTGGTCCTCGGGCTGCGACCACGGCGACTGGGTCGTCGTCGGTGGCCCGGTCATCAAGGACGGACGCCCCGTCGACTTCGGTAGCTTCCTCATTCCACGCTCGGACTACCAGATCGACGACGTGTGGAACGTCGTCGGACTGCGCGGTACGGGCAGCAACACGATCGTCGTCAAGGACGCAATCGTGCCGACGCACCGTTTCCTCAGCTTCAAGAAGATGAGCGACCTCACTGCGCCCGGCCTCGAGCAGAACACCGCGCCCGTCTACAAGATGCCGTGGGGCACCATTCACCCGACGACCATCTCGACGCCCATCGTGGGAATGGCCTACGGCGCCTACGACGCTCACGTCGAGCACCAGGGCAAGCGGGTTCGCGCCGCCTACGCGGGCGAGAAGGCCAAGGACGATCCGTTCTCGAAGGTCCGTATCGCCGAGGCGTCGAGTGACATCGATGCGGCGTGGCGTCAGCTGTCGGGAAATGTCGCCGACGAGTACGCGTATCTGCTTGCAGGCGAGGACGTTCCGTTCGAGGTTCGGCTGCGTGCGCGGCGCGATCAGGTGCGCGCGACGGGTCGTGCGGTGGCGTCGATCGACAAGCTGTTCGAAAGCTCGGGTGCGACAGCACTCGTCAACGGCACTCCGCTGCAACGATTCTGGCGTGACGCTCACGCAGGTCGCGTGCATGCCGCCAACGACCCGGAGCGCGCATACGTCCTGTACGGCACGGGAGAGTTCGGCCTCCCCATCACGGACACGATGGTCTAGGAGAACAGGTGACGACGACCGAAGAAGCTCTCACGTTCGAGTCCACCTCCAAGTTCGCGCAGGTTCGGCCCGATCTGAAGTTGCACTACCACGAGGCGGGGGTCGGCAACGACACCACGATCGTCCTGCTGCACGGCGGCGGCCCCGGGGCCTCGTCGTGGTCGAACTTCGCCAAGAACATTCCGGTGTTGGCGAAGAAGTTCCACGTCATCGCGGTCGACCAGCCCGGCTACGGTCAGTCGGACAAGCCGACCGAGCACCCGCAGTACTTCGTACACAGTGCGTCGGCGCTGAAGGATCTGCTCGACACCCTCGGGATCGAGGGTCGAGTCCATCTGCTGGGTAACTCCCTCGGCGGCGGGGCCGCTGTGCGGTTCGCCCTCGACTACCCGGAGCGGGCGGGCCGGCTCGTCCTGATGGGACCGGGTGGGCTGAGCATCAACCTGTTCGCACCGGACCCCACCGAGGGCGTCAAGAATCTCGGCAAGTTCAGCGCACCGCCCGAGGGGCCGACCAAGGAGAAGCTCGAAGCGTTCCTGCGAGTGATGGTCTACGACCAGTCGCTCATCACACCCGAGTTGGTCGAAGAGCGATTCGCGGCGGCCAGCACACCCGAGTCGCTGGCTGCGGCCAAGGCGATGGGTAAGTCGTTCTCGAGTGCGGACTTCGAGCTCGGGATGCTGTGGCGCGACGCGTACAAGCTGCGTCAGCGTGTGCTGCTCATCTGGGGCCGCGAAGACCGGGTGAATCCGCTCGACGGCGCTCTCGTGGCGTTGAAGCTCATCCCGCGCGCTCAGCTGCACGTGTTCGGTGGGTGCGGACACTGGGCTCAGCTCGAGAAGTTCGACGAGTTCAATCGGATCGCCGCCGACTTCCTTCTCGAGGGAGGTAAGTAATGGGTATTCGCTCACTCGGGTACATGCGCATCGAGGCCACGGACATGGCGGCCTGGCGCGAGTACGGGCTCAAAGTTCTGGGCATGATCGAGGGCAAGGGTTCCGATCCGGAGTCGCTGTACTTGCGTATGGACGACTTTCCGGCCCGGTTGGTGATCTTTCCGGGCGAGAAGGATCGTCTGTCGGTCTCCGGTTTCGAATGCGCGAACGCCGAAGAACTCCAGGAGATTCGGGACCGCCTGTCCGGTGCGGGTGTGCCCTTCAAGGAGGGGACGGCCGAGCAGCTCCAGGATCGCTGTGTCGCCGAGCTGATCGTGTTCGAGGACACGTCGGGAAACACCCTCGAGGTGTTCCAGGGTGCGGCACTTCAGCACCGACGGATCGTGAGCCCGTACGGGCACCGATTCGTCACTGGGGAACAAGGACTCGGACACGTCGTGCTCACGACGGACGACGACGCCGCTTCGCTGCGGTTCTACCGTGACGTGCTGGGGTTCAAGCTGCGTGATTCGATGCGCATGCCGCCTCAGATGGTGGGCCGGCCGGCCGATGGGGAGCCTGCCTGGCTGCGGTTCCTCGGATGCAACCCGCGCCACCACAGTCTCGCCTTCCTGCCGTTGCCCAATCCGACAGGCATCGTCCACCTCATGGTCGAGGTGGAGAACTCGGACGACGTGGGTCTCGCACTCGACCGTGCGCTGCGCAAGAAGGTCAAGATGTCCGCCACGTTGGGTCGGCACGTCAACGACAAGATGCTGTCCTTCTACATGAAGACTCCGGGTGGGTTCGACATCGAATTCGGCTGCGAAGGCTTGCAGGTCGAGGACGAGGACTGGATTGCGAGGGAGAGCACGGCGGTCAGTCTGTGGGGTCACGATTTCACGGTCGGGATGAAGTGATGGCCGAAGAAGCTGCCACCGCCCCCGCCATCGATTCCAAGCAGTTCCGGACGGTGCTCGGTCAGTTCTGTACGGGCGTCACCATCATCACCACGGTCGACGACGGCGAGCCGGTGGGCTTCGCCTGCCAGTCGTTCGCAGCGCTGTCTCTCGATCCACCGCTGGTGTTGTTCTGCCCCACCAAGCAGTCGCGGTCGTGGGCGAGCATCGAGCGGACCGGCAAGTTCTGTGTCAACGTGCTTGCAGAGGAACAGCAGGCCACGTGCGCACGGTTCGGCTCACGTGAACCGGACAAGTTCGCCGGGATCGACTGGACTCCTTCGCCATTGGGTTCACCCATTCTCGACGGATCGCTCGCGCACATCGATTGCACGGTGGAGTCCGTCAACGACGGTGGCGATCACTGGGTGGTGTTCGGTCGCATCTCGACGTTGGGTGAGATCAAGGAAGAGCGGCCGCTCCTGTTCTACCGCGGTCAGTACAGCGGGATAGAGCCGGACAAGACCGTCCCCGCGCCGTGGCGCGACGATCTCGAGGCCTTCCTCACCACGACCACCGAGGACACCTGGCTCTGACCACTCAGGTGGCAGCGCGCTGCGCGATCGCACTTCCGAGTTCGCTCGTCGTCGCGCTGCCACCAAGGTCCGGTGTGAGGGTGGCGCCCTTGTCCAGTACCCGGCACACAGCGTCGTCGATGGCCGCTGCGGTCTCGTGCTCGCCGAGGTGCTCGAGCATCATTGCGCCGGCAAGAATCTGAGCCACCGGGTTGGCGATACCTTTACCGGCGATGTCGGGCGCGCTGCCGTGTACCGCTTCGAACATCGAGGGCCCGGTCTTCTCCGGGTTGATGTTTCCGGAAGGTGCCAGTCCCAGACCACCGGTGACCGCCGCGGCCAGGTCCGACAGGATGTCGCCGAACAGGTTGGAACCCACGATCACGTCCAGGCGGTCGGGGTGCAGCACGATCTCTGCCGCCAACGCGTCCACGTGCATCTGCCGTGTCTCGACATCGGGATAGTCCGCGGCGATCTCGTCGAAAACTTTGTCCCAGTAGGGCATCGAATGGATCAGTCCGTTCGACTTGGTTGCGGAGCACACCTTCTTCTGCCGTTCACGCGCACGTTCGAACGCGTGGCGGATGATGCGTTCGCACCCCACGCGGGTGAAAACCGATTCCTGGAGCACGAATTCGTCGGGCTTGCCCGGATTGTGTGTGCCGCCTATCTCCGAGTACTCGCCCTCGGAGTTCTCTCGAACGATCAGCATGTCGAGATCGTCTGCGGTGCGCCCGGTGAGAGCCGATTGCGTGCCCGGGAGCAGGCGGACCGGTCGAAGGTTCACGTACAGTCCGAACGCGCGTCGCAGCGGAATCAGCAATCCCCACAGGGAGACGTGATCGGGGACCCCCGGGAACCCGACGGCACCGAGAAAGATCGCGTCGAACTCACTCAGCTGCTCGGGTCCGTCCGCGGGCATCATCGAGCCGGTACGCAGGTACCCCTCGCAGGACCAATCGAACTCGGTCCATTCGATGCGAAAGCCGCGTGCAGCGGCGTCGAGAACGCGCACAGCTTCGGTGGTGACGTCGACACCGATGCCGTCACCGGGGATCGTGGCTATTCGATATGTCTTCACGGAATCAGTGTGCGTCACAGGGCCACTCCGACGTACTTGATCTCGAGGAACTCGTCGATTCCGGTGGAGCCGCCTTCACGTCCGAGGCCCGATTCCTTGACGCCACCGAACGGTGCGGCCGGATTCGAGACGACACCCTGGTTGAGCCCCACCATTCCCGATTCGAGTGCTTCGCACACGCGGAGTCCACGGCGCAAACTCTCGGTGTAGACATAGGCGACGAGACCGAACGGGGTGTCGTTCGCGCGCTCCACCGCCTCGTCTTCGCTCTCGAACGTACTGATTGCGGCCACCGGCCCGAAGATCTCGGTATGGCACATCTCGGCGTCGTCCGGTACCCCGGTCAGTACGGTCGCCGGGTAGAAGTTGCCGGCTCGGTCGAGCGGTTCACCGCCGGTCAGGACGGTGGCGCCGCGCTCGACGGCGTCCGCAACCAGGTCGTTCGCCTTCTGGACGGCGGCCTCGTTCACGAGAGGCCCGACGACGACACCCTCCTCGGTTCCGCGGCCGACCGGTAGGGCCTTCATCCGATCGGTGAGCTTGCGGGTGAACTCTTCGGCGACTGCGGAGTGCACCAGGATGCGGTTCGCTGCCGTGCAGGCCTGCCCGATGTTGCGCATCTTGGCTGCCATTGCGCCCTCGATCGCGTCGTCGATGTTCGCGTCGTCGAATACGACGAACGGAGCGTTGCCCCCGAGTTCCATCGACGTCCGCATGACCGTCTCCGCACACAAGCCGAGTAGGTGCTTGCCGACGCCGGTGGAACCGGTGAAGGAGAGCTTGCGTGACCGCTCGTCGCGAATCATGGGGGACATGACGTCGTCCGAGCGTGACGTGGTGACCACGTTCACGACACCGTCGGGCACGCCGGCCTCCACGAGAATGTCCGCGAGCGCCAGGATCGACAGTGGCGTCTGTGCGGCCGGTTTGATGACCGAGGTGCACCCGGCGGCGAGGGCCGGGCCGATCTTCCTGGTTCCCATTGCCATGGGGAAGTTCCACGGGGTGATCAGCAGGCACGGTCCGACGGGTTGGCGGGTGACGAGAAAGCGCGAACCACCAGCGGGCGCGGTGGTGTAGCCACCTTCGATGCGAACCGCTTCCTCGGCGAACCAACGGAAGAACTCGGCAGCGTAGGCGATCTCGCCGCGGGCCTCCGCCAATGGCTTGCCCATCTCCAACGTCATGACGAGCGCGAGCCGTTCGGTGTTCTCGAGAAGCAGTCGGTGGGCGTTGGTCAGGACGGTAGCGCGTTCTCGGGGTGTCGTCGCGGCCCAGGAGGCCTGCGCTGCCGCTGCAGCGTCCAAGGCTTCTGCAGCTTCGGCGGGCGAAGCATCGGCGACGGAGCACAGCACTTTGCCGGTCGAAGGATCATGTACGGGCATGGTCTGCGCGGTGTCGCGCCACTTACCGCCGATGAAGAGCCCGGTGTGGACCGACTGGATTGCCTGATCTTCGGTGATCGCTGCGCTCATGCCTGCTCCAATTCCATTGCCAATGGGCCAGGCTCCATGTTATGCATATTGTCGACAATCTGACAATGCGTTCGGAGGTCCTATCGTGACTCGGCTGTCTCCACTTCTCGCGCAAGCAACACCCGTCACCGTCGACTACGGAGAGGGGTGTTACCTCCACGGCACCGACGGTCGCCGGTACCTCGACTTCACAGCGGGAATCGGAGTGACGAGTACGGGTCACTGCCATCCTCACGTCGTAGAGGCGGCACAGAAGCAGGTCGGCTCCCTGATCCACGGGCAGTACACGACCGTGATGCACAAACCGCTACTCGCGCTCGTCGACAAACTCGGCGAGGTGCTACCGGAGGGACTCGACTCGCTGTTCTTCGCGAACTCGGGCAGCGAGGCCGTCGAGGCGTCACTACGTCTGGCTCGGCAGGCCACCGGGCGACCGAACGTGATCGTCTTCCACGGCGGCTTTCACGGTCGTACCGTTGCCACCGCCACGATGACGACGTCGGGTACCAGGTTCTCGGCCGGCATCGCGCCGCTGATGAGTGGTGTTCACGTCGCGCCGTTCCCCAACCACTACCGGTACGGGTGGACGGAGGAGCAGGCCACGGACTTCGCGCTGCAGGAACTCGACTACATCTTTGCCACCCTCACCTCGCCGAACGAGACCGCGGCGTTCATCGTCGAGCCGGTTCTGGGAGAGGGTGGCTACGTCCCGGGCAACACCCGCTTCTTCCAAGGGCTGCGCGAGAGGGCCGACCGCCACGGGATCCTGCTGGTGATGGACGAGATCCAGACCGGCTTCGGCCGAACCGGAAAGTTCTTCGGCCACCAGCACTTCGACGTACGTCCCGACATCATCACCATTGCCAAGGGATTGGCGAGTGGCTTCCCGCTTTCCGGTATCGCGGCCTCCGAAGAGCTGATGGCCAAAGCGTGGCCGGGGTCGCAGGGCGGAACATACGGCGGCAACGCAGTCTCGTGCGCCGCGGCGGTCGCCACCCTCGAAGTCATCGAGAAAGAAGGGCTCGTGGCCAACGCGGCCGAACGTGGCACCCAATTGCTCGATGGTGCGCGGCGACTAGCCGACGACGGAATCGGCGACGTACGCGGGCTGGGACTGCTCGTCGGCAGCGAGTTCACCGCCTCGGATGGCACCGCAGATCGCCCGAGGGCTACAGCGGCGCAACAGCTTGCAGCGAAGAAGGGGCTGCTGATGTTGACGTGCGGAGCGCACATGAACGTAGTGCGCATGATCCCGCCGCTCATCGTGACCGAGCAGCAGGTGGACGACGCGCTGGGAATCTGGGCCGAAGTCATGCAGGAGGTGTGACAGGTTGGCGCGCTACATCACCATCACGCTCGAGCGTCGCGGCGTGACGTGCCGAGCGCGCCTGTTGGACGATGAGGCGCCGCTCACCTGCGATGCGGTGTGGGACGCGCTGCCGCAGGGCGGCGGCGCATTTCACGCCAAGTACGCGCGGAACGAGGTCTACACCCTCGTACCGAGGATCTCGGCTGCACCGCATCGTGAGAACCCCACGGTCACGCCGATACCCGGTGACGTGTGTCTTTTCGACTTCGAGCCGTGGGAGATCGGAAACTCGGCGTACGGATACGATCCGGGGTCGGAGGCGCACGCCGCGCAGGGCGCGACGGACCTCGCACTCTTCTACGGCCGCAACAACTTGCTGTTGAACGGCGACGTCGGTTGGGTTCCGGGCAACGTCTTCGGCGCCATCGAAGAAGGCCTGCCGGAATTGGCCGCTGCGTGCAACGACCTCTGGCTGCGGGGCGTGGAGGGCGAGACGCTGATGTTCGCGCGAGAGCGCGTCTGACCGTCAGGCCAGGGCGTACTCGGCGAAGCGGGCGACGGCGAGAACCAAGTCGTCCGAGTGGCGGGGGCCGACGATCTGCAGTCCCACCGGCAGTCCTGCCTCGGTCCTGCCCACCGGAATGCTGATTGCCGGCTGCTGAGTCATGTTGAACGGGTAGGTGAACGGCGTCCACTGCGGCCAACTGGTGAAGTCACTGCCGGGGGGAACGTCGTGTCCGGCCTCGAAGGCGGGAATCGGCATCGTCGGCGTGAGCAGCAGGTTGTGCTCCAGGTGGAAGTTGCCCATCGTGATACCGATTTCCGCGGCGACTGCCCGGGCATCGAGGTACTCGACGGCCGTGTAGGTCTCGCCGCGGTCCCAGACCAGGCCAAGGCCGGGGTCCGCCTTGTCGCGCGCGCCCTCGGGGAACTTGCGCAGCATCGCAGCGGCGCCTGCTGCCCACAGCAATTCGAACGCATCGATCGGATCGGTGAATCCGGGGTCGACTTCACCCACGTCCAGTCCGGCCGAAGCGAGGTCGCGAACCGCGCGGTCGACGATGGCGCGGACCTCGGGATCGACGTCTACGTAGCCGAGTGTGGGGGAGTAGGCGACGTGCAGGCCCACCACGTCACGGCCGATCTCGCCGCGAAACGTCGAGCGCGGCGGCGCGAGTGCGGTGGGATCGCGCGGGTCCGGAAGGGAGAGGATGTCCATCAGCAGAGCTGCGTCCTCGACTGTTCGAGTGAGCGGACCTGCGTGCGCAAGGGGGCCGAAGGGGCTGGCGGGGTACAGCGGGATGCGGCCATGGGTCGGCTTGAAACCGACTATCCCGCAGAAGGATGCGGGGATGCGCACGCTGCCACCGCCGTCGGTTCCCACCGACACCGGGCCGAACCCTGCGGCCACGGCGGCCGCGCCTCCTCCGGAAGAGCCGCCGGCCGTCTTCGACGTGTCGACCGGATTGCGCGTGATTCCGCACAGCGGGCTGTCGGTCACGGCCTTCCACGCGATCTCGGGGGTAGTGGTCTTTCCCACGAAGACCATCCCGTCCTCGCGTAGGCGGGCGGCCACGGGGCTGTCGACCGCCCACGGCTGGTTCGCGTCCACGGCTTGCGAGCCGCGCAAGGTCGGCCATCCGTCGGTGAGGAAGATGTCCTTGATCGACATCGGAACCCCGTCGAGCAACCCCTTCGAGTATCCGGTTCGCCAGCGCTCCTCGGAACTGCGGGCCTGCTCGAGTGCGCGGTCGGCGTCGACCAGGCAGAAGGAATTGATGTCGCGGTCACCGGTGTCGATGGCATCGAGGATCGAGCGGGTGGCCTCGACCGGTGAAAGGGTGCCTGACGTGTACGCGGCCACCAGTTCGACAGCGGTCATCTCGGTTGGATTCGTGGCTTCGGTGCGCGACGAAGTGCTGGGATCCATGACCACTCCTTAGCTCAGCTCGGTACGTACCCGAGATTCTTGTCGACGATGTTCTCGAGCGGGCGGTCTTCGGTCCAGCGCTCGAAGTTGTCGGCGAAAATGGTGACGAGCGCGTCACGCCACCCGACGAAATCGCCGGAATTGTGTGGGGTCACCGAAACATTGGGCATCCCCCAGAGCGGGTGTCCGGGTGCGAGAGGCTCGTTCTCCAGTACGTCGAGGGCAGCCCCGGCGATCGCGCCCTTCTCGAGCGCGGCGACGAGGGCGTCGGTATCGACGAGTTCGCCGCGGCCGACATTGACGAAGCGGGCGCTCGGCTTCATCGCGGCGAAGGCGTCGTGGTCGAAAATGTGCCGGGTCTGTTCTGTGAGTGGCGCGACCGCGATGACGTAGTCGGCTGTCCCGAGCTGGGTCGGGAGTTCTTCTGTGGTGGTGACGGTTCCGAAGTCCGGATCGTCGGCTCGTGCGCGTCGGCCCGAGCCTCGGACCTCCATTCCGACCGCGGTGAGCAACCTTGCGATCGCCCGTCCGATGGGGCCGGTGCCGACGACGAGTGCGGACTTGCCTGCGATGCGTTCGGATTCGCGGTGTTTCCAGGTTTCGTTCTGCTGGAGGCGAAGCGACCCCGGGAAGTCCTTGGCGAACGAGAGGATCTGGCCGAGCACGTACTCGGCGATTGCGCCGTCGAAGACACCCCTCGAATTGGTGACCGTGACGTCGCTCGCCCGCATTTCCGGGAACATCACCGGGTCGACACCGGCCGCGGCGATGTGAAGCCACTGCAAGGAATCCGCTGCGTGCCACGCCTGCGGGACCGCGTCGCTCAGGAATTCGTAGAGAAACAGAGCGTCTGCGCCGTCCAGGGCGTCGGCCAGCCCGTCGCGGGTGGTGTAGCGAATGTCAGCTCGCGCAGCAACGGGCGCCATCAACTCCTGGCTCGGCAGGGTGTCGGCCGAGGGGCCTTCTGCATGCAGCACCGCGATGATCGGTTTCCGAGTCACGTTGACACCGTACGAGCGGGTCGTATGATTGTCAACAATCTGCAAGGGCGGCGCGGCCGGGAAGGTGAGGTCCGTATTGGAACTGAATTCTCCCGAATTCGAGGGCCCGCTGGCTCAGCGCGGAATCGGCATCATCGCACCGTTCGACCTCGCGCTCGAGCGCGAACTGTGGCGGTGGACGCCTCTGGAGGTGAGCTTGCACTTGGCACGCACGCCGTACGAGCCGGTACCGGTCAGCCTCGAGATGGCGGAGCGGGTGTCAGACCGTGCTCACCTCATGGCAGCCACGCGTGATGTGAAGCAGGTCGAGCCGGAAGTGGTTGCCTACCTGTGCTCTTCCGGAAGCTTCATCGGCGGGCTCGCATACGAGCAGTCGCTGTGCGAAGCGATTCGAGAGGCAGGAGCGCCCGACGCGGTCACCACCTCCGGCGCACTCGTCGAGGCAATCGAGAGTCTCGGTCTCACCAGGCTTTCGGTGATCACCCCGTACGACATGCCGCTGACCGAGCGGCTGCACGACTTCCTGGAGGAGGCCGGCGTCGAGGTGGTTCGGTCCAGCCACCTCGGGCTCGGCGGCGGCATCTGGAAGGTCAACTACCGAACCATCGCCGAACGAATCATGGCGGCCGACGACACGCACTCCGAAGCGATCTTCGTCAGCTGTACCAACCTGCCCACCTACGACCTGATTGCGCCGCTCGAGCGTGAACTCGGAAAGCCGGTCCTGACGGCGAACCAGCTCACGATCTGGGCGTGCCTCGGCCGGATGGACCTGCCGATGACCGGCCCCGGAGATTGGCTTCGCAATGTGTTCTGATCAGACATCGCCCTCCTGCACAGTGGGATTCATCTACCCCGATCACGCCGCCGAGGACGACTACTCCTACGCGGCGAAGATTCTGGGTGTGCGACTGCCCGTCGTGCACGTCTACGGCACCGACCTGCACGCCGTTCCGCAACTGCTCGATCTCGGCAGTCCAGCTCGGCTCGCAGCCGGCGCCGTCGAACTGGCGAAGACCAACCCGGATGCGGTGATCTGGGCTTGCACGTCCGGGAGCTTCGTCTTCGGCCCGGAGGGTGCGCGCGAACAGGTCGACAATCTTGCTGCGGTGACGGAAGTTCCCACGTCGAGCACGAGTTTCGCCTTCGTGAGCGCGCTGCGTATCTTGGGGATCACGCGGGTGTCCGTCGCGGCAAGCTATCCGGACGACGTGGCCCGGCTGTTCGTGGAGTTCCTCGCCGCCGCCGGCATCGAGGTGCTCTCCATGTCCTCGGCGGGGATCGACACCGCCGCAGAGGTCGGACGCATGACCCCCGCGCAGGTGGCGGCGTTGGCGACCTCCAACGACCATCCCGAAGCCCAGGCAGTGCTGGTGCCGGATACGGCGATGAGGACGCTCGCGTCGCTGAGTAGTCTCGAGCGGCGCCTCGGCAAGCCCGTACTCACCGCCAACCAGGTGACCGTGTGGGAAGGCCTACGGCTGGCCGGGCACCTGACGGTGGAACCGTCTCTCGGAGTGCTGTTCGGGGAAGAAGCATATGCAGTTGTCGCCGAGAGAGGACATGAACATGGCACTGACTGATCTGGAACCGGTCAGTCGGCAATCGACGGCCGAGCTCATCGCGGATCGACTGCGAGACGCGATCATGCGCGGGTCGTTGGAGCCGGGCGAGCAGCTGGGCGAAGCCGACCTGGCCGCGCACTTCCAGGTGTCCCGTGGTCCGCTGCGCGAGGCCATGCAGCGACTGGTGTCCGAGGGGCTGCTGCACAGCATCCGCAACCGGGGCATCTTCGTCACCGAACTGACCCTGGACGATGTGGTGGACGTGTATCACAGCAGACGAGTCATCGAAGGTGGAGCGCTCGCGCTGATTCTCGACAGTACGCGCGAGGAGGCTTACGAGGCTCTCGGCTCGTCGGTCACTGTCATGCACGCTGCCGCCGAGCGCGGCGATGCGGCAGCGGTGTCCGATGCGGACCAGTTGTTCCATCAGGTGCTCGTCGAAAGCGCGAAGAGTCCGCGTCTCGTTCGAGCGGCGCGAACCCTGCTGATCGAAACCCGAATGTGTATGGGCGCACTGCAGACCACGTACGACGACATCCGCGACCAGGCACACGAGCACGAGGTCCTTCGCGACGCGATCAGATCGGCCTCGGATGAGGAGGCCGCGAGGCTGCTGGCCGAGCACCTCGACGATGCGGTCGAAAGGTTGCGCGGGAAGCAGTCGCTGCAAGCCTGAATGCGCAATTCGGGCCGAGTGCACACAAATCGCTCTCGGAGGCGGGATTCCGCCCGCTGGGCCGGTTCGTGTGCAGTTGTGCGGGTCGGCTCCCTATTTCGTGAGCGCCGGCAGATCGTGCAGAGCCCGGACCAGATGTGAAAGCTCGGGGAGGTCCTCGGCGTGGGCGAGTGCCGACTCGAGAGTGGCATCGTGAGTCGGGCGAGCGGCATCCAACGCGGCGCGCCCGCCCGGGGTGAGTTCCGTGTAGATCCCACGACGATCGTCGTCGCACAGGATGCGTTGTAGAAGCTCTCGCTTCTCCAGGCGGTTGACGAGTCTGGTGGTGGCACTGCTGCTCAAGGCGGCGGCTCGGGCGAGCTGCGACATGCGCATGTGCCACCCGTCCTGGCGTCCCAGCGCGTCGAGGACCGTGTACTCCACGACCGAGAGGTCGTGCTCCTTCTGGAGAGCTCGTTCGAGCTCGGTCTCGAGCAGTCCGTGCAGGGCCGCCAGTGTGCGCCAACCCTGTGATCGGACCTCGACGGCGTCATCGGCGATTCCCACTGCGACCTCCTGATCTGTGTGACATCGAGAATACCAGCTTGCGCATATAGAGCGCGCGTGCAACCATTTATGACGCGCCTGCAACTATTGCATACGCCGCATGTGCGCAGATTCAGGTTTCTATGAAAGGAGTGGCTCCAATGCCACTGGGACTACTCGCCCTTGCCATGGGCGGTTTCGGGATCGGACTCACCGAGTTCGTCATCATGGGCCTGCTGCCCGAGGTCGCGGCAGACTTCGAGGTGACCGAGTCGGTCGCCGGTTATCTCATCTCCGGTTACGCGCTGTCGGTGGCGGTCGGCGCGATTGCGATCACTGCTGCGGTGACCGGATTCGACCGCAAGCGTGTCCTCGAAGGACTGATGGTGCTCTTCATCGGCGGAAACCTGCTCTCCGCGCTCGCGCCCACGTACGAGCTCATGATGGCCGGTCGCGTGCTCGCGGCGCTGTGCCACGGCGCGTTCTTCGGAATCGGCGCGGTTCTCGCCGCAGATCTGGTGTCCGCGGAAAAGAAGGCGGGCGCGATCGCCACCATGTTCGCCGGCCTCACCATCGCGAACGTTCTCGGTGTTCCGTTCGGAACCTTCCTCGGCCAGCAGTTCGGATGGCGGTCGACCTTCTGGGCCATCACGGTGATCGGAATTGTCGCTCTGATCGGTATCGCAGCGCTCGTACCGTCGGTGCCGAGAAACGAAACGGGCGAATCCCGCGGTCTTCGTGGCGAACTCGGTGCATTCCGGTCACCGCAGGTGTGGTTCTCGATCGTCGTGACCATCCTCGGTTTCGGCGGCATGTTCGGAGCTTTCACCTACATTGCGTTCACCTTGACCGAGGTCGGTGGATTCGCCTCCAGCAGCGTCCCGTGGTTGTTGGTCCTGTTCGGAAGCGGCCTGTTCGTCGGTAACTACCTCGGCGGTCGCGCGGCGGACAAGGCGCTCGAGCGCACTCTCCTGACGATCCTTGCCGTGCTCTCGGTCGTCCTGGTCGTGTTCGCGTTGACGGCGGGGAGCAAACCGATGACTCTCGTTGCGCTGTTCCTGATGGGTGCCTTCGGATTTGCGACTGTGCCGGGCCTACAAATGCGAATCATGAACCACGCCTCGAGTGCCCCGACCATGGCGTCCGGAGCGAACATCGCTGCCTTCAACGTCGGAAACGCGTTCGGCGCCTGGCTGGGCGGCATCACGATCGCCGCGGGCCTAGGATTCACCTCGCCGATCTGGATGGGCGCGGGCCTGACCGTCCTGGCTCTACTGGTTCTCGGCGTCGCGACGGTGACCGAGCGCCGCACCAGTGCTGGTCACCAAGATGTGCCGGAGATGGCGGAACTCAGCCGATCGGTGTGAGATCGACCCCGGGCGGCGGATTGAAGCGCCGAAGCGCGCCGTCGAATGCGGTGACGTACAGCGCCCAGCCGTCGCCGTCCGGGGCGATGCGAACGGACGTCGGCCCGTCCGGCGGAATCCGGACCGGGCCGGAAGGTTTGGTCAATCCGGTCACGATGGTGCAGGACTCGCCCGTCTCGGGATCGATCTGGTACACGGCGCCCGCTAGATGATCGGCTGCGTACAGCGTTCCGTCGGCGGCCGTCTCCATGTCGTCGGGAAGCGCAATCAGATTCGGTATTCCCACCGCGGTGCTCGCACTGTTGGGGGAATCGAGTGGGACGCGCAGAATCTGGGAAGTCACGTCACCGGTGTAGAACGCGGTGCGGTCCGGTGTGAGGGCCATTCCGTTCGATCGAGGAATTGTCGACCAGGAGCGATCGAGGGTGTCGGTCGTCGGGCTGTACCGTGCAATTCCGGTCGGGGGTCCGAGTATGTCGATACGAGAGATCAAGAGGTCGCCGTCCGGCAGCAACAGCAGGCCGTTCGGTCCGTACAGGTCGTCGGCAATCGTTGTCACCGCACCGGTTTCGGTGTCGAGTCGTTGCAAGGTCCCGTCGGCCACCGTGCGCATGGGGTCGTCGCCCGTGACGAAGTAAAGGTCCGTACCCGAGAGCCGGAGCCCTGCCGGCTTGTCCAGTCCGGTGAGTACCGTCTCGACGTTGTTCGCCGAATCCACGTGGTACAGGATTCCGTTGTCGGCGCCGCTGACGTAGAAGCCACCCTTCCGGTCCGGCTCCAGGTTCTCGAGCCAACCCAAACCGGACGCCATTGTTTCCGATTGCCAGCCGGCGGCACAGGATGGCGCCGATGCGTCGGCTTCCGACGGCAGACCGAGGCCCGAGGTTGCAGTGGCAGCAACAACGGCGGCGATCCAAGTGAACTTCGTCTGGACGGGCATCATGGCCCCCTACTCGAAGGAATTCAACGGTACGAAAGTACACCGACTCGGTGCGAGAGCGGTGAACAGCGCACAGCGAGTCAGGAGACCGTGACCTCGCCCGACGTGCCGGTGAACGACGAGATCGCACCCGCGCGGTCCTTTGCGGCGGCGAAGTGCTGGATTCGGTAGGTGCCGGCCGGAGTTCCCTCCGGCACATCCCAGGTGATTCGGGCAGTGGACTGATTCGGTTCCGTTCGCTTCCAATGGAACTTGGTCGACCAGTCGCTGTCGTCGGCGTGCCGGACCCAGTCTTTGCCCTCGCGACGCTGGATCTCGAGGTATGTGCTTCGGCGACGAAGGTCGTTCTTGGGATGCCCGGTGACGAACTCGACCACGACCTGGTTGCCCACGGAAGCCGTGGCGGCAGGCTGGATCAGCACATCCCCGAACTGTCTTCCGGCGGCGGGCACATCGAGGTCGACGCCGGGGTTGAATGCGGGCTGAAGACGCGAGTTGTCGACGGGTGCGGGGCCGCGTTCGCCGGTACTTCCGGCCTTCAATGTTGCGGCCAACCGGGCGAACCCCTGCTGATATGCCGGAAGTGTGTAGCGCCCGAACATCGTCGATCCGCCCTCGTACTGCTGAGAGTCGTACTCCTGCGGGGTGGTGCAGTAGCTCGAGTACGAGTTGGCGTAGCCCTGAAATATGACGTTCTCGAGGGGGACGCCGAGTTCGGCAGCCACGGTTCGGCGAATGCGGAGACCCGACACGATGGTGAACTCGGCGGGGCCGCCGACCACGTAGAACTGCCCGATCTTCAGGATCTGAATCTTCAGAATATTCGGAATCCAGGTGCCGGCCGGGGGCACCAATCCGACGGCGATCAGAACGAGTTTGGGCGCCTGCGCATCACGCAGCCACTTCGGGATGGGCGCGTCCATTCCACCGAGTGCATCGATGACCGGATTGGTGGTGCCTTCCGGGAAGACGGGGATGGCCGGGCCGTCCTCGGTGCTACCTGCACTCATGGCGGCGCCGACGCAGGCCGGTGAGGTCCGCGCGGGCACGCCGTCGGGGGTGTACTTGCCGTCGACGGTCTGGGCGGCCATGTCGAGGTACATCACTCGCGCGTCGACGGACCCGGTCACGTCTTCCGATGCGGCGGACCAAGCTTCGCGGGCGGCGTGGACCTGGCGTTGGCCGATGATGCGCGCGTTCTCGAACTCGTCGTCGGTGGGGCCGTGGCCGGGTTCCAGGTCGAGGTTGGGCGACATGTCGCCGGAGTTGGTCTGGGGGAAGGCGGCGACGAATGTGGGCTTACCGTCGGCCAGGTAGTCGACACCTTCTTGCCCGCGCTCCCAGAAGTACGCGGCTGCACCCTTGTTGTCACCCGAGACGAGGTGGTTTTCGTTGGTGAGCGATGCGCAGTGCGTGGCAAACCAGTTGATGGCGCCGACATCCTTGCCGCCCTGCTTGATTCGCATCGATCGCATGGACGTGTCGATACCGAGCGGGTAGTAGTTCTTGTCCTCGTCCGGGTTGCGGTCGAATGCGACGCGCGATCGGTTGACGCTGGCGTCGGAAAGTTCACTGCGTCCGTATCCGAGCGAGCCGGGGGCGAGATCCTCGTGCGCTGCGCTGATCGCCTCGACGATTCCGTCGACTTCGGCGTCGTACACCAGCTTCTCGAATCCGAGGACCGCGAGGTTGTAGGCGTAGTTGTGGGAAGCGCCGCCACAGGCTGCGTGGGAGTGGATCGCAGTCAACATGACGTTGCGTTCGGTGTAGAGGTCGCCGTACTGCTGTGCGAGGCGGGCGATCACTCCGTCGTGCACGGACTGGAAGATCATGCAGTTGTCGACCACCGCGTAGACGACCCGTGACTCACCCTCCGCGAAGACGAAAGCGCGGGCGCGCATTCGCTGATGCAGGCCTTCGGTGCGTTGCTCGAAGCTCGAGTAGCCCATCATGCCGACCTCGGCGACGGGGCCGGTGATGTCGGAGATGCCGACGCCCACCTGCAACCCTGTCGAACTCGGGCTCGTCTTCTTCGGATCGACTGCCAGTGCTGGGTCGGCGTGCGAGGTTCCGCCTGTAATTGCAGCCAGTGCTGGGGCTGCTGCTACTCCGGCCAGCATGCTTCGACGATTGATCCGCGCCATGAACGTCCCTCCGGTGCGCCTCGGGCGCAGGTCACTCTTGGTCAAGTGTCCAGCAGTGTAGCGGTGAAACCGGAAATCGGTGTAGTCCCGATCACAGATCTTTCGCGTCGCCGAAAGACATGGCGATGTTGCGCACCGACGTGGTGAACAGAGCACGACTCGGAAGTTGTAGCGAACGTAGCTCTTCGGCGAATGCATGGTTACCCAGTGACAGCGTTGCGCCGCCCGGCCGCATCCGCACTCCCGTCGGATTCATGTCCCACGGCGTGCGGCGCGTGACTCCGTCGAGGTGGGAGTAGGCCACCGCTTCGGTCCGCCGGCCGGGAACCGAGACCCCAGGCTTCACTGCGAGATCGACGACCTGACGGGCTTCGGCGGCGAGCGATGCACGTTTGGTTCGGGAAGTGTGGTCCGTATCGAACGTGGCCAGCGTCTTCGGAAATCCCCAGATGCCTCTTCCTGCGGCCAGTGTGAAATCACCGTCTACCGGAAGGCGGTGGATGAACGCGCCCCGCGCAGAATGCTCCCGCACCAGGAAGACGACACCGAACTCCTCGTACCGACCGAGGTCACCGTCGATGTAGTCGACGAAGACGAGCGTGCAGAGTCCGCGACCCTTGCGATGCTCCAGAATCCGCAGGCCCGAGTAGTCGATCGTCGACTGCGCGCGATCGGACGGCACCGTGAACGCAGCCATGAAGGCCGAGGCCCTCCGCACCTGAACCGGAGTGTTCACGGTCCGTCCGAGAACCTGGTGTGCGGTCATGTCGGCTCCTGCGAATTCGATCGGTTAGCGTCCTGTTCGTAGGAACTGGTTCTACCATCGGGGCACCGAACGGCGGAGGAGTTCCACATGACCACGAGGCCGGAGTTCGACCTTCTGGACGGACGTTTCTACTCGGGGGAGTTGGGGGATCCGCGGTCCGCGTATGCGTGGATGCGGGAGAACGAACCCGTGTATCGGGCCGACGGGATCGTGGGGATGGCGACCTACGACGCGGTCGTCGACGCCGAGCGTGATCCGGTCCTGTTCGCGAACGGTGGGGGCATTCGTCCCGGTGTGGGTCCGCTGCCGCACATGATCGATATGGACGACCCGCAACATCTGCAGCGCCGCCGCCTCGTCAATGCGGGGTTCACGCGCAAGCAGGTGGAAGCGAAGATTCCGAGTATTCGCCTGATCTGCAATCAGCTCATCGATTCCGTGTGCGAAACGGGCGAGGCCGACTTCGTACGTGACCTCGCAGCCCCGCTGCCGATGGCGGTGATCGGGGACATGCTCGGGGTTCGGCCGGCGGATCGAGGCACCTTTCTGAAGTGGTCGGACGACTTGCTGAGTGCTCTCGGCAGCAATGCGTCGGAAGACGACCTTCGGACCCAGGCCGAGGCCTACCTGGCGTTCAGCGAGTTCACTCTCGACACCATCGCGAAACGACGAGACGAGCCGACGGACGATCTGACGAGCATCCTCGTTCACGCCGAAATCGACGGCGACCGACTCAGCGACCAGGACATCGTGAGCGAAACACTTCTCATTCTCATCGGAGGAGACGAGACGACCAGGCACGTCCTGAGCGGTGGCATGGAACAGCTGATGCGGCACCCCGACCAGCAAGCCGCTCTCGTCGACGACCCGGACTCCATTCCGAACGCGATGGAGGAGATGCTGAGGTGGGTGTCGCCGATCAAGAACATGTGCCGCACCGTCACCCGGGACGTCGAGTTCCACGGAACTTCGTTGCGGGAAGGCGAGAAGGTGATGTTGCTGTTCGAGTCGGCGAACTTCGACGACACACACTTCGACGAGCCCAACACCTTCGACATCGAACGAGCACCCAATCCGCACCTGGCATTCGGCCTTGGTGCGCACTTCTGCCTCGGAAATCAACTGGCGCGGTTGGAGGGGAGACTGATGTTCGAACAGCTACTGTCGAGACTGCCCGACATGACGTTGCCCGCCGACTCGCGATCACTGCGGCGGCGGCCGGCGAACTTCGTGTCGGGGCTGGAAGAGATGGCGGTGACGTTCACGCCCACCGCTCCGACCGACTGAGGGTGCGAAGTTGCTGAGATTGCATCGTGCGGAACGCTCGAGCACTCTCGCCGACGCATTGGCCGCGCTACTCGGCTCGCCGTTGGAAGACCCGTTTGCGGGTGAGGTCGTCGCCGTCCCTGCGAAGGGAGTCGAGCGGTGGCTGACGCAGCGACTCGCGACGGTCCTCGGGCCCGAACACTCCGACGGGATCGCGGCCAACATCGCGTTCCCGAGCCCGAATCGACTGGTGGACGACGCCGTGTCGGCGGTCTCGAACATGGATGCGCGCACCGACCCCTGGTCGCCGAACCGAATGCTGTGGAAGGTGCTCGAGGTCATCGATGCCAGTGCCGGTGAACCCTGGTATCCCGTCCTCGCGAAGCACCTCGAAGGCCATCGGATCGGTCGACGCTACGAGACAGCGCTACACCTCACAGAGCTCTTCCGAGGCTATGCCGCGCAGCGGCCGTCGATGCTCGTGGACTGGGCGAGCGGCGCGGACACCGACGGTGCGGGTGGCCCGCTCGACCGCGACCTGAGCTGGCAGGCGGCATTGTGGCGGGGCGTGCGAGAACGAATCGGCTCACCCAGCGTGGCGGAGCGACTGCTCCCTACGTGCGAGCGTCTGCGTGACGATCCGGGTGCGGTCCCGCTACCGGAACGAATCTCCCTTTTCGGAACGACCAGACTCACCACATCCCAGCTCGAGGTGGTGCAGGCCCTGTCGATTCATCGTGAGGTCCACCTGTGGCTCACTCACCCGAGCCCGCGTATGTGGGAGCGCCTGTCGTCGCGGTCGGCGGTGGTTCGGCGCCGTGACGACGATTCCGCACTCCTGGTACAGAACCCGTTGTCGGCGAGTCTTTCTCGCGACGTGCGGGAACTGCAGACTCGACTGAGCGGGATCGTTCTCGACGACACTCACCATCCGGGCGCGCCCGCGCCCCGGACGATGCTCGGCGCCGTGCAGGCGTCCGTCGTAGACGATCGCGCCCTCGATTCGCTCCCCGAAACGGACGGCACCCTCGAGGTGCACGCATGTCACGGACCCTCACGTCAGGTCGAAGTGTTGCGGGAAACGTTGCTGCGCTTGTTTCAGGAGAATCAGGATCTCGAACCACGTGACGTCCTGATTCTCTGCCCGGACGTGGAGGCCTACGCTCCGCTGATCAGAGCGGCGTTCGGTCAGGGTGTGCTCGGACATCCGGGCCATCGCCTACGAGTGCGACTCGCCGATCGTGGGCTGCGCCAGACCAATCCGGTCCTCGCCGTACTGGATTCCCTGCTTCGTCTTGCGGACGGGCGAGTCACGGCCAGTGCGGTTCTGGATCTGGCTGCGGCAGCGCCCGTTCGGCGACAGTTCGGGTTCGGTGACGACGAACTGGAGCGTCTGCGTGAATGGGTGAACGAGACCGGGGCCAGATGGGGGATCGGTCAGCGGCAACGTGCGATGTTCGGCCTCGAAGGGTTTCCGCAGAACACGTTCAACACGGCGATCGACCGTCTCCTACTGGGTGTGACGGCGGACGAGTCCGAGCCGGAATGGTTGGATCTCGCTCTCCCTCTCGACGACGTCGAAAGTACCGACATCGAGCTCGCGGGCAATTTCGCAGAGTTCGTGGACCGACTGGCCGTCACACTTCGAGATATCGAGGGTCCGCAGGCAGCGACGGAGTGGGCAGCGGTTCTGCGACGGGCTCTCCAGTTCCTGGTCGATGTGCCGCAGTCGGATGCGTGGCAACTCGGACAGGCTTTGCGCGAGTTGTCCGACGCGATGGAACACGGCGGCGACACTCGCCTCGCTCTCGCCGATGTGCGGGCCTTGTTCACCAGCCGGACGGCGGCCAGGCCTACTCGCGCGAACTTCCGGACCGGTGAACTCACCGTCTGCACGATGGTTCCCATGCGGTCGGTTCCACACCGCGTCGTTGCGCTCCTCGGACTGGACGACGAAGTGTTTCCGCGTAAGGGGAGTCTGGACGGTGACGATGTCACGGGCCGCGACCCGTGCGTGGGAGAACGAGACCCGCGTAGCGAGGATCGACAGTTGTTGCTCGACGCGCTCATGTCGGCGGGAGATCACCTCCTGCTTTTCTATACCGGATCCGATCCGGTGACCGGCGCCGAGCGGCCACCGGCCATCCCGCTCAGCGGCGTACTCGACATGGTGGGTACGAGCGTGGTCCGTCGGCATCCGTTGCAGCCGTTCGACCCCCGAAACTTCGACCCCGAAGCCCCGGCAAGCTTCGACCTCGCGGCACTGGCAGGAGCGCGCGCTTCGCTCCGGGAACCCGAGGGGGCGCAAGCCGACTCACCGTCACTCCCGGCCGGGCCGCTGCCTCCGGCCGAGCCCGGCGACGTCGATGTTGCGGACCTGGTCTCGTTCGTAGTCGACCCGACCAAGGCGTTCCTGCGTCAACGGCTCGGGATTCGAGTAGCCGAACCGGACGACGACGTCGCCGATGCGTTGGAACTCGAACTCGATGGGCTGGCCAAATGGTCGCTCGGTGAGCGCATGTTGCAATCTCGACTGCGCGGAGTCTCGCCGGCAGACTTCCGCGCAACCGAATGGCGTCGCGGAACGCTGCCCCCGTTCGCCCTCGGCAGCGCCGTGCTCGCAGAGGTCGAATCCACCGTCGATGCGCTTGCGGAGGCAACGTTGCCGCTGCTAGAGGCCGCAGCGACAACCGTGGATGTGGCCGTCGATCTCGGTAACGGGCGGCGACTCGTGGGAACGGTGACGGGGGTGCACGACGACGTCGTCGTGCGTACGTCCTTCTCCAGACTGGCCGCGAAACAGCGCCTCACGGGGTGGGTTCAGATGTTGGCAGTAGCGGCCGAGGTCGGTCGACCCATCCGCTCGCTGACCACCGGACGCGGCAGCGGAAGTCGCTTCACGTGGCGTTCGAGCCTCCACACGCCGGACGATCCGATCGAACACCTACGCGGACTCGTCGAACTGCGCGACGCGGGATTGCGCTCTCCACTGCCGATAGCCCCGCGCGCTACGGCCGCTTTCGCGGAGCGCCGATTCCGAGGTGACACGGAGGAAGAGGCGGTGGCCGCAGCAGAGCGAGAGTGGTCCGGAAGGTTCGGCGAGGCGAAGGAACCGGCCATCGGCTACGTCTACGGTCACGGCCGTGCGCTCACCGAGTTCGCCGCGGACCCGGTCGAGTTCTCCACTCTCGCGTTCCGGTTGTGGAGCCCATTGCTTGCCGTCGAAAGTCAGGGGCGCCCGTGAACTTCGATCCGACAGGCGATCTGCCCACCGGAACCACGGTGCTCGAGGCCAGCGCCGGTACCGGAAAGACCTACGCGATAGTCGGTTTGGCAACTCGCTTCATCGCCGAAGGCGCCGCGGACATCTCACAACTACTGCTGGTCACGTTCTCGAGGGCTGCCACGCAGGAACTTCGCGAACGCACCCGCGAACGGCTCTCGTCCGTATCCGCTGCCCTTGTCGACCAGCGTTCGGCGCGGGCTTGCGGTGATGCGTTGATCGAATATCTCGCGGATGGTTCCGCCGACGAGATACGGACTCGGCGTCGCAGACTGCTGCGCGCGTTGGCGGACTTCGATGCGGGCACCATCGCCACGACCCACAGCTTCTGTCAACGAATGCTCGACAGTCTGGGTATCGCGGGTGAGCGGGAGCCGAACAGTCTGCTTGTCGAATCGGTGGACGACACCGTGATCGAAACTGTCGACGACCTTTACCTGGCTATGTACGGGAAGAGTGACAACGGCGTTCCGATGAATCGCTCGGAGGCCTTGCAGTTGGGCCGTGACGCGGTGCGTGACCGGCAAGCGGTGCTGTCCCCGGCGCAGGACGAGACGACCGAAGCCGGGCTGCGAGTCCAGTTCGCTGCGGCGGTTCGCGACGAAGTGGACGTGCGCAAACGGCGTGCGGGACTGCGCGATTTCGACGATCTGCTCGGACTGTTGCACGGCGTGCTCACACATCCCGATCACGGCGAGGACGCTTGCCGACGAGTGCGTGATCGATATCGGGTCGTGTTGATCGACGAGTTCCAGGACACCGATCCGTTGCAGTGGGACATCATTCGGCGGGCATTTCACGGGCACAACACCCTGGTCCTGGTGGGCGACCCGAAGCAGGCGATCTATGCCTTCCGCGGCGCCGAGGTGCTCAGCTACCTCGATGCCGTCCGCCACGCGGAGAGCCATCAGGAACTGACCACCAACTGGCGAACCGATGCCGGACTGATCACCGCGCTGGAACATCTCTACGGCGGCGCCGCACTGGGTGACGACGACATCCGCGTCCACTCGGTGGAGGCGACGAACACCCGGTCTCGACTGCCGGACCAGAAGCCGCTTCGACTTCGCTATCTGCCTCGCACGGGCGCCGGCCCGTTGGGGAAGTCGGGCTTCCCTGCGATCGACGTTCTGAGAGCGCATGTCGCACGTGATGTGGCGGAGCAGGTCGCTGCGTTGCTCGAGAATTCCGGAGATCGGGTCGGCCCCGGTGACATTGCGGTACTCGTCCGCAAGCGATCGCAGATCACCCTGGTGCAGGAGGCACTTCAGGTGGTCGGCGTGCCGTCCGTGCTGACCGGTGGAACCAGCGTCTTCGAGACCAGTGCTGCGACGGACTGGCTCTGGGTTCTGCAGGCGCTAGAGGCCCCCCATCGCCGCGACCGAGTACGTTTGGCCGCGCTGACTCCGATCCTGGGACGAACAGCCGATTCGCTCGACGCGGAGGGGGAGGCCGTCGTCGCCGAAGTCGGAACCGAGCTGCGCGAGCTCTCCGCCCTGTTCACGAAAGCCGGTTTCGCCGCGGTTTTCGAAAGGATCTCCGCAGCAACTTCTCTGGAGGAGCGTCTCCTCGGCAGACCAGCCGGCGAACGAACGATCACCGATCTGCGACACATCGCCCAGCTGTTGAATCGCGCTGCCGTGCAGGAGCAGCTCGGGCTGACCGCCCTGACCCGATGGTTGGCAGACCGCATCAAGGACCCTGCGGCTGCAGCCGCGACCGATCGCAGCAGGCGCTTGGACAGCGACGCTGCAGCAGTGCAGATCGCTACCGTGCACGCCAGCAAGGGGCTCGAGTTTCCGGTCGTGTTTGTGCCTTTCGCGTGGGACGGTGCCAAACATCCCTATCCCAGCACGCTGCTTCTGCACGGCCCCGACGGCGAACGCATCCTGGACGTGGGTGGAAAGACCGGTCCGGGTTACGCACAGCGCAAGCAGATCTCGGACCGTGAGGAAGCGGGTGAAGAACTGCGCCTCCTGTACGTGGCTCTCACCAGGGCGAAGAGTCAGGTGGTGGCCTGGTGGGCGCCCAGCACGGCGACCTCGGGGTCGTCCCTGCATCGCTTGCTGCAGGGACGAGTGCCCGGATCTGCCGAGCCGGAACCAGTGGTGAAGCTACTCGCCGACGACGTGATGGCGCACCGCCTCGAATCGTGGCCGGGCGCTGCGGAGTCGGTCATATCGGTGGAGCCGGTCGGTAAGGAGGCTGCCTCGAAGCGGACTTGGAATCAGCCCGCCGCAGCATCCACCCGCGTGGAGGCGGCCCGCTTCGACAGAAGCCTGGACATGGAATGGCGGCGCACGTCCTACTCGGCGCTGACGGCTTCCGCTCACGAAGGCCCAGGGGTGCGTAGCGAGGTCGAGCAGCCGGAGAAGGACGACGAACCGGAGGGGCCGGTCGAAGACACAGACCTCCCCGAGACAGGGACGGAGACGGAGACGGCCGAGAGTATGCCGTCGCCGATGAACGGATTGCCGGCGGGCGCTGCTTTCGGAACCCTCGTCCACGAGATCTTCGAGACGGTGGACACCTCCGTGCCCGATCTCGAGGAAGAACTGCTGACCCGGTGCCGCGAGGCGGTCGAATCGCGCTATGCGGAGGTCGATCCGGATGCGCTGGCGGCGTCGTTGATTCCCGTGATGAACACGCCCCTCGGGTTCGGAACCCTCGCGGGCATCGCTCCGGCGGACCGGCTGGCGGAGCTGGATTTCGAGTTCCCGCTCGCCGGCGGTGACGACCCGGTCGGTGCCGTTGTCACCTCGAACGACATCGCCGACCTGTTGGCGAGGCACCTTCCCGTCGGCGATCCGATGGCGCAGTACGCGGAGCAGATGAGGGTGCTCGACAACCGTCCGATTCGCGGATTTCTCACCGGCAGTATCGACGCGGTACTGCGAATCCCAGGACCCAGATTCGTGATCGTCGACTACAAGACCAACCGGCTCGGCTTCGGCGACCTGACCACCGAGCACTATACGAACGACCGTATGGTCGCCGAGATGTTGCGCGCCCACTATCCGTTTCAGGCCCTGCTGTATGCCGTTGCACTGCACCGATACCTGCGTTGGCGGCTGCCGGACTACGCGCCCGACCGTCATCTGGGTGGCGTTCGCTACTTGTTCGTGCGAGGTATGGCCGGCCCGGATTCGCCGGCGGGCGCGGGTGTCTTCTCCTGGAATCCGCCGCCGGATCTCGTCGTCGAGTTGTCGGAACTGCTTGCCGGGCGGTCGGAAGTGAGGCAGCGATGACCGAGTTCGACACGTACGAGCCGATTTCCGGTCGACTGGCCCAGCGAGCGAAGGGGTCGATGAGGGAGTTCAACGAGGCCGGCGTTCTTGCTGCCGCCGACGTACACGTGGCGTTGCGGCTGCAGAAACTGGGGCGAGAAACGTCGGAGTCCGTGCTGCTGGCGACGGCATTGGCGGTGCGTGCAGTACGGGCCGGTTCGGTGTGTCTGGACCTGACTCGGCTGCGGGACGCAGCGCGCGCCGGTTCGGACGAGGGTGCGGACGTCGCGCCCGATATCGACGAACTCCCGTGGCCCGACACCGACGACCTGGTCGGCGCCTTGCGCCGAAGCCCATTGGTGACGGGTGCGGAGACCGGCCCGCTTCGCCCCCTTCGTCTCGTGGACACCGACGAGGGGCCGCTTCTGTACCTCGACCGGTACTTCCGTCAGGAACAGACCATCCGGCGCATCCTCGACGAACGGTCGCGCACTCGCCCAGCGGTCGACGGGGTCGTGGTTCGTCCGAGTGTGGACCGGCTGTTTCCCCACGAGGAGGGGGTAGCGGTCGACCGTCAACGGGTGGCCGCCGCACTGGCCGCTTCTTCGTGGACGACCGTGATCGCAGGCGGGCCCGGAACCGGGAAGACCCATACGGTCGCACGTATTCTCTCGCTCCTCTTCGAGACGAGCGGGACGCCGCCGCGTATCGGACTGGCAGCACCGACCGGAAAAGCGGCCGCGCGCCTCCAGGAATCGGTTCTCGCACAGTCGGAGTCGTTGGATCTTCCGACCCATCTGCAGGCTATGACTTTGCATCGTCTGCTCGGCTGGCAGCGGGGGACCACTCGGTACCGGTACAACGCCGACAATCGGCTGCCCTACGAGGCCATCGTGGTGGACGAGACCTCGATGGTCTCGCTCACGATGATGTGCCGACTGCTCGAGGCGGTCCGCCCGGACACCAGGCTGGTACTGGTCGGCGACCCCGACCAGTTGACGTCCGTGGACGCGGGAGCGGTACTGGCGGATCTGGTTGCCAGGCCGAGCGTGAGAACCCCGAACCTCGCGCTCGAGAACCTCGCCCCCTCGGATGTGGGGGCGGCGGATGAGCACGAAGCCCTGACGACGTCCGAGCGGCATCGCCTCGATGCAGGGGTGGTGCGGCTCACGCGCGGACGTCGGTTCGGTAGTGACATCGCCGAGCTCGCTGCGACGGTCCGAGACGGCGACGCGGACGGCGCACTCGCGGTACTGACGCGTGGTTCTCCGGGGGTGTCGTTTCACCGACCGGACGACCTGGACGGGCTTCGAGAGGACGTGATCACGACTTCGGCGCGGGCACACGAGGCGGCCGAAGCAGGGGACGCTCCCGCGGCGCTCCACGCGCTCGAATCGCATCGTCTGCTGTGTGCCCACCGCGACGGACCGTTCGGAGTCGAGCGGTGGGCGGCGCGCGCTCTGGGGTGGATCGCCGATTCGACCGGTCGTCGTCCGGACCCGTATCAGTGGTACCCGGGCCAGCCGTTGCTGGTGACGGCGAACGACTACGAAGCGCGCATCTACAACGGCGACACCGGCGTGATCGTTCGCGGCGAGAACGGTGAACCGACCGCGGCATTCGAGCGTGGGGACGGCGTGTTCCTGCGGCATCCCAGCCTGTTGTCGTCCGTTCGGACGGTGTACGCGATGACTGTTCACCGCAGTCAAGGGAGTCAGTACGACACCGTGTCCGTCGTGCTGCCCGACGAACGGTCCGCCCTGCTGACTCGGGAGTTGTTGTACACCGCCATCACCCGCGCGCGCACCCACGTTCGGGTCATCGGAACAGAAGATGCAGTGCGTGCGGGGATCGAACGAAGGGTGCTACGGGCCAGCGGACTCCGCCGAGAGATACGTCCCTACGACGGGTAGCTGCTTGGTTCGGCGGCCACTCAGTTCGAGAGCACGGCCTTGAGAAACGTGCGAGTGCGCTCCTGTGTGGGATTCGTGAAGATGTCGGTGGGCGAACCTTCTTCGACGATCTTGCCCTGGTCGAACACCAGGACCCGATCGGCCACGTCGCGAGCGAAACCCATCTCGTGCGTGACGATCAACATGGTGATGTCCGTGGTCTTCGCGATATTGCGCAGGACGTCGAGAACGTCGGCGACGAGTTCGGGGTCGAGGGCCGAGGTGACCTCGTCGAGCAGCAGGATGTCCGGATCCATCGCCAGTGCGCGAGCAATGGCGACACGCTGTTGCTGACCTCCCGAGAGAGTCGTGGGATGTGCGTCCTCCTTGTCCGCCAATCCGACGGTCTGGAGGAGTTCGCGGGCCCTGGCCTGCGCTTCCTGCTTGCTACGACCGAGGACGTGGATGGGCGCCTCGGTGATGTTCTCGATCACGGTCATGTTGGGGAACAGGTTGAACTGCTGGAAAACCATGCCGATCTTCTTACGAACCCCGCGTAGGTACTTCTCGGACGGCGCGACGAGCTTGCCGTTCTTCGGTTCGTGGGAGAGCGGCTCACCCTCGACCCAGATCACGCCGTCGTTGGCCGTCTCCAGGGTCATGAGCAGTCGCAGGATGGTGGTCTTGCCCGACCCACTCGGACCGATGAGCGCCACGCGCTCGCCCTGTCGCACCCGGAAATCCAGATGATCGAGAACCACGTGGTCACCGAACTGCTTGACGACCTTCTCGAAGAGGATCATCGCGTCTCCGGACCCGGCGGGGCGGGACCCCGTGTTGGTCGCGTCGGACGAGTTGGCCGCGTCAGTAGACAAGAGACTTCTCCAGTTTCCGGATGAGGATGGACGTGGGGTAACTGGCGAGCAGGAAGATCACGCCGGCGATGGTGATCGGCTCGAGGTACTGGAAGGTGCGCGCGCCTTCCTGCTGCGCGGCGGTCACCATCTCGACGACGGTGATCGCGAACAGGAACGGCGTGTCCTTGAACATCGAGATCGCGTAATTGCCGAGGGCAGGAAGGGTGCTGCGGATGGCCTGCGGCAAGATGATCGCTCGCCACGTCCTGGTCTGCGGAAGCGACAACGCGCGCGCCGCTTCCCACTGCCCCGGTGGAACGGCGTCGATACCCGCTCGATAGACCTCCGCCATATACGTCGAGTAGTGAATACCCAGTACCGCGATGCCGATCTGCAGTGGACTGAACTGGGGCAGCAGGTAGTACACGAACAGCAGTTGCACCACGAGTGGTGTCAGACGGATGAACTCGGTGACCGCACGAAGCGGCATCGTGACGAACTTCGGGCCGGACCTGCGCGCAATTGCAATCGCGAGTCCGATGACCGCGGCGAGTACGAAACCGAGCACGGTGGCGAGCAGCGTGATCTTGAACCCGTCCAAGAGGATCGGGATGGAATCGGCCGCGCGTTCCCAACTCCACTGAACGTTCATCGACCGACCCCCACGCTCTCGTCGACCTTCTCCGGTCGCACCCGCAGCACATCCTTCATCGAAGGCCCGACGCCGAGTCGGCTCTTCGCTCTCACTTCGAGCAGGTTCATGATCAGGGTCAGGATGTACGCGAAGACGAAGTAGAGAATCAGCCCGACACCGAACGAGAAGATCGTGTCACCGGTGCCGCGACGCAGCTGCTCGATCTGGTAGGTGAGGTCCTGCAGCAGAATGAAGCTCGCAAGGGCGCTGCCCTTCATCAGCTGAATCAGCAGGTTGGTGAGCGGCGGAATCATCTGCGCCCACGCTTGCGGGAACACCACGCGGCGCATCCGTTGCCACGGCGTGAAGTTCAATGCGATGGCAGCTTCCGATTGCGGTCGCGGGACCGCCGCGATCGCCCCGCGCACGACCTCCGCGCCGTAGGCACCGTAATTGAGGCCGAGGGCGAGGATTCCGCAAAAGGTGGGGTCGAGCTGGTAGCCGAACAACGGCAGCACGTAGAACAGCCAGAACAGCTGGACCAGAAGCGAAGTACCGCGGAAGAACTCGACGACCACCCTGGCCGGCACGCGGACGTACGCGTGCCGGTTGGTGGACCCGAGGCCGAGTACGACCGCCAGGACCATTGCCAGGGCGGCTCCGCCCAAGGTCAGGATGATCGTCACGACCATGCCGTCCCACAAGCGGGGGAGCGCGTCGATCAGTGCATCGACATTACTGTTCACAGTGTTTGAGCCTGTTCGGTGTCGAACGATGGTGCACGGGCGTAATTATGCGGTGCCCTCGCACAGTTCTTATGCGGTGCCTTCGCACAGTGCTGCTGTCGTCAGGTTCGGGTCGGGAAGCTCTGCCTCCGTGAACCCGAAGGGCCCGACGATGGACAGGTACTTTTCGGGATCGGACGTGATCTTGGCGAGCTCCTCGTTGTACGCGTCGAGGAGTTCCTTGTCGTCCGTGCGGAATACGGTGGCACCGGCGCCGACCTGTGGCTTCCCGTCGATGTTCGCGACGAACGACGGGGTGACCTCCACCGGCGCATCCGGGTTGTTGTTCTTCATCCAGTTCAAGGAGATCGCGGTGAGGGCGAAGGCGTCGGCGCGGCCCGAGGTGACCGCGTCCATTCCGTCCTGAGCGCTGGCGACCTGGATCGCCTCGATCCCGAGCGAATCGGCGTAGTCGGATTCGATTGCACCGGTCATGGTTGCCAGCCGAACTCCGCTGTCCTTCGCGGTCTGCATGTCCGTGACGTTCCTCGGGTTGCCGGGCGGCACCATCAGCGCGGTCGTGTAGTTGAACTCGGGGTCGCCGAATGCTGCCTGCTCACAACGCTGAGGGAGGATCGACATGCCGGCACTCACGACGTCGAAGCGGTTTGCCTGCAGACCCGGAATCAGTGCGCCGAAGTCCGCGTTGACGCCTTCCACGCTCTCGATGCCGAGCTTGCCGAAGATCTCACGATGCAGGGCGACGGTAGCGCCGGTCAGTTGGCCGTTCTCCTCGAAGCTGTACGGAGCCTCGCCCGCAAAGCCGACGGTGACCGTTCCCTTGTCCCGCAAGGACTGCAGGTGATTGCTGTCGTCGCCCGTGTCGGTGGACGTACAAGCCGTGATACTGCCCGCCAGCAGTGCGAATCCCGACAGCGCGACTGCAGTTCGCTTCGCGGCGAATCGGTGAAGCAAGGTGCGTGCCATGAGCTGAAGCCTTCCGATCGCAGTCGGGGTCGTGGCCCGTGAGCCGACGTGAACTGCGCCGAGTCCCGCCCCGTCTCGTTAAGTTTGAACGAACGTAGCACGGGGGCAGAAGGTTCCAAGCGGATTGGGTAGCAATGGAAACGAAGTTGTAACGATGGATCGTGAAACGGACTGATAGGACGAGTCGGGCAGGTATCAGGCGACGAGAATTCGGAATCGAGGATCGGGCGTGTCACCGATCGAAGGTGGCGTCCAAGGCATGCGACAGGTCCGCGATCAGATCGTCGGCGTCCTCGAGCCCCACAGACAATCTCAGGTGCCCGTAGGTTCGGAACGGCTCCGGGTAGGCCGCCACTCGGGGCCCACTCGTTCCGACGTGGACGATGAGGGTTTCGTCGTGTCCGACGGAGACAGCTGACGTGATCAGGGCAAGGTTCGCGACGAAACGATTCTGAGTATCGGGGTCGCCGTCCACCGCGAAGGCCATCACCGATCCGAACCCTCGGCCACCGAACTGCTTCGTGGCCAGCTCGTGTTCGGGATGCGAGGGGAGGCCCGGATACGCGACGTAGGCGACCCGCGGATCGGCTTCCAGGAATTCGGCAATACGCTGCGCAGACGTCAGGTGCTGGCGCAACCGAAGCGGCAGGGTCACCGAACCACGGGTGATCAGCCATGCGTTGAACGGCGAAATCACGCCACCCACATCGACCATCGCGTCGGCCTTGATGGGACCGACGAGATCTGCAGAACCTACGACCGCCCCGCCCATTGCATCCCCATGGCCGTTCACGAACTTGGTCAACGAATGCACGACGAGGTCCGCGCCGTCCGCGAGTGGGCGATACAGCGGCGGCGGGGTGAACGTGGAATCGACCGACAGGATCGCCCCCGCTTCGTGAGCGATGTCGGCGAGGGCGGCGATGTCGGTGACCCGTGTCGTCGGGTTGGCGATCGCTTCGGCGTGCACGAGTTTGGTGTTCGGCCGAATTGCGGCGCGGACGGCATCATGATCGGTGCTGTCCACGAACGTGGCGCGAATGTCGTAGCGCTCCGGCAGCAGTTCGGTGAACAGGCGCCACGTCGCCTCGTAGGTGATGTCCGAGACGATCACGTGGTCGCCGCTACGCAGGTGGGTGAAGAACACCGCATGTAGCGCAGCCACCCCGGATGCCAGCACCACGGCGTCCTCACCGCGTTCGAGAGCCGCGAGCTTTTCCTGCAACAGCAGCTGGTTGCTACCCGAGTTCCGGGTGTACAACGGCGGATCGGTGCGCGACCAGCTGATGTTCGCCGGATCTTCGGGCAGCTCGTACGAGTTGGCGAGCACCAAAGGGGAACGAATCGCCCCCGTTCCCGGATCCACCCGATTGCCTCCGTGTACAGAGAGGGACTCGAAAGCCAGTGAATCCGGGACGTGCTTGTCGGGGCGCTGCGTTGCCATGTTTCGAACTTACAACTCGCGCAAGTTCACAATCCGGCAGCGGTCGCCAGTTCCGGGAGGTACTCGCGGGGCTGGCCGAAGAGCTGTGCGCTGCCGTGCGCTCGCTTGAAGTACAGCTGTACGTCGTGCTCCCAGGTGATCGCGATGCCGCCGTGCAACTGAACGGCCTCGGCCGTCACGTTCTGCAGTGCTTCCGAGCAGTACACCTTGGCGATCGCCGCATCCTGTGCCGAACCCGAACGCGCCGCTGCGTACGACATCGATCGAGCGGTCTCGACGAGCGCATACATGTCTGCCATGCGGTGTTTGAGCGCTTGGAAGGACCCGATAGCCCTACCGAACTGCTTACGCGATTTCGTGTACTCGACGGTCTGCTCCACTGCGGCTGCCGCCGCGCCGACCTGCTCGGCCGACAACGCGATCAGTGCAAGAGTTCGCAGGTCGGCTCCGAGTTCGGCCGGCCCCCCGAGGCTGCGTGCCTGCGCACCGTCGAACGTGACCGTGGACAGCGTGCGCGTGGGATCCATCGTCGGAACCCTCCGCCGCGAAACGCCTTCGGCAGAGGCATCGACCTCGAACAGCCCGTCCGTCGTCAAGACGAGAAGGGTGTCCGCGATGTCCCCACCGAGCACGTACGACGCTGTCCCGTCGAGGGCGGTGCCATTCGAGCGGACACCGTAGTCACCCCAGCCACTCTCGTTCGCCCAGCACAGGGCCAGCGTGGATTCACCGGCAGCGACGGCCGGAAGCACCCGCGTGCAGGCGTCGGTGTCGCCGGACAGTAGGACGGCCTGTGCGCCCAGAATCGCGGATCCGAGCATGGGCGACGGAGTGAGTGAACGTCCCAGCTCTTCCTGGACGACGTGGACTTCGCCGTATCCCGCGCCTACCCCGTCGTACTCCTCGGGGATCGCCAGTGCCGCAACACCGATCTGTCCGCACAGCCTCGTCCACAGTTGCTCGTCGTAGCCGCTCGCGGAGTCGATCGCCTTGCGCACCGAGGCCGGGTCGGAATGCTTGTTCAGCAGATCTCGTACCGATGCGCGCAATGCCGCCTGGTCTTCGGTGTCGACGCTCATTCGGCACCGACCATGGCTGCAGTCACGCGCCGACGGTGCATGGCCGGCGTGCCCCACGCGGTGACCAACGCGCGAACCTTCGTCAGCCACAGCGACAGATCGTGTTCCTGCGTGTAGCCGATGGCGCCGTGCACCTGAAGCCCGACGCGGGCGGCCAGGTATGCCGCGTCACCGCAGGCAACCTTGGCTGCCGAGACGTCACGAGCGGCGTCCGGCGAACCGTCTCGCACGGCGAGGGCCGCACCGTGCAGGAGTGGCCTCGACATCTCGAGTGCCACGGCGGCGCCGGCGAGGTGGTGCTTGATCGCCTGCAACGAACCGATGACGCGACCGAACTGCTTACGTTGCTTCGCGTACTCCGTGGTCGTCTCCAGGAGCGTCTGACCAAGGCCCTGCAACTGTGCAGCCGTAGCGAGCGCTCCGAGGTCGAATGCCGCGGTGAAGTCGCTCCGGCCGAGTACCTCACCTGCAGTGAGTGGGAACAGCCTGCGGGCTGCGTCCACGGAGGCCTTCGACTCGCCGGGCCGGCCGATCGACACGGATCCGGCGTCGACCAGAAGGGCGAGACTCGCTGCGTCCGCGTCCACCGCGTAGGGCGTGTGGGGAGCCGCTGCCACCGTGGCCAGCGCACCGGAAGCGAGCGCGGACAGTCGATCCGGTGCCACGGCCGCGAGAAGCGTCGGTGCGACCGCTGTCGTCTCCACGACCGGTCCCGGGACGGCATGACGTCCCAACTGCTCGATCGCGACGACGAGGTCCACCGCGTCGGCACCCAGCCCGTCGTGCTCCTCGTCGACGAGCAGACCGTTGACGCCGGTCTCCGCGAGGCGCTTCCACACCTCGAGGCCCGGTCCGGCGTCCCCGGCGTTCCACGAACGGATCACGGCGGGCATGTCCGCCTTCGACAACAGGGCGTCGATACTCGACGCGAAGTCCTGATGGGAGGAATCGAGCGCGAATCTCATCGGTCCGCCTTCGGTAGGCCGAGCAGCCGCTCGGCGATGACGTTCTTCTGGATCTCGTTGGTACCGGCGTAGATCGGACCCGACAGTGAGAACAGGTAGCCGTCCGTCCACGCGTCTGCCAGTTCGGCTTCCGGTCCCTGCAACTCCAGCGCGGTTTCGTGGGTGGCGATGTCCCACTCGGACCAGAAAACCTTGTTGATGGACGATTCGGCACCGAGTTGGCCGCCGTCGGCCAACCGTGTCACGGTGCCGAACGTATTGAGCTGGTACGCACGGGCGCCGATCCAGGCGTCGGCCACCCGGTCGCCGAGCGCCGTGTCGTCGGTACGCCCGCTCGTCTCGTACAGCCCGACGAGACGGTCGACGGCGGCGAGGAAGCGCCCTGGACTGCGCAGCGAGAGCCCACGTTCGTTCGAGGCGGTGCTCATGGCGACGCGCCAGCCCTGGTCGACAGCGCCGATCACCCCGGAGTTTCCGGGGTCTGCCGGATCGTCGGGTACGAAGACGTTCTCGAGGAAGATCTCCGCGAACCCGGGCTCGCCGTCGAGCTGATCGATCGGCCGGATCGTGATGCCTTCGGACTTCAGATCGAACATGAAGTAGGTGATGCCCTTGTGGCGCTGCGCTTCCGGGTCGGTACGGAACAGGCCGAATCCCCAGTCTGCGAAACTCGCGCGCGAGCTCCACGTCTTCTGCCCGTTCAGAACCCAGCCGCCGTCGACCCGCTTCGCCGACGAGCGCAGGCTCGCGAGGTCACTGCCCGATTCCGGCTCCGACCAGGCCTGCGCCCAGATGTCGTCGGCACGCGCCATACGAGGCATGATGCGATCGAGCTGCTGCTGATTCGCGTGTTCGAAGAGAGTGGGGGCCAGCAGGAAGATTCCGTTCTGGCTGACCCGGCCCGGGGCGCCGGAGCGGTAGTACTCCTCCTCGAAGATCACCCATTCGAGCAGGCTCGCATCGCGGCCACCGAGTTCCTTCGGCCACGAGACGACGGACAGGCGAGCGTCTGCGAGGGTGCGTTCCCACTCGCGGTGGGCTTCGAATCCCTCTGCCGTGTCCATCGACGGCAGCGGCTGGGCAGGCACGTTCTTCGCAAGGAAGCCCGCGACCTCCGTGCGAAACGCCTCGGTGGCTTCGTCGAATTCGAGGTCCATTACTTGGCCCCTCCTTCGGGGGTCTTGGCGCCCGCGGCCATCGACTTGGCGTTCTGTCCGCCCAGTGAATCGGCGCCGACCTCGGCGTTGTGCGCGTGCGCGAAGTGGTGCAGGCCGAACACGGAGTCCATTCCGTTTCGCATACCCATCTGGTCTTCGCTCTGGTTCACGGCCTTCTTGGTGAGCGCCAGTCCGAGACGCGGCATCGCCGAGATGCGCTCGGCGATCGCGAAGGTCTCCTTCTCGAGGTCGTCACGCGGGACGACCTTGTTGACCATGCCCACCTCGTAGGCCCGCTGCGAGGTGAAGCGATCCCCGGTGAACAGCATTTCCTTCGCGAATCGTGGACCGACCATCCACGGATGAGCGAAGTATTCGACACCCGGAATTCCCATGCGTACGACGGGGTCCGAGAAGAACGCGTCCTCGGAAGCCACGATCATGTCGCACACCCAGGCGAGCATGAGTCCCCCTGCGATGCATGCTCCCTGCACCATGGCGATGGTCGGCTTCGGGATCTCCCGCCAGCGGCGGCACATCCCGAGGTACACCTCCATCTCGCGTGCGAAACGCTGGTCCCCGCCGACCTTGTCGACGTGGTCCCACCACATGACGGCTTTGTTGTCGTAATGCACGTGATGATCGCGGCCCGGCGTGCCGATGTCGTGCCCGGCGCTGAAGTGTTTGCCGTTGCCGGCGAGCACGATCACCTTCACGTCGTCGTCTTCCACCGCACGTTCGAACGCGGCGTCCAGCGCGTAGGTCATCACGGAGTTCTGGGCGTTGCGGTAGTCGGGGCGGTTGAGTGTCACCACCGCCACTCCGTCACGTACCTCGTAGGTGACGACTTCGCCTTCGTCTGGGACGGTCATGACATCTCCTCACGCAGAACATTTTTGAGAACCTTGCCGGAAGGGTTGCGTGGCAACGAGTCCACGAATCGGACGTCCTTCGGGATCTTGAACTTCGCCAGACGGCCGTGGCAGAACTCCAGGATGTCGGCCTCTGTGACCTCGGCTCCGGGGAGCGCGACCACGACAGCGCGCCCGACCTCACCCATGCGCTCGTCCGGAACGCCGATGACCGCCGACTCGGCAAGACCGGTGATGCGGGCGAGGGTCTGCTCGACCTCGGCCGGATACACGTTGAACCCGCCCGAGATGTACATGTCCTTCAGCCGGTCCGTGATGTCGACGTAGCCACGCTCGTCGATCGTGGCTACGTCACCGGTGTGCAGCCAGCCGTCGGAGTCGATCGTCTTGGCGGTGGCCTCGGGATCGTCCAGGTAGCCGAGCATGACGTCGGGGCCGCGGAGCAGCAGTTCGTCCTGTTCGCCGAGGCGCACTTCCATCCCCGGGACAGCGCGTCCCGAGCTGGTCGAAATCGTCTCGGGATCGTCACCGCTGCGGCACATGGTCGCCACGACTGCTTCCGTCTGCCCGTAGGCGGTGAGGACAGCCTCGAATTCGAGTTCCTTCTGCATGCGTTCCACGAGAGCGACGGGGACCGGAGCGGCTCCCGTCACGGCGACCCGGAGGCTGCTCAGGTTGTAGTCGCTGCGGTCCGGGTGATCCAGGATCGACTGGTAGATGGTGGGTGCGCCGGGAAGCACGCTGATCTGCTCGTCGTGAATCTTCGTCATCACCTTCGGGACGTCGAAGACGGCCATCGGCACGATCGTCGCGCCGGTCAGCAGGCACACCAGAATGCCCGCTTTGTAGCCGAAGCTGTGGAAGAACGGGTTGATGATCAGGTAGTTGTCGTCCGCGACGACCTCGGCGCACTCGGCCCATGCGAAGGCGGCGCCCATGGTCTGGCGGTGTGCGCTGAGGACGCCTTTGCTCTTTCCGGTCGTGCCCGACGTGAACAGGATGTCGGCGACGTCGTCGGAAGTGACTGCCTGCGCACGCCGGTCCGCCTCGGCGAGTAGTTCAGGGGTCGACAGCGCGAGGAAGGCCTCGAAGTCGATCACCGAATCGTCCGGTGCGTCGTCACCGCCCAGCGGAATTCGGATCACCGTGGCGACGTCGAGTGTCGGGTCGGCGTCGCGGATCAGGTCGAGCCGGTTCGCTCCGAGGAATTCGCCGACGATCACGAGGGCTGCGGCGTCGACCCGTCCGACGATCTCCGCCGCCTCGGTGCCCGTGTATCGGGTGTTGATCGGCACGACGACGCCACCTGCGTAGTGGATGCCGAGGGCGGCCACTATCCAGTGCGGGGTGTTCGGAGCCCAGATGGCGACCCGTTGCTTCGGCTCGAATCCGCGCGCGACGAGTGCTGCTGCGAAAGCCCGGACACGCTCGTTCAGTTGTGCGAACGTGAGCTTGATGTCGTTGTCGGAAACGGCCGTGAGCTCGCCGAATCGATCGGCGGCCGCCATGAGGGCGGACGGTGTGGTTCTCGGATAGTCGGTCACTACGCTCCTAACCTACCTAGCAATTGCTTGGTACGTTATCTTACAAACGTGGACCAGAGCGAGAGCCAAAGCGAAGCAACTGCGGCCGAGCAGTTCGCGAACGATGTCCGGACCTGGCTGGCGGAGAATCTGACCGGTGATTTCGCCAAGTTGCGAGGCAAGGGCGGCCCGGGCAGCGAACACGAATTCTTCGAGGAACGTCTTGCCTGGGATCGTCACCTGGCTGCGGCCGGGTGGACGTGCCTCGGCTGGCCGAAGGAGTACGGCGGCAAGGGCGCGAGCATCGCGCAGCAGGTCGTATTCCACGAGGAATACGCCAAGGCGGGGGCGCCTGCGCGTGTCAGTCACGTCGGCGAAGAACTGCTCGGCCCGACGCTCATCGCGTTCGGAACGGAGGAGCAGAAGCAGCGCTTCCTCCCCGGGATCAACACCGTCACCGAACTGTGGTCACAGGGCTATTCCGAGCCCGGCGCAGGCAGTGACCTCGCGAACGTGTCGACGACGGCTCGACGCGACGGCGACAAGTGGGTCCTCAACGGTCAGAAGGTGTGGACCTCTCTCGCGCACGTCGCCGACTGGTGCTTCGTCGTGTGCCGCACCGAGCCGGGATCGAAGCGGCACAAAGGCCTGAGCTTCCTGCTCGTTCCGCTGGACCAGCCCGGCGTGACCGTACGGCCGATTCAGCAACTCACCGGCACGTCGGAGTTCAACGAGGTGTTCTTCGACGACGCCGTCACCGACGCCGATCTCGTGGTCGGCGAACCGGGTGAGGGCTGGAAGATCGCGATGGGCCTGCTCACGTTCGAGCGGGGGGTGTCCACACTCGGCCAGCAGATCGGATTCGCCCGCGAACTCCAGGGGGTCGTGGACATCGCCAAGTCGAACGGCGCCGATCAGGATCCGGTCGTGCGCGAAAAGATCGCGCGGGCGTGGATAGGCCTCCGCGTGATTCGCGCTCATGCGGTCCGCACCCTCGATGCCGTGGACGCGGACGCCGGCGGGGGAGAAGCGTCCGTAGCAAAGCTGTTGTGGGCCAACTGGCATCGCGACCTCGGTGAACTCGCGATGGAGGTCGCCGGCGCGGCATCGCTTCTCGCGCCCGAGACGAACGCGGTGGGCGCTCCGTCCGACGTCACCGATCCCGAACATCTCGAACTCGACGAATGGCAGCGGCTGTTTCTCTTCACCCGCGCCGACACGATCTACGGCGGATCCAACGAGATTCAGCGCAACATCATCTCCGAGCGGGTGCTCGGACTACCCCGAGAGGCACGACCGTGACCACTTCCACTCCTTCGCCCCTCGCAGCCGTCCCGACGGAGACGCCCGGGCACGACCTGCTCAAAGGAAAGAAGGTCGTCGTCACCGCGGCGGCCGGCACCGGTATCGGATTCGCGTCCGCCCGGCGCGCGCTGCTCGAAGGCGCAGACGTGCTGGTGTCCGACTTCCACGAACGACGCCTCGGTGAGACCGTCACCAAGCTGCAGGACGAGTTCGGTGGCCGGCAGGTCGAGTCGATCGTGTGCGACGTGTCGAGCACGCAGCAGGTCGATGCGCTGATCGAGGGCGCGGTAGAGAAGCTGGGCCGCATCGACGTACTCGTCAACAACGCGGGGCTCGGCGGCGAGACTCCCGTCGTCGACATGACGGACGACCAGTGGGACCGCGTTCTCGACATCACGCTCACGAGCACGTTCCGCGCGACGCGGGCAGCGCTGCGCTACTTCAAGTCGGTCGACCACAACGGGGTGCTCGTCAACAATGCCTCCGTCCTCGGCTGGCGCGCGCAGCATTCGCAAGCGCACTACGCGGCGGCGAAGGCCGGAGTCATGGCACTCACTCGATGCAGCGCGATCGAGGCAGCGGAGTACGGGGTTCGTATCAATGCGGTCGCCCCGTCCATTGCTCGGCACGCGTTCCTGGCGAAGGTCACCAGCGAGGAACTGCTGGATCAGCTGGCGGCGGGGGAGGCGTTCGGCCGTGCCGCCGAGGTGTGGGAGATAGCGGCCACCATCGCCATGCTCGCCAGTGACTACACCACCTACCTGACGGGTGAAGTCGTCTCGATCTCCTCGCAGCGCGCATAGGCGGCTCACAGCGACGGGGCCAAACAAGCGCTTGGTTGATAGGATTTTCTCATGAACCCACCCAAGGGAACCGACGAAGCTTCCGCGAAATCCGGTCGCAGGGCCGAGCTTCTCCAGCTCGCCGCCGGGCTGTTCGCGGAGCGGGGGCTGCGCGCCACCACCGTCCGCGACATCGCCGATGCTGCCGGAATTCTCTCGGGCAGCCTCTACCACCACTTCGATTCCAAGGAATCGATGGTCGACGAGATCCTCCGCAGCTTTCTCGACGAGCTTTTCGGACGCTACCGGGAAATCGTTGCCGCCGGTCTCGACAGCAGGACCACCCTCGAAGCCCTGGTGACCACATCGTACGAGTCGATCGACGCCTCGCATTCCGCGGTCGCGATCTACCAGGACGAGGCGAAGCACCTGTTCGCCAACGAGCGGTTCGCCTACCTGTCGGAACTCAACACCGAATTCCGGGGCCTCTGGATCGGCGTTCTGGAAGCCGGTGTGAAGGACGGCAGCTTCCGGCCGGATATCGACGTCGAACTTACCTACAGATTCATGCGCGACACCGTCTGGGTTGCCGTTCGTTGGTATCGCCCCGGCGGCTCGCTCACCGCGGACACTGTCGCAAAGCAATATCTCGCCATAGTGCTGGACGGGCTCACCGAACCGGCGGCACGGAACCCCACCACACGGAAGCTGGAGAAGTCATGACCGAGGCATACATCGTCGATGCGATTCGCACGCCGATCGGAAAGAAGAAGGGTGGCCTGTCCGAGGCTCACCCCGCAGATTTGGGTGCGCACGTGATCAAGGCGATCGTCGAGCGCACGGGTGTCGACCCGTCCGAGGTCGACGACGTCATCTTCGGTTGCGTCGACGCGATCGGCGGTCAGGCCGGCAACATCGCACGGACGGCATGGCTCGCCGCCGGCTACCCGGAAGCTGTTCCCGGTGTGACGGTCGATCGTCAGTGCGGCAGCAGCCAGCAGGCGATCCACTTCGGTGCTCAGGCCATCCTGAGCGGCACCGCCGACCTGATCGTGGCGGGCGGGGTGCAGAACATGACCCGCATTCCCATCTCCGCGGCGATGATCGTCGGCAAGGAATACGGGTTCGATACCCCGACGAGCGGGTCGAAGGGCTGGGAAGAGCGGTACGGCGACCAGGAGGTGTCGCAATTCCGCGGTGCCGAACTGATCGCGGACAAGTGGGACCTCAGCCGCGAGGACCTCGAGAAGTGGGCTCTGCAGAGTCACGAGCGGGCGAAGGCGGCAATCGCTGCCGGTCGTTTCGAGCGGGAGATCGTGCCGTTCGGTGAGATCACCACCGACGAGGGGCCGCGCGAGACGAGCCTCGAGAAGATGGCGTCCCTCGATGTGCTGGTGGAAGGCGGACGCCTCACTGCCGCCGTCGCGAGCCAGATCTCCGATGGTGCGAGTGCCCTGCTCCTCGCGTCCGGCGAGGCCGTGGAGAAGTTCGGACTGACTCCGCGGGCGCGTATTCACCACGTCAGTGCACGCGGCGACGATCCCATCTTCATGCTCAGTGCGCCCATCCCGGCCACCAAGCACGCCCTCGAGAAGACCGGCCTGACGATCGACGACATCGATCTGATCGAGATCAACGAGGCCTTCGCCCCCGTCGTCCTCGCGTGGATCAAGGAACTCGGCGCCGACCCGGCGAAGGTCAACGTCAACGGTGGTGCGATCGCGCTCGGCCATCCGCTCGGTGCGACGGGAACCAAGCTCATGGCAACGCTCGTCAACGAACTCGATCGGATCGAGGGTCGCTACGGCCTGCAGGTGATCTGCGAAGGCGGCGGCACCGCCAACGTCACCATCATCGAACGCGTCTGACCTGCATTTCCCACCCCCACCCCCGACCAATGTCACACCGGTTCAGCTCACGCGAACCGGTGTGACATTCGTCAGGGGAAAGTTGCTCTCTGTCACGATCCGGTCACGAGGCCGCTAGGGTGGGGCGTTGACCCGTAGCCGATCCCGAAAGAACGAACTCTTGTTGCAGATTCGATCGAAGGCCGAAGCTCACCCGGTTGCTACCGCGTTGATCGCGGTCGGAACGATCATTTCGCTGTTCATGATCGTCGTCTACGTGGTCGAGGCCGCGACGGGTTATCTGATGGATCTGTCGGTGTTCCGGGACGCGGGCGGGGCCTTCCTGCACGGGATGCCGCTGTATTCGAACGACTTCCCGAGTACGTCCGGTTTCCGGTTCATCTACGCACCGTTTGCAGCGATTCTGTTCGCACCGATGGCCGACGTGAACCAGACGGCTCTGCAGGTCATGTGGTGTGCGATGAACCTCGTGCTCGTGTGGTGGACGCTCAAGATGGTGTTCGCCAAGCTGGACTTCCAGCGTTCGTCGATGGTCGCGCTTGCCGTCCTCGGTCCGGTTCTTCTTCTTGAGCCGATGCGCTCCAACTTCGCATTCGGCCAGGTCAACATCATTCTCATGGCGCTCGTCGTCGCGGACCTGACTGGCGTCATTCCGCGTCGGTTCCGCGGCATCGCCATCGGCCTTGCCGCCGCTGTCAAGATCACGCCCGGGGCGTTCTTGCTGGTCCTCCTCGTGCGTCGGGACTTCCGTTCCATCGGACGTTCACTCGGTGCGGTGCTTGCAACGATGCTGCTCGGATTCTGGGTTCTGCCCGACTCGTCCAAGTGGTTCTGGACCGCGGAGTTCTTCTCCACCGGTCGCGCAGGCCCGCCCGGGTTCTTCCGGAACCAGGCGATCACCGGTCTCCTGGCACGGCTCGGCGCCGACGGCATGCTCAAGAGTGTTCTGTGGGGGCTCGCCGTCGTGATCGTGGTCGCCGCGACCGCGTGGGCGGCCTACCGCTTCTCGAGGGCAGGCGAGCATGTCGTGGCGCTCGGGATCGTTGCGCTGGGCTCGCTGCTCGCCGCACCGATCGCCGTCACTCACCACTGGACGTACAGCGTCCTGCTGATTCCGCTGTTGCTGGCCCCTCAGTACCGCAGTTGGCGTCCACTCATCGGCGTTGCGACCGTGATATGGCTGATCGGACCGAACTTCGTGCTGAACACCGAGACGTCGGGTTGGGTCGAGGGCGCGGTCGTCGAACTCGTGGGCAGCTCTCAGTGCATTGTTGCAATGGTGTTGATGGTGGCGGCGGTCGTCGCTGCCAAGTCGCGTAAGCTCTCGAACGAGACGCCGTCCGTGCAGACGTCGCGCGAGGACGAACTCGAACCTGCACGCTCCTGACATGTGACGACCGACACAGATCGGCGCTATCGTCGAGTCATGTGCAGAAACATCACCGAACTGCGCGGACTCGAGCCGGCCGCAACCTCCGAGGAGATCGAGGCGGCAGCGCGACAGTACGTACGCAAAGTGAGTGGAATCCAGAAGCTGTCCGACGCGAACCGTGAGCCGTTCGAAAAGGCTGTTGCGGCGGTTACCGTGGCGACCACCGAACTGCTGACTGCCGTGCCGCATCGACGGCAGCCACCGAAGACGGTTCCGCCGCTACGCAGACCCGAGGTTCAGGCCCGGATCGCAGCCAAAGCTGCGGCTGCAAACTGACGCACCCCCCGACGAATGTCACACCGGTTCGCGTGAGCTGAACCGGTGTGACATTCGTCGAAAGGGGGGGGTGTCAGGTGCGGAGAGCAGACACCGCGTCGATGCGCTTCACGGCATCGGCGACTATGCCGTCGATGAGTTCCTGGCACGACGGCAGATCGTCGAGCATGCCCACGACCTGCCCGGACGCGAGGACGCCGGCGTGAGTGTTGCCCTCGACCAGTCCGGCCTTCAGGAGCATGGGTGTGTTGGCGGCCATGATGATCTGCTGCCAGGTTCGGTCGCCGGACTTCTTCATCGCCAGCCCGTCCTTGGCGAGGGACGACCACTTCATGCCCGTCATCGACTTGAACTTCGATGCGTTCTTGGCTGCTGCGACGAGACCGCGCACGTTGCCCGAGTGCTCGAGGCTGTTCACGAGTTCGGTGTTCAGAACCCGGTGCGGCATACCGTCGACCTTGCGGGAGACGGTGGTGTCCTGCAGACCGCGTGAGAGGTACTGCTGCTTCACCGAGTCGGGAACCGCGCTGTCGCTGGTGAGCAGGAATCGCGTGCCCATCGCGACGCCTGCTGCGCCGTAGGACAGGGCAGCGGCGAGACCGCGGCCGTCGAAGAAGCCACCCGCCGCGATGACCGGGATGTCGACTGCGTCGAGCACCGACGGCAACAGCAGCGTCGTCGCGACAGGGCCGGTGTGGCCGCCGCCCTCGCCGCCCTGCACGATCACGGCGTCCGCACCCCAGGATGCGACCTTGACCGCGTGCTTGGCAGCGCCGATCGACGGCACGACCACGACGCCGTTGTCCTTGAGCTTCGCGATCAGTTCCTTCTTGGGTGCCAATGCAAATGAGGCGACTCTGACCTTCTCGCGGATCAGCAGATCGATGCGCTGCGGTGCATCGGTGGCGTCCGCGCGCATGTTCACGCCGAACGGCTTGTCGGTGAGCGTCTTCGTCTTCGCGATGGCCGCCTCGAGTTCGTCGTACGTCATCGTGGCGGAAGCGAGAATGCCGAGACCGCCCGCGTTGGCGGTTGCCGCGGTCAGTCGGGGGCCCGATACCCACCCCATGCCGGTTTGAACCACCGGATGCTCGACGCCCACCAACTCGGTGAGCGGCGTCTTCAGGTGTGCGGTCACACCGTCACCTCGCGGTCGCGGAGGCTGCGCGGGTCGAGAACCTCGCGGATGATGCTCAGTTCTTCGTCGGTCGGTTCGCGGGTGACGCCCGCGTCGGCGAGTCCGGCAACCTCGAACGACGTGTTCTCCGCGACCTCGTCGGTGGTGACGCCGGGATGCAGGGTGAGTGCGCGCAGCGTGTGGTCCGGTCCGCCGAAATCGAAGACTCCGAGGTTGGTGACCACCCGCGGCAGGTCGAGGAAGCGGTAGGCCGGGTTGTCCGGATCGACCTGGTCGTAGCCGACACCGGAGACCACATCGACCTTGTCGCAGAACACCCGAGACGAGTGCTTGCCGACCCAGTAACTGGTGGGGTGGTTGATGGTGTTGCCAGGTGCGCCGCGCACACCGAACATCTGGCGAGTGGGCTGCTGCAGCGGACCGAACGCGGAAAGGTTCTGGTTTCCGTGACGATCGATCTGATTCGCGCCCATGACGACGTGGCGACGGCCGGAAGCGACGACGTCGAAGACCTTGCGGAACGGCATCCAGCCCTCGATGTCGGCCTTCGCTCCGACGGCGGGAGTGTCAGCGAAGATCAGGGCTTCACCGTCGGTGATGAGCAGATCGGGTTCGGTGGTCAGGCGTGCCAGGCGAGCGCCGATGAGCGGCACCGTTGCCATTGGACTGGCCATGATTTCACCTGCACCGGAGAAGATTTCGGCGCACGCGATCACGCAGTACTCCGCGCGAGTGACGGCGGTGGTGGTTTCGCTCATGACTGGTTCTCCTGTCCGAACTTCTTCACGGCAGCCTGGTAGTCGTCCTCGCTGCCGGAGAGGTAGGTGTCCACGAACTTCTGCCAGGACTCGGGGTCCTTCGCCGATTCGGCGTAGTGGCGCTGGAACGTCTCGTCGCGGCCGTAGCTGTCGCCGGCGAGCGTGAAGTGCGCGCCGTTCGGTGCCTCGACGACCCCGTCGACCATCATGCGGTTGAGGATGAGATTGGGCAGCGGCACGGTCTTGACGAGCTCTTCCGTTTCCACGACTCGCTCGACGGAGACGTAGCGCTTTTCGGCTGCGGCGCAATACAGGTCGTCGAAGTACGGGTCGACACCGGTGTAGGCGGCGTTGCCGTGCTTGTCGCCGATGTTCAGATGAACCAGTGCCGCATCGAGATTCAGGGCCGGCATCGCAATCAGCGTCTCGGTCCGGCCGTCGGCGTTCGGGTAGGGGGAGTCGACGGTCTTCAATTCGTCACCCCAGAACGTGCGGACATCCGAACCGAGACCGGCGCGGATCGGAAGGAACGGCAGGCGTGCTCCGGCGGCCTCGAGGCCGCACTTGATCATGCCCTCGTCCATCTCGCGGGCTTCGATCTCGCCGCCGGTGCGAGCCTTGGCGAACCAGGGGTCGTAGAAGGGCTTCGAGTCCAGAGAAACGAAGCCGTAGTACGCCTTCTTCACCTTGCCTGCCGAGCAGAGCAAGCCGAGGTCGGGCCCGCCGTACGTCACTACGGTGAGATCCTTGATGTCGGAGCGCAGGATCGCGCGGATCAGTGCCATCGGCTTACGGCGCGATCCCCAGCCGCCGATGCCGATGGTCATTCCGCTGCGGAGCTCGCCGACCACGTCGTCGAGCGACATCCTCTTGTCACGCTTGCCGGCCATGTGGAGTCAGCCTTCTTTCTGGGTCGAATTGGTGCGGGTCTTACCGGTTTCGACGAATTCGTCGCGATGCTCGTCGGAGACGCCGGAGAGATTGAGCTCGAACGTGTACCCCTGTTCGAGGCGGTAGCTCGTCTTGACGTCGACGGGGTCGATGCCGTTGATGGCTTCTTTGGCGCAGCGGATGATGCGAGTGTCCTTCGCGGCGATCTTGGACGCGATGTCGCGCGCCGTGTCGTCGAGCTTGTCCCGGGCCACCACGTCGTACACGGAGCCGAAGTGTTGCAGCTGCTGTGCCGTCACGTTCTGGGCGGTGTAATAGAGGGTGCGCATCATGTGTTGCGGGACGAGTCGAGCGAGATGTGTTGCGGCGCCGAGCGCTCCGCGATCCACCTCGGGGAGGCCGAAGACTGCGTCGTCGGAAGCGACGATGACGTCGGCATTGCCGACGAGCCCGATTCCGCCACCGACGCAGAATCCGTTGACGGCGACGACGACCGGGACAGCGCAGTCGTACACGGCGGCGAAGGCGGCAGCGCATCCGCGGTTGGCGGCGACGAGTGCGCCGTACCCCTCGGTGGCCTGCATCTCCTTGATGTCGACGCCGGCGTTGAAGCCCCGACCCTCGGCTCGCAGGATCACGACATGCGTGCTCTGGTCCCTGCCTGCGTCGAGGATCGCGTCGGCCAGTTCGAACCAGCCCTTGGAGGGGATGGCATTCACGGGCGGGTAGTCCACGGTGACCGTGGTGATGCCGGCCCCGTCGGTGTTGGAGGTGATGCCCATGGCACGTTCCTAACGTCTGTTGACCAAACCAAGCGATTGCTTGGTAAGTTAGCACATGTGTCATTCCGAAGCTCTCGGCTCGGACTGCGCTGACGTCCACACGCGGAGGTATCGGTGAAAACAGGTCTTGACGGCGCAATCGTGCTGGTCACAGGAGGTGTGCGCGGGGTGGGTGCCGGAATAAGCCGGGCCTTCCTGCAGGCGGGCGCCACCGTGGTGACCTGCGCTCGCCGTGCAGCGGATGAGCCGGTCGAGGCGGTGGACCCCGACGGAGACACGGTCGGAATCGAGTTCGCGGCATGCGACGTGCGTGATCCGGAGCAGGTCAGGACCATGATCGCGGGGATCGTCGAGAGACACGGTCGACTCGACGTGCTGGTGAACAACGCCGGCGGTTCGCCGTTCGCGCTCGCTGCCGACGCGAGTCCCAAGTTCCATTCGAAGATCGTCGAACTGAACCTTTTGTCGCCGCTGCTGGTCTCCCAGGCCGCGAACGAGGTCATGCAGACCCAGGACAGTGGCGGCGCCATCGTGAACATCTCGAGCGTGAGCGGTTCGCGGCCCTCCCCAGGGACCGCCGCGTACGGCGCCGCGAAGGCAGGCGTGGACAGCCTGACCAGTTCGCTCGCGGTCGAATGGGCGCCGAAGGTACGCGTCAACGCAGTGGTGGTCGGAATGGTGGAGACCGAACTGAGCCACCTGCACTACGGAGACGAAGCGGGTGTTGCCGCGGTGGGCGAGACGGTCCCACTCGGCCGGATGGCGCGTCCCGCGGATATCGGCAACAGTGCCGTGTTCCTTGCTTCATCGCTGGCGGAGTACGTCAGCGGATCGACACTGACCGTCCACGGCGGCGGCGAACGTCCCGCATTTCTTGCGGCATCTACGAAGGAGAACTCATGAGCGGATTGGTGGACGGGCGCGTCGTCATCGTGACGGGCGCCGGACGTGGCATCGGACGTGCGCACGCACTGGCTTTCGCGGCCGAAGGCGCGAAGGTCGTGGTGAACGACATCGGAGCAGGAATCGATGGCGGCAACACGGGGGAGAGTCCCGCCGAGCAGGTCGTCGCAGAGATCAAGGAAGCCGGCGGCGAGGCAGTCGTCAACGGCGACGACGTGGCGGACTGGGCCGGGGCCGAGAACCTGGTCAAGAGCGCCATCGACGAGTTCGGACGGTTGGACGTGCTGGTGAACAACGCCGGTTTCCTCCGTGACCGGATGCTCGTCGGGATGAGCGAGCAGGAATGGGATGCGGTGACCCGCGTGCATCTCAAGGGGCACTTCGCTCCGCTGCGTCATGCTGCTGCCTACTGGCGAGCGGAGTCCAAGGCCGGGCGCCCGGTGGACGCGCGCATCATCAACACCAGTTCGGGTGCGGGACTGCAGGGTTCGATCGGCCAGGGAAACTACGCGGCGGCCAAAGCCGGAATTGCCGAGCTGACCATCCAGGCCGCCGCCGAAATGAAGAACTACGGGATCCGCGTCAACGCGATCGCGCCCGCGGCGCGCACCCGCATGACGGTAGGTGCCGGCGGCGCGATGGCGGAGGCCATGGCTGCGCCCGAGGAGGGTTTCGACGCGATGGCGCCCGAGAACATCTCCCCGCTCGTCGTGTGGTTGGCCAGCGCCGAATCGGCGGACGTCACCGGCCGGGTGTTCGAGGTCGAGGGCGGCAAGATCACCGTGGCCGAGGGCTGGCGCCACGGTCCGTCTCAGGACAAGGGCGACCGTTGGAAGCCTGACGAGATCGGACCCGTGGTCGCCGATCTGCTGGCGAAGGCCGAGACGCCGACACCGGTCTACGGGGCCTGACGCAACATCCGGGCCGCTTGCCGGACAGGCGTCCGACGCGAATGTCCACATGAATCGACGCGAGGAGAAGTCATGAAGTTCGGTGTCACCCTGTTCACGAGCGACCGAGGGATCAGTCCGAATGCCGCGGCGCGTGGTGCGGAAGCCAACGGCTTCGACACGTTCTACGTGCCGGAGCACACCCACATTCCGGTCAAACGAGATGCGGCACATCCGCAGACCGGCGACAGCTCGTTGCCGGACGATCGGTACATGCGCACTCTCGATCCGTGGGTGACGCTCGGCTCGATCGCCGCGGTGACGGATCGCATCCAGCTGGGTACCGCTGTCGCGCTGCCCGTCGAGCATGATCCGATCACCCTGGCGAAGACGATCGCATCGCTCGACCATCTCAGTGGTGGCCGGGTGGTCCTCGGCGTCGGCTACGGATGGAATATCGACGAGCTCACCGACCACAATGTGCCCGCGGGCCGGCGTCGCACGATGCTCCGTGAATACCTCGAGGCGATGCGCGCGCTGTGGACCGACGAAGAGGCGTCCTACGACGGCGAGTTCGTGAAGTTCGGACCGAGCTGGGCGTGGCCGAAGCCGGTGCGGATTCCGCCGGTCCTGGTCGGCGCGGCCGGCAACGAGAAGAACTTCAATTGGATCGTCCGTTCGGCCGACGGCTGGATCACCACTCCTGTCGAGCAGGACATCGACGATCGAGTGAAGATGCTCCAGGACAAGTGGGCGGCGGCGGGTCGCGAGGGAGCGCCGCAGATCGTCGTTCTCGACGGCAAACCCGATGTCGAGAAGCTGGCGCGTTGGCGTGACCTCGGGGTCACCGAAGTTGTGCACGGAATGCCGGACAAGAGCGAGCCCGAGGTCCTCGCCTACCTGGAACGTCTCGCCGGAAAACTCGACGGTTTGCGCGAAGGTGACGCTACGGCGACCGTGCGATAGTTAGCGTGGCGTTACAGCAACTGTTCACGAGAGGTCGAATGCTGTGCGAATTGCACTGTTGTCTTACCGAAGCAAGCCGCACTGTGGTGGACAGGGTGTGTACGTACGGCACCTGAGCCGCGAGCTGGTGGCCTTGGGGCATTACGTCGAGGTGTTCTCGGGGCAGCCCTACCCCGAACTGGACCCGGGCGTCGTGCTCACCAAGGTGCCGAGCTTGGACCTGTACCGCGATCCCGACCCTTTCCGCACCCCGCATCCACGTGAGATTCGCGATCGCATAGACGTCCTCGAACTCGCCACGATGTGGACTGCGGGTTTCCCGGAACCTCGGACGTTCAGCATGCGCATGGCGCGCATCCTGCGTGGTCGCGCGGGAGATTTCGATGTCGTCCACGACAATCAGTGCCTGGGATCAGGCTTGCTGAAGATCCAGGAATCGGGACTGCCACTCGTCGCGACGATTCACCATCCGATCACCCGCGACCGTGAGCTCGATGTGGCACAGGCGCGGCGCCTTCGGCGATTCACAGTGCGTCGCTGGTACGGCTTTCTGGGAATGCAGAAGCGGGTTGCCCGCCGTATTCCGGCACTCCTGACGGTGTCCCAGTCCTCCGCCGACGACATCGTTCGCGCCTTCGGTGTCTCTGCGGACTCACTCACGACCATTCCGCTCGGGGTCGACACCGAGGTGTTCAGGCCGCGGGAAGACGCTCGGGTCCCCGGCCGCATCGTCTGCGTGGCCAGCGCGGACATGCCGCTGAAGGGTGTCTCGACGCTGCTCCAGGCGGTAGCGAAGGTTCATACGGAGCGGAACCTCGAGTTGGTCCTCGTGACGAAGCTGGTTCCGGGCGGGGTGGCCGAGAATCTGATCGAGGAGCTCGCCATCGGCGACGTGGTGCGCACCGTGAGCGGTATCGACGACGACGAGTTGGCGCGCCTCATGGCGTCGGCGGACATCGCCTGTGTCCCGTCGTTGTACGAGGGATTCTCGCTTCCTGCGGTGGAGGCGATGTCGTGCGGTACGCCGTTGGTGGCCAGTCGTGCGGGTGCGATTCCGGAGGTGGTAGGCACCGAGGAACAAGCCGCGCTGCTGGTGGAGCCGGGCAACGCGGAGCAGTTCGCGGCCGCGCTCACAGAACTTCTCGACGATCCCGATCGGCGCGCTGCACTCGGTGCGGGCGGCCGTGCGCGGGTGCTCGACCGGTACAGCTGGGCCGCAGTGGCGGCACGTACGGCACAGACGTACCGCACAGTGATCGACGAACGACAGTGATCGACGGACGAACGAAACGGGGAACCAGGCGTGCTGACAGTTGATTTCGACAGGCTCGGGGTGGCCCCGGGGGACAAGGTCATCGACATCGGTGCCGGCGCGGGTCGGCATTCGTTCGAGCTGTATCGCAGAGGCGCCGACGTGATCGCCTTCGATCAGAACGCAGAAGAGCTCGCGGACGTCGAGAAGATGTTCATCGCGATGGCCGAGGTAGGGGAGGCACCGGCGGGTGCCTCCGCGCAGGTGCAGGTGGGCGATGCCCTGAACCTGCCGTACGAGGACGCCTCCTTCGACGTCGTGCTGATCTCCGAGGTGCTCGAGCACGTTCCCGAGGACGCTCGTGCCATTGCGGAACTGACGCGGATTCTGAAGCCGGGCGGCGTTGCGGCGGTCACGGTTCCGCGGTGGTTACCCGAACGAGTTTGTTGGGCGCTGTCCGATGCGTATCACGAAGTCGAAGGGGGACACGTCCGGATCTACCGGGCGGACGAGCTGTCCGCCAAGCTGTCGGCCGCCGGTCTCACGGTGACCGGACGAGATCACGCACATGCCCTGCATTCTCCGTACTGGTGGCTCAAGTGCGCGGTGGGTGTGGACGAGAACGACAATCCGTTGACGAAGGCATATCACCAGATCTTGGTGTGGGACATGATGAAGGCGCCGTGGCTCACGCGCACCGCCGAGCGACTGCTCGATCCGGTGATCGGCAAGAGCGTCGTGTTCTACCTTCAGAAGCCGGAAATTCCCGTTGCGGTCGAGTGACATTCCCGCTGTCTCGGGTGCACTGACGGCGGAGCAGTGTCGGCAGACAGCACGCTCGATCTGCGCTGTGCAGGAAGACTCCGGCGCACTTCCTTGGTTCGCAGGCGGCCACACCGACCCGTGGGATCACGTCGAATCAGCGATGGCCCTGCTCGCCGCCGGGTACCGAGAAGAAGCCGAAGCCGCGTACCACTGGCTGCGCCGCACCCAGCGGAGCGATGGGTCGTGGCCCATGCAGTTTCGGCGCGGAGTGGTGGAGGACGACGGGGCGGACTCCAATTTCTGTGCGTATCCGGCGGTGGGGGTGTGGCACCACTACCTGATCACCGGCGATCGCGGGTTCGCGGTAGATCTGTGGCCGACCATCCGGGCGGCGCTCGACTTCGTGGTGGACATGCAGGCTCCGTCCGGCGAGGTCCATTGGGCTCGCGGTGCCGCCACCGGCGAGACGATCGCAGAGGCACTGATCACGGGCAACTCGAGCATCCATCACAGTCTGTACTGCGGTCTCCGACTCGCAGAACTCGTGGACGATCCGCAACCGGAATGGGAGTTCGCGAAGTACCTGCTCGGGCACTCGTTACGCCGGCACCCCGAGGCGTTCACAGCGAAGAACGAGTACTCGATGGACTGGTACTACCCGATTCTCGGCGGTGCCGTGCGCGGTAGCGCCGCCGCCGCGCGCATCGCCGAACGGTGGGACGACTTCGTCGTAGACGGTCTCGGAATCAGATGTGTGGATCATCGGCCGTGGGTGACGGGCGCCGAGACGTGTGAACTGGTCCTCGCATTGGACGCCTTGGGGGACACCGATCGTGCGCTGCAGCAATTCGCCGCCATGCAGCATCTCCGCGATCCGGACGGCTCCTACTGGACGGGCTTGGTGTACAGCGACGGAAAGCGTTGGCCCGTGGAGCAGACCGCCTGGACCGGCGGTGCCGTGATTCTTGCGGCCGACGCACTCTCGCGCAGCACCCCCGGCAGCGGCATCTTCCGGGATGCCGAGCTGCCGGTCGGACTACCGGTCGGCGAAGACCGGTGTGGGCAGCACTGTCAGGCGAGCGGGTCGCCGGTCTGACCTCCGGTGCGTTCCAGCACTCGGAGCGAGGCGAAGGCCGACCGCTCCTCGAACTGGCCTGAAGCGAGAGCGCGCTCGTAGATCTCGAACGGCGGCCGACCGCCGTCTGCGGGGTCCGGGAAGACATCGTGGATGAACAGTGCCCCGCCCTGCTTGACCCACGGGGCCCAACCGTCGAGGTCCGCCTCTGCGGCTGCCGAAGAGTGCCCACCGTCGATGAACACGAAATCCAATGGCGTACGCCAGAAACGCGACACCACCGCCGATTCGCCGACGATCGCAACGACGTGACTCTCGAGGTCGGCGTCGGCGAGGGTGTGGCGCAAACGACCCACCGTGTCGAGGCGGCCCGTGTGCTGATCCACGAAGGTCGGGTCGTGATACTCCCACCCGGGTTGGTGCTCTTCCGAGCCGTGATGGTGATCGAGGGTGACGACGGTGGCCCCGGCGCGACGAGCCACGTCACCGAGATAGATCGTCGAACGTCCGCAGTACGTGCCGATCTCGACTCCCACCCCGCCTTCGCCGAGATACTGCTCCGCTGCCTGATACAGGGCGCCGCCCTCGTCGTCCGGCATGAAGCCCGGTGTGGCGTGGACGAGATCGAGCAGCTCTGTGGTCAGCACGGTTACGACGTCTCCGATTTCTCAGCGGCCTTCTTACGCTGATGCAGTACTTTCCCCACGGTCGAGTCCAGCTTGGTGCCCAGCGGCCACCCGACATAATGGCAGAGGAACAACGCGATTTCCTTCAACTGGTCCTCGTCCAGTTCGTCGTTGTGCAGGGCGGCACCGATCTGAATCTCCGCGACGTCCACCAGACCCTGCGCGGTGAGAGCCCCGAGCAGCAGGAGTCGCCGGTCACGAATACTCAAACCTGGCCTCGACCAGATATCGGCGAACAGATGATCTGCGGTGACCGCGAAGTGCGCACCGGGACCGTCCTTCATCTCGAAGCCGTAGACCTCCGTCATCATCTCGAGTCCGCGTGCGCGCACGTCGTCGGTCATGAGTTCTCCTCTGTGACAGGTGTTCCGATGCCCAGTCCAGGACCGAGCCCGATCGACGCCAGCTTCGCGAGTGGCAGATCGACGTCGAAGCGCTCGCCGAGCGCCAAGGCCAGGACGAGGTCCTTCTCGCCCAGCGCACGGACGTGATCGAAGATCGGATACCAATTGTCGTCTTCGGTCAGTGGGGCAGTGGTGTCCCGCAACATGATCGCACCGGCGCCACCGGTGATGGCATCGGTGTGGCGCACCACCTTGCCGAGGTCGACGAGGTCGATACCTGCCGCCTCCGCGAGTCGCCCGGCTTCGGCTGCAGCAGTGAAGGACACGAAGTGCAGCAGGTTCCGCGCCAACTTCATTCTGGTACCGGCGCCGACCGGCCCGGCATGAACGACCAACTCGGCCCAGTAGCCGAACGGTTCACGGACCTTCTCGAACGCCGACTCGGTGGCCCCGACCATCACGGCCAACTTGCCCTGCTTGGCGCCGGGAGCGCCTCCGCTCACAGGAGCGTCGACGAGTTCGACGCCGTGTTCGCGGCACTGCTCCGAAAGTTCGATCGCGGTGATGTCACTGATCGTGGAATGAATTGCGACGACCAGTCCTTCCCGCGCCCCGGCGAGAATGCCGTCGGCGCCGGTCACGACCTCGCGCACCTGCTCGTCGTTCAGAACCGTGACCGAGACGACCGAGGAATTCTCCGCCACCTCCCGTGGACTCGACATGAGCTTCGCGCCTTTGGCGACGAACTTCTCGGCAGCATCCGCGCGAGTGTCGTTGACGACGAGTCCACCGGGCCAGTCCAGGAGACGCTTGGCCATCGGCGCCCCCATGTTGCCCAAGCCGATATAGCCGACCGCTGCACCGGAAGTCATGATCGGAAGATCTGTCCGCCGTCGACGTTGACGATCTGACCGGTGACCCAACTCGCGTCGTCGGACAGCAGGAACAGGCAGGCGCCGACCAGGTCGTCGGGCGTGCCCATTCTCTTGAGCGGCAAGGTCTTCACCATGTCGGCGACCATGTTTCCTGGTGTCACCGTGCGGGTGGCCTCGGTGTCGATAGGGCCGGGAGCAATGGCGTTCACACGAATGTTCATGCCGCCGATTTCGTGTGCGAGTTGTTGAGTGAGGCCGTTGACGCCCACCTTGGCCAACCCGTAGAAGCCCGAATACAGCCAGGCCGCTGTGGACGACTGATTGACGATGGAGCCGCCACCGTTCTCGTTCATGTTCGGCCACACCGCGCGCGTCACGTTGAGCGCGCCGTCGAAATTCACGCTCATGAACTTCTTGTAGTAGTCCCACGGAACCGTGATCAGCAGGTCCAACTTCATGTCGCCGTAGATCGCCGCGTTGTTCACGAGATGATCGATACGGCCGAACTTCTCGACCGTGAATTCGGCAAGGTCCTTGGCCGACTGTTCGTCGGAGACATCGACATCCTTGAATGCTGCGCTGCCACCGTCTGCGGTGATCTGCTTCGCCACCGACTCGCCGAGTTCGGCGTTCAGGTCTGCGACCACGACATCGGCTCCCTCGGAAGCCAATGCCTTGGCGTAGATCTCGCCGATGCCCTGCGCCGCACCGGTGACGATTGCGGTCTTACCTTCGAAACGTCCCATTGAATTCTCCTGTGTCCGACGAGTGTGCTGTGTCTATTGCGCGGGAGCCGCGACTAGCTTCGTTTCCAAGTACTCCTCGAACCCGGCCACGCCCATCTCACGGCCGATTCCCGACTGCTTGTAACCGCCGAAGGGCGCGTCCGCCGAGTACCAGACTCCGCCGTTGACGCTGAGTGTTCCGGTGCGAATCCCGGTGACGACGCGTTCGACCCGCTCCGGATCGGTGCCCCATACCGAACCCGACAGGCCGTAGGGCGAATCGTTGGCGATGCGGATCGCGTCCTCGTCACCGTCGTGCGGAAGTATCACGAGGACGGGTCCGAAGATCTCCTCCTGAGCCACTCGGGCGTCGTTGCTCACTCCCGAGATCAGTGTGGGGGAGACGAAGAATCCGCGATCCTTCCCTTCGGGCCGTGTTCCGCCGCACTCGATGGTCCCGCCCTCTTCGACGGCCAGCTTCAGGTAGCTCTCGACGCGATCGCGCTGCTTTGCGGAGATGAGTGGCCCACATATGGTCCCGGGCGCGTTGGGATCGCCTGCGGCAAGCCCCGAGAGACCCTTGGTGGTGGCTGCGATCGCCTCGTCGTACTTCTCACGCGGGACGAGGAGCCTTGTGGTGATGGCGCAACCCTGCCCCGCGTGCGTCGCGACCGTGAAGGCTGCGATCGAGCAGGCCCCGGAGACGTCGGCGTCGTCGAGGACGACGAAGGCGGACTTACCGCCGAGTTCGAGGAACACCTTCTTCAGCGATTCGGATGCCGCCGCCATCACCGCCTTGCCGGTGGCGGTGGACCCGGTGAAGGACACGAGGTCGATGCGGGGATCGGTGGAGAGTTGGGCGCCGAGTGCATGATCGCTGGACGTGACGATGTTGATCACGCCCGCCGGAATGTCGGTCTCCTCCGCGATCACCTTGCCGACGAGGGCGGCGCACCAAGGGGTGTCCGGGGCAGGCTTGAGTACGACTGTGTTGCCTGCCGCGAGCGCCGGGCCGAACTTGGCGAAGTTGATCTGATGAGGGAAGTTCCACGGGGTGATGGCGCCGACGACACCCACGGCTTCCTTGAGTACCCGCCGATGCGTCTTGATTCCCATTGGGGACGCGATACCGAGATCTTGTTCCCACTCGTAGGATTCGGCCAGATCGGCGAAATAGCCCAGGTCCGCGATCGGGCCCTCGAGTTGTGGACCGCTCGTGAGGAAGCGGGGTGCACCGACCTCGGCGATGGTGATATCGCGAAGTTCGTCGATGTGGCCCTGCAATGCGTCCCGTAGTTGTCGAAGACACCCGGCGCGGAAGGCATGGTCTCGCGACCACGAAGTGGTGTCGAAGGCGCGACGAGCCGCTTCGATCGCCGAGTCCATATCGCCGGCATCGGCATCGGCGGCGCGACCGATCACCTCTTCGGTCGCCGGGTTCACGATGTCGAAGACGCCCCCCGCTCCAGGAACGAGCTTTCCGTCGACGAGTAGGGCAGAACTGTCTGTCGGGCGCAGAGTCATGCGTCACCGCCTTCATTTCTGGACATGTGTCTGGACTGTAGTATGTTCACCTGTAACGCGCAATGGTCACAGTGGAAAGCTGTTGCGGCACGGCTTGATCGGAGGCATGGTGACGAGATCGAATGTGCTTGCTGGACGCGCAGCAGTCGTGACGGGGTCGAGTAGGGGGATCGGGCGGGCGGTTGCGCTCGCTTTGGCCGCGGAGGGCGCGGCTGTGGTGGTCAACGGCAGGGTGCAAGAGGCGGTCGACGGTGTGGTTGCCGACGTCGCTGCGGCCGGTGGTCAGGTGCTCGGGGTGGTCGGTTCGGCCGCCGACGAGTCGGTCGCCACCGGTTTGATCGAGAGTTGCCGCGACAATTTCGGGTCCGTCGACATCCTCGTCAACTGCGCGGGCGTGAGTGAGCCGCGCGGTTCGTCGATTCTCACGATCGACACCGCCGAGTGGCGCGAGCTCATCGATGCGCACCTGAACACGGCCTTCTTCACCTGCCGGGCCGCTGCGCGCGTCATGTCCGAACAGCAGAGCGGATCCATCGTGAACACCGGGTCTTTCGCGTATCTCGGCGACTACGGCGGTACCGGCTACCCGGCGGGGAAGGGTGCGGTGAACAGCCTGACCCTGGCGATCGCTGCCGAGTTGAAGGGCGTCGGTGTACGGGCCAACGTCGTGTGTCCCGGGGCGAGGACGCGTCTGTCGGAGGGGTCGGACTACGAGGAACACATCGAGGAGTTGTACGAGCGCGGGATGCTCGACGAGGCCACCCGCTACGGGTCACTGCATCCTGCGCCGGCTCATTACGTTGCGCAGTTGTACGCCTACCTCGCGAGCGATCTCGCAGCTGGTGTCACGGGACAGATTCTGGCCGGTTCGGGCTGTTTCGTGGGGAAGTTCGAGCGGCAGGCTCCCTCCTTGCTGGCCTACCGGGATCACGATGTCGATCCACCGTGGACGCTGCAGGAGATCGAAGGCTTTCTCAGACGGAAGTGATCCCGACCGAGTTCAGGGCGCCGTCGCGCACGGTCTCGTAGATGGCGTCGACATCCATCTCGCCGCCGAGGAAATCGGTGATCTCGAGCATGGCGAACCCGTGCAGGGCAGCGAAGATTGCGACGGCAGCGGAGAGAGCGTCCTCCTGCTCGACACCGCACGATCGAAGCATCGCCACGAGTGCGACATTGCCGTCGAGGGCGGCGAGGACGAAGGACTCGCGATTGGCCGGAGCCGAAGTGAGTGCCAGATAGCGCTTCGGATGATCGGTTGCGAATCGGCGGTGAGCATCCGTCAGTGCATGCATTCCGTCCGCCCCGGATCTGCCCATGGCCGCCGCACGAAGGACCTTCCCGAGTTCATCCATGGTCTGGACCTGTACTGCGCCACGGACGTCGTCGAGATTTTTGACGTGGTTGTACAGGGAGGCGACCGCGACCCCGACTCGTGCGGACAGGTGCGTCATCGACAGCTGCTCCCACCCCTTCTCGTCGATGATCGCGACGGCGGCGTCGACGATCTTGGACCGGCTCAGGGTGCGCGTTCGTTTGCGCGGTGCGTCTTTGTGCTCTGCCGTCATATTTCGAGCATATCCGTTTTCTTCTCAAACGAATCTATGTAGTTTATATAGAACATGTTTCACTCGGCGAACTCGAGGTGGGAAGAATGAACGACCCCGTCGTGACCGGCGCACGCACCCAGCGGCCCGATCTCAAGGATCCCGACGTCTACCTGGAGGGGGTTCCGCACACCTTCTTCGGTGAGCTCAGAAAGTCCTGTCCCGTGTACTGGCAGCCGGAGGAAGGCGGCAGTGGGTTCTGGGCAGTGACTCGCCACGACGACGTGGTGGCGGTGTCAAGAGACATCGAGACATTCTCGTGCGCGGTCGGCACGACTCAATTGGACGACTTCGACGAGGAGACCAGGGCCAAGCAGGCTGCCATGCTCATCAACCTCGACCCTCCCGAGCACACGCGTCTGCGCAAACTGGTCAGCCGTGGCTTCACTCCGAGGGTGATCGCGAGCCTGGAGGAGCACATTCGGAAGATCTGTGTCGATCTGGTGGATTCACTCGTGGAGAAGGGGGAGGTGGACTTCGTGCAGGAAGCGGCAGCGCCCCTGCCCCTCGAGGTGATCGCGGCGTTGCTCGGTGCTCCACGCGAGGACGTGGGAAAGCTCTACGACTGGTCGAACCGCATGATCGGGTTCGACGATCCCGACTTCACGACGACGGAAAGTGACGGCGAGATGGCGGCGATGGAGATATTCCTCTACGCCAACGAACTCGCCGCGCAGCGGCGGGTGGAGCCGAAGGACGACATCGTCACCGCGCTGGTCGCGACAGACGAAGACGGTGACGTTCTCACCGAGATGGAACTCGACATGTTCTTCGTGCTTCTCGTGGTCGCAGGCAACGAGACGTCACGCAATGCGACGGCCGGCGGGATGCAGGCGTTCATCGACCACCCGGAGCAGTGGCAACTGCTTCGGGAGAATCCTGATCTCGTGGGCAAGGCTGTGGACGAGGTTCTGCGGTGGGTCAGCCCGGTCATGGACTTTCGGCGGACCGCCACTCGGGATGCGTTCATCGGAGACCAGCCTGTGAAGGCGGGGGACAAGGTGGTCGTCTTCTATCCGAGTGCGAACCGTGACGAGTCGGTGTTCTCGAATCCGTTCGAGTTCGATATCGAGCGAACTCCCAACTCGCACCTGGCATTCGGTGGTGGCGGCGCGCACTACTGTCTCGGGGTGCACCTTGCGCGACTGGAATTGAAGATCCTCTTCGAGACGATGGCCGAGCGTATCGACCGCGTCGAACCGGTCGGTCCCGTGCGGCGCCTGCGGTCGAACTTCATCAACGGCATCAAGGAGATGCCGGTTCGGATCCACGCCTGTTAGCGGAACGCGGTTTTCGTTGCTGCGGCACCCGAACTGTAGTAGCGTCCAGACACGTGTCCAGTAATATGAATTTCGAGTCCACGCGTCGCCGTCTGACCGAGAAGCAAGCCGACACCGTCGATCGTCTGACGAAGGCGGCGGTCGAGGTTCTGCGTGCAGAAGGGTTCGCGGGACTCACTGTTCGATCCGTCGCGAGCATCGCCGGCGTGGCGCCTGCGACGGCGTACACCTACTTCTCGTCCAAGGAACATCTCGTGGCCGAGGTGTTCTGGCGCCGGCTTGCCGCATCGGAGCCGCCCACCGCAAATGGCAAGGATCCCGTGGTCCGCGTCGTTGCGGTACTGCGCGACACTGCCCTCCTCATGGCCGACGAGCCGGAACTTGCCGGAGCAGTCACGAGCGCACTGCTCGGTCGCGACCCCGACGTCGAGCATCTGCGTGGACGGATCGGGCTGGAGATTCGCCGACGCCTCTCCGACGCGCTGGGGGACGGCCACGACCCCGATGTGCTCGAAGCGCTCGAACTGCTCTATTCGGGTGGCCTGGTTCGCGCCGGCATGGGGTACGGCACGTACGAGAAGTTCGCCGATCGATTGGAAACGTCCGCCAAGCTCATATTGGAGTAATCGCGATGACAACAGCGTCACTGAGGTTCGACCCGTACGACTACGACTTTCACGAAGAGCCGTATGCGATGTATCGCCAACTCCGCGAGGAGTATCCGCTCTACTACAACCCGGACCTCGACTTCTGGGCGTTGTCCCGGCATGTCGACGTAGCGGCTGCGTTCCGGGACAGTAAACGGTTGTCGAGTGCCAACGGCGTCTCGTTGGATCCGGCTGCCTACGGTCCTCAGGCGCACAAGACGATGTCCTTCCTCGCGCTCGACGATCCGCGACACATGCGGATGCGCCAGTTGGTTTCTCGCGGATTCACCCCCCGCCGGGTGAACGAGCTCGAGGGCCGGATTCTGGAGTTGACGGATCGCTACCTGGATCCGGCGTTGGAGGCGGGTGACTTCGATTGGATCACCGAGGTCGCAGGAAAGCTCCCCATGGACGTCATCTCGGAGTTGATGGGTGTTCCCGAATCCGATCGAGCCGAACTACGAAGGCTCGCGGACCTGGTGGTTCATCGCGAGGACGGGGTGCGCGACGTACCGGTCGCTGCGATGGAAGCGTCGTTGTATCTGGTCGGCTACTACGCGGACATGCTGGCTGAGCGCCGCAAGAAGCCGGCCGACGATCTGACGTCGGCACTGTTGGAGGCAGAGATCGACGGGGACCGGCTCACCGACGACGAGATCATCGGCTTCATGTTTCTGATGGTGGTGGCAGGTAACGAGACCACCACCAAACTCCTCGGCAACGCGCTGTACTGGGGTTCGAAGAACCCGGACCAGGTTCGCCCCGTGTTGGACGATCCCGAGAACGTTCCCGCCTGGGTGGAGGAGACGCTGCGGTACGACACCTCGAGTCAGATCGTCGCGCGCACCGCAGCGGAGGACATCGAGTACTACGGAGGAACCATCCCCGCAGGCGGCAAGGTCCTGATTCTCATCGGTTCGGCCAATCGCGATTCCGATGCCTTCGAGGACGCGGACGAGTTCCGGATCGGCCGTGACTCTTCCACCAAGATCGCCAGTTTCGGCGGCGGCACCCACTTCTGCCTCGGCGCCCACATGGCGCGGCTCGAGGCGAAGATCGCGCTCACACGATTCGCCGAGAAGGTACGTGAGTTCGAGGTCGACGAGGCCGGCGCAGAACGAGTTCATTCGACCAACGTGCGGGGCTTCTCGAAGCTGCCGGTGAAAGTGAAGGTGCGCGGTGCCTAGGTTCGAGCCCAACCCCCAGCGGCGTCCGGCGATCGTGAGCGGAGCATCCTCCGGGATCGGTACCGCCACGGCGTACGCGCTGGCGCAACTCGGTCACCCCGTAGCACTCGGAGCCCGAAGAGTCGCCGAGTGCGAAGCGATAGCGGAGAAGATTCGCAGCAACGGCGGAGAAGCGTTCGCCCACCGCCTCGACGTGACCGATACGGCATCGGTGGACGAGTTCGTCTCGGCCTCCGAAGAAAAGCTGGGCGCAACGGAAATCGTGTTGTCGGGTGCGGGTGATCTCGCGTTCGGGCAGGCACACGCGATGGATCCCGACGACTTCCTCACCCAGGTGAACGTGCACCTCGTGGGTGCTCAGCGCCTCGCGCACCGGATCGTCCCGGGAATGATCGAGCGCCGGCGCGGCGACTTCGTACTGATCGGCTCCGACTGCGCCGATTCTCCGCGGCCCAGAACCGGCGCGTACAACGCCGCGAAGACGGGCCTCGAAGCCATGGGCCGCCAGATGCGGATGGAACTGGAAGGCACCGGCGTTCGCGCATCGATCGTGCGGCCCGGCCCGACACAGACCGGTATGGGAATGGATACGACCCCGGAGATCATCGGGCCCGTACTCGAGGACTGGTCGAAGTGGGGCTTTGCCCGACATCCCTATTTCCTGCGTGCCTCCGCGATCGCGGACGCCGTCGCGGCCACCGTATCGGCGCCGCGAGGCTCACACATCGTCTTGACCGAGGTGCAGCCGGAGGCCCCGCTGAGCACCCAAAAATCTACCCAGGAGGTCGACCGATGACCACTGCGCCGCGCGTATCCGGTGGGCAGACCGAGCACGGGCATCTCGAAGAGCTTCGTACCGATCCGATCGCGCTCATGCGGCGTGTGCGGGACGAGTGTGGCGACGTGGGTGTGTTCGAACTCGCGGGCCGTGATGTGGTGCTGCTTTCCGGTGCCGAGGCAAACGAGTTCTTCTTCCGCTCGAACGACGAGGATCTCGACCAGCAGGCCGCGTACCCGTTCATGAAACCGATCTTCGGGGAGGGGGTCGTGTTCGACGCCAGCCCCGAACGCCGCAAGGAGATGCTGCACAATCAGGCACTTCGCGGTGAGCAGATGAAGGGCCACGCCGCAACGATCGCCGCAGAAGTCGACGATATGGTGGCGAAGTGGGACGACGAAGGTGAGATCGACCTTCTCGACTTCTTTGCCGAGCTGACCATCTACACGTCGTCGGCCTGCCTCATCGGCAAGAAGTTCCGAGATCAGCTGGACGAGCGCTTTGCGCGTCTGTATCACGAGCTGGAGCAGGGCACGGATGCACTCGCATTCGTCGATCCCTATGCGGACATCGAGAGTTTCCGCCGACGTGACGAGGCCCGAGTCGAACTCGTCGCGCTCGTGCAGGACATCATGACGGAGCGAATCGCGAATCCTCCTCAGGGAAAAGAAGATCGCGACATGCTCGACGTTCTCGTCTCGGTCAAGGACGACGAGGGGCGCGAGCGCTTCAGTGCAGACGAGATCACGGGCATGTTCATCTCGATGATGTTTGCGGGGCACCACACGACAAGCGGCACTGCGGCATGGACGCTGATCGAGCTACTCCGGCACCCGGACTTCATGAAGCAGGTGGTGACCGAGCTCGACGAGCTGTATTCGGACGGTTCCGACATCAGTTTCGGGGCGCTCCGCCAGATTCCGAACCTCGAGGCCGGCCTCAAGGAAACTCTTCGTCTGCACCCGCCGCTGATCATCCTGTTGCGGCTCGCTCGCGGAGACTTCGAGGTGGCGGGCTACGAGATCGCCGAGAACGATCTGGTCGCGGCCACCCCGGCGGTGTCGAATCGGATCCCGGAGGATTTCCCGAACCCCGACACGTTCGACCCAGGGCGGTACATCGACCCGAATCAGGAAGACATCGTGAACCGGTGGACCTGGATTCCGTTCGGTGCGGGACGCCACCGTTGTGTCGGTGCTGCTTTCGCTCTGATGCAGCTCAAGGCCATCTTCTCGATCCTGCTGCAGGACTGGGAGTTCGAGATGGCGCAACCCTCGGAGTCGTACCGGAACGATCACAGCAAGATGGTGGTGCAGCTGGCGAAGCCGTGCACCGTCAGGTACCGGAAACGGAGTAAGTGATGAATGTCGAGGCCGACCTGGACCTCTGTCAGGGGCATGCCATGTGTGAACTCGAGGCGCCCGACGTCTTCGAGGTTCCCAAGCACGGACAGGTCGAGATCCTCGAGAAGAACCCACCGGAGTCCGCCCGCGCCGAAGTCGAGAGTGCTGTGCGGTTCTGTCCCACCCAGGCATTGCGCCTGCTCGAATCGAATGGAGACGAATGATGACGGAAGAGAAGGTCGGTTTCGATCGGGCAGAGCTCGACGAGATGGTCGAGAAGTGGATCGACGAGAACAAGCGCTGCGAGTCCATCGGCGACTGGAAGCCGTTGGCGGACATGTACACCGAAGACGCCACCTACGGGTGGAACTACGGTCCGAAGGACGACTTCATGGCCGTGGGGCGTGAGGAGATCCGCGAGCTCGCGCTCGGCCAGGAGATGCAGGGACTCGAGGGGTGGCAATACCCGTACCAGCAGTTCGTCATCGACGAGCGCACGGGCGACTGCATCGGATTCTGGAAGCAGACTGCCGACGAGACCCGCGAAGACGGTTCGCATTACCAAGTGAACGGTATCGGTGGCAGTTGGTTTCGTTACGGCGGGGACTTCCAGTGGTCGTGGCAACGGGACTTCTTCGATTTCGGCAACGTGTCCGCCCTGTTCCTGGAGATGATCACCGACAACGCGCTGTCGGATGGAATGAATGCGCGCATTCAGCGCTCGACCAGCGGGCGTCTGCCGGGGTGGTATCCGACCGGAAAGGCGCCGGTCTCGCTGTGGTGACGTCCTCCCGATTCGAACGCTTGTCGCGGCCAGAACTGGCCGTCCTGGTCCGTGAACTGTTGCTGTGCGGACACCTGATCGATCGGTCCGGAATGCCGCACCTGATAGGCGCTTTCGGCCGCGAGGGCATGACCGAGGTCGCCATCGAGGAGTGGATGGCGGCGAGCCCCGTCTACACGAAGCGGATGCAACGGGCGCTGGATTTCGAGGGGGACGGCGTGGACACCCTTTTCAAGGGTATGCAGATCGAGATCGGCGCGCCGCCACAGTTCATGGACTTCCGGTACAGCGTGACCGATCACGATCACGGCGAGTTCTGGCTCGATCACTGCGGTGCACTCATGGACGTCGAGCCGATGGGCGACGAATACGTGACCGCTATGTGCCACGACGTCGAGGATCCTACGTTCGATGCCACGGCGTTGGCGACCAACCCTCATGCTCAGGTCAGGCCGATCCACCGGCCGCCACGTCGTCCCGCAGACCGAAACCCGCACTGTGCGTGGCAGGTGACGATCGATCCGGACAACGAACCGCAGCCCTTTCCACCTCGAGCCGAGACTCTCGGCGCTTCGGCGGCGGGCACCGTGGTGCTGACGTCGATCGACGGGAGCGAGGACGGTCGGGGAAACTACAGCGGCCCACTGCTCGGTGACGTGCGGTTCGAGGACTTCTCTCGCTCTGCGCTGATACGTATCGCGGAAGAAGTCTGTATCCAGCAGCACCTTCTGGCGCTCGGCTTCATGATGGCGGTGCGGGCGCGTTGCGACGAGGATCAGTCTCTCGAGATCGCCCGCAAACAGCTCACTGGAATAGCGGGTCTGACCGCAGAACGGATTCGTGACGCACTGGAGCTCACCGGCGACATGAACGGACTCGCAACGGTGCTGGCACTTCATCCCGCGCTGAACCCGCATCAGTACGTCGATGCCGAGATCGTCCTCGGAGATCGAATGACGGTTCGTCTGGGCCGGGGTTCCGGTGCGGACGACGACGGTGGATGGCCGTCGTGGATCACCGCAGAACACCTGGGGCCCCTCGTGGCGTTGGTTCGGGGTGTGAATCCCGCATTCGACGTTCGAGTCGTCGAAGACCTGCCACACTCCCTGGTTACAGAGATCGTCGTGGGTGAGGCGCCGGTGAAGGAGGCTTCCGAGGTGGCATTGACGAGATTCAGCACGGGCGCGGGTTTCGCCTTTTCCGATCGTGGGATCTCGCTACCGCTCACCGTTGTGTAGTGACTCCAGTGACTGTGCAGTGCCCGACTCCATAGACAATTCTCGTTAGAGAGGACCCGATTTCGTGGCGTACAACCTGGCTGACCTGTTCGAGCATTCGGTCGATCTGATGCCCGATCGTGTTGCGTTGATCGATCCGTCCAGGGAGGTGACCTACCGTGAACTCGAGGAGCGCTCGAACCAACTCGCGCACTACTTCCTGAGCATCGGGCTGGGGGAGGGCTCTCATATCGGAATCCATCTCCACAATTCGATCGAGACGATGGAGGCGCTGATCGCGTCGTTCAAGATTCGAGCGATCGCGATCAACATCAACTACCGCTACACCTGCGACGAACTGCAGTACGTGTACGACAATGCGCAACTCGATGCCGTCGTCCACCACCGGATCTATGCGCAGCAGATCGCCGAGGTGCTTCCGGAGCTACCGAGGATCGCTACGACGATCGTGGTCGAGGACGATCTCGGCGGCGCCGGACTCCCCAGTGAGTCGGTGGCTTACGAAGATGCGCTCACCGGTATGTCGACCGGTCGAGACTTCGGCGAGCGCAGCAGCGAAGATCATTTCATCATGTACACCGGAGGCACCACCGGACGGCCCAAAGGCGTCGTCTGGACCCAGGAGGGTATCTGGCGAGTGCTCGGCGGCGGCCTCGACTTCTATACCGGCGTATCGATAGAGGACGAGCACCAGCAGTCGCGTGTGGGCTCCGAGGCCGAACCGTCCCGGTGGTTCGCGTTGCCCCCGCTGATTCACGCCGCGGCGATGATGCCGACGTTCGCTGCGCTCTTCAGCGGTAACACCGTGCTCCTCGACTCGAAGTTCGATCCGCACCGTGCCTGGAAGCTGGTGGAACATCACCGGATGCAGATCATGATCATCACCGGCGACGCGATGGGTAGGCCGCTGATCGAGGCTTATCGAGAATCCGAGGTGGACGTGTCGACTCTCGTTGTGGTCGCGTCCGGCGCGGCCCTGTTCTCCTCGACGATCAAGGACGCGTTCCTCGAAAATTTCCCCGGGATCATGGTGTCGGATTCCATCGGATCGTCCGAAACCGGCTTCGGTGGAATCGGATTCGCGAGCAAGGGGCAGAAGCAGGTGGGCGGTCCGCAGGTACCGGCCGGGCGCTTCGCGATGGTCGTCGACGACGACAACGTTCCTGTCGAACCGGGGTCGGGAATCGAGGGCTGGTTCGCGAAGGGCGGCTACGTGCCGATCGGGTACTACAACGACCCGGAGAAATCTAAGGAGATCTTCCGTGAGGTCGACGGAAAGCGCGTCGTCGTGACGGGAGACCGTGCGCGAATCGAGGCGGACGGATCGATCACGTTGCTCGGCCGCGGGAACATGGTGATCAACACCGGCGGTGAGAAGGTGTTCGCCGAGGAGGTCGAGGGAGTCGTCAAGGCGCACCCCGACGTCTATGACGCGATCGTGGTCGGCGTGCCGGACGAGCGTTGGGGTCAGCGCGTTGCCGCAGTCGTGCAGGCTCGCGGCGATGCGGTCGACTTCGCGGGACTCGAGGCGCACGCGCGAACAAACCTGGCGGGCTACAAGATTCCCCGTCTCGTGTGGGTGGTGGAGACCGTAGAACGCACGCCGAGCGGCAAGCCTGACTACCGCTGGGCGCATGCCGTCACGGAGAAGTCCGGGCCCGCGCACGAAGTGGGCTCCGCCCCTGTTAGTGGTTAGCGAGTCCAGAGACTCGCCGGGCGCGCACGGGGCGCGGAGCGCCCTACGTCGTGCGATCGACCAGTCGTTCGTAGCGTTGCCGGGCCGCCTGGGTGCTTCCCAGGCCGAGGCCGAAAGCGATGTCCTTCCACGTCATTCCGCGTTGGCGGGCGACACTGAGCAACAGGGCCTCGAGTTGATCCATGTCCGAGCGGGCGCGCGGCAGCAAACTCAGAGCGGCAGTGATGTCGGTGTCGTCGACGGGGGCTTCGTCGGGGGAGAGCCGAGTCGAGCCGCCGGCAAGGGCTGCCACCACACGAATCGCGCCGAGGGGTTCGAGCATCTCGGTGTGCGATTGGCGTGCGCGCTGCTCGGGGGTGGCGCCGTGGCGCTCGCCGATCCGAAAGAGTCCCTCGTACTCGCGGTGTGCACGTTCGCGGCCAGGGTCGGGCGGGGTGAAGGGGTCGTCGGTCATGTGACAAGACTCCGCTGAAAACGGGAAGTTGTCAACTATTTGTTGTGAACAAAACGTTCACCGGACGTTCGGCAGTGCCAGGAACGTCCGGTGAACGACGTCAGGCCGGCGCGCGGACCACGAGAATCGTGCCGGGGAACTCGGCGGCCAGTTCCCGTCGACTGTGCTTGATGGCAGCTGTGCCGTAACCCTTCTTGCGGGACTCGGGCGCGATCCAGATCGCTACGTCGACCTCGCGCCCGGACAACTCTCCGAATACGAGTCCTACGCGGGACGAGTCGGAGGTGTCCTCTGCTACGAACCACGCGGCGGATTCCTCGTCGACACGGCCGATGCCGGCCGTGCGCTCCTTCTCGATGCGATCCTCGTTCCACGGGGTACCCGCGTCGTCGGTCTGTTCGGCGCAACGCTTGTGAAAGAGTTCGGCATCCTCGGAGCTCTTCGTGAAGGGTCGCAACCGGAACTGACGACCCGTGCTCGCCGGCCGGTCGACGGCGGTCCACTGCAACGTGGCGTCCAGGTCGTCGAGTTCGGCCTGGGTCTTTCGCCGCTCTTCCTTCGTCAAACGACGGAACTGAAGGTTCAGTACCGCATTGGCGTACGCCTCCGAGGTGTCCAGAAGCTTCGCCACCGTGCGTAGGGCCTGGCCGTGATCGTCACTGTCGACCACGGCATCGAGAACCTCGTGGCGACGTTCGAGCGCCCGGAGCAACGCTGCGGTGAGCTCGCGGCGGTCGTGGATCTGATCGTGATTCTGTGTGCTCATGTGTGCGAAATCCTTGCTTCGAGGCCGACCGTACGACTCCATATTGCAAGACTGTGGCCGGCATGGCATCCCCTCGCGACAACTACTGACGGGTAAGTGTCGGCGACCTGTCGGTTACCCGGTCGGTACACAGATCACGACCGGAATCGTGCGATCCGTCCACGCCTGATAGTTGTCGAAATCTGCGTACATCGACGTCAGTCGGGGCCACGCCTGAGCGCGCTCCTCCGGGGTCGCGACCCGCGCATTCATCGTTCGCACGCGCCGCTTGATCTGGATGCTGACGCGCGGGTTCGCCTTCAGGTTGAGATACCACTGCGGATGTTTCGGAAGTCCTCCTTGGGAGGCAACGAGGAGGACGTTCTCGCCGTCTTCCATGAACACCAGCGGACTGATTCGCTCTCGGCCGCTCTTGCGACCGGTCGTGGTGAGCAGACAGACCGGAATTCCGAACGGGAAGGCGCTGCCCACGCGCCATTTGCTGCCGAGGACCCCGCCCGTCCGGCGATAGAGGACGACGTTGACGCGCGACATCCACTTGATGATCCGGGTGGTGGCGGGGGAGTCGAGATACGCCGGACGGGTAGTCATCGTCAGATTCGCTCGATGATGGTGCCGGTCGCGAGCGCTCCGCCGGCGCACATCGTGATGAGCGCCGTCGATTTGTCGGTGCGCTCGAGTTCGTGCAGCGCGGTGGTGATCAACCGAGATCCCGTGCTGCCCACCGGGTGTCCGATCGCGAGAGCGCCGCCGTTGACGTTGACCTTGTCCATATCGGGCCCGTGTACGGACGCCCACGAGAGCAGCACAGATGCGAAGGCTTCGTTGACCTCGAAGAGATCGAGATCGCCGATCTTCATGCCGCTGCGCTCGAGTACCCGTGCGGTGGCCTGAACCGGACCGTCGAGATGGAACTCGGGTTCCGCGCCGACGAGCGCCTGCGAGACGATCCGTGCACGGGGCTTCAGGCCGAGCGCCAGCGCCTTCTCCTCGTCCATCAGCATGACCGCTGCCGCGCCGTCCGAGATCTGGGACGACGTCCCGGCGGTGTGGATGCCGCCTTCGATGACGGGCTTCAGCTTGGCGAGCGATTCTGCGGTGGTGTCCCGAAGGCCCTGGTCCCGGGTGACGGTGAGGGTCTCCCCGGTGCGATTGCCTTCCTTGTCGACCTCGGGTGCAGTCAAGGTGAGGACCTCACGGTCGAACCTGCCCTCTTCCCAGGCCTGCTTGGCGCGAGCCTGCGAACGGACGCCGAGTGCCTCCATGTCTGCGCGGCTGATGCCGCGGCGCTTGGCGATTCGCTCGGCCGCCTCGAACTGGTTGGGGAGATCGATGTCCCAGTCGAGCGGGCGGCGCGGGCCGGCGCTCTCGACCACATTGGCACCGAGCGGAACCTGGCTCATGGCTTCGATTCCGCATGCGACACCGACGTCGATCGTGTCGGTGGCGATGAGTCCGGCGATCAGATGATTGGCCTGCTGCGCCGAGCCGCACTGGCAGTCGATGGTGGTGGCGCCCGTCTGCCACGGCAGTCCGGCGTGCAACCATGCGGTGCGGGTGATGTTGTTCGACTGAGCTCCGGCCTGCGTGACGCAGCCGCCGATGACCTGTTCGACCAACTCGGGGTCGATGCCGGTTCGGGCGAGGATTCCACTCTGCACGCTGCCGAGGATCTCGGCGGCATGTAGTCCGGAGAGCCAGCCCCCGCGCTTTCCGATGGGAGTACGGACGGCCTCGACGATTACTGGTGTGCCCACGGCGGGCTCCTTTCCTGTTACTTCAAAAAGTAGAACACGTTCCTACGGTGTGGCAAGGCCCCTGTAAGGGGAGGCGAGGGAAGCTTTCCTTTGCCACCGCCGCGGCTTGTGCTTCAATGTAAGTAGAACGTGTTCCACATCACTGAGTGATGTATGGCTTAGGGCAGGAGACAGCAGTGGCGCAGCCCAACCTTCTAGAGGGTTTCGATCCCACCGACCCGGACATCTACGAGCAGCGGTTCCCTCTCGAGGAGTTCGCCGAGCTGCGGAAGACCGCACCGATCTGGTGGTGCCCGCAGTCGCCGGAAGTCGGTGGTTTTCACGACGACGGATTCTGGGTCGTCAGCAAGCTCGAGGACGTGAAGGAGGTGTCGCGTCGCAGCGACGTCTTCTCCACTCACGAGAACACCGCGATTCCCCGTTTCGCGGACGACATTCCGCGCGAGAACATCGAGATGCAGCGGTCGATCCTATTGTTCAAGGATGCCCCGGAGCACACGAAGCTCCGTAAGCTCATCTCTCGCGGCTTCACCCCCCGCGCCATCAACAGCCTGCGCGAGGAACTGACCGAGCGCGCCGAGACGATCGTCAAGGCAGCTGCGGAGTCGGGTTCCGGTGACTTCGTCACCCAGGTGGCCTGCGAGCTCCCCCTTCAGGCGATCGCAGAGCTGCTGGGCGTGCCGCAGGAGGATCGCGGCAAGGTCTTCGAGTGGTCCAACCAGATGACCGGCTACGACGACCCCGAGCTCGACATCGATCCGGTCACCGCGTCGATGGAGATTCTCGGCTACGCCTACAACATGGCGGACGAGCGCAAGAAGTGCCCGGCAGACGACATCGTCACCAAGCTCATCGAAGCCGACATCGACGGCGACGAGCTTGCACCGGAGGAGTTCGGCTTCTTCGTCATCCTGCTCGCTGTGGCCGGCAACGAGACCACGCGTAACGCCATCACGCACGGCATGGTCGCGTTCCTCGACAACCCCGAGCAGTGGGAAATCTACAAGAAGGACCGTCCCAAGACGATGGCCGACGAGGTCGTCCGATGGGCCACCCCCGTCACCTCGTTCCAGCGCACCGCACTCGAGGACACCGAGTTGGGTGGCCAGCAGATCAAGAAGGGCGACCGGGTCGTCATGCTGTACGGCTCGGCCAACTTCGACGAAGATGCCTTCGAGGAGCCCCAGAAGTTCGACATCGCGCGCGAGGACAATCAGCACGTCGGTTTCGGCGGCACGGGTGCGCACTTCTGCATCGGCGCCAACCTGGCACGCCTCGAGATCGACCTGATCTTCAACGCCATCGCCGATCACCTCCCGGACATCAGCAAGTTGGGTGATCCGCGGCGCCTCCGTTCCGGCTGGCTCAACGGCATCAAGGAGTTCCAGGTCGACTACAAGGCCGGTGGTTCGGGCGGCTGTCCCGTCAAGCACTGACCGTTGGTCGGTTCACGACAGAAAGAAGGGCGGTAGCAGGAGAACCTGCTACCGCCCTTCTTTCGTGTGTGTGGGCTGCTAGCTCATGCCGGGCGGAGCGTCTTCATGGCCCGCTCCACTTCCCAGAATGCGCGCAGCGACACGATCTTCCCGTCGTCGTTCACGCGGTAGACGAACACTCCCTCTGCATCGATGACCGAGCCGCCCACGGTGCTGCGAATCGTGCCGATGTTGACGTTCTCGTTTCCGCAGACCAGCGAATCGGCGATGAGGAATTCGAGGGATTCGGTTGTCGCGATGGTCATGTCGTAGAAGCGGCTGATCGCGTCGAGCCCCCGGTGCCCCTTACCTTCCGGATCGAAACCCGAGGGGCCGACCGGATCTTCGACGACGGCATCCTCGGCGAACAGGGCGAGCCACTCTTCCTTGCGCTTGCCGGCCGCCGCCTCACGGGACGCTTGTCCGGCCTTCACCGAGGGGTGGATTGTGTCCGTCATGGTCGTCGGTACTCCTCGTCAGTTCTTCTGGATGTGTTCGGCGGCGAACTTGCGAAGTGAATCCTGCTTGGCTTCGAGGGGGCCGTCGAAGCCGACACCGTCGAAAACCCAGGGCACCGTGATGATGTCGGTGACGCCGGCCGCCTCGAGTTCTGCGTTGCCGTCCTTCCCGAATCGGTCGATGCACACGGTCTGGATCTCGAAGGGGTCGTTCTCCTTGCCCTGCTCGGCGCGAAGTTCACGCAGACGTGCGATGACCTGCACCAGATCGTCGTACTTGATCATGGCCGATGTCCAGCCGTCACCCACTCGCGCCGCCCGGCGCAGTGCGACATCCGTGTGGCCGCCCACATAGAAGGGCACCGGCTTGCTCGGCGCCGGACTCATCTGGAGGCGATCGAAGTCGAAGAACTCGCCGTGGTACTCGACCATGCCGCCGCCGAGGATGAGCTTGAGAACGTCGATCATCTCGTCGACACGCTTGCCGCGTCGTGCGTACGGCACCCCGCACCATTCGAATTCCTCGGGAGCCCAGCCGATACCGACACCGAAGCCGAAACGGTTGCCGGTCAGGCTCGCTACGGAGCCGACCTGGCGGGCCAGTAGAACTGGATTGCGGGAACCCAGCTTCAACACCTGCGTGTAGAACTCGATCTTCGAGGTCACCGCGCCCATTGCCGCTGCGGCGATCAGTGGGTCCACCCACGGAGTGTTCTCGTCCCACATCCGCGAGCCGTCCGGCGTGTAGGGGTAATCGGCGGCCTGCTTCTCCATGTAGAACAGAGAGTCGGGCAGCGCGATCGAGTCGAACCCGCACTCCTCGGCAGTCTGTGCGAGCGCTGGAAGTTCCTCCAGCGGATTCATCGCGATGCCGACGGTGTACTTCATCGTGTGTCCTTACGTCGTGGGGCGGTCGGCGCCGACCACCCACATGGAGAAGTATTGCGAGCCACCGCCGTAGGCGTGGCCCAAGGCCTTGCGTGCATTCGGTACCTGGTGGTCACCTGCACGGTTCATCACCTGCATGGCGGACTCCGCGAACCGGATCATTCCGGAGGCCCCGATGGGGTTGGAGGACAGAACGCCACCCGATGCGTTGACGGGAAGCTTGCCGCCGATCGCGGTCTCACCGGCTTCGGTGAGCTTCCACCCCTCGCCTTCGGCAGCGAACCCCAGGTTCTCGAGCCACATCGGCTCGAACCAGGAGAAGGGCACGTAGATCTCGGCGGCATCGATCTCTTCGAGCGGGTTCGTGATGCCGGCGGCGGCCCACAGTGCCGCGGCCGCGTCACGGCCGGCCTGCGGGTTGACCTGGTCGCGACCCGAGAACGTGGTCGGCTCGGTACGCATCGCGGTGGCGTGAATCCAGGCCACCGATCGTCCGGCTTCTTCGGCCTGTGCTGCGGAGTCCTCGTTTCCGATGACGAGGGCACACGCGCCGTCCGAAGAAGGGCACGTCTCGTCGAACCTGATGGGATCCCACAACATCTGCGAAGCCTGTACGGATTCGAGAGTGATGTCGGGTTGCTTGAGGTGGGCGTACGGGTTCTTGCTTCCGTTCAACCGGTCCTTCACCGCGACGATCGAGCCGATGTGACCGGGTGCGCCGGAACGGCGAATGTAGGAGCGAACGTGCGGCGCGAAGTAGCCACCTGCTCCGGCGCCGACGGGCATGTTGAACGGGATGGGAATGGACAACGCCCACATCGCATTCGACTCGGACTGCTTCTCCCACGAGACGGTGAGTACCCGGTCGTGGACCCCCGACTTCACGAGGCTGGATGCGACGATCGCGGTGGATCCACCGACCGAGCCCGCGGTGTGCACGCGAAGGAGCGGCTTGCCGTTCGCGCCGAGAGCGTCCGACATGGCCAGTTCCGGCATCATCGCGCCTTCGAACAGGTCGGGGGCCTTACCGATCACCACAGCGTCGATGTCGTCCCAACCGACCGCCGCGTCCTCCATGGCGCGGTCGACGGCTTCACGTACCAGACCCGACATCGACACGTCGTGCCGCTTCGCGACATAGTGCGTCTGGCCGGTTCCGAGTACTGCAGCGTGTTGTTTTCCAGAAGCCACCATCAGTTGCGTCCCTCCATGACGGCCACCAAATTCTGTTGCAGGACCGCGCCACTCGTCGCGTGGGCGAGAGTGCGGTTCGCGGTCCCGTCGAAGATTGCCTGTGCGGCGTTCCCGATCCTTTCGAGTCCCGCCGCGAACATCGGATTGCCGGCCAGCGGTCCACCCGAAGGATTGATCGTCGTGCTGTCGCGCAGGCCGATCGCTTCGCGCAGGATCAATTCTTGATGCGTGAACGGTGCGTGGAGTTCCGCGACATCGATGTTTCCGGTATCGCCACCGGTTGCCTTCTTCGCCGCCTTCGTCGTGGACGGCGACACCGTGAGGTCACGGGCGCCGAAGTTGGGGGAGTCGATCCGATGGTCGATCCCGGTGATCCACGCAGGGCGTTCGCGCATCTCGCGGGCCCGATCACCAGATGCGAGGACGATCGCCGCCGCACCATCCGTGACCGGTGCGCAGTCGTGAGCGCGGAGCGGGTCTGCAACGTAAGACGCGGCGAGAAGCTCGTCGATACTCGGGTTTCCAGCGAGCTGGGCATCCGGACGTGATTGCGCGGCAACGCGGCTGCGTGCGGCAACTTCTGCCATTTGCTCTGCGGTCCATTTTCCCGCGTCGAGGCCCATACGCGCCTGGAGTCCCGCGATCGATACGGAATCCAGTCCGAGGGGAGCCACGAGGTAGGGATCCAGTTGCATGGACAGCACCTTGCGGAGATTGCCCGCGGACGACTTCCCGAACCCGTAGACGAGGGCGGTGTCGACTTCTCCGGTCAAGATCTTGACCCAGGCCTCGTAGAGGGCCCAGGCAGCATCCATCTCGACGTGCGATTCGTTGATCGGTGGCACTGCGCCGATCGCGTCGACGGCGGAGATGAACGAGAAGGCTCTGCCGGCCAGGTAGTCGGACGAACCGGAGCACCAGAAACCGATGTCGGACTTGGTTATTCCCAGCTCGTCGTAGATCTGCTGGAAACAGGGGACGAGCATCTCGACGCCGTTGGTGGTGCCGGGGGTCTCGCGGACGTGGGGCGCCTGCGCGAACCCGACGACTGCTACTTCTGTCATTGTCGCCTCACAGATGGTGTTTGAAGGTGTCGTATTCCGCGTCGGGTTCGCCTGTCGGGCGGAAGTACTCGATGTTCTGAAGGGTGTATCCCCACTCCTCGCGTGGTCGCCATTTCGCCTGGACCCGCATACCCATCCGCACATCTTCGGCCTCGCACTCGAGGATGAGATGCAGGAAGGGAATGTCTGCGCCATCGAGGAGCACGTAGGCGGCGACGTACGGCGGTTTGATCTTCTGCCCGAGGAACGGCACGTTGACGATGCAGAACGTGGTCACGATTCCCTTGTCCGACAACTCCACCTGGTCTCGGGTGGGGGCGCCGCTGGTGGGGTTCGCGCCGCGAGGCGGAATGTAGACCTTGTCACCGGGCCCGGTACGACCGCCGATCAGGCGTCCCTCAGCCAGCCCGCGAAGGAAGTAGCTCTCTTCCGCCGACGCGGAGTGCATGTAGTCGAGGGCGATGGGAGTGGTGAGCATCGTGACGGCTTCGACTTCGGCTGCGGTAGCGGGAGCGTCGGAACCGGCGCTCGGCTGGTTGCCGGACTCACCGGGCTCGAAGTACTCGATGTCGTGGATGCGGCCCGATCGCTCGCCGGACCAGTGCGCCCGAACCCGCATGCCGGTGGTCATCGACTCGGGCGTTTCCACGTTCACCGCATGGAGCAATGTGGTGTCGGCACCGTCGAGTTTGATCAGCGCCCAGGCGAACGGGTGGGTGAGGGGTTGCCCTGCAATCGGTTCGGGCATCCATGTCCAGCTCTCGACCGTTCCGGAATCGGAGACCTCGACGAAATCGGTGAGAGGCTCCGCGGTGTTCGGATCGTATTCCGGTGGCGGTGCGTACACCCTCCCATCGGACCCGCGGGCGCCGATCAGCCTGCCGTTTCGAATGGCAGTGAGGAACGCGCCGATGGTCGGACCCACCGATCGGGTGTAGTCGAATTGCAGATTCAGCGGTGCGCTGAGCGGCTGATCCGCCACCGCGCTCTTTCCCAGGCTCACAACTTCGAGTAGAACAGGTTCTAGTGAATGTGGCAAGGGTCACCCTTGCTCGTCGGGACGACCGGAGGTGCGTGATGAAGCTCGGATTGCAACTGGGGTACTGGGGTGCCGGCCCTCCGACGAATGTTCCGGAGTTGCTCGCGGCGGCAGAGGAAGTCGGGTTCGACGCCGTGTTCGCAGCCGAATCGTGGGGATCGGACGCGTTCACCCCACTCGCATGGTGGGGATCGCGTACCGAGCAGATGCGCCTCGGCACGTCGGTGGTGCAGCTGTCTGCCCGTACACCCACCAGTTGCGCGATGCACGCACTGACGCTCGACCACGTCAGTGGTGGACGGGCGATTCTCGGGCTCGGAGTGTCAGGTCCGCAGGTCGTCGAGGGCTGGTACGGGGAGCCGTTCGCGAAACCGTTGGCGCGCACCCGCGAATACGTGTCCGTCGTGCGGAGTGTGTTGGCGCGCGAGGCCCCCGTCACCAACAGTGGTCCGCACTACCCCTTGCCGTACTCCGGCCCCGGGAGTGTGGGTCTCGGGAAGCCGCTCAAGCCGATCACCCACCCCCTACGAGCGGACCTCCCGATCTGGCTGGGTGCGGAAGGCCCGAAGAACGTGGCCCTCACTGCAGAGATCGCGGACGGGTGGCTGGCCATCTACTACTCGCCGCGGCTCGCACCGATGTACAACGAGTGGCTGGACGAAGGATTCGCGCGGGCAGGCGCTCGTCGGACACGTGAGGACTTCGAGATCGCAGCCACCTGTCAGGTGATCATCACCGACGACCGGGCTTCGACCATCTCGTCGTTGAAGCCGACCACCGCGCTGTACGTCGGCGGTATGGGAGCACCTGAACTCAACTTCCACGCGCAGGTGTACACCCGCATGGGCTACGGCGATGCCGTCGCCGAGATCGGTGAGTTGTTTCGCACGGGTCGCAAGGAGGAAGCCGCCGCTGCGGTTCCGGACGAGATGGTGACCGACACGATGATCATCGGCGACATCGACGAGGTGCGCGCCGGCGTCGAGCGGTGGGAGGCGGCAGGGGTCACGATGCTGCTGCTGTCCTGCCGCGACGCCGATCACGTCCGGCAACTTGCCGACGCTCTCCTCTGACCCACCCCTGCTGGACGAACGCGACGCCCGTCCGGTCAGACCGGACAAATGTTCCATTCGTTCCGCCCACATTGCTGCCGGTCTCGTGCTTCAGTTGTCATCGTCGGGTTCCGTCGTTGGAGGTCAGCCCAGATGAACAAACGTTTTCAACGAAGTGCAGCTGTCGTTCTGCCGGTGATGGCGCTCGGGGTCTTGGCCCCGGCCGGCACGGCATCTGCAGCGAGTCCGGGTACAGACATGTCCGCAGTCTCGCCGGCTCCGTGTGAGGTCACATTCGAGATCGTCAACAGAACGAACTCGACGTTCTACACCATCGATTTTCGGGTGGACGGCGAAGAATTGACCGGAACCGATTACGGATCGGGCCCAACAGGTCACCTGACCGTCAACTCGCAGCTCGCGCCCGGGACCGCGCCGTTCCAGCCCGGTGTCACGCCGTACCGCACGGATCTGGACCCGGTCACCAGCAGCAAGACCGAGAATCTCGCGGATCGCGGCTATCCGGAGAAGCAGCCGGGCGAGACGTACAACGTCGAATACCGCATGATCCTCGGGCCGAACGGAGCGGACCGGCACCCGGACTGGCAGTCAGTCGAGGTGCCAGGTTGCGCGACGCCGCCGCCCGAGCCGGGTGGGTCGTCGGGTTCCTCGGGGTCGTCGTGGCTGGACATCTTCGGCTTGCTCGCCCCGCGCTGACCCACGAACTTCTGTACGAACGCGACGCTCGTCCAGTCAGATCGGACGGGCGTCGCGTTCGTGCGGAAGAAGTTATCCACAATCGGGAGATTGGCGGTGGCCGAACGCCCGTGCGGGTGTCACCATCGGCCGATGAAAAGAGGATTGTGGCCGGACGACCCGCGACTGCTCGGCGATGGCGATTTCGGTGGCGTGATCCGTAGTAGTGAACTCGAACGTCTCGGGATGTCCCGGTCGACGATTGCACACCGATGCAGTCGCGGCGGGCCTTGGCAGCGACTGTTACCCGGGTTGGTGCTGCTCGAGAACGGAACACCTTCGCCTCGGCACCGTGCGCTCGGCGCCCTCATCTTCAGCGGCGGAGTCGTCACGGGCCGCGCAGCCCTGCGGTTTCACGGGTTCGGCACCTGGTCGGGCCCCGTCCACGTCCTGGTCAGCGGCAACAGGCGCGTTCAGTCGACCGGATTCATCGTCGTCGAACGGACTATTCGGTTGCCGCGCGGCGAAGATCGGGGCGGTGTCGCGTGCGCGCCGCTTCCACGCGCACTGCTCGACGCTGCGCGGCGTAGCAAGACGGTGGACGAGGCTCGTGGACTCATCGCCGAGGTCGTGCAGCGCGGTTCGGTGACGGTCGCGGAGTTGGCGGAAGAGTTGGATGCAGGTAGCTCGCGCGGATCGGCGTTGGTACGACGAGTTCTACGTGAAATGACGGCCGATGTGCATTCGGTGGCCGAGATTCACTCTCGCCGAGTGTGGCAGCGGAGCGGGTTGCCGGCGATGCTCTTCAACCAGAAGATCGTCGACAGGCACGGCGAGTTCATCGCCATGCCCGACGGCTGGATCGACGAGGTGGCCTTCGCCTGGGACATCGATTCTCTCGACTGGCACCTTGCTCCGCAGCAGTACAAGCACACCGTCGAGCGCCGTACTCGGATGCAGAATCACGGGATCATCGTGTTGCCGACTCTCCCGAGTGCAGTCCGTGACGATCCGGCCAGGGTGATCGCCGACCTTCGTGCGCACTACGAGTTGGCGCTCTCCAGGCCACGCCCGGACGTGCGCATCCTGCGCTGAACTCGCGTACGAACGGAACATTCGTGCGATCAGACCGGACGGGCGTCGCGTTCGTCCAAAGGGGGGGAGGGGAGAACTAGCGGCCTTCGAAGTTGGGTGCCCGCTTCTCCGCGAAAGCGCGCGGGCCCTCCTTGGCGTCCGCGCTTTTGAAAACTTCTGTTCCGAGGCGGGCATCGATCTGGAACGCCTCCTCTTCGTGCAAGCCTTCGGTGCTTCGGATGGTCTCGAGGATGGCTTTCACTGCGAGTGGACCGTTCGCGGAGATGAGTTCGGCGAGTTCGAGGGCCTTGTCGAGTGCCTGGCCGTCGGGGACGACGTGACCGATGAGCCCGATCTCCTTGGCCTCGGGTGCTTTCACATGCCGTCCGGTCAGGAGAATGTCGGCGGCGATGGTGTACGGGATCTGCCGCACCAGGCGCACGGCCGATCCGCCGAGCGGAAAGAGTCCCCACTTGGCCTCGGAGACGCCGAACTTCGCACTCTCGCCGGCAACGCGAATGTCCGTACCCTGCAGAATCTCGGTGCCGCCGGCGATCGCGGGACCTTCGACTGCAGCGATGAGCGGCTTGGTGAGGCGCCGACCCTTCAGGAGTGCCTCGATCTTCGACAGATCCCAACCGCCACCCGAGAAGGAGTCACCGGGGTGTTGCGACGTCATCGCCTTCAGATCCGCACCTGCGCAGAACGCCCCGCCCGCGCCGGTGAGAATCGCGACGCGGATGTCGGGATCGGAATCGACCTGGTCCCAGGCGTCACGCATGATCGACATCATCTCGCCGGACAGCGCGTTGCGGGCTTCGGGACGGTTCATCGTCACGATGAGAACGTGCCCCCGCTTCTCGACGAGGCAGTGCGGCGAAGTTTCCGATATGTCCGAATTATCGGTGGCGATGGAGGACACTGTCATCTCCCGTTGTATGTGTGAGCTGGGTCTCGAATTGGGTCTTGCCAGGAACGGTAACACGTTCTATTTTGTTGACGTGGCCCTAAATATTGCAGACCTCGTCGAGCACTCCATCGATCTCAACCCGGACCGCATCGCGCTCAGGGATGCGGACCGTGAAACGACCTTCGCGCAATTGGAGGAGCGAGCCAACCGGCTTGCCAACTACCTGCGCGATCGTGGCGTGAAGCCCGGCGACAAGGTGGGTATCTACTGCCGTAACACCATCGAGGCCATCGAGGCCATGGTCGCGGTGTTCAAGGCGCGTGCCGTGATGGTGAACGTGAACTATCGGTACGTCGAGAACGAGTTGCAGTACATCTTCGAGAATTCGGACATGGCCGCCCTCGTCGTGGAGCGCCGGTACTCCGACAAGGTCGCGGGCGTCCTGCCCAACACGCCCCAAGTGCACACGGTCGTCGTCGTGGAGGACGGCACGGACTTGGACTTCTCCGCCTTCGAGGGCGTCGAGTACGAGAACGCTCTCGCCAAGGGTTCGCCGGATCGAGACTTCGGTGAGCGCAGCGCCGACGACATGTTCATGCTCTACACCGGTGGCACCACGGGTAAGCCGAAGGGCGTCATGTGGCGCCACGAGGACTGGTGGCGTGTGCTGGGCGGCGGCACCAACTTCGTCACGGGTGAGCTGGTCGCGGACGAGTGGGATCTGGCCAAGCTCGGCGCCGAGAACCCCGCGATGGTGCGGTTCCCGATCCCCCCGATGATTCACGGCGGTGCGCAGTCGGCGGTGTTCCACAGTCTCTTCGGCGGCGGCACCCTCGTGATGCACCCCGAGTTCGACGGCCACGAAGTGTGGCAGGTCATCGACCACCACAAGGTCAACCTCATCTTCATCACCGGCGACGCCATGGCTCGGCCGATGCTGGATGCTCTCGTCGAGGGAAATCCCAAGACCGGAGAGCCGTACGACCTTTCGTCGCTGTACGTGATGGCCAGCAGCGCCGCACTGTTCTCCCCGGCGTTGAAGGAGCAGTTCCTCGAACTCCTGCCCAACCGGTTGATCACCGACTCCATCGGCTCCTCCGAGACGGGCTTCGGTGGCCTCAGCACTGTCACGAAGGGCTTCGAGCACACCGGTGGCCCGCGCGTGAAGATCGACGCCTCCACCGTGGTTCTGGACGACGAGGGGAACCAGGTCGAGCCCGGATCCGGCAAGGTCGGCATGCTCGCCCGTAGCGGCAACATTCCGCTCGGCTACTACAAGGACGAGGTCAAGACCGCCGAGACGTTCAAAACCATCGGCGGCGTCCGCTACTCGATTCCGGGCGACTACGCGACTGTCGAGGCAGACGGCACGGTCACGATGCTCGGACGCGGTTCGGTGTCCATCAACAGCGGCGGCGAGAAGATCTACCCGGAAGAGGTCGAGGGGGCGCTCAAGTCGCACCCCGACATCTTCGACGTACTCGTCGTCGGTGTTCCGGACGAGCGATTCGGGCAACGGGTAGCTGCGGTGATTCAGACTCGCGGTCCCGCCCGTCCGAGCGTGAAGGACATCGCCGAGGCCGGACGCAAGGAGATCGCAAGCTACAAGTTGCCGCGCAGCGTGTGGTTCGTGGACGAGATCAAGAGGTCGCCGGCCGGAAAGCCGGACTACCGGTGGGCCAAGGAGCAGACCGAGAGTCGCCCCGCGGACGACGAGAACGGTTCCACTCAGCAGGCAGCCGAGAGCAAAGGTGCATGATGCGCACGGACCTGAGTGACAAGTTCGGGATCGAACATCCGATATTCGCGTTCACCCCATCGGAGCACGTGGCCGCGGCCGTCAGCCGTGCGGGCGGACTCGGAGTACTCGGGTGCGTCCGGTTCAACGATCCAGAAGAACTCGAAGCAGCCCTGACGTGGATGGACGAGAACACGGACGGAAAGCCGTACGGCGTCGACATCGTGATGCCGGCCAAGGTGCCGACCGAGGGCACCCCGGTGGATCTGGAATCCCTCGTTCCGGCGGAGCACCGTGCGTTCGTGGATCGCACACTTTCCGAACTCGGTGTGCCACCACTGGATACGGGCGTCGAGCACGCGACCGGTGTGCTCGGCTGGCTGCACTCCGTCGCCCGCGCCCACGTCGACGTTGCACTCGGTCACCGAATTGCGTTGATAGCCAATGCGCTGGGCTCACCGCCCAAGGACGTCATCGACCAGGCGCACGCCAAGGGCGTGCCGGTGGCAGCGCTCGCCGGCGCGGTCGAGCACGCAAGACGGCATGTCGCCAACGGAGTGGATGTCGTCATCGCGCAGGGTTACGAGGCCGGCGGGCATACCGGCGAAATCGCCTCGATGGTCCTCGTTCCCGAGATCGTCGACGCGGTGGGTGACTCGGCAGGTGTGCTCGCTGCGGGCGGCGTCGGCAGCGGTCGCCAGATCGCTGCTGCAATCGCTCTCGGTGCGTCCGGGGTGTGGATGGGCTCGTACTGGTTGACGGCTGCGGAGTACAAGCTCGGCAGCGCGTCGGGTGAGGGGCCCTCCGCGATCCAGAAGGCGCTGCTCTCGGCAACTTCTTCCGACACGGTCCGCACTCGAATCTTCTCGGGCAAGCCGGCGCGTCTGCTCAAGACCAAGTGGACCGATGCCTGGGAGAAGCCGGACGCACCGGACCCATTGCCGATGCCGCTGCAGAATCTCCTCGTCAGTGATGCGCATCAGCGTATCGTCGCGTCGGAGGATCCCGAGGTCGTGGCGATGCCGGTCGGACAGATCGTCGGCCGTATGAACGAGATCAGGCCGGTGGCCGATTTGATGGCGGATCTCGTCAATGGCTACGAGGCCTCCGTGAATCGATTGAATTCTTTGTCCTAGTAAGAGGTTCAGGAGGGGCGATGCCCGGATACGACCCGTTCGATCCTGCGTTTCTCGCCGACCCGTTCCCGGTGTATCGGCAGTTGCGTGACGACGATCCGGTGCATCGCTACACGGGAGGAGAGGTCCCACCGTTCTGGGCACTGTCGCGGTTCGACGACGTCTGGAACGCGGTCCGCGACACCGAGACCTTTTCCTCGGCGCAGGGATTGACATTCGTCCCCGACGAGATCGGCAAACTCGGTCTCGCGCCGACCATAGTGATGCTGGATCCGCCTCGCCATGGGCAACTCCGCGGGCTCATCGGCAAGGGGTTCACGCCGCGCAGGATCGCTGCCCTCGAAGAGAAGATCCGCGACTACGTGAAGCGTCGCCTCGACGTGCTCGACGCCAAGCGGCAAGACGACGAGGACGTCGACCTGCACCGGGACTTCTCGTCTCCCATTCCGACTTTCGCGCTCGCCGAACTGCTCGGCGTGCCAGAGGCGGAGCGGTGGAGATTCGATCCGTGGGTCGAGGCGTTGACCGCACTCCAGAACAGTGGTTTCGACGTTGCCCGGATGTCGGCTCCCGACGCGGTGGCCGAGATGTTCGGCTATTTTTCCGATCTCGTCACCAAGCGACGTGCCGACCCGACCGACGATTTGATCGGCACTCTCGTGCAGGTCGAATCGGAGGGTGAACTCCTCACGGACTGGGAGATTCTCGGCTTCTGTTTCGTGATGGTCGCGGGTGGAAACGACACCACCGGAAATCTCATCACCCATACGGTGATGGCGTTGGACGGCGATCACGCACAACGCGAGACCCTCGTCGAGGACCCGGAACTCGTCCCGGCTGCGCTGATGGAAGTCTTGCGCCTCGAAGGGTCCGTCCAGGGCTTGGCTCGTACGGTCACTCGGGACGTGTCGATCGGAGGCGTCACCATCCCCGAAGGGGACAAGGTGATGATGCTGTACGGCTCGGCCAATCGCGACGAGCGTGAGTTCGGCGAGACTGCCGAGAAACTCGACATCACCCGCCGCATTCCCCGTCACCTCGGGTTCTCCAGCGGACCCCACTTCTGTATCGGGTCTCACCTGGCAAAGCTCCAGGCTCGGGTCGCCGTCGAAGAGCTCTACACTCGATTCCCCACGATCGGAGTGGATGTCGAGCGCGGCGAGCGGATTCAGTCGTCGTTCACGCGAGGTTGGATCACCCTGCCGGCCGTCCTCTGACGCCGATAGACCTCAGACCGCGAAGGCGGACTTTTCGAGGAGCCGGAACTCGCTGTCGCCACGCTCGCGCACCCATACCGGGTCGGTACAGTTCCACCGCTCGGCGCTCAAGGTGCGCGTGAGGATCTTGAAGGTCGCGGTTCGAGGAAGTTCGGTGCACACCCGTAAGAACGTCGGGTGCTGCTTGGGGCCGAGGTCGGCCTGTTCGCGGAGAAAGCGGCCGAAGTCGCGAGCATCGAAGTCCATGGGTGCGCGATCGTGGGCGAGTACGACGGCAGCCATCACCCGGTCGCCGACCTCGGTGTCCGGGACGCCGTAGACGGACACCTGCGAAAAGGCCGGGTGCCGCATGAGGATGTGTTCGATGGGCGCGGTACCCAGGTTTTCGCCGTCGACCCGCAGCCACCCCGAACTGCGCCCGGCGAAGTAGACGTAGCCCTCGGAATCGCAGAACCCGAGGTCGCCGCTCCAATACATCCCGTCTCGCATCCGCTCCGCATCTGCCTCGGGATTGCCGTAGTAGCCGGCAAAAGACCCGGCGCCGGACACGTTCACCAACTCGCCGGTCGCTTCGTCGGCGTTGGTGATCCGACCGTCGGCATCGAACACTGCGGGTGGACAGACCTCTCCGGTTTCCGGATCCAGTACTCGGACCGACTCGGGCAGCAGACCCAATGCCCCCGACGGCTTACCCGGCGTGGACGATATGGCGATGCCACCCTCCGTGGACCCGAACGCCTCCACGACCTTGGTGTCGAAGCGGCGGGTGAACTCGGCCACGACCGACGCCGACCCTTCGTTTCCGTACATGAGGCGCAGGGTGTTCTGCGCGTCGTCGGGACGTTCTGGCGTGGCCAGTACGTAGGAGAGTGGCTTGCCGACGTAGTTGGCATAGGTGACACCGAATTTGCGGACGTCACCCAGGAACGCGGAGGCAGAGAACTTTCGGCGCAGCGCGATGGAGCTACCTGCGGTGAGTGCCACCGACCAACCGGCCATCATCGCGTTGGAGTGGAACATCGGCATCGACATGTAGACGACGTCGGAACTCGATATGCCGAAACGCTCTGCCAGCATCACCCCAGGCCCGACGATCTTCTCATGGGTGCACCGGACGGCTTTGGGCTTCCCGCTCGTGCCCGAGGTGAAGATGAGCATGAACAGGTCGGCGGGCGTCGTGTTCGCGACGGCGAGGGTGTTCGGATCCTGCCGATCGAGCAGCTGTGTCCAGAGATCGGAATCGACATCGATGATCTGGGCGTCGATGTTCAAGCCCGCGAGCAACTCGCCCGAACCGCCCTCGGTGAACACGATCCGGCAGTCGGCCACGCGAATGTCGTCGGCGAGTGCGGCACCGCGGCGGGTGGTGTTGAGGCCGACCAGAACCGACCCTGAAAGGGCCGCGGCACCTGCCAGGAGGGAGAACTCCGGGACGTTGTCCATGAGAACTCCGAAGTGTGGTGGCGCCGCGCCGTCGAGAAGCGAGTGCAACGCTGCCGCACGGACTTTGCTCGCCGCCACATGTCGTGACCACGACATCGAGTGATCTTCGAACCGGAGACCCTGGTCCTCGGTGTTTTCGAGAGCGAGTAGGAGATCAGCGACCGTCGTGGGCATGCAGTAGTCCGATCAGGCTGGGACCGACGCGAGAATCTCGCCGAGGGCGCGCAGCTGATGTGTTGCCGACCCCAGTCCGAACTCGTGGGCCTTCGCTGCGAGAAAGTAGCGGTGAACCGGGTGGTCCTCGTCCAGTCCCACACCACCGTGCACATGAACTACGGTGTGTGCCACGCGATGTCCCGCATCCGCGGCCCAGAACTTGGCGGTGTGGATGCTCCCCTCGGACGGAAAGTCGGCACTCGTCTGCCAGGCGGCCTGCCACAGCGTCAGACGGACACCTTTCACATCGATGTAGGCATCGGCCAGGCGTTGCGCGACAGCCTGGAACGAGCCGATCGGGCGTCCGAACTGGACTCGTTCACGGGCGTACTCGGCGGTGAGCTCGAGTGCGCGATCGAGTACGCCGTACTGAAAGGCGCAGGAACCCAACGTTCCTCGTTCGAGGATCCACTTCATTATCTCCGAACCGCGATCGGCGTCACCCAACACTCGATCGCCGGCCAGGCGCACTTCGTGGAACGCCACCTCGCCCGTGCTGGCGTGGTCGACGGTGTCCTGTCTGGTGATGTCGACGCCGTCGTCGTCACGGTGGACCAAGAACACGGTCACGCCGTCGGGGGTGGCTGCGGGGACGAGGAACAGATCTGCAATCGGTGCCGCGTCCACGAGAATCTTGGTGCCGGTCAGAATCCAGCTCTCCCCATCGCGGCGCGCTGCCGTGACAGGGGCCGCGGGGTTGTCGTTGACTTCCTCTGCCAGCGCGACGGTCGAGATGCGTTCACCGCGTGCGGCGGGCGCTCCCCACTCGGAGATCTGCTGGGCGTCGCCGAATTCGGCGATGGCGCCCGTCGCCATGACGATCGACGACAGGTAGGGGACAGGGGCGAGCGCGCGACCCAGTTCGACGAGGATCGAGCACTGCTCGAGTACTCCGAACCCGTCGCCTCCCACGGACTCCGGCAGTGCTGCGCTCAGCACGTCGGAGGATGCGAGCGTGGCCCATAGTCGCGCGTCGAACAGGTCGTCTGCGGCTTCGAGTTCGCGTAGTCGCTCGTTGGTGACGAGTTCGCCGACGATGCCGCGGGTGAGCCCCGACAGGTCTTGCTGAGCTTCGGTGAGTGTGAAATCCATGTTCGTCATCTCCTCGCCGGTGGCAGACCGAGGGCGGTCATGCCGATGATGTCGCGCTGCACCTCGTTGGTGCCGCCACCGAAGGTCAGGATGAGCGCGGACCGGTGCATGCGCTCGACTCGGCCTCGCAGCAACGCCCCGTGCGAGCCCTGCCGCAGTGTGGCCGACGGGCCGAGAATCTCCATCAAGAGCCGATACGCCTCGGTTGCGAACTCGGTGCCGAAAACCTTGTTGGCAGAAGCGGCCTCGGGGCCGGGAGTGTCCTGCGAGTTCGCGATCTCCCAGTTCATCAGTTTCAGATACTCGGCCTTCGCGTGAACGCGCGCCAGGTTGATCTGCACCCACTCCTGATCGATCACCCGGCGGCCGTCCGGAAGCTTCGTGTTCTGCGCCCATTCCCGGACTTCACGCTGTGCGGTCAGGATCGGGCCGGCCGAGGTCAGTGCGACACGCTCGTGGTTCAGCTGATTGGTGACGAGTGACCAACCACCGTGCTCCGGACCGACGAGAGAAGAAGTGGGAACCCGCACGTCCTGGTAGTAGGTGGCGCTCGTATCGGGCCCGGCCATGGTGTGTACCGGTGTGTAGGAGAAGCCTTCGGCGGTGGTCGGCACGATCAGCATGCTGATGCCCTTGTGCTTCTTCGCGTCGGGATCGGTACGGCAGGCCAGCCACACGTAATCGGCGTAAGCGATGAGGCTGGTCCACATCTTCTGCCCGTTGATCACGTAATCGTCGCCGTCTTTGACGGCGGTGGTGCGAAGAGACGCCAGATCGGTGCCGGCCTCGGGCTCCGAGTAGCCGATCGAGAAGTGGAGTTCGCCGGCCGAGATCTTCGGAAGGAAGAACGCCTTCTGTTCGGGAGTGCCGAAGTGCATGATCGTCGGCGCGACGGAGTTGATCGTCAGGAACGGTACGGGGGCGCCTGCGATGGCAGCCTCGTCGGTGAAGATCAGCTGTTCCATCGCCGAGCGCTCTTGCCCGCCGTATTCCTTCGGCCAGCCCAGCGTGAGCCAGCCATCCTTGCCCATTTGTGCGACGACATCGCGATAAACGGTGCCGGAGCCGTACTCGCCGGTGGTGGCGGCAAGTGCCTCGCGCCGGTCTGGAGTGAGCAGCTTTGCGAAGTACGCTTGCAATTCCTCGCGCAACTTCTGCTGTTCCGGCGTGTACGTGATGTGCATCGAAAGCACCTCTTCGGTCGGTCGGTGCCCGAATCATTGCACACGACTGGAACAGGTTCTAGTGTTGTGGCAGGAATGGTGTGGATCACAGCCCGATCGCACCCCTCCGCCCCTCTTGAATCAACGAGAAGTGAGGTATGTCGATGGAGGTCAGGGTCGATCTCGATATGTGCGAGGCGAACGGGGTGTGCGTGGGGATTGCCCCCGACATCTTCGACCTCGACGATGACGAGGTGTTGCACATCAGTTCGGCCGTGGTTCCCGCCGATCGTGAAGCCGACGTTCGATCTGCGATTTCGCAGTGCCCGAGGGCGGCGCTCTCGGAGCATTCGTGACGAACGGCACTTCGCCCATTGCTCATTTTTGTAACACGTTCTACTGTTGCGGCGTCTGAAGAGAAGGCAGGAGAACGTTTCCCATGAATGCAGTGAACAACCGCGACGTCGGACTCGAAGGCAAAGTTGCCGTCGTGACGGGCGCCGGGTCCGGACTCGGCAAGTTCGAGGCACTCGAACTTGCGCGAGCAGGGGCCTCCGTAGTCGTCAACGACCTGTCCCTGAACGACGCGGTCGACGAAACCCTCGAGGAATTGCGTGGTCTCGGAGCCGGGGTGGAATTCGTCCCCGGCGACATCGGTGAGCGCGCCACGGCCGACTCGCTCCTGGAGACGGCTCAGAACAAGTTCGGCAGCCTCGACATCGTCGTCAACAACGCCGGGATCACCCGCGACCGGATGCTCTTCAACATGTCCGACGAAGACTGGGACCTCGTTCTGAAGGTGCACCTGCGTGGGCACTTTCTCCTGTGCCGCAATGCGGCGTCGTACTGGCGCGCCAAGTCGAAGGAAGCGGGCGCTCCCGTGTACGGCCGGATCGTCAATACGTCGTCCGAGGCCGGACTGCTCGGCCCGGAAGGTCAAGCGAACTACGGTGCGGCCAAGGCCGGTATCACCTCGCTGACACTGTCCGCTGCGCGCGGTCTGTCGCGATACGGCGTTCGCGCAAACGCGATCTGCCCCCGCGCCCGCACGTCCATGACCGAGAACGTGTTCGGGGACGCGCCGTCGGAAGGGGTCGACCCGCTGTCACCCGACCACGTCGCTGCTCTCGTGGCTTACCTGGCCTCACCGGCTGCGGATGCAGTCAACGGACAGGTGTTCGTGGTGTACGGGCCGATGGTCGCGCTCATGGCGGCCCCGGTCGTGGAGCAGCGTTTCGACTCGGCAGACGGGCAGTGGTCGGCAAAGGCGTTGGCTTCCGAGCTGGGTGAATACTTCGAGGACCGTGACCCCGCGAAGATGTTCTCGGCCTCTGCCGCCGTGAAGTCGCTGGGCTGACTGCTGCGTTTGGTGTGCGTCACAGTCGGACCGTGGAGTGTGACGCGCTACGATTTCCCCGCCGAATGACGCGACTCGTTCGTTGTTACTTGGTACAAATACAAGGTCTTCGCTCCGGTCGGGCCTTGTCGTGAGGCCCGACCGTGCAGTGTGGAGGGACTGAATACAGGTAGATCGTGTTCTAGTTTCCAAGCTTCAGGGGAAGCGGCGAGACGCTCGGGGTGAGCGTCGAAGGGGAGTAATGGGCGAGTCCGGGCGATCCCCGGGCGAGGCCATCGGTTCGTGACTCGCCACATTGGCGAGATTGCAAAAACGTACTTTGTGCAGGCATTTGTATACCGGGACGAGTGCGGAGCGACGCGCCACGAGCGTGGTTTCGACAATCGACGCAGGCGTTGTCGGCGTGCGTGAACGCGGTGAGCTATGCCAGGAATCGATAGTGATCCACGACACTTTTGACAGGTGAACACGTTCTAGTTAATATGACTTGGATCACAGGCCGTTCTGGGGGACTGGACATGGAATTTCGAGCGGCTCTGCGTCGGAACATGAATGAGGAGGATGGATGGTAGACCTCCTCGAGGTGCCGTTGCGTGCGGTCGGAGGGTTCTTCGCGGTTTCGGCGGAGACGCTTCGTGCCGTGTTCTCCCGGCCCTTCCAACGTCGTGAATTCGTCGACCAGGCGTGGTTCGTCGCGCGGGTGTCGATGCTTCCCACTGTGCTGGTGGCAATCCCCTTCACCGTGCTGGTGAGTTTTACGATCAACATTCTCCTGCGTGAGATCGGCGCCGCCGACCTCAGTGGGGCAGGCGCTGCGCTCGGCACCGTGACCCAGGTCGGACCGATCGTCACGGTGCTCATCGTGGCGGGCGCCGGTGCGACCGCCATTTGTGCAGACCTCTCCGCCCGAACCATTCGCGAGGAGATCGACGCGATGCGGGTGTTGGGTATCAACCCGATCCACCGTCTGGTCGTTCCGCGAGTTCTGGCGTCGACGGTTGTCGCGCTCCTACTGAACGGCCTCGTCTGCACCATCGGCATCTTCGGTGGTTTCGTGTTCTCCGTATTCGTGCAGGATGTGAATCCCGGAGCGTTCGTCAACGGGATCACCCTCCTCACCGGATTCGGCGAGCTCATAATTTCCGAAGTCAAGGCAGGTCTTTTCGGAATGATCGCCGGCCTGGTTGCCGCCTATCTGGGATTGAACGTCCGCGGCGGCGCCAAGAGCGTCGGCGATGCGGTCAACCAGACTGTGGTGTTCTCGTTCATGGCGCTCTTCGTGGTCAACGTTCTCGTCACTGCTGTCGGCCTCAAGCTGACGGACGGGTGATCGACATGGTGGTGGGATAAATGGCACTCGCAGCTGCCGGCCGCTTTCCGCGGGCACGGCGTCGATTCTCCAACGCGTCAAGGTCTTTCGACCGAGTCGGCGAGCAGGCACTGTTTTTTGCGCGTGCCATCGGCTCGGCGCCTCGCGCGCTGATGCAGTACCCGCGTGAGACCCTGCGGCTCATCGCCGAGATCAGCATGGGTACCGGTGCTCTCGCCGTCATCGGCGGAACGGTCGTCATCGTCGGATTCCTGACGCTGTTCACCGGCGGCACGATTGCGGTTCAGGGCTACAGCTCCCTCGGCAACATCGGCGTCGAGGCACTCACGGGGTTCTTCGCAGCATTCATCAACGTTCGAATCGCAGCACCGGTGATCGCCGGCATCGGCCTCGCCGCCACGATCGGCGCAGGCTCGACCGCTCAGTTGGGCGCGATGCGAGTGTCCGAGGAAATCGATGCGCTCGAGGTCATGGCCGTCCCGTCGGTTCCTTACCTCGTCAGCACTCGCGTGATGGCCGGCATGATCGCCATCGTTCCGCTCTATGCACTCGCCGTCATCGCCTCGTTCATCGCGAGCCGGTTCGCGACAGTCGTGCTCTACAAACAATCCGGTGGCGTCTACGACCACTACTTCTCGACTTTCTTGATGCCGACGGACATATTGTGGTCGTTCGCGCAGGCAATAGTCATGGCTGTCGCGATCATGCTGATCCACACCTACTACGGCTTCACCGCAACCGGCGGCCCGGTCGGCGTCGGCGTCGCGGTCGGCAACGCCGTGCGGTCTTCGCTGATCGCAGTCGTGACGGTCACCCTGCTCATCTCACTCGCCATCTATGGCGCGTCCGGCAACTTCAACCTCTCGGGATAGGGGCGCCCGATGACCGATTCGAGTTGGAAGAAGAAACTGGCCGCTCTGGTGCTGGTCGGCAGTCTTGTCGCTGTCGTCGCCGTAGCACTGATCATGTTCAACGGCGGGTTCACCAAGACGACTCCTGTCACGGTGACCGCAGACCGAGCCGGACTGGTGATGGAACCCGACGCCAAGGTGAAGCTCCTCGGCGTCGAGGTCGGTCGCGTCGGCTCGATCGAACACAGCGAGGAAGGCGCGATTCTCAACTTGGACATGAAGCCCGACATGATGTCGCTCATCCCGGCCAACTCCGAGGTCGAGATCAAGTCGACGACCGTGTTCGGCGCGAAGTACGTCAACTTCGTGATGCCGAAGGATCCGTCGGCGAAGCACCTGAGTGCCGGCGCGACCATCGGCTCGAAGAGTGTGACGGTCGAGTTCAACACTGTCTTCCAGCATTTGTCCGACGTTCTCGCGCAGGTGCAGCCCGAGAAGCTGAACGCCACACTCGGTGCGGTGGCATCCGCTCTTCGAGGGCGAGGCGACGAACTCGGTCAGGTCCTCGAACAGGGCGACCAGTACCTGAACAAGATCAACCCGAGCCTGCCCCAGTTGCAGGAAGACCTGGCCAAGGCGGGGCGGGTATCCAACCTGTACGCGGATACGGCGCCGGACCTGTTGCACACGGTCGACAACGTCACTGCCATCGGCAACACGGTGGTCGAGGAACAGGGCAACCTGGACAGCTTGCTGCTCAACGTGATCGGCCTGGCCGACAATGCGAACGGCGTGATCACGGAGAACGAGCCGAACCTGGTGTCGGCTCTCGACCTGCTCGAACCGACCACGGACTTGCTCGCGGAGTACTCGCCGGCAATCACCTGCTTCATCCAGGGTCTCAACAATGCGCGTCCGCTCGGCGAGGCGATCTTCGGTGGTAATCAAGAAGGCATCGCCCTGAACGCCAGCTTCATGTACGGCATGAATGCGTACGAGTACCCGCGTGATCTGCCCAAGGTGAATGCGACCGGCGGCCCCAATTGCTGGGGCCTACCCAATCCCGACCCGAACGTTCACGCCGACTTCGTGGTGACGGACACCGGAACCGTGCCGTTCGTTCCGTCGACCAAAACGGAGCCGCGAGTGCCCAAGCTTTTCCAGATCCTGTTCGCCGGCGTCTACCCGGAACAGGGGGAGTAGACGATGAGAAGTGTTTCGATCAAGCTGTTGGTCTTCGCGACTGTGATGGCCATGATCTTCGCGGGACTTGCGCTGGTGTTCAGTCAGTATCGGTTCTCCAGTTCGAACGACTATCAGGCCACGTTCACCGATGTTTCCGGTCTCAAGCCGGGCGACAAGGTGCGCATCGCCGGCGTCCCCGTCGGCGCGGTCGAGAGCGTCGACATCGACGACGACAACCTGGCGTCGGTCGATTTCACCGCCGACACCAAGTACAGCCTGTTCGACGGCACCAAGGCCACGGTTCGGTACGAGAATCTCGTCGGCGACCGCTACATGGAGCTCCTCGAGGGGGCAGGTTCGACCGAGCAGCTGCCGGACGGAGGCTCGATTCCTGTCGAGAACACCTCTCCCGCACTCGATCTCGACCTCTTGCTCGGTGGTTTCAAGCCGCTTCTTCGTTCGCTCAACCCGGCCCAGGTGAACAAGCTGTCGGAGGCGCTCGTGCAGGTCTTCCAGGGACAGGGCGGCACGTTGGTCTCACTGCTCGGCAGCACGAGTTCCTTCACCAACACTCTTGCGGATCGAGACCAGTTGATCGGGGACGTGATCAACAATCTCAACGAAGTCCTCGGCACGATCAACGACAAGGGCGACCAGTTCAAATCCACCCTCGACCAGTTGCAACAGTTGGTCAGCGGTTTGGCACAGGACAAGGACCCCATCGGCGAATCCATCCCCAAGCTGGCCACGGCAACAGGGGATCTCGCTCAGCTGCTCGAGGGTGTGAGACCACCTCTGCAGAGCACGATCGCGGAGGCGAATCGCACCGCCACCCAGCTCAACGCGGGCGAGGACGAGATCAACTGGGTCCTCGAACGACTTCCGGAGTCCTACCGGAAGCTGATTCGCCTCGGAACCTACGGCAGTTTCTTCCAGATGTACGTCTGTAGTGCCAACTTCAAGTTCGGAGCACCGAACGGCGAGGACTTGGTCGTCAAGATGCCTGGGGCCCAAGATACGGGAAGGTGCGCGCCGAACTCATGAAAGCAGAACGCAATCCCGTCCAGGTCGGCATCATCGGTGTCGCCGTCTCCGCGATGATCGTGATCGCGACCTTGCAGTACGACCAGCTTCAATTCATTTCGGGTGGAACGCATTACGTCGCCGAGTTTGCCGACGCCGGCGGCTTGCTCGTCGGCGACGAGGTCAGTCTCGCGGGCGTGAAAGTCGGCAAGGTGACTGACGTCGAGCTCGACGGTAAGCACGTCGACATCACCTTCACGATCGAGGATGGAATCGCACTCGGTGACGCGACCGAGGCGAACGTCAAGACCAACACTGTGCTCGGTAGGAAGTCTCTGCAGGTCGTTCCGCGCGGCAGCGAAACGCTGGACGTCGGAAGCACCATTCCCCTCGACCGCACCAACTCGCCGTATTCGCTCAACGATGCACTGGGCGACCTCACGACCACGGTGTCCGAACTCGACACCGATCAGGTCAACAATGCCCTCAACTCGATGTCGGGAGCCTTGGAGAACACGCCACCCGAGTTGCGGACTGCGCTCGAAGGAATGACACGGCTTTCGGAAAGCATCAACTCGCGCGACGAGAGCCTGCAGCAGTTGCTGTCTCGGGCGGAGGACGTGACGGGAATCTTGGCTGATCGGAGTGGACAGATCAACCAGTTGATCGTCGACGGAAACCAGCTGTTCGCCGAACTCGACCGTCGGCGTAATGCGATCAGCCAGTTGATCGTGAACGTGTCCGCGGTGTCCAAGCAACTATCGGGATTGGTTCTGGACAACCAGGAGCAGATGAAGCCGACACTCGACCAACTCAACCATGTGGTCGGGATCCTTCAGAAGAACAAGGACAACGTGGGGCACGCGTTGGAGGCGCTCGCTCCCTACGCGACCTCCCTTGGTGAGGCCGTGGGAAGCGGCCCGTTCTTCATGGCGTATCTGCAGAACATCGGTGTTCAAAAGTTCCTGCAGCCGTTGTCGGATGCCGTGACGTGGCCGGAACACCTGCCTGACGATCTGCGGTCGTTGGTCGACCCCGCGCCCGGTATCGAGTTCAAGGATCCGACACGATGACAGAGACGAACACCGTGAAATCACGCAAGAAGTGGCTGGCTCCACTGGCCGCCGGATTGCTTGTCGTCGCTGTGGTGGTGGCTGCGGCCGTGTACTTCCTTCCCGGCCTGGGAAAGAACAAGGTGGTCGCGTACTTCCCGAGCACGACCGGGTTGTACGAAGGCGACGACGTGCGGGTGCTCGGCGTGAGCATGGGCCGTGTCGACACGATCGAACCTGGTGGCGACTATTCGAAGGTCACCATGTACGTGGACTCTTCGGTGGACGTGCCGGCCGACGCCAAGGCCGTCATCGTTGCCCCAAGTTTGGTGTCGGGCCGATTCGTTCAGTTGACCCCCGTCTACGAGGGCGGCCCCAAGCTCGAAGACGGGGGCGAGATCCCCATCGAGCACACAGCGGTTCCCGTCGAGTGGGACGAGATCAAGACCGAACTCACCAAACTCTCCGACGCACTGGGGCCGAAGGGTGCCGACCCGCAGGGTTCACTGGGGAATTTCATCGACACCGCCGCAGACAATCTCGACGGCAACGGACAGACGATCCGGGACACCTTGCGGGAGCTCTCGGACACGATGCGCGTCCTGTCCGACGGCCGGACCGACCTCTTCGGCACGGTGCGCAACCTGCAAACTTTCGTCTCCGCGCTGTCGTCCAGCAACCAGCAGATCGTTCAGTTCGAGGGCCGCCTCGCCTCGGTATCGAGTTTGATGGCAACGAACTCGGACGAGTTGGGTCAGGCATTGGCCGATCTGGACATTGCGCTTGCGGACGTCGATCGGTTCGTGCGGGAGAACCGAGGCGCGCTCACCGAACAGGTAGGGCGTCTCGCGGAAGCCACTCAGGTTCTTGCAGACCATCGTCCGGATCTCGAAAAGGTCCTGCACGTGGCACCGACCGCGCTGGCCAACTTCAACAACATCTACAAGCCTGCGCAGGGTTCGTTGGTGGGCGAAGTAGCTTTCCCGAACTTCGCTAATCCGGTGCAGTTCATGTGTGGTGCCATCCGCGGTATCGAGGCCAACGATTCGGAGAAGAGTGCCGACCTGTGTGCGCAGTACCTGTCGCCGGTACTGAATTCGTTGACCAACAACTACCTTCCGATTCTGACCAATCCGGTAGCGGGGACGAATGCGTTCCCCGACCAGATCACCTACAGCCCGCCGAGCCTGGCAGGTGAAGTTCCGCCGCGCACCGCGAAGTTCCCGGACGCCGCTCCGCTGAACTTGGCTCCTGCCGTAGGTATCCCGAAGGGACTCGAAGAATTGCTGCAGCCGGGAGGTGGACGATGAATCGTCGAGTCACGAGGGGCCGAGCACGTAGAGGCGTGGCCATCGCCGCACTGTCGACAGCATTGGCAGTCACTCTCACTGGATGCGAGTGGGAAGGGCTCAACTCGCTGCCTCTGCCAGGAACGCAGGGACAGGGCGATGACGCGTACACGGTGAAGATCGAGATGCCGAATGTGACGACGCTGTCGCAGAACTCACCGGTTCGGGTGAACGACGTGACGGTGGGGGCGGTCACCGGTATCGACGTGGAGAACTGGCACGCCATGGTCACCGTCTCCATCAACCACGGGGTGGAACTGCCTGCCAATGCGACGGCGAAGATCGGGCAGACCAGCCTTCTCGGTTCACAGCACCTCGAGTTGGCGCCGCCTGCCGATACCAGTCCCGAAGGTGTTCTCGCGGACGGCGATGTGATTCCGATCGAGCGTGCGGGGGCATACCCCACCACCGAACAGACGCTGTCTTCTCTCTCGGTGGTTCTGAACGGTGGCGGGATCGCCCAGATCCAGGACATCACCGAGGAGTTGAATGCGACCCTCGACGGTAGGGAAGGTTCGATTCGAGATCTGCTTCCCCAACTCGATCACCTGGTGACGAGCCTCGATCAGCAGCGTGGCGACATCGTGAATGCGATGGAGGGAATGGACCGGTTGGCCGGCACCGTCAACGCTCAGAAGGACACTCTCACCGCGGCTCTCGACAGCATTCCGCCTGCGCTTCAGGTGCTGGTCGGACAGCGGCAGAACCTGACCAACGCGCTGGTGTCGCTGGGCAATCTCAGTGATACAGCCACCCGAGTCATCGACGAGAGTGGCGAGGATCTCAAGGCCAACCTGCGCAATCTGACGCCGGTTCTGCGTGAACTCGCGGACTCGGGCAGTGCATTGACAGACGTTCTCTCTCTTGCCCTCACCTATCCGTTCCCGATGAAGACCATGGACAATGCAGTCAAGGGTGACTACGCGAACCTCATGATGATGATCGACATGACGCCCGAGCGAATCGACAACAACTTCCTCACCGGAACAGGGCTGGGCGGCGCCTTGGGTGGCGTGGAAGGTGCGCTCGGCTCGCTGGCCGGGCCCGCGGCAGGAACCGGAGATCCACTGAGAAACCCATTGCAGCCTCCGGCTGCTGCCCCTGCCCCTGCGCCGCGCGGTGATTCGAAGCCGGCTCCGCCCAAAGCGCCCGCTGCGGCACCGGCGCCGTTGATTCCAGGATTGCCGTCGATCCCGGGCATTCCGGGGCTGGGAGGGGGACCGACGCCATGATGCTCACGAGGTTCGTCCGCATACAGCTGATCATCTTTGCGATCCTGACGGTGATCGGTCTCGTGGTGATGTCGCTGCAGTACATCAAGGTTCCCTCGATGTTCGGAATCGGCCGTTACGACGTGACCGCCGAACTGTCGTCGACCGGTGGCCTCTACCAACGTGCGAATGTCGCGTATCGCGGCACCAACATCGGTGTGGTCGACGCTGTCACCCTCAATTCCGACGGTGTCGAAGCCAAGATGTCGATCGACAGCAGCTACAAGGTTCCGGCCGATGTGGACGCAGTGGTCAAGAGTGTGTCGGCGGTCGGTGAGCAGTACGTGGATCTGATCCCGCGATCGTCCGACGGAGCCGATCTTGCCGACGGTGACGTGATTCCCGAGGACCGGACAGCAATCCCGCAAGATGTCGGTGAGATGCTCGACCAGGCGGATGTGCTGCTTGCCAGCATCTCGGACACCCGGTTGCGCACCGTGATCGACGAAGCGTTTCTGGCCTTCAACGGGGCCGGGCCCGACCTTCAGCGACTGATCGACTCGGCTCGTCTCTTCGTGCAGGAGGCCGACAATAATGTCGATGCGACCAAGACTCTGATCGATCAGGTCGGCCCGCTGCTGGAAACACAGGAGGTCAGTAGCGACGCGATTCGCTCATGGACCAAGGACCTGGTGACATTCACCGATCAGGTGCGTGCCAGCGACCCAAATCTTCGATCGATTCTCCAGAAGGGCCCCGGAGCAGCGCAGGAAGCCAACGCGCTGTTCCAGGACCTTCGCCCGACGCTGCCCCTGCTGTTGGCGAACCTGGTGAGCGTCGGTGAGGTCGGTGTCATCTACCACCCCGGCATCGAGCAGATCCTCGTTCTGTATCCGCCTCTGACCGCGGCGTTGACCACCGCGGCAACGGGGGGACCACTCGACGAGGGTGCGATCGTGGACTTCGGTCTGGCACTGCATGATCCACCTGCATGCATGACCGGATTCCTGCCACCCGAGCAGCGACGTGACGGCACTCAGACGGAAACCATTCCGACGCCGAGCGACCTGTTCTGCAAGACCGCACCGGACGACCCCAGCGTCGTGCGAGGCGCCCGAAACCTGCCGTGTATGGAGTATCCGGGCCGACGCGGACCCTCGCCCGAGGCATGTCGCGAAGGTTATGTGCCCGAGGGCAACAATCCGCCCACCGGGCCCATCATGCCGGCGGATGTACCCTCGTACACGACAGTTCCAAGTTCCTACGAAGGCTCCTCAGATGTGCCGGCAACGGCAGTCCCGTACGACCCGGGTTCAGGAAGCTTCAGAGGATCGGATGGCCATGCATACAGCCAACCGAACCTGACGTCCGGATCGCCGAGAAAGGACCCGACGTGGCAGACGATGATGACAGGACAGCTGGGTTGAGTCCGAAAACCGACTCCCCATCGACCCCAGCTGCAGACACCGCGAAAGAGGCCGGAGCGCCCAACGTCCGACAGCGTCGACGTGCAGTGCGAACTGCCGGTGCTCCGGGGGCTGCGAACGAAGCCGGTGCTCCGAATGAGGCCAGCGCTCCGAAGGAGTCGAAGAGCGCGGACGCAGTTTCCACTACGTCCGCCCCCAAGTCGTCGAACGAGACGGCCGAACCGGCGAAAGCCGACTGGAAGACCGTCGCTGCGGAGCCCGTCGGTACGAGCGAGTCGGACAAAAAGGCTGTGCCGGTGTCCGATTCGGCAGCAGGTGAGGCCACGAAGACCAAGAGATCACCGAAGTCGCTCGCGATCGCCGGCATTGCAGGTGTCCTTCTGGTCGCGCTCATCGCTGCCGCTGTGATTCTGGCGGTCCTCCGCTACCAGGTCCAGGCGGACAACGAGAAGCGTCAGGAGTACGTGGACGCCGCGAAGCAAGCGGTGCTCAACCTGACCACGATTCATCCGGAATCCGCTCAAGACGATGTCGCGCGGATCATCGACGGGTCGACCGGCGAGTTCCGTGAGGACTTCGAAGGCCGACGGGACCCGTTCGTCAGCGTGGTGCAGGACAGTCAGGTGAAGACGGACGGCACCATCGTGGAAGCGGCGATGGAGAAGTTCACCGACGGGCCTTCCACCGTTCTGGTTGCGGCCAAGACGACAGTGAGCAGCGCCGATCAGCCCGAGCCCGCGGACCGCGATTTCCGTATGCGGGTGACCGTGGTCGACGAGGACGGCACGTTGAAGGCATCGAAGTTGGAGTTCGTTCCGTGATCGAAGAGAAGAGCACCCACGAGGCGCCGGAAACCCCGGCCGACCCGGAGAAGACCGCACCCGGCAGCGGAAGGAACACGCGAAACACGATCCTTGCGTCGATCGCGGGAGTGCTGGTTCTGGCGCTCGTCGGTCTGGTCGTGTGGCAGGGCCTCGCGTACCGCGAAGATCGACAGGTCGATCAGGCCCGCGAAGAAGTCGTCGATGCGGCAGGGCAGCAGGCGGTGGCCATGCTCGCCTACAATTTCGACACCGCCAAAGACCAATTGACCGGTGCCGCAGACGGACTGACCGGATCGTTTCGCGAGGACTACACGAAGCTGATCAACGATGTCATCGTTCCCGGAGCACAGGAAAAGAAGCTCACGGTGCAGGTGACCGTGCAGGCCGGTGGTGTGATCTCGGCCGAGCCGGAGCACGCTTCGGTTCTGCTTTACCTGAACCAGATCACCACCAGCGCAGACGCTCCCGAAGCGAAGACGTCCGGTAGTCGAGTTCGAATCGGGCTCGACAAGGTCGACGGCCGGTGGCTGGTCAACAACCTGGAACCCGTGTAGTCGTGGCTCCGCAAGCGCAGGACCTCCTCGATCTCGTGGAAGGGTCCCCGAAAGCGGTCGCCGTTCACGACCGCGAGGCCTGGTTGAACCTGTTCGCGCGCGATGCCGAGGTCAACGACCCGGTCGGTTCGGCGCCCCATGTCGGGATACCGTCGATCGGGCCCTTCTACGACACGTTCATCGGACCCAACACCATCTCGTTCCAGGTGGACCGCGACGTCGTGTGTGGCATGACGGTGGTCCGAGATCTGTACGTCACGACGGTCATGTCGACGGGCGCGACACTGAGGATCCCGATGCACCTGCGGTACGTCGCAGACGACTCGGACGGGAGCCTGAAGATTGCGCGGTTGTATGCGCACTGGGAACTTCCGTCGATGATCACGCAGTTGATGCTCGCCGGCACCAAGGGGCTCGTGGCCTCGGCGAAGCTGACTCCGCAGTTGGTGTCGAATCTCGGCCCGAGTGGAGTCGTCGGTTTCATGCGTGGACTCGTGCGGGTCTCCAGGCGAGGCAAGAAATCTGTAACGTGTTTCCTTTCCGCGGTGGGGGAGAAGCGCGTGGATGTCCTCGAAGGATTGCTCGCGAAGGATGCGGTTCTGGAGTACCCACTCGGCACGCCGGTCACGCCGGCGCAGTTCGTCGAACGCGCTGGCGACCTCACGTGGAGCAAGGTTATCTGTGCAGGTAGATCCGTTACTGCGTCGATCGAGTCTGCCGAAGAGGCGGGTGTGATCCACTTCGAGTTCGGCCCCCGCGGCCGCGAGATCGAAACTGTACACATGCTGACGAATCGTAAATGAACTCTTTCTAACTGAAACAAGTTCCAGTACTCTCGGGTAGGCCAGGCCGAGGCTCGACGCACCCCGCGCGGACCGTCAAGGCCAAGACCTAGTGCAGGGAGTCGTTCATGAAGGTCGCAGTCACAGGGGCCGCCGGCTATGTCGGGACCAACCTCGTCAATCTCTTGGTGGACCAAGGCCACGAGGTGACCGCGATCGACCGTGTGCGATCGGTCCATGCCCCTGAAGCGGGCGTCCGATGGGTGAACGGAGACGTGCTCGATCCCGCGTCCATGGAAGAAGCTCTCGCCGGCGCGGAGGTCGTGTATCACTTGGTCGCGATGATCACGCTCGCGCAGAAGGACGAACTGGCGTGGAAGATCAACACCAGGGGCGTACGGACCGTCGCGGAGGCCGCCTTGGCGGTCGGAGTGCGTCGGATGGTGCACTGCAGCTCGGTTCATTCTTTCGACCAAGAAAACTGCGGCGGATCGCTCTCCGAGATCTCTTCTCGCTCAGTAGACCCTTCGCTGCCGGTCTACGACCGCTCGAAGTGGCAGGGCGAGATCGAACTCAGGGAGGTTGTCGACGCCGGTCTCGATGCCGTGATCTGTAATCCCACAGGCGTTTACGGTCCCGCCGACTACGGCCTGTCTCGCGTGAACGGCCTGCTTCGGTCGGCGGCTCGTGGTCGCATACCGGCATTCGTCGACGGAGGTTTCGACTTCGTGGACGTTCGCGACGTCGCGGCAGGGCTCATCGCAGCAGGGGAAAAAGGGCGGACCGGCGAGAACTACTTCCTGTCCGGCCACATGCTGCAATTGACCGATGCCATGCGCATCGCCGCAAACGCTGCGGGCCGCCGCGGCCCGGTGTTCAGTCTCCCGACCGGAGTGTTGAACGCCGTGATCCCGATCCTCGAGCCGATCGGAGCGAAGCTGGGTTCGGACGTGCTGTCGAAAGCTGCGATGTCGGCAATTCTCGCCGCACCGAGGATCGACGGATCGAAGGCGCGTGCCGAGATCGGATACAACCCGCGCCCCGCAGAAGAGACGATTCGCGACCTGATCGCGTTCCTGGTGTCGTCCGGACAGCTCGGGAGCTGACGGAAGCCGCGGACGGGCGAGCGTCAGTTCTGCTCGTCCGCCTCGCCGGGAGCGATGAGGGCGCGGCCGGCCGCGCCGTCGTGAGCCAGAGCGTCGAGGAACGAACGCGCCCACCGGTCGACGTCGTGCGCGAGAACCTGTCGGCGTAGTGCTCGCATGTGGCGCCGACCGTCCTCGCGAGGCTGATCGAGCGCCTGCTCCATCGCATCCTTCACGCCGTCGAGATCGTGCGGGTTGCACAGGAATGCCTGACGCAGTTCGGATGCGGCTCCGGTGAATTCGCTCAACAGCAGTGCGCCACCGAGGTCGCTGCGGCACGCCACATACTCTTTGGCCACGAGATTCATACCGTCGCGCAGCGGAGTCACCAGCATGACGTCGGCCGCGACGAAGAAGGCGATCAGTTCTTCCCGGGGGATCGGCCGGTGAATGTAATGGATCACCGGTCGACCGACTTCACTGAACTCGCCGTTGATGCGAGAGACCTTGCGTTCGATGTCCCCCCGCATCTGCACGTAGCTCTCGACGCGTTCGCGGCTCGGAGTGGCCAACTGGACCATCACCGTGTTCTTGGGATCGACTCGCTTCTCGTCCAACAGTTCGTGGAGAGCGGCGAGTCGGACGTCGATGCCCTTCGTATAGTCGAGGCGGTCGACGCCCAACATGATGCGTTCGGGGTTTCCGAGTTCTTCGCGGATCTGCTTCGCGCGGTCGCGGATCGCCTTGCTCTTCGACTGTTCGTCGAGTTTGCCGGAGTCGATCGAGATGGGAAAAGCGCCCACCCTGACGTTTCGGAATCCGACCTGGACCACGCCGAGTTTGGATCGGACTCCGACCGTTCCTCGTGAGGTCGGCTGGCCGGCGAGGCGTCGTGCGAGATACAGGAAGTTCTGGGCGCCACCCTGCAGGTGGAAGCCGATGAGATCGGCGCCGAGCAGTCCCTCGACGATCTCGGTGCGCCACGGCATCTGCATGAACAGCTCGACCGGGGGGAACGGGATGTGGAGGAAGAAGCCGATGGTGAGATCGGGTCGCAGCATGCGCAACATCTTCGGAACCAACTGCAGCTGGTAGTCCTGGATCCAGACTGTCGCACCGTGCGCCGCAGCCTTGGAAGTCGCCTCGGCGAACCGCCGGTTGACCTCGACGTACGAGTTCCACCACTCGCGGTGGTACTCGGGTTTGACGATGACGTCGTGGTACAGCGGCCAGAGGGTGGCGTTGGAGAAGCCCTCGTAGTACTGGGCGATGTCGTCGGCGCTCAGCGTGACCGGGTAGAGCTCGAGACCATCCTCGACGATGGGGTCGAGATCCGCATCGGCGACGCCGGCCCATCCGACCCAGGCGCCCTGGTTGCGACGCAGGATCGGCTCCATCGCCGTGACGAGCCCACCGGGGCTGCGCTTCCAGCGTGTGGTGCCGTCCGGGAGCCGCTCGAGGTCGACCGGAAGCCGATTGGCAACGACGACGAAAGTCGCCTGCCCGGACACCTCGTCCTTTACGGACATCTCGACATCGGCCGCATCTTTCGACGCAGATCGTGCGGACGTGTCTGATGTTTCCGGACCGGCGGCCACATGCTTCCTTAGGGTCGAGTGAACGGGACTTTTCAGTCGGTCTTGTTCTCGGGGCCGATTCCGAGCATCGACAGGAGCATTCGGCACTCTTCGGCATCGGCAGCATACGCAGCAACAACGCGCTGTGCCTGGTGTGCGGTTTCGTCGGCGACGGGCTTCAGTTCGTCGTCTGCGATCTCGGTGTCGGCGGTCGTCTTCGCGGCCATGCGTTTCCTCTCGAGCTTGCTGCTACCTCGGGGGTAGTTAGTCGTATCGCCGACTCTATGAGAATCGAGTGGTCGGATGCCAGTCGCACAGTGAGTTAGGGTGTGCTCAGTTTATGGTGTCGGCGTACTTGGAGTGTCGGTGAGAAGTGGTGGTGCGGCGATTCTCCGCCGGGTGATCCTGCGGAATCGACGCGCCCTCGCGATCGGCACGGTGCTGGTGAGTGTGCATCAGTTGGCCGAGACGATGGTGCCCATCTCGATCGGCGTCATCATCGATCGAGCCGTGGTGACAGGTGACACGTCGGTTCTCGTCGTGTCGCTGGTCGCACTCGCAGTGCTTTTCGTCGTCCTCACGGCGGCGTGGCGGATGGGCGCCCGCTTCATCGTCCGGGCGATGCAGAAGGAGGCGCATTCGCTGCGTGTGGAGGTTGCGCGTCGGATTCTCGACCCGCGCGGCGTGCGCACCGAACTGCGTGCCGGGGAATTGCTCACCGTGTCCACGTCGGATGCCGATCATGCGTCGTGGGTCGCGGACATCGTCGCGCGCGGCGCTGCGGCGCTGACCGCCGCACTCGGGTCGGCGATCGCGCTTCTCGTCATCGACGTGCCGCTCGGTCTTGCCGTGCTGATCGGCACCCCGGTCATTCTCGGATTGCTTCAGTTGGCCGCGCCGTTGATCACTCGCCGGGCGACGGCCGAACAATCTGCAATCGGCAGGGTGTCCGCGATGGCCACCGATCTGGTGAGTGGTGTTCGCCCGTTGCGCGGCATCGGCGCGGAGGCAACGGCCTCGGCTCGGTACGGCGTAACGAGCCGGGATGCGCTGGGCGCTGCGCTGAGGACTGCGAAGAGCGCCGGTGTCTACGCCGGGGTCGCGATGACAGTCAGCGGGCTGCTCGCCGTGTGCGTTGCCGGTCTGGCCGGCTGGTTCGCCCTCAACGGCAGAATCACCATCGGTGAGCTCGTCACAGTCGTCGGGCTGTCGCAATTCTTCATCGAGCCGCTGGGAATGCTGGCCAGAATGCCGGGTGTGATCGCGGTGTCGCGGGCCTCGGCCGATCGACTGGCACTCGTCTTGGATGCGGAGCCGATGCTGCCCGCCGGGACCGATGCGGAGCCGGTGGGCAACGACCTGCAATTGCGTGATGTGCGCTACCGCTCCCTCGAGGGCTTGACGTTGTCCGTGACTCCGGGAGAGCTGCTCGGGGTGCTCGCCTATCGGCCGCAGGACGCGGAGGCGCTGGCTGCGGTTCTTTCGGGGCAGATTCCACCGGACCGATACTCGGGCGATCTGGCGGTCGGGGGCTCGACCCTGGCGGACGCGGGCCTTGTGCAGACCCGTCGGACGTTGCTCGTGGAACCCCACAATGCGGACCTGTTCTCGGGCACGATCGGATCGAACGTGCTGGCAAGTGATCGGAACGCTCACAGTGCGGACGTGGACAGCGCGCTCGCGGCGTCGTCGGCCACCGACGTGGTGTCCGTTCACACCGCCGGCCTGGAACACGAGGTGACGGATCGAGGTGCGTCGTTGTCGGGCGGGCAACGTCAGCGCGTGGCGCTCGCTCGGGCGCTGGTGGCACGATCGCCGATTCTCGTGCTGCACGATCCGACGACGGCGGTGGACGCGGTGACCGAGCACAGCATTGCGGACGGGATCGCGCAGATGCGTCATCGCGGACAGTCCGAAGGCGGGCACACGACGGTGCTCATCACGAGCAGCCCGGCGCTACTGGCCGTCGCCGACAGGGTCGTCGTGATCGACAACGGTGTACACGTCGCCGAAGGCACCCACGCGAGCCTGGTGGAATCGGACGAGGTCTACCGCAGGGCGGTCGTGCGATGACGGAGCGTCTGCCCACCGCGAATGCGCGAGACACCTGGGCCTGGTTGCGCACGCAGTTGCGGAAGCAGCGCGGCGCAGCACTGCTGACCCTGTTGGTTGCGGCGGCTGCCGCGGCGTTCGCGTTGATCCCCGTCTACGTCTTCGGCGTACTCGTCGACCGTGTTCGCGAACAGGCCGATCCGTCGATCCTCGTGTGGGTCGTCGCCGTCATCGTGTGTGCGGCCGTGTTGGGCGGCATCTGCACGGGCATCGCCACCTATCTCGTGAAACGACTCGGCGAACGGATACTTGCCTCGCTGCGTGAGCGTGCAGTCGAACGCGCGTTGCGGCTGCCGATCGACACCCTCGAGCGGGTCGGAAAAGGTGATCTCCTTGCGCGGGTGGGAGACGACGTATCGGTGATCGGAAAGGCCGTCACCGACGTGGTTCCCAATCTGGTTGCGGCCGTACTGCTCGTGGTCCTGAGTATCGTCACGATGCTCGGCATGGATTGGCGGCTCGGACTCGCGGGCATGGTGGCGTTGCCTATGTACGTGCTGGCCTTGCGCTGGTATCTGCCCCGTTCCGCCCCCGTCTATGCGGCCGAGCGGGTGGCCATGGGCGAGCGCTCTCAAGCACTCGTCAGCAGCATGCAGGGTGCTCGCACCGTTCGCGCCTACGGGCTGGAGGACGAGCATCTCGTTGAGATCGATAGATCGTCCGGACGAGCCAGAGACCTCGCTGTCGGTGTCTTCGGTCTGTTCACTCGATTCGCCGGGCGCGGAAATCGGGCCGAGTACGTCGGCCTCGCCACGATTCTGGCGGCCGGGTTCTTCCTGGTGAAGGCCGACATGGTGACGGTCGGCGAGACGACCGCTGCGGCGTTGTTGTTTCACCGGCTGTTCAACCCGATCGGCATGCTGATGTATTCGTTCGACGAGGTTCAATCGGCGGGGGCGAGCCTCGCGCGGCTCGTCGGAGTCATCGACATTCCGGAGTCTTCGCGAACAGGATCCTCACGAACGGCACCGACGGCGGACTTGAATCTCGACGCCGTTCGGCACACCTACGACGGCGCGCACGAAGTACTTCACGGTGTCGACCTGCATATCGGTGCCGGGGAAAGGGTCGCACTCGTGGGGTCGACGGGAGCGGGCAAGACGACGCTCGCCGCGATCGCTGCGGGTTCGATCGAGCCGACGTCAGGTTCCGTGACGATCGGTGGTGTGCCGTTGGCCGAACTGGGCGACCTCCGCGCGAACGTGGCAATCGTGAGCCAGGAAGTGCACGTCTTTGCCGGAACTTTGGTGGAGGACCTCCGGCTCGCCGCACCAGCCGCCTCCGACGAACGCGTGGCGGCGGCGCTGACACAGGTCGGCGCATTCGGCTGGGTCCAGGCACTGGAATCGGGCGTGGACACCGTCGTCGGTGAGGGTGGGCACGACCTGACCGCGGCACAGGCCCAGCAGTTGGCCCTTGCCCGGCTCGTGCTTGCCGACCCGGCGGTCGCAATCCTCGACGAAGCCACAGCAGAAGCCGGGAGCTCGGGTGCTCGCGATCTCGAGGCGGCAGCGGAGGCTGCCACTCGGGGCCGGACGACGCTCGTAGTCGCACACCGGCTCACCCAAGCGGCATCGGCGGATCGGGTCGTCGTGCTCGAACACGGGCAGATCCTCGAACAGGGATCACACGACGAACTCGTCGCCGGCGACGGCCGATACGCGCAACTCTGGGCGGCGTGGGAAGGCCGTCGGCTCAGCGGGGAACGTCCATAGCAGGCTCCGCCTCAGTTCAACGGCGGGTGTTCGCCGTACTCGACATCGGGAGTGGCGGCGGGTGCGGCCGCGCTCGTAGCCGACTTGTTCGATCGCCACCGAAGGAACACGATCGTGCAGGCAACCACGACGACTGCGATCGGTACCGTCCACGGCAGAACGTGCAGCACCTTGTCGAAGAAGGTCTCGCCTTCCTGAAGGGGTGCCAAGACCACCGTGGACGACACGAACACGGCCGCGATGCGAATGAAGATCTCGACGTTCTTCGGCAGCGAAACTTCCGATGAACTACGTGTTGGCACTGTGATGACCCCCCGGTTGAGTAGCCGAAACTCTAGCGCCACGAGCCTGAGTGCACACAAATCGGTCCCGCCGGCGGGATCCCGTCGATGAACGCGATTTGTGTGCACTCAGGCACGTTGGTCAGACCTGTCAGCCGAGGTAACCGCCGCCGTGCGGGAAGAACTCTCGGCCGGGCACCTCGGTGCCGTCGTCGAGGCGTACGAGTTCGATGCGCAGACCCTTGTTGCGTCCGGTGCGCGCGTCGGGGCCGGCGACGATGACCATGCCGTCACCTTCGTGGATGAACACGCGGCCAGGGGTGCCGCCGAAGTTGCCCTCCGACACCGATGCCTTCAGGACGCGGATGCGTTGGCCCTTGAAATGCGTGAACGCGTTCGGATAGGGGTCGGACTGGGCGCGCACGAGGCGTTCGATCGCGTCCGCGGGCCAGGTCCAGTCGATGCGGCTGTCCACCTCGGCGCGCTTGTGGAAGAAAGTGGCCTGCGAGCGGTCCTGCGGCGTCCAGTCGGTGCGCCCCGAGGCGATGAGTTCCAGCGCGTCGAGGGTGATCGGACCGATCATGTCGACGGTGCGATGGAAGAGATCGGTGACCGTGTCCGTCGGTCCCACCGGAGTGGGGCGCTGCAACACGATGTCGCCCGCGTCGAGCTCCTCGTCCATGAGGTGCGCGGTGAGGCCCACCTCCTCCTCGCCGTTGATGAGCGCCCAGATCAGTGGGGAGAAGCCCGTGTACTTGGGCAGAAGGGAATCGTGGATGTTCAGGGTGCCGTATTTCGGGGAGTCGAAGACGTCCCGCGGCAGCCAGGTGCGCCAATTGTTGGCGACGATGATGTCCGGGTCCGCCTCTTTCAAGGCCGCCTTGAACGCCTCGTCAGGTTTGGTGGCGATGTGAACGGGAACGTTGTGTTCGGTGGCGAGATCCGCGACGGAGTCGGCCCACATCTGCTCGTAGACGTGGTCGCTCTTGGGGTGCGTGATGGCCAGGACGACCTCGTGTTCCGAACCCAGTAACGCCTGCAGAGTACGGTGACCCCAGGTTTGGTATCCGAGTGTGGCGACTCTCAACGCACTCCTCCTAGAGGGTTGTGGGTTGTCGCCGCAAAGTCGCGACGACGTACTGAGCCTAGGCTATCCAATCTTGAAATGGGTCGGCAGAGGCCGAAGGAAAGGGCAGAGATGACGATCGCCACGATCAATGGAATTCCCCTGAACTATCAGGTCAAGGGGTCGGGAGAGCTCGTGGTTCTCATCATGGGCACCGGTAGCCCCGGTCGTGTGTGGGACCTGCATCAGACTCCGGCATTGGTTGCGGCCGGCTATCAGGTCTGCACATTCGACAATCGCGGCATCGCCCCGTCCGGTGAGAGTGTCGACGGAATCACGATGGATCAGATGGTGGCGGACACCGCCGGCCTCATCGAACACCTTGGGAACGGCCCGGCGCACGTCGTGGGCACGTCGCTGGGTGCTCGCGTCGCCCAGGAACTGGCTCTGGCACGTCCGGATCTGGTGAAGAAGGCCGTCTTTCTCGCGGGGCACGCTCGCATGGACCTGTTCCAGCAGACGCTGACCGAGGGGGAGCGCGCGCTGGTCGACGGGGGTGTCGAACTGCCACCCAAATACCGTGCTGCGGTCACTGCCGTGATGAATCTGTCGCCGGCTTCGCTCGCCGATACCAACACGGCCCGCGACTGGCTCGACCTCTTCGAGTTCAGTGGTGGCCGGACCTCCGCGGGTGTTCGTGCGCAGATGGGGATGGATCGATCGTTCGACCGCCGTGCGGCGTACCGCGAGATCAAGGCCAAATGCCTGTCCGTCGGGTTCGCCGACGACCGGATGATTCCGGCGTACCTGTGCCGCGAGGTGGCCGATGCCATCCCGTCGGCGGCGTACTACGAGATCCCCGATGTCGGGCACTACGGGTACCTGGAGCAGCCTGACGCAGTGAACAAGGTGGTCCTCGAGTTCTTGGCGGGTTGATTCCCGGCGTGTGACGTCCGTCGTGGGTTTAACAGAATCCGCACCTAGTGGGTAGCCTTACCTAAGGTTTCTCCCTTTTGGGAGGGTTCACCCAGGGTGAGCCTGTTACTCACGATCGGATTCACATGTCGCCGGACCATTCGACCTCCGCTGAAACTGCTGTTCCGGAGCTGCGCACAGCACTGCCCGCCACCGCGGCGCAATCGGAGATCTGGGTCGGGCAACAGCTCCACGGCGACAGCCCCGCCTACAACCTGTCGCTGGTCGTCGAGATCGCCGGACCGGTCGATCTCGGTCGGGTCGAATCGGCGATCCGCGCAACGATCGACAGCGCCGAATCCCTGCACGTTCAGTTCACGAACGACGAGAACTCAGGCCTCGTGCAGGTGCCCAGCTGCACGGATGCCTGGGATCTGACGATCGTCGACCTTCGGGCCGAGGGCGACCCCGAGTCGGCTGCTCGCGATTGGATGAGCCGGGACATGCTCACCGTCGCCGGATTGGACGCGAGCGAACCGCTGTTCCGTCAGGTCCTGCTCCGAACGGCCGACGAGCAGGTCTACTGGTTCCAGCGCTACCACCACAGCGTCATGGACGGGTACGGGATCACTCTCCTCGTCGCCGATGCGGTCGAACGGTACGAGAGCAGCGACGGGTCCAGCGGCGCCGGCCTGTGGTCTCTGCGTCGGCTCGTGGAGCTCGACCGTACGTATCGGGAATCGTCTCGATACGAAGACGACCGCAGATTCTGGCTGGCGCAGGTGATGGACGGCGCCGAGCCGCCTCGCCTGCTGCCTCCGGGCGGGGAAGGTCTGCCCGTCGCGGCCACCGTCGAGATCTCGGGCGACGACGCCGACCGTCTGTACGCATTCGCGAAGGACGCCGGCGTCCGGCGAACCAGGCTCCCCATCGCGGCACTCGTGGCCTACATCCATCGGATAACCGGCCAGCGAGATCTCACGGTGTCGCTACCGATGACTGCCCGTGTCGGCCGCGAGATGCGCAGCATTCCGGGCATGGCCTCGACGATTCTGCCGCTGCGCATTCGCGTGGACGCGACTCTCACCATCGCGGAGCTGGCCACCAAGCTGGACACCGCGCTCGTATCGGTACTGCGGCACGGTCGGTATCGCGGCGAAGATCTCGCACGTGATGTGCGGGAGATCGACCCGGACCGCCAGGTCTTCGGGCCCGGGATCAACTCCATGATGTTCGAGCACGCTCTGACGCTGGGCGACGCCACGACCAGCGTGCACAGCTCGGCGACGGGTCCGGTCGACGATCTCGACTTCACGATTCGTGGGGGTCAGGACGGCGTACCGATCCGTGTCGATCTGCGTGCTCCCCACGGACTCGACCGTGAACTCGGCGAACACGAGCGCAGGCTGGAACACTTCCTCGCGCAGTTCATCGCCCAGCCCGCGGCTACTATCGGCACCCTCGACCCGTTGACGAGCGACGAGCGACGTCTGATCCTCGATGAGTTCAACGACACCAGTGCGCCGCAGGTGTCCACCACGGTCTCCGAACTCTTCGCTTCCTCGGTGGCCGCAGCACCGGAATCGGAGGCGCTGGTCGCGGGCGACACCCGGCTGACGTACCGGGAGCTGAGTGACCGAGTTGCCCAACTTGCGCAGGTCTTCGTGCAGCGCGGACTCGGTCCGGAAGGTGTTGTCGCCATAGGCGTTCCGCGCTCACCCGAAATGGTGATCGGGATCCTGGCAGCGATGGCGGCCGGAGGAGCGTTCGTACCTCTCGACCCGTCGTGGCCGGCGGACCGCAGGGGTGCGGTGCTTGCCGAGTCGGGCGCCACCCTGGTGCTGACCGGCCCGGGTGGTGTGGATCCGGACGAGCGCACTGTTGTCGCCGACCTGGAGAACTGGGCGTACTCGGAGTTCTCGACCGCGCTCCCGGACGGCCCTGCGCAGGGTTCACGTTTGGCCTACGTGATCTTCACATCGGGTTCCACCGGGCGCCCGAAGGGGGCAATGATCCGCCACGAGGCGGTATGTGCTCGGCTTCTGTGGCAGCGTGACGAGATTCTCGGATTCGGTGTCAACGATGCATCGTTGTTCAAGGCGCCTCTGGCATTCGACATCTCGGTGAACGAGATACTGCTGCCATTGATCTCGGGCGGCCGTCTGATCGTGGCGGAGCCCGACGGCGAACGCGACGCTCAGTATCTGCTCGATCTGATTGCGCGCGAGCGCGTCACGTTCGTGTACCTGGTGTCGTCGATGCTGGACGTTCTGCTCGGATTGGCACGCGGCACCGAAGCACTGGACGGCCTGAAGCATGTGTGGTGTGGCGGCGAGGTGCTCACCCCTGGGCTCTTCGATCGATTCCGCTCCCAGCTGACGACAACGCTCTATCACGGCTACGGTCCGGCCGAAGCGACCATCGGTGTGTCCCATGTGATCTACCGTGACGATGCCGCACGCATCGCGACCTCGATCGGCAAGCCGAACCCGAACACTCAGCTCTACGTCCTCGACGCGAACCTTCAACCCGTTCCGGTGGGGCAGGGCGGCGAACTGTATGCGGGCGGATTCCTGCTCGGTCGCGGTTATACGGGAGCGCCCGGCCTCACTTCGTCGCGTTTTATGGCGAACCCATTCTCCGCGGACGGGGCCCGGCTCTATCGGACCGGTGACCTCGCTCGCTGGGCTTCGGACGGAACCCTCGACTTCTTGGGGCGCACCGACAATCAGGTGAAGATTCGCGGCATGCGTCTCGAACTCGAGGATGTGGAGGCCGGCGTCGGCTCGCATCCCGACGTGCGCCGCAGCGCAGTGGTGGTCCGCCGGACACCGCAGGGCGCCAAGTACCTCGCCGGCTACGTGGTTGCAGAGGACGCGCGCGACCTCACTGTCGAATCACTGCGCACGTGGTCTCGGGCCAAGCTGCCCGAGTACATGGTGCCGACGGCGTTCGTGGTTCTGCCCGAGTTTCCGCTGACGCCGAACGGCAAGGTGGACCGCAGGGCTCTGCCCGAACCCGATCTCGGAGATCGCGGCGACAACGTGGCGCCGCGATCGTCGGACGAGGCGCTGGTGTGCGATCTGATGGCGGAGGTCCTCGGGGTCGATTCCGTCGGCGTGACGGACGACTTCTTCGCGCTCGGCGGCGACAGTATCGTGGCCATCCAGCTCGTCAATCACGCACGGTCGAAGGGCGTTTCGATCACTCCGCGCGAAGTGTTTCAGTTGCGAACGGCCGAGGCGATCGCGCAGGCGCAACTCGATCGAGCCGAGGCGCACATCGACGAGCACGACATCGCTGTCGGCGAGACCGCACCCACTCCGATCATCACGAGGGTGCAGGAGACCTCGGATGGCGCGATATCCGGTTTCCATCAGTCGGTACTTCTGAAAGTCCCGGCGGAATTCACGATCGACCATGCGCACACCGCTTTGGCGGCAGTCGTGGAGCGACACGATGCGCTTCGATCCACGTTGGTACGTGGAGACCGGTGGACCCTCGAGGTGCCGCCCGCAAAGTCGGAGACGACGAACCTGGTTCGCGAGATCGAAGTTGCCGCCCTCGACGAGAAGTCGCTGCGCAGTGGCGGGGTCGCGGCCGTGGAGGCACTGGACCCCGACCAGGCCGTGATGGTTCGAGCCGTCCTGTTCCGGCTGGAGGGGAGGCCAGGAAGGCTTCTGATCGTCGGCCACCACCTCGTGGTCGACGGCGTCTCGTGGCGCGTGATCGTCGAAGACCTGGCACGCGCAGGCATCGCCGCGATGACTGGTGCGGAGCCCGAACTCGCGCCGGTCGGAACATCTTTTCGGCGTTGGACACAGCGGGTGACCGAACGGGTGGCCGCAGGAGCTTTCGACGGAGAATTGCCACACTGGCGGGAACTCGCCTCGGCGTCGCTGCCGCGCTTGGGATCCCGCCCATTGAGCTCGGAGATCGACACCACGGCGACCGCGGAATCACTCGAGCTGACGCTACCCGCCGAGTTCGTCGGCCCACTCCTGTCGTCGGTCCCCGCAGCGTTCCACGCGCACGTCAACGACGTACTGCTCACCGCGCTCTCCGCAGCGATGCAGCGGTGGCAGGGCGGTGGGGGCCCCGTGCTCGTGGATCTGGAGGGCCACGGCCGCGAGGATCACCTGGTCCGTGGGCCGGGCGAGCCCGACATCGATCTGTCGCGGACGGTGGGGTGGTTCACGACTGTCTACCCGGTGGCGATCGATACCGGTACGGACGCTCTTGCTTCCACCCACGGTCTCGCCGGAGCGGTGAAGACCGTGAAGGAGCAACTGCGCCGCACGCCGAATGCCGGTTTCGGATACGGCGCGCTCCGGTTCCTCGGCGGCCGAGACGAACTGGCGGTGACGCCGCAGGTCCTGTTCAACTATCTCGGCCGGGTGGCCGGAACCGACGACACGGATTGGCTTCCGGTGGACATGGGCGGCGCCGGTGATCCGAGCATGCCACTTACTCATCCGCTGACGATCGACGTGATCGCCGTCGAAGGTGACTACGGATCGGTCTTGCGCACCACCATCTCCTGGGCGTCCGGTGTCCTCGATCGTGAGTCGGTCGAAGGCTTCGGTCGTGAGTGGACCTCAATCCTGAAGGAGCTGGCGAAGACCGATCGGTACGGCGGCTCGACTCCCTCGGACTTCCCTCTGGTTGCCGTGTCGCAGCAGGACCTCGACACGCTGGACTCCGGCGTCGTGGACCTTCTTCCGCTGACTCCGCTTCAGGAGGGCATCCACTTCCAGTCGGTATTCGAGTCGCGTCACACGGACCCGTATGTGGTGCAACAGATCATCGAGCTGACCGGCCGCGTGGATGCACATGCACTGCGTACGGGTGTGCAGGCGGTCGTCGACCGGCACGCCGCGCTTCGTACGGGGCTGAAGACGCTGTCGGACGGAACTGTCATGCAGGCCGTGTACGGCGCTGCGCAGGTCCCCTTCGACGTGGTCGATTTCAGTGACTCTGCGGACGCGGACGCAGAGATCCGGAAAGTACTGAGCAGAGATCGAGAGCGCGGCTTCGACTTCGAACGACCCCCGCTCCTGCGGTACACGTTGGCACGAGTCGGCGAGCAGAAGTCCGTTCTCCTGCAGTCCGTCCATCACATAGTCGCCGACGGTTGGTCGGTCCCAGTCATGCTGCGCGAGTTGATGGCGCACTACGGCGCGGAAGTCGGCGAATCGCCGTTGCCTCCGGCCACCGCATATCGGTCGTACCTGGAGTGGTTGAGCACCCGTGACAGAGCGGTGTCGCACGACGTCTGGCGGCAGGCGCTGGCCGATTCGCCCGAACGGCTCGAACTGCCGGGTATGGGAACGGCCGGCGGAGAAACCGGCAGCGTGCGCGTACAGCTGCCTGCCGTGACGACAAGTGAGCTGATGACGGCTGCCCGTTCGCGCGGGTTGACACTGAGCACCGTCGTGCACGGCACATGGGGGCTGCTGCTCGGTCGGATCGCCGGATCAGAAGACGTGACTTTCGGTTCGACGGTCTCCGGACGCGGCGGTGACCTACCAGGCATCGAGGGCATGGTCGGTTTGTTCATCAACACCGTGCCGAGCCGAATCCGGTTCGGGGCAGCGGAGAAGGTTTCCGAAGTGCTGACGCGCTGGCAGGACGAGCAGTCGAATCTGCTCGATCACCAGTACCTCGGCCTGCCCGAATTGCGTCGGGTCGCGGGTTTGAAGGATCTGTTCGAGACGCTGGTGGTGTTCGAGAACTACCCGATCGGCGACGGCGGCATTTCCGATCCGTCGGGCACGGTCCAGATCACCGGTATCGAGTTCGAGGAGAATCCGGCGTACCCGCTGACCCTGATCGTGGTGCCGGGTGACTCGCTCGTCTTCGACCTGAAATACGATGCAGCGCGTGTCGATTCGGCGACGGCGCAGCGTGTGGCGCACGGTCTCGTCGAGTACCTGACTGCCTTGACGGAGGACATGGATCGGTGCGTCGCTCAGGTTGCGCTGGTTCCACACACAGATGTGGGAGGGGTCCCGAAAGCGCCGGTCACCGTGCCGGCCGCGAGGACGGTGACGGCGCTGCTGGAGGCGCAGGTGGCGCGTACTCCCGACGAAATCGCTGTGGTGTTCGGTGACGAACAGCTCGGCTATGCGCAGCTGCACCGCGAGGCGAATCGGTTGTCCCACCTGCTGATCGAGCGCGGCGTGAAAGCAGAGTCGATCGTGGGAATCGCGCTGCCACGATCGGTCGAGTTGATCGTGGCAATACTGGCGGTGGTCAAAGCAGGCGGCGCCTACCTTCCGCTCGACAGCGGATATCCGGCCGATCGCCTCGCCTACATGCTCGACGACGCGGCACCGGTGTGCGTACTCACCGACGGTACGACGCCGCTGCCAGAGACGACCACGCCTGTGGTCGCCGTCGACCGTGAAGTGCTGCAGACCTATTCGTCCGAACCAGCCCATGTCGATGTCCGACCCGGTGATCCGGTGTACGTCATCTACACCTCCGGCTCGACCGGGCGTCCCAAGGGTGTGGTGGTTCCGCACGAGGGTGTGGCGAATCGGCTCGCGTGGATGCAGACGATCCGCCCGCTCGAGACGACGGATCGTGTGCTTCAGAAGACGCCGTCGAGTTTCGACGTGTCGGTTCCGGAGTTCTTCGGCCCGTTGATCGCTGGGGCCACTCTGGTCGTGGCCAAGCCGGAGGGACACAAGGACCCCGAGTACCTGTCCGCTCTCATTCGGCGTGAGTCCGTCACCCGTACCCACTTCGTGCCGTCGATGCTCGAAGCGTTCCTCGCCGAGTCGACTGCGTCGCAGTGCACGAGTCTGCAGGTGATCAACTGCAGCGGTGAGGCACTGCCTGTGCATGTGGCACGCCGCGTCGCGGAGGTGTTGCCCGACGTGGAGGTCGACAACATGTACGGCCCCACCGAGGCCTCGGTGGAAGTCACCCGTCAGGCCGGGGCGCAACGCGTGCCCGCCGACGCTCCCTCCGTCCCGATCGGAACGGCCGCATTCGAGACCGGGCTCTACGTTCTCGACCGATATCTCCAGCCGGTGCCGCAGGGATTGTCTGGTGAGCTATACCTGGCCGGGCCGCAATTGGCACGCGGTTACCTTCATCGACCTGCTGTCACGGGTGAGCGTTTCGTGGCAGATCCGTTCGGGGCCGGTAGCGGTCGTATGTACCGGACAGGAGACCTCGTCCGCTGGAACGACGACGGTGCGATCGAGTACCTCGGCCGTTCCGATTTCCAGGTGAAGCTGCGCGGATTCCGCATCGAACTCGGGGAGATCGAGGCCCAGCTCGCTCAGTGCCCGGGAGTGAAGCAGGCTGCTGCGCTCGTGCGGTCGGATCGTCCGGGGCAGCAACAGTTGGTGGGTTATCTCGTCGGAACCCCGGACCTCGCCGAGGTCGGCACTCGGCTGTCTGCCGCGCTGCCCGAATTCATGATTCCGGCAGCCTTCGTGGTCCTCGACGAGCTTCCGCTGAGCCCCAGCGGCAAGCTCGATCGCAAGGCGTTGCCTGCTCCTGAGATTCACGGCCGCGGTGGAAGTACTGCAGCGGGGGTCATCGACGGCGCGGGAGCAGTCCTCGTCCGGCATTACGCCGAAATTCTCGGCCTCGAATCGGTGAGTGCGAACGACGACTTCTTCGCCCTCGGCGGAGACAGCATTCTCGCAATCCGATTGGTCAATCTCGCACGACGTGAAGGCATCACCATCACACCGCGGCAGATCTTCGAGCAGCGGACTCCCGCTGCGCTCGCGCGGTTGGTCGGCGATATTCCGGTCGCGGCGGAGATCCCGACGGAGCCTGCTGTCGGCGAGTTGTTGCCGTTGCCGGTGGTGCACCGCCTTTCCGAGTGGAGCGGCCGAAAGAATCGCTTCAACCAGGCCGCCCTGCTACGCACGCCGATCGTGACCCACGATGCGATCTCGACGGCCGTCGCTGCAGTCGTTGCGCACCACGACGGATTGCGTCAGCGCCTCACCCGTCACGGTCAGGGGATGTGGTCGCTCGAGATCGATGAGCACGCCGAGGTTGCGGTTCGCCGAGTCGACATCGAGGGACTGGCCGAACCTGCTCTGCGCGAGCTGATCGCGACCGAGTCGAACGCGGCGACCGACCGGCTCGATCCGGACGCCGGGCTGATGTTGTCTGCAGTGTGGTTCGACGCCGGCCACGATGAAGGTCGTCTGCTGCTCGTTGCGCATCACCTGGTGATCGACGGGGTGTCCTGGCGGATCCTGCTCGAGGATCTGGCGATAACGGCTGTCGCTGCCGCGAACGGTGAAGCGGCGGCGCTGGATCCGGTGGGTACGTCGGTGAGGTCCTATTCACGCATCGTCGCGCTCGAGGCCCAGAGTTCTTCACGTATAGCGGAACTCGACCTGTGGAAGAAGACAATTGCTCCCGGGGCCGAACTGATTCCCGAATCGGTGGGATACGCGTCGGTCGGTGGCGGCGACCGCCGCACCGTCACCGTGGATGCGGCGACCACGGCCGCTGTCCTCACTGCCGTTCCGGCGATCGCGAATGCCGACGTCACCGATGTCCTGCTCACTGCGCTTCGGCTGTCGGTCGGCAGATGGTTCGCATCGAAGGGACGCAGCGGTGATCTGCTGGTCGATCTCGAGCGGCACGGCCGTGAAGAGCTTGCCAACGGGGTGGACCTGTCGCGCACCGTCGGCTGGTTCACGAGCGTTGCACCGGTCCGCCTTCACGACGATTCCGAGGCCGTGACGGCATTCAAGTCCGTGAAGGAACAACTTCGCGCTGCGCCCGACGGTGGCATCGGCTACGGGATGCTCCGCTACTCCAACGCGCGTACCGCTGCCGCTCTGAACGGGGGCGCGGAGTCTCAGGTGCTGTTCAACTATCTGGGTCGCACCCCTGTCTCGGGCGAAGGCGTATGGACGCCTGCTCCCGAATCAGACGCGATGGCAACCGATCCGGACGGGGACCTGGGAGGCCCGTACCGCCTGGTGATCAATGCGGTGTGCGAGGACGGGGAAGCCGGTTCGGAGTTGCGTGCGGTGTTCGCGTGGTCGGACGACCTGGACGAAGCGGACGTGGCTGCGCTGAGCGACGGCTGGGTGGATGCTCTGCGTGCACTCGCGCAGGCGGCAGCCGAGCACGAAGGACCGGCGCTGCTCACCCCGTCCGACGTTGTGCTGACCGGGCTGGGGCAGGCCGAGATCGACCGGATCGTCGAGGCGAGCCCGAGTGGCGTCGACACGATCCTGCCGCTGTCGCCGCTGCAGGAAGGGTTGTACTTCCAGGCGAATCTCGATGCGGGTAAGGACATCTACACCGCACAGTTCTCGCTCGACTTCGGGCACAGTCTCGACGTCGATCGCCTGCACGCTGCACTGAGGACGTTGACACGACGAAATCCGATGTTGCGTGCCGGATTTGTATCGGCGGGTCTGCCGGAACCGGTGCAGTTCATCGGTGCCGGTCTCGATGTGCCGGTGGTGGAACACGACCTGCGAGATCTCGACGACTCTGCAAAGGAAGAGCAGGCGGCTCGGTTGAGCGCCGAGGATCGAATCACGCCGTTCGACCTGACGACGCCGCCGCTGTGGCGCGCGATGTTGCTGCGGCTCGGCGACGAGCAGGATCGGTTGGTGATCAACCGTCAGTTCCTGTTGTGGGACGGCTGGTCGAACGGGCTCGTCGTCAGTGCGCTGCTGGCGCTGTACGAGTCCGGCGGTGACGACACCGGCTACGGGACGCCGGAGGGGACGTTCGAGGACTACCTGCGGTGGTTGGCCACGCGGGACCAAGGTTCAGCGGAGACCGCATGGTCGCAGGCCCTGAACGGGCTCGACGAGCCGACTTTGCTGGGGAATTCGATGAAGGGCGAGCCGCAGTTGCCCCAGCGCCGGGATTCGGTGCTCTCCGCTGACCTGAGCGAGCGGCTACGCGGGGCGGCTCGCGACGCCGGTGTCACGTTCAACGCGGTGCTCAATGCCGCACTGGCCGTGACGATCGCGACGGCCACCGGACGCCAGGACGTCGTGTTCGGCACCACCGTGGCGGGCCGCCCGCCGGAGGTTCCGGGTATCGACGCCGTGACCGGAATGTTCCTGAATACGGTTCCGGTACGCGTCACGCTGCGGCCGGACGAGTCCGCAGCAGAACTGATGCGACGGACCCAGGCGGACAGACTGACACTGGGGCAGTACGACTACCTCGGTCTTGCCTCGATCCAGCGTGTCTCGCAGCACCGCACACTCTTCGACGTGCTGTACGTGCTGCAGAACTTCGTCGACGAGAATCAGGTGTCGGCGCTCAACGCAGCGCACGACATCAGTGACGGCGACAGCATCGATCACACTCACTATCCGCTGACCGTGGTGGTCACGCCGGGTACCTCCGTGCGGATCAAGTTCGAGTTCCATCCGGAGGTCATCGGCGAGGACCGGGTCGAATCCATGCTCGCGCACTTCCTGGACCTGCTCGAAGAATGGGCGCTGTCCACCGCTGGTTCGGTGGCTCGAGCACCGGTGCCTGCGCTGCCAAAGGTCGCGGACAACTCCCACCCGTTGCCGGAGAGCACGATTGCGGATCTGTTCGGTGATGTTGCCCTCCTGCGTCCCGACGAGACCGCCCTGGTGTTCGGCGACCGTTCCATGACCTACGCGGAACTGGACGCCGATATCAACGCAATGGCGCGGATGTTGCTCGCCCGTGGTGCCGGGCCCGAGAAGATCGTGGCGCTCGGTCTGCCGCGGACTCTCGAGATGGTGGTGGCATTGTTCGCGGTCCTGCGTTCGGGTTCCGCGTACCTGCCACTGGAACTGGATCACCCCGTCGACCGGCTCGCCGGAATGATCGACGACGCACGACCGGTGCTGCTGTTGACCACCTCCGAGGTCGCGGGAACCCTTGTCGACGTGGCAGTCGAGACGGTGCTGCTCGACCGCGAGGACTGGCGTTCGCTACCGAAATCCCAACTGTCCGAGGAAGAACTGGGAGCTTTCGCTCCGGGCACTCCCGGCCGACTCGATCATCCGGCATACGTCATCTACACGTCAGGGTCGACGGGTAGGCCGAAGGGCGTGGTGACCGCCTACCGCGGCTTGACCAACATGCAGTTCAATCACCGGGAAGCGATCTTCGAACCGGTGATTCGCGATGCCGGACAACGCCGGTTGCGAATCGCGCACACCGTGTCCTTTGCCTTCGACATGTCGTGGGAAGAACTGTTGTGGCTCGTGGAAGGACACGAGGTCCACATCTGCGACGAGAGTCTGCGCCGCGATGCCGAAGAGTTGGTGGCGTACTGCAACGAGCACGCGATCGACGTCGTCAACGTGACACCCACCTACGCGCAGCACCTCTTGGAGGAGGGGTTGCTGGACGGCGGTGCCGGCGCCCATCGTCCACCTCTCGTGCTGCTCGGCGGCGAGGCCGTGTCCGATTCGGTGTGGAATCGTCTGCGCGACACCGAGGGAACGTGTGGTTACAACCTGTACGGGCCGACCGAGTACACGATCAACACGCTCGGAGCGGGTACCGGCGACAGTGCGACGCCGACGGTCGGTAAGCCGATCTGGAACACCGAGGCATACGTGCTTGACGCCTGGTTGCGTCCGATCCCCGACGGCGTACAGGGCGAGTTGTACATCTCCGGAACAGGATTGGCTCGTGGCTACCTGAATCGCCCGGGTCTCACTGCCGAACGATTCGTTGCAGATCCGTTCACACCGTCCGTACGTATGTATCGGACGGGCGATCTTGTTCGCCGGCGGGACGACGGCAGTTTCGACTTCCTCGGGCGAACCGACGATCAGGTGAAGATTCGTGGCCACCGAATCGAGCTCGGCGAGGTCACGTCCGTCCTCGAATCGCTCGACGATGTGAAGCAGGCTGCCGTCGTTGCCGCCGAAGGCCCGGGCGGATTCAAGCGGCTGATCGCGTACGTCGTACCTGTGAGTGACGAGCGAGTCCCTGGACTCGTCGACCGCGCACGGGCCCTGCGTGGCCTCCTGCCGGACTACATGGTGCCCGCGGCCGTCGTCGAGGTGGATTCGCTGCCCGTGACAGTGAACGGAAAACTCGACGTCAAGGCGCTGCCGTCGGCGTCGTCGGTTCTCGGCAGCGGCGGGGCGGATCGGGTGGAACCTGCGAATCCGACCGAGAAGGCGCTGGCCGACTTGTTCGCGGACGTCCTCGACATTCCGGCCCCGGGAGTGACCGATAACTTCTTCGATCTCGGTGGGCATTCCCTGTTGGCGACGAAGCTCGTCAGCAGGGCAAGAACGGTTTTGTCCGCCGAACTCGCGATGCGGGATCTGTTCGAGACGCCGACGGTGCGCGAACTCGCCGCTCGCGTCTCGGAATCCGCGGTGTCGACACGTCCCGCGCTGGTTGCGAGTCCGCGTCCCGAAGTCGTCCCGTTGTCGCCGGCGCAGCGTCGTCTGTGGCTGATTCAGCAGATGGAGGGAAGCTCTGCCGCATACAACTTCCCGATCGTCTTCCGGACGGGTACCGCGCTCGATCCCGACATCTTCACGAAGGCCCTCGCCGACGTGGTGTCGAGACACGAATCCCTGCGTACGGTGTTCCACGACCGAGATGGTGAACCCGTCCAGGTGATCCTGGACGAGGCCCGACCCGAGGTGACGCTCGTCGAGACCGACGAGCACGGCATCGCGGAGTCGGTGCGCGCGGCGGTCGGCAGGCCGTTCGACCTCTCACGCGACATTCCGGTGCGCGCCACGGTGATCGACGTTGCCGGTGGTGGCCAGATCCTCGCGATCGTTCTGCATCACATCGCAACGGACGAGTGGTCCGACCGGCCGTTCACCCGCGACCTGATGACCGCATATGCGGCTCGGGCCCAGGGAGCGCCGCCGGCGTGGTCTCCGCTTGCCGTTCAGTACGCGGACTACACGCTGTGGCAGCGAGACCTTCTCGGCGACCCGGACGACGCCGGCAGTGTTGCTCACGAACAGCTCGGATACTGGGCGCGCGTATTGGACGGCGCACCTGACGAACTGATGTTGCCTACCGATCGGAGCAGGCCTGCGCGGCCCACGTTCGCCGGCGGTGCCGTCACCACTGTGCTCACCGACGAGACGACGACCGCGCTGCGTGAACTCGCCCGCGTCTCGGGTGCCAGCATGTTCATGGTCTTGCACGCCGCCGCAGCAGCTTTGCTGCATCGACTCGGCGCGGGGGAGGACCTGCCACTCGGTGCGCCGGTCGCAGGTCGGGCAGAGGACGGCCTCGACGATCTGGTCGGCTTCTTCGTCAACACCGTCGTCTTGCGTACGGACGTATCGGGAAACCCGACGTTCGGCGAACTGGTCGAGCGCGTGCGCGACATCGACCTCGCCGCGTTCTCGCACGCGGACATCCCGTTCGAATCGGTTGTGGAGAAGATCAACCCACCTCGGACGCTGTCGCGCAATCCGCTGTTTCAAGTGATGGTCGGCCACCACACGCGCCAGGCGGAAACGACGAGCACCTTCACCCCACTGTCCGTGGACGAGCACACCGCAAAGTTCGATCTGGTCTTCAATTTCACCGAGTATCTGCCGAGCGATGACGGTGTCGGGCGTGTGGAACTGCGCCTCGAATACGGATCGGACCTGTTCGATCGCGCGACGGCAGAAGCCATCTCGGCCCGGCAGTCCCGTCTCCTGGATGCCGTTGCGGCGAACGCAACAATGCGTGTCGGCGACGTGGACGTCTTCTTGCCGCAGGAGCGTGACGTGGTCCTGACGGCATTCAACGACACCGATCACGAGGTTCCGGAGGAGACGTTCCACCAGGCCTTCACACGGCAGGTGCTGTCCACGCCGACTGCAATCGCAGTGGTGGACGCCGACGGCGAGCTGACCTATGCGGAGCTCTCCGATCGGGCCGACCGGATCGCCGCCGTTCTCGACGAGCGCGGCGTCGTCGCGGAAGACACTGTGGCACTGGCTGTGCCACGTTCCGCGGAGTTCGTGGCCGCCGTGCTGGCGGTGTCCCGGCTCGGCGCCGCGTATCTGCCGCTGGATCTGAACCATCCGCGCGAGCGCATCGACTACATGCTCCAGGATTCCCGTGCGCGGCTGTTGTTGACGACGAGTGCGACGGATTCGCGAATCGACGACGTGGCGGGCACGACTCGGGTACTGCTCGACGACCCGGCCGTCGAAGCGGAACTGTCTGCGACATCGGCTGGCGACCTGCCCGTCGAGCCGACCGGGCTCGATCATGCGGCGTACGTCATCTACACGTCCGGGTCGACGGGGAAGCCGAAGGGCGTAGTCCTCACTCACGACGGAATTCCCAGCCTGGTGGCGACCGCCGAGGAGCGCATGCGCCTCGTTCGAGGATCGGTGGTCATGCAGTTCGCCTCTGTGGGGTTCGATGTCGTGGTGTTCGAGCTCTCGATGGCTCTGTGCACCGGCTCGCGACTGGTGGTCGTTCCGGACGAGGCGCGTGTCGCCGGACCGGAGCTGACGGACTTCATGGCGCATCACGGCGTCACGCATGCCATCATTCCGCCGTCGCTGCTGGCGGCATTGCCGCCCGGGTGTGTCGTACCGGACGGTTGCACGGTGCTGGTCGGCACCGAGACGGTTCCGCCCGAATTGATCGGACGGTGGGCGGAGCGCCTGAATCTTCTTGCCGCTTACGGGCTCACCGAAGCCACTGTCAACAACACGCTGTGGCAGGCGCAGCCGGGCTGGAACGAGGCGGTGCCGATCGGGATCCCGGACCCCAACGAGCAGGCGTACATTCTCGACGCCAGGCTGCAGCCCGTACCTCCGGGAGTCTCGGGCGAGTTGTACATCTCCGGAAGAGGGTTGGCGCGTGGCTACCTCGGGCGTCCGGACCTGACGGTGAGTCGATTCGTGGCGAATCCGTTCAAAACCGGACGTATGTATCGGACAGGCGATCGCGCCCGATGGCGGCGTGACGGCAACATCGACTTTCTCGGCCGCGTCGACGAGCAAATCAAGATTCGTGGGTTCCGTATCGAGCCGGGCGAGATCGTTGCTGCACTGAGTGGGCACGAGTCGGTGAATCAAGCTGCTGTGGTCGCGGATCGGGAAAGTGGGATCGTTCGTATCGTCGGATACGTGACGCCGTCGCAGTCCTGCGATGTCGATCCGACAGCCGTTCGCGACTTCGTGGCGGAGACTCTGCCCGACTACATGGTTCCGGCCATGGTGATCGTGCTGGAGGGCTCGTTGCCGCTGACGCCGAACGGCAAGTTGGATCGGAAGGCTTTGCCGGTGCCGAACTGGGCGGAGCTTGCGGGTGACGGAGTGCCACGGACGGAAACGGAGCGGGTGCTCGCGGCGGAGTTCGCCGACATCCTGTACCTCCCGACCGTCGGAACACACGACGACTTCTTCGATCTCGGCGGGCATTCGATGGCGTCGATGCGCTTGGTCGCTCGGGTGCGCGAAAGGTTCGGAGTGAGCATCGGGATTCGGGACGTGTTCGACGCCCCGACCGTTGCACGGCTTGCCGAGATCGTCGACGCGGGTGGAAATTCGGACCGGCCCGCTCTGATGCCGACGACTCGTCCCGAGACGCTGCCACTGTCCGGTCCACAGCTGACGCAGTGGAATCGGTTGCGCGCGAAAGGTTCCGGAGCCACGGCAAATCATGCTCTCGCGCTGACTCTGACCGATCGCGTGGTTCCGGAGGCACTCGCACTGGCACTCGACGATGTCTCGTCTCGACATGAACCGTTGCGGACCATCTATGTAGAGACGGACGGTGTCGTCGTCGCGCAGGAGGCGGTTCGTCCCGTTCTCGAACTCGAGGACGTGATGGATGGGGACCTGCACCGCACGGTGTTCGATCTCGCGCAGCGGCCGATGGATCCGACGGAGCAGGCGCCACTTCGGGTCCATCTCGTGTCCGATTCGGACGGCGAGCAGGTGCTGCTGCTGGTCATGCATTACCTGGCAGTGGACGAATGGTCGGTGGTGCCGTTGCTGGAGGACCTGCTCGGTGCCTACGGCGCGCGTCTTGCCGGCCATGAACCCGAGTGGGTTCCGCTGCCGGTGACGTACCCGGACTACGTCGTGCACGCTCGCGCCGTTCTCGAGAGCGGAGACGAGAACAGTGTTCGCGCCCGACAGCTCGACTACTGGCAGGAACGATTGGCGGATATGCCACTCCGACTCGAACTCCCGTCACCGGACGAGGGGGAGCGTCGAGCCGAGACAGTGCCGATCGAGATCGATGCCGATCTTCATCGCGGCATCGACGGTCTGGCGCAGGCGACGAGCACGAGCATGTTCATGGTGTTGCAAGCGGCGTTCGCGAAGATGCTGTCCAAGAGTGGTGCGGGCGAAGATATTCCGATCGGTTCGCTCGTCGCCGGCCGAGACGACCCGCGTTTGGAAGGTCTCGTCGGATGTTTCTTCGACACGACGATCCTCCGAACCGACGTGAGTGGATCACCGTCGACGGCAGACCTGCTGTCGAACATACGAGAGAACAACTTGCGCGCGCTCGAGCATCAGGATGTGCCGTTCGCCGAGATTGTCGAGGCGGTCGGCGGCGGTGAGATGCTGCGCCCGCAGATTCTGATGGTTCACCACCAGCAGGCGCAGTTCGGTGACCTCGGGCCGCTGGGAACTTTCTGGCCGGTTCCGGCGGGAGTCCCGTTCTCGGATCTCACGTTCAGCTTCTACGAGCCGGTGGGGGAGGGCCCCGTTCCTGCTCACTTCTCGTTCGCCACGGACGTCCTGGGCGTCGATACCGTGCGTGGGTGGGCGGACGACTTGGTGTGCGAACTACGCGCCGCGGTCGCGGACGGGGGCGATTCACGGTGACGCAGATCGCAGTGATGGAAGCGCACGAGGCGCCGAGGGCGAGGCTGGACGTTGCTACTCTTCCTTGGGTGAGGATAGGCTTCACTATCTTTTCGGAACGCATACGGCAGCAGCGAACTCGACCGAGGTTGTTCGCTCGCTATCGGGGATGGACGACGAGCACATGAATGAATCGCCGCACGCAGCAGTCGACGGCTGCGAGGTCCGCGACATCGTCGGAATCGGGTTCGGTCCTGCCAACCTGGCACTGGCAATTGCCGTCGAGGAGTACAACGAGAGCTGTGCACCCGGTGAGCGACTTTCTGCCCAGTTCTTCGAACGCCAGGACTCGTTCGCCTGGCATCCCGGCATGTTGTTGGACGGTGCGACGATGCAGATCGCGTTCCCCAAGGATCTCGTCACCTTCCGCAACCCGACAAGCCGTTTCACGTTCTTCTCTTACCTGTTCGATCGCGGCCGTCTCGTCGATTTCGTGAATCACCAGACGTTCTTCCCGACCCGGCACGAGTTCAACGACTACCTGCAGTGGGCGGCCCAGCGGGTGGACGCCGACGTGCAGTACGGCACGAGTGTCGAGCAGGTGCGTGGCGTCCGTGGCGACGACGGCAATGTGGACCTTTTCGAGGTCACGACGGACGACGGTCAACGCCTCCTCGCGCGCAACGTGGTGGTGGCCGCCGGTTTGCGCGAGCGCGTTCCGGAGTGGGCGACCCGCTCGAAGCGTTGCTTCCACAATCACAAGTTCCTGTTCCATCTCGAGGAGATGCCGGAACCCGTTCACCAGCGGTTCGTGGTCCTCGGTGCCGGCCAGAGTGCGGCGGAGATCGTTCAATACCTCCACAGCAACTACCCGCAGGCCGAAGTGCACAGCGTCTTCGCTCGGTACGGATACAGCCCAGCGGACGACAGCCCGTACGCCAATCGAATCTTCGATCCGGAGGCCGTCGACGAACTGCACGGTGCTTCCGTCGAAGAGCGCCGCCGAATTATGGAACTGCATCGCAGCACCAATTACTCCGTTGTCGATCTCGATCTGATCAACGAGCTCTACTCGACCGAATATCAGGAAATGGTGCGCGGGCGGCGTCGACTGTTCATGCGGCGCGCATCGGAGATCATCGACGCCAAGGAAACCGAAAGCGGCATCGAGGTGGGGGTCCACAGCACTATCGATGGGCTCACCGACACGCTCACCTGCGACGCAGTCGTCCTGGCGACCGGTTTCACGCCGACGCCGCTCGATGCGATTCTCGGAGATCTCGCCCCTGAGGAGGGAAAAGCACCGATTGTGAGCCGCGATTATCGATTGGCGGTTTCCCCGGACGTATCAGGGGGAATCTATCTTCAGGGCGGTACCGAGACTACGCACGGACTCACGTCGTCCCTCTTGTCGAATGTCGCCGTGCGGGCAGGGGATATTCTGAATTCGGTACTGACCCGGCGTGACCAGAAGGACACGCTTGCTACTGTGACATCACAGGACACGTACGTGACAAGCGAGGCGAGATGAGCACTAATCCTTTCGATGACGAAGACGGCCGCTTCTACGTGCTGGTCAACGACGAAGAGCAGCATTCACTCTGGCCCACCTTTTCGGAGGTGCCCGCCGGCTGGCGCGTGGTTTTCGGCGAGGAGAGCCGTGCTGCATGCCTCGAGTACGTAGAGAAGAACTGGACCGACATGCGGCCGAAGAGCCTGCGTGAAGCCATGGAGGCCGACGAGAAGTCCGGCGGCCGCCACAGCGTGGAGAAGAGCTGACACCAGCTCTTCGCTCGACATACGAATCAGGGCAGGGATCACATGATCCCTGCCCTGACTCGTATTCGTGTCAGGCTGCTGCGGTGCCCTTCTCGGCAGTTGCGCCTGGCTTTCCATCGGTGCCCGGCGAAGGCGTTCGACGCCGCTTGAAGGTGGGGCGGCGGATCGCATCCTGATGTCGAAGGATGCGGGGCCGACGCAGCGAGCGGGCGATCCACTCACCGAGGGTGACTCCGGCGGCAAGTGCGCAGCCGATACCGAACGCGGACAGCAGTGCGCCCAGTCCGACGATCGGCTCGTCGTTGAGGAGGGCGTACAGGCCGCGGTACAGCGACAGGCCCGGGAGCAGTGGCGTGATGCCCGCGACGGCGACGACGAGAGGTGGCGTGAGCGCGCGACGCGCCATCAGACCACCGGCGAGGCCGACCACCGTGGCGGCGATGGCCGAACCCATGACCGGGCCGATCTCCAACTTCGTGGTGATCACATAGACGATGGCACCGACCAGACCGCCTGCCCAGGCCGCCGTAAGAGCTCGCCGCTCCGCGTAGCAGGCCAGCGCATAGAACAGTGACGCGAATGCGCCGGCCAGGATGAAGATCGGGACGCGCGCCAGGGTGCCGATCTCCACGTTGATCGGCGGGAGCGTGGATCCGGCCGCACCGGTCAGTCGTAGCGACATCGCGACACCGGCGATGATCCCGCCGGTCATCATCACGACTTCGAAGAAGCGGGCAGACGCAGTGATGGGTGCCCCCATGATGGCGTCCTGCACCGAACCGACCAGTGAGAGGCCGGACAGCAGCACCACCACACCGGCCGCAATGATCTGTGAGGGCGCGATGTCGATGCCCAATTGGTCCTGGAAGGTGTAGAGCGTTGCGGCAGGTGTCGCCGCTACGGTGCCGCCGACGAACTGCTGAAAGAAGAACGGCAACTTGAAGCGGTTGAGTACCCGATTCACACGGTCGATGACCATCGTGGTCAGGAAGGCCACGGATGCGATGAGCAGCCCACCACCGAGGAGTACCGAGATGGACGCCGCCATGGCCGCCCACGCCAGCGTTGCCGTCCACCTGTTGTAGGGGTGCGGGGCAGTGGTGACAGCGGTGAGCGCCTCGTGCGCGATGCTCGGCATGATTGCGTCGCGGCGAATGCGGCGGGTCAACCGATCGACCGCAGCCAACCGGGTGAAGTCCATCGACCGGTAGTGCACGATGCGCATCGTGCTCGCCGGGGGCAGGGTCGGCCCGCGGTAGGCGGAGAGGACTATCGAGTTGTAGGTGACGTCCACATCGCATTGCGCGAGGCCGTAGGTTGCCGCGATGAACTGAACCTGATCGGCAACGTCCATCGCGGCGGTGCCGGATGCCAACAACACCTCGCCGACACGAACGGCGAGGTCGAGAACCTCGGTGACTCGTGCGTCATCGGTCAGGTCGATCGGCTGCAGCGGTGCCGGTGCAGACGTGACCGTATCGATCGTGGCGCGACGGGTACCCGCGAGGCGGTTCAGAAGCCCGGTTAGGTCAGCCATACGCAACTCAGACGAGGTCCTTTTCGGTCAGATCGGTGGCGGCCAGAGCCGCCTCGAGGGTGTCGTGTCGGAAGGTCGATGTCACCTGGTCGTGGACGACCCGGAACGCCGACGCCACATTATGTGTCGTGCCCGGGTCGGACGCCCAACTGGCCTCCTGCTCGACCACCACAACACCGTCGTGGACGTACATCTTCCCGGGCTTCAGCGTGATGCCCGCACTCGATGCCCACTCACGCAAGGGCTCCAGGCCCTGGGCGGCGCCTTTGGGGCCGCCCACTTCGACGTCGTCGCTCGACAACGAGAGCAGTGTGTCGACGTCGCCCGAGTTGAGGGCGTCGTGCCATGCCAGAACGGTTGCGATCTCCGATGTGCTCATGGCGTCAACGCTAGCCAATGCGGGCGGGCGCCGTTCGGATTGAGCCATTCGATATGCTGGGCGCGCTACAACACGCCTCCTTAGCTCAGTGGTAGAGCACTCGCCTTGTAAGCGAAAGGTCGTCAGTTCAATCCTGACAGGGGGCTCCATCAAAAATCGCTGTTGAACAGCGGTTTTTCGGTTTTATACTTATGGGAATCATTGCCGAGAACCCGCTCGGTGTCACAGAACGTCACAAGTCCCTACTGATCGTCCGACTGGCGGATTCGAGCCAGCGAGTCGACGCCGAGTGTGACGAGGGGCGCCACGACTTCCTCTCGCGTCAATTTCAGGTCGCCCTGTAACCAAAGTGCTACGACTTCGGTTGTGCCGGCGACGAGAACGCGCGCGATGAGATGTGCGCGAGGTGATGCGGACTGCTCTGCGGTGAGGGCGAGCAGAAACTGCTCGACGAGGCGATCGACCGCATTGTCGCGGGCCCGACGGAGCCCGGCGTTTCCGGGCGCTTCCAGGTACAACCGGGCCGCTCGGGCGTCGTCGAATGCAGTGAGTACTGCACGCACCGCAGCTTCGATGGTGCCTGCGTCGTCGGCGAGCGTCACGCTCTCGTCGGATGCTCCACCGATCTGTGTGAACACTCCGTCGAGTACATCGGTCAAGGTTTGTCCGGTGAGGTCGTCGAGATTGTCGAAGCTTTCGTAGAAATGGCGTTTGGACACCGATGCTCGCCCGCAGATGATTCCAACGTTCAGATTGGCGATTCCGTGCTCGCCGACGATGTCCAACACTGAATCCATCAGCCGTCGGCGCCGCGCGAGACGGCGGTTCGACGCGCTCTCACCGCCGTAGGGTCGTTCGGTCTGGTCGGCTGGCACTCCCATGCGCCCATCGTGTCACCGGACGGCACCGGCTGGTTCCCGAGGGTTCGAGTAGCTCCCATTGACCGGCTTTACATTCTGATTTACCGTTAGTGAAACTGGTACGTTCTAGTTTCGAATGGGAGTGTTCGATGCTGTGTTGCGTGATTCCGCTTCTCCTGATGGTGGCGCTGAGGAGTGTGTTGACGGCTGCGCGGCCTGGGCGTGCGGACCCCCAGACTCGGTCGATGCCTCCCGCTGCTCGACGTATCGTCGGCGCCGATGATGCCCAGTTCGTGGGTGTGGCGCAGTGAACGAACTGGCCGATCGTCAGGGGCGGATGGTGCGCGCGCGACCACTGCCGACTTCGCCGCCTCTGATTTCCCCGGTGACGAGATCGAAATTGTTGCGCGTAGGAGCGGTGTACTCGTTCGTGTGGGTCCTCGCTGTGTGCATTGCCGCCTTCGGGGACGGGCGAAGTGCAGTTGCGGCGATGGGTCTGCTTCTGCCAGGTGGGGGACACCTCGCGGCGGGCAATGCAGTCCACGCTGGTCTGGCGCTCGGTGCGTTCGCACTCGCGTTGTTGCTGTGGTGGATGATCGGTGCCTTCGTCGCGCCCGTCATCGTGTGGATCGCTGTGCTCGTCGAGGCTTCGTTCACCCACCCTCACGGGCATCTCTCGGTAGTAGGTGTGGCGGTGACGGCCGGAGTCGTTCCGGTCACCGCACTGCTCGCGCTGTGTGTTCATGCATTTCGCTATCGACGTCAGTGTGCGACGGCGGTGGAGCTCAACGACGAATTGTCGAGTGTGGAGTTCTTCGAGTCGGCAGTCCCGTCGTCGCCCGGGCCTCCGGTCGAGGAAGCGTCGATCCGCGACCTGGAGCATTTTCGATTCGCGTTGGATCTTGCGTTGCAACCCCTTCCGGAGTTCATTGGCTTCGATCGCCGAGACCAGTACCGGGAGGCGGCGCTCCGCTACCAGCTAAGCATTCTCGGGTATGCGCTGTCGATGTTTCGGTACACCCGTACGCCGGCGTTCTCCGGGTACCTTGCCGAGGCGCAGGAAAATGCCATTCTGAAAATGGGTGATCGGAAGGTGTGGGGATACTGGGCGCGGGAGAATGCTTGGGGAAGAATGTCATTGGGGCGAGACCCGGTGCTCAACAAGGACAATGTGATGCTGACCGGCTGGCAGGGCGTGGCGGTCGGAATGTACGAGAGCTTCGGAGACGCCAGGTTCTCTCGCGCGGGCGGGCTCACCTACACGTGGTCGGATGACGAACAGTATCGGCACGACTTTCACAGTGTCGCCGAATCGGTTCACCGGAATATGATCCGATCGCCTTTCACCCTGTACTCCTGCGAGCCCCGTTGGATATATCCGGTATGCAACAGCTTTGGAGTCAACACCCTGATTCTGCACGACCGGCTGCATCACACCGACTACTTTGCTGAGCTGAGTGAGTCCATCTTGCGGAGCTACGAGGACGAGTTCCAGCGGCCCGACGGCAAGTTGATCGGAGTCCGTAACGAAACGTTGGGATTGTCGTGGAACATTTGGGCGAGTGAGGGAGTGAGCCTTCCGACCACCTACTGGATGAATGCCTTCCTTCCCGGCCATGCGCAGCGGACATGGTGGCTGACTCAACGTAACTCGCTGAAGTTCGACGGGGAGAGGTACCTCTTGCCACGCACTGCCGCGAACCGGTGCGATGTGGGGGATTACTCGTTCGGTAGCGACTCCTTCGCGAACGTCTTCCTGTCGTTGACTGCTCGCGAGATGGGATCTGACGACATTGCCGACAGCGCATTTCGTTACGTCGATACGAAGCAGACCGTCGAACGCAACGCGGGTGTTGCTCACTACGGCGATCTGTCCACTCAGGGAAACCTGTACTCCCTGATGGCGCGATTCGCGCGGCCGTCCGTCAACCGCGACCTCATCGGGGGCGGCCTTCCGGCTCGATGGCTGTCCGGTCCTCAGCTCGCCGAGGTGGCGTATCCGGAGGTTCTCGTGGCACGGGCAGTCACCGATGGAGCCGCACTCGACCTTGTCCTGTATCCGGGTGCTTCGCCTCGAAGGGTCACATTGATCGTCGAACGGCTCACACCCTTCGGCACCTACCGCACGAAAGGCTCTCGGGACGCCTGCGCCACAGCCGACGAAAAAGGCCGTGCACGAATACAGGTCGACCTCGGTGGCCGCGCAGTCGTCCGATTGGAGCCCATGCTGTGAAACTCCGCCCCGGATATGTGGTGACCCGACACATCCGTCGACTGGATCCGGTCGACGACGCCGATGAAATAGCAAGGCTCTCATTGGTAGTGCTACATGGCAGCCCCCTGCTCACCTACGCACTGTTCACTGTCGCGTTCATGAAACAGGTCGCGGTCCCGACGATGGCTCGAATCCTTCACCGCCGAGGAACCGGTGACATCCTGCAGTTCCCCGTCGACCGTAACGACGACACCCTGCTCTTCTTCGGTCGTCTTCTCGACCATGGCCCCACTTCACCGACGGGTCTCGCGTGGATCGAGCGGCTGAACGATATTCACTCTCACTTCCCACTGCGTAGCGACGACTCGCTGTACACACTCTCGACGCTTGCCCTCGACCCACACCGCATCACCTCTTCCCAGGGCTTTTCGCCGTTCTCCGAGTCGGAACTGGAGGCGCACTGGCGATTCTGGCTATCGGTTGCCGAGCTTCAGCATCTCGATGGCCTACCGGCCTCGCGCCGACAGATGGAACAGTGGGCCGCAGACTACGAGCGGCGCGAGTACGCATCCACTGCTGAGGGGCGCGACATCGCGCGATCCCTGATCGCGGCTTTCGGCGACCGTGTCCTCCCGCCGCGCTTACGCCGCCACGCAGAATCCATCATCTCTGCAATCGCTCCGAAAGAACTCCGGGCAGTTCACGCACTACCCGAACCGTCCTGGCTGATGCGATCAGCGATCCGGGCGGCTGTGTTCGGATATACGTTGGCGACTCCGATCCGCCCGGTCGACCTGGACCGGCTCATGGTTACCAGCGTGGGGCCACGACAGGCTGCGAACCTGGCACCGTCGGAAGTCGGATACCGCCGAAGGGTCCGTTGACTGTCCACAGTCCGGTGACGCAGTTCGGAAGAAATCTCGCTCATCGCGAACCCCTGCGCGCTCGTTTCGTGTCACGGCACACGCGGTTGACCTGGTGCGACCTGCTGTAACGCGCTGGCCGACGCCGTCGATGAATGATTGATCTGCGGCAATGCGGCTGCAGCACGTCAAGGAGTGAAGAGTGAAACGAATCGTCATTGTGGGGGCGGCAGTGGCAGCGGCCGCGCTTGTGGCAGTAGCCGGTTGCGGGTCGCCGAACAGCGCGGATTCGACAACGAAAACGGTGACTGTCCAGGCATCGGCGACCGCCGCAGCTACGACGCCACCGTCGGTAGCGAACAACGCCGTCGCCGCGAGTGAGACGCCAGCCGGAACGACGACTGCAACGCCTGTTCCCATGCCGGACGTCACGTGCACCAACCTTCAGGCCGCTCAGGATCGCATCCAAGCTGCAGGGGTGTTCTTCTCGCGCAGTGAGGATGCCACGGGGGCTGGTCGGATGCAGGTCATGGACCGAAACTGGGTGGTTGTCGAACAGCACCCTGCCGCCGGCGATTTGATCGGCGAGGGCGACGCCGTGCTGTCCGTAGTGAAAATCGGTGAGCCTGGCGATTGCTCCTGACGTCGACCGTCACGTCAGCGATCGCCCGCGCGAATCAGCTGGGTTCAGGCAGGTCGAGGTGTTCGTGCACTCGCACCAGAACATCGATCTGGGCGGGGTTGTACAGATCTTTCATTGCTTTGCCGACGGTCTGGGTGGTCAGTCTCGGGCTGAGTGGGCCGTCGGAGCGTTCGGCTCGCAGGCCGGGATGTGCGGTGTGCAGTGCACGAACGTACGGGGTGAGTCGCTGCGCCAAGCCCTCGCGTGTGTCCTCGTCGGCGTCGGCGGCGAGGTGATCGAACTCGGTGGTCCCCGGGTCGGAAGGCAGCTGCTCCAGCATCTCGGCGTAGCTCGTTATGCCAGAAGGGCCCAGTACCCGCGCCATGACGACGAGAAACGACCGGTCCGCCTCCGAGATCGTCGCATCGGCCGCAGCTGAGGCCAGCTCTGGAGGCAGGTCGGCCCGTATCGACTTGCCCAGGATGATTCCTAGTTCGACACGGGTGCGCTTGAGACGTTCGATGGTCGCGGCGAGCTCGGTATCGAGTTCTCGTAACGCTTCCTCGGGGTGGTCGTCGGCATCACCCATGTCGGCGATCTGGGAGAGGGAGAACCCGAGGTCGGTCAGACGCTTGATGCGCAGCACCCGGACGAGGTGGGCGGCTCCGTATTGCTTGTAGCCGTTCGACGTACGTTCGGGCTCGTCGAGCAGGCCGACGTCGTGGTAGTGCCGTACCGCCCGCAGACTCGTGCCGGCGAGTTCGGCGATCTCACGGGTACTCCACGCCACTGGTGCTACCTCGTCTCGAAAGTGTTGCCGCGCGTGCGGCCGTGCCTGCGGATGGTAGACGAACTGTGCCGTCGCGGCATGGTTCGTGACGGTCGTAGTACTGGGTGACCGAACAGCGATATGTGAGTCAAGTCACAAACTGGAAGGGTTGAGTGTGCCGCAGCGGCACGGACTGTTCTTGATCGCAGGACGCAGACCGGAACGCGCACAACCTGGGAGGACGACATGAGCGTGATCGACGAGAAGCGTATGCACGACCAGGCAGACGAAAGCACGACCGAGGCGGCGGCCCCGGTTGATATGACGCAGGCACTGGTCGACGGACTCGGCGGTGTGTCGGGGATGCTCTACATGGCGCTCCCGGTCGCCGCGTTCGCGGCGTCGACCTCCTTCGCGTCGTTGCCTGTCGCGATCGCGATCGCACTGGCCATCGCGATCGGGCTCACCGGGTTTCGGGTCCGGCGAGGTGAGCGCCTCTCCGTGGCACTGGGCGGCGTGATCGCCGTGGCCTCCGCCGGCGGTGTCGCGCTCTGGACGGGATCGGCCGGCGGATTCTTCCTGCTCGGGATCTGGGCGAGTCTTGCCGGCACGATTCTCATGCTGTCGTCGCTGATCGTGCGTAGGCCGTTGACCGGCGTCGTCTGGAACGCGGTTCACGGCCGCAAGTACGCCTGGCGTGCGGACGGGCCCACGATGCGTGCACACGACATCGCGACGCTGGCGGCCACCGTCGTCTTCGCAGCACGGTTCGTGGTGAAGCACTGGCTGTACGACATCGACGCAACCGGATGGTTGGCTTTCGCGAAGATCGCCATGGGTACGCCACTGACGGCCCTTGTCGTGCTGGTGGTCGTATGGGCGTTCCGCCGCTCCACCAAGCGCCTCGCCTCGGCGTGAGAAGTGGCTACCGTACGTATATGACTTCCACGACCCCCGTCTTGCGCGGCTACCTCAGCGACAACGCGGCGGGTGCGTCGCCCGAGATACTCGAGGCTGTCGGGGCGGCGTCGAACGGACTCGCGGCGCCGTACGGGAACGACGAGTTGTCACGAGAGGTGGCCGAGCAGTTCGCCACCGTCTTCGAACACCCGGTGGACGTGTTTCCCGTCGGAACAGGATCGGCGGCCAATGCGATCGGGCTCGCCGCCCTCACACCGCCGTGGGGGAGCGTCCTGGCCCATCCCGACGCACACATCGGAGCCGACGAGGCGGGTGCTCCCGAGTTCTTCACCAACGGCGCGAAGATCGTTCACGTCGACGGCGTGCATTCGAAGATCGACCCCGAGCATCTCGGGGTGGCGGTGAATCGCAAACGCGGCGACGTGCACAGCGTGCAACCGTCCGTCGTCAGCTTCACGCAGGCCACCGAGACCGGCAGCGTCTACACAGTCGACGAACTGCGCGAGCTTGCGGATATCGCGCACGACGCAGGACTTCGTGTGCACATGGACGGCGCTCGATTCGCCAATGCGCTGGTGGCTCTCGACGTGACCCCGGCGGAGATGACGTGGCGGCTCGGCGTCGACGTACTGTCGTTCGGCGCAACGAAGAACGGCGCCATGACCGCGGATGCCATCGTGTCGTTCGATCCGTCGTTGGCAACTGAACTCGCGTACCGCCACAAGCGTGGTGGGCAGTTGACGTCGAAGATGCGTTTTCAGAATGCACAGCTGGGCGCCTACCTCACGGACGATCTATGGCTGGACAACGCCCGTCGAGCAAACGAGATGGCCGCACGCATGCGGGCCGGTCTGCGCACTGTGGCGAATGTGGACGTGCTCGGCGACGCGGGCGCGAACATCCTGTTCTGTCGATTCCCCGCCGAGCTGATCTCGGCCCTTCGAGAAGCCGGGTACGGCTTCTATGGCGACAGGTGGGAGCCCGGGGTGGTTCGACTGGTGACGAGCTTCCTCCACTCGGCCGACGACATCGACGACTTCCTGGCCGCAGTACGACGATTCGCGGGCGCGTCAAGGTGAACCCTGTGAGCGGCCGACGAGTCAGGGAACTCTGTTCAGTCTGGGGACATGTGAGACACGAGATGTCTACCCAGATGTGAGACACGCTGCTGTGGAGGTGCACGTGGGCACCTGAGACCGGCTATGGACTATCCATGGCCAGATCGGATGCCCGCATGAAACTGCTCGACGCCTCGTTGACTGTGGCACTTGGCCACGACGGCGACATGTTCGGCGGCAACTTCAAAGCCTGGTGTGCAACAAACGGCATTGCCCGTGCCACCGCATACCGGCACCGCAAACGGATCCTCGAGGAGGGCCGGTGGACCGAAAAGTCACGCCGGCCCTCCTCGAGCCCGCACCGCACCCTTGCCCGGATCGAAGACGAGATCGTGCGATTGCGCGGAGCACTCGGACGCGACAACGGTGCCGAGACCATCGCCTATCACCTGAGGGCAGTTGCCCGCGAACAAGACTGGAACAAGCAGGGATTGGCGGTTCCCTCGCGGGCAACGATCAACAACATCCTCCAACGCCGTGGTCTGGTTGTTCCGCAGCCACGCAAACGACCGAAATCGTCGTATCGCCGATTCCAGTACGCCCGGCCGAGGGACTGCTATCAGATCGACGCCACCGAACTGGCCCTCACCACCGGCGAGAAAGTGGTGGTCTTCGAAGTCCTCGACGACTGCACCCGCACCCTCGTCGCATCGGTGGCCGCACCCCGCGAGACCGCAGCGGGCGCAATCGCCGCCATCAGCGCGGCATTCGCCGACTTCGGAGTGCCCGCGATCGTGCTCTCCGACAACGGCACCGCATTCACTTCACGGCTCACCACCGGCGGCACATCGAGGTTCACCCGTCACGTCACCGACGCCGAGGCCCGGCTGATCCACTCGAGCCCCTATCACCCGCAGACCTGCGGCAAAGTCGAACGCCACCACCGCACCTTCAAGGAATGGCTCACCGACACGGCAGCACCGGAGACGATGAAAGAGCTGCAACACCTGTGCGGCCGCTACCAGCATTTCTACAACACCGAACGTCGTCACAGTGCCGTCGACATGACTCCGCACCAAGCATGGAACACCGCCCCGACCCTCGGTGGACCGACCACCTGCCCGCCCAGCAGGACGCCACCATCCACCCACTGACAGTGTCCGAAACAGGGGTGATCTCGGTCGGCGGCACCAGCGTCAACATCGGACGAGCACGAAAAGGACAGACCGTGACCGTGCTGGCCGACGGCGACCACGTCACCGCCTACGAACGGGGCGGAGCGGTCCTCGGCCATCTGCACCTCGATCACACCAAGCGCTACCAAGGACAACTCCGCCCCGCCGCATAGAATCTGTCTCACATCTACGTAGACACCCGTGTCCCACGTCTACCTAGACAGCACAGAGTCAGGGAACTCGTTAACCACTCACAGGGCGGGGGGTAGCCCTAGCGTGGATGTATGGCTATCGACTGGAACGAAGAACTGACGGATCAACTCGAATGGCATTGGAAGAATCAGCTGCGTGACCGACTGTCCGGGCTGACCGACGACGAATACTTCTGGGAGCCTGTCGACAACACGTGGAGTGTTCGGCCCCGCGGGACGTCCAGTGCGCCGGTGCAGGCAGGTGCGGGGGAGTGGACGATCGACTTCGCTTTTCCGGAACCCTCACCGGCGCCCGTCACCACCATCGCGTGGCGACTGGGGCACATCGTGGTCGGGGTGTTCGGCGTCCGCAACGCGGCGCATTTCGGAGCGCAGCCGGTGGACTATCAGTCGTTCGAATACGCCGGGACTGCAGACGAGGCGCTACGACAACTCGACGAGCAGTACGCCACCTGGATGTCCGGGGTGCGCTCGCTCGGAGAAGAAGGGTTGGCCCGTCCGTGTGGCAGCGCCGAAGGGCAGTTCGCGGAGGCGCCTCTTGCGAAGCTGGTTCTGCACATCCACCGGGAAGTCATTCATCACGGCGCCGAGATCGCGCTGCTGCGCGACCTTTACGTCAACCGTGCGCACCCAGCTCGATGAGCAGGACGCCCGCTGCAATCAGCGCGATCCCCGCTCCCATCGTCCTGGTGAGTGGGTCCCGGAAGAGGAAGCGTGCCGCGATCGCGGTCAGTGCCACCCCGGTTGCTGCCCAGATTCCGTAGGCGACTCCGACTGCCAGACCGGCGTCGAGTGCAAGGGCGAGGAATCCGAACGAGACGAGATATCCGACGACGATGACGGGCGCCCATCGTTTGTCTCGAAGACCGTCGGACTGGCGGAGCGACAAGGTCGCCACGAGTTCGCACAGGATGGCGCACACCAGATAGACCCAGCTCAACGGACGACCTGCCGGCTCTTTTCGGCCTTCTGCGACCCGATCTCGACGAGCAGCACTCCCGCTGCGACCACGACGATGCCGAGACTCATCACCCAGGTGAGGGGATCTCCGAACAGGAAGGACGCGAGGACCGCCGTGAGTGCGACACCGCTGGCACCCCAGATGCCGTATGCGACGCCGATGGGTGCGCCTTCACGCAGAACTGCAGCCAGAAATCCGAACGAGACCACGTAGCCGATCGCCACGACGATCACCCACAGACCGTTGTCCAGAGACGCCCGCAAGGCGAGAGTGCCGGACACCTCGAAGGCGATTGCGCCCGCCAGGAACAGCCATTTCCTCATCGCCGGCGAAGATTACTCGGGGCCGAGCGGGTAGTCGAGCGCGGGCCGTTCGCCGCGCCGCAACCACCGGCCGGGTAGTCGTCCGGCGAGGTCACCCAACGGTCCGACCGCCGAGCTGAGGATGCCCACCGTCTCTTGCAAGAGGTCGATGCTCGAGCTCATGCGTTCGATGTTCGGAGCCAGCGAGGTCAGCGTTTCCGACAGGGCCACGATCTGATCGAGGGGGCCGCCCTTGACTATCAGCCGTTCGAGAGCGCCTTGCTCGGCCAGGAGGGTTTCGAGTATTCCGTCCTCGGCGAGAGCACGATCGACCAACCCGCCCTGCGCGGTCAGCCGTTCGACGGCGCCGTCTTTCGCCGTGAGGCGTTCGATCGGTCCGTCCACTGCGGTGAGGCGGTCGAGGAGGCCGCCCTCTGCGAGAAGCCGCTCCAGGGTCCCGTCTTCGGCAAGCACCCGGTCCAGTGGGCCGCCCGGCGCGAGGATTCGTTCGAGTGGCCCGCCCGGGGCCACGAGACGCTCGAGGGTGCCATCGGGGGCGGTCAGGCGGTCGACCGGCCCGCCCGGGGCGAGTAGTCGGTCGAGGGGTCCGCCGGGCGCCATTGCCTGGCCGAGCGGCCGATCGCCTGCCGTGAGCGACGACAACTGCTGAATCATCTGCAAGGGGTTGCCGGACATCCTGGACTGCGCTCCGACGCCCGCGACGGCGTTCGTGTTGGACACCGCTCCGCGGATGGTCGTCAGGGTTATCTCGGCGACTCCGAGACCGGCCTCGGCCGCGGTGAGCCCGATCCGCAGGGGTGCGAAAGCCAACGACACGAGATTCATGCGGTAACTGTAACCCGCAACACACATGAATCCTGTGGGTCTCCCGTGACGGAGTCGACTACCACCTGCCTGCGAGTGTGCGACCGACCTCGATCGCGGTGGGCTGATCTCCTTCGTGCAACACACTCAGAGTCACGTGGTCGGCCCCGGCTGCGAGATGGGCGTCGACCTGTTCGGCGATGGTGTCGGCATCGCCCCACGCAACGAGCTGGTCTACCAGACGGTCGGAAACCGTCGTGATGTCGTGCTCGGTGAACCCCATTCGTGTGAAGTTGTCTCGATACCCTGCGACGGTCGAGAGGAACCCGAGGGGTGTCCGCGCGGTGGCTCTTGCCTTGGAAGGTTCGGCGTCGAGCACCACGAACAGCGAGACAGTCAGGACGGACTCGCCGCCTAGGATGTTGCGGGCCTGTTTCGTGTACTCGGGGGTGACGAGGAGCAGCACCGCTCCCGCGGACCGGTCGCGTGCCATTTCGAGTTTGCGTGGGCCGAGGGCGGCCAGAAGCCTGCGGTCTCGGGGAACTGTGGGTGATGCCGTATCCAGGTGGGACAGATAGTCACCAAGTGCCCGTAGCGGTTTCGGAGACTGTGGGCCGCCGAGTCCTGCGACGAATCTGCTGGGCGCCGAATCTTCGAGTTCCCCATACAGACGGGCGACGGAATCGGCGTCGTGCACACCCACGGCGATGATGCCGGGGATCACCGGAACCTTCTCGGTCGCACGGACGACTTCGCCGATGCGATCCAGAGAGTCGAGTTGTCCGCCCGCCAGCCACAGGGCGGAATATCCGAGGGCTTCGAATTCGGCTGCATTTTCCAGGTGGCGGCCGTCGGGGGAGATGTCCACGGACATTCCTACGGGGCCGAGCGAGATCTTGCTGAATGTCATGACTCGAACGTAAAACCTCGAGCAAGCTTCAGGTTAATACCTTCAGGCCGACGACACACCCCACGATGCCCAGAATCAGCAGAATCTTGACGATCGATGCGGATTCCGCGCCCGTGAGCATCGCGTAGGCGACGGTGATCGAGGCACCGATACCCACCCAGATCGCGTACGACGTGCCGGTGGGGAGGGTGCGCATCGCGTAGGCAAGGCCTGCCATGGACAGGAAGAGGCCCACACCGAACGTGACGGAGGGTGCGAGTTTGGTGAAACCTTCGGATTTGCCGAGCGCGGTCGCCCAGACCGCCTCGAGAACACCGGAAACGACGAGAACCAGCCATGCCATGAGGAACACTCCTGCACCGTCTTTTCGCTGGCCGGGTACGGTGCGCTCGTCCGGATGTCCATTCGACCGGACCAGGTTAGCAAATCTGGGGAACGTGCAGCTCAGCGTTCACAGGAACCTCCCAGCCAATGTGCAGCCCGATCCCAGCCCGCTGCGTGATGATTGTCGGGTGACACACGCGAACCCCGAGCCCCGCACACCCGAAGCCCGCATCCTGGTGGTCGACGACGAACCGAACATCGTCGAGCTGCTTGCGGTCAGTCTGCGGTTTCAAGGATTCGAGGTCGAGACGGCCGCGGCTGGTGCGGAGGGTCTCGACCGCGCTCGGTCGTTCCGTCCCGACGCCCTGATCCTCGACGTGATGATGCCCGGCATGGACGGGTTCGGTTTGATCAGGCGGCTACGGGCGGACGGCGTCGATGCGCCCGTCCTGTTCCTCACAGCCAAGGACGCGGTCGAAGACAAGGTCACCGGTCTGACGTTGGGGGCCGACGACTACGTGACGAAGCCTTTCAGCCTCGAAGAGGTAGTGGCTCGGCTGCGGGTGATCCTGCGACGCTCGGGCAAGGTGTCGCAGTCGCAGCAATCGGCGCGAGTTCGGTTCGCGGACATCGAACTCGACGACGACACCCGCGAGGTGTGGAAGGCCGGTGCCTTGGTATCACTTTCGCCGACTGAGTTCACGCTGTTGCGCTACTTCATGGTCAATGCGGGCACCGTGCTGAGTAAACCGCGCATTCTGGATCACGTGTGGAACTACGACTTCGGGGGAGAGGTCGGCGTCGTGGAATCGTATGTATCGTATCTACGGCGTAAGGTCGACACTGGGGAGAAGCCGCTCATCCACACTCTGCGTGGGGTGGGTTATGTCATGCGTGAACCGCGATGACGCCACGCGCTCGGACTCGATACCCGGTGTTGCCGTTGCGGTTCGCGATGGTCGCGACAGTGACGCTACTGGCGGGTCTCGGTTTGCTGGCATCCGGAGCAGCCGTCACGTCCGCGCTCGAAAGCTCACTGACGGAGCGCGTGGATCACGAGCTGCACGAGGCGGCTCAGGGCTGGGCGAAGCCGCATCCGGACCGAGAACTTCCACCACCGGACGCCCCGAGTGCCCGGCGGCCACCGAGTCCGTTCTATGTGCGCACCACCGCGCCCGACGGCGCGGTCCTGGTGGAGATCAACGACTTCGGTGCTGCGCCGGCCCTGCCGTCCACCGCCGTCGATGTACCGACCACCGTCGGTTCCACCGGTGGCTCCGACGTGCGCTGGCGCGTCCTCACCGCAGAGAATCCTGACGGCACCGTCACCTCGTTGGGGGTCAACCTCAGCAACAACGATGCCACCATGTCGCGACTCATCGTGTTGCAGTTGGTGATCGGGTCCATCGTCCTGCTCGTCCTGGCTGTCGCCGCATACTTCCTGGTGCGTCGCAGCCTGCGCCCGCTGGTGGAGGTGGAGGAGACGGCCGCCGCGATCGCCTCGGGGGATTTGCATCGACGGGTGCCGGAGCGCGACGGGCGCACCGAGATCGGAAGACTCTCGGTGGCGCTGAACGGGATGTTGGCGCAGATCCAGCATGCGTTCGCCGCAACGGCTGCCTCGGAGGAATCGGCACGAAAATCGGAGGAGAAGATGCGCCGATTCGTCGCCGACGCCAGCCACGAACTGCGCACACCGCTCACTACGATTCGCGGATTCGCCGAGCTGTACCGCCAGGGCGCGGCCACCGATACGGACACTTTGATGAGCCGCATCGAGGGCGAGGCGTCGCGAATGGGGCTGCTGGTCGAGGATCTGGTGTTGCTCGCGCGGCTCGATGCCGAACGACCGCTCGAACGCACGCCCGTGGATCTGTTGTCGATCGCCTCGGACGCGGTACACGGCGCTCGGGCACTTGCCCCACAGCGGACTGTCCGGCTCGAACTAGTGCCGGGCCCCGGCACGCCTCAGATAATCGGAGACGAGGCACGCCTTCGTCAGGTGCTCGGCAACCTGCTCACCAATGCGCTACGCCACACGCCCGAGTCCGCGGACGTCACGGTCCGGCTCGGCACCACCGACACCAGTGCATTTCTCGAGGTCGTGGATACCGGGCCGGGCCTCGGAGAAGAGGACCGGCAGAAGGTGTTCGAGCGCTTCTACCGGACCGACACGTCCCGGACCAGGGAGAGCGGCGGCAGCGGTTTGGGTCTGTCGATCGTGGCCGCTCTCGTCGCGGGCCACGACGGTGTGGTCGCGGTCGACAGTGAGCCGGGCAAGGGTGCGACGTTCCGAGTCGAACTACCTCGCACCGACGAGTGAGCCGGTCAGGCCGGCGCGTTCGCTCCGTGTCCCTGTTCGCGCAGGGTGGCCTTGATCTTTTCGGCTGCCTCGTCCATCGATTCGGGTGACGGATCGGTGTCCGCGCCACTGATGTCGAAGTCGCCCATGTCGTAGGCGGGAAAGACGTGCACGTGCAGGTGCGGGACTTCGAGCCCCGCTATCAGCAGACCCGCCCGGGGCGCGTCGAATGCGGGACGCACCGCCCGGCCAATTGTGCGCGCGACCTCGGTCACCTTGGCGAACAGTTCTCCGTCCACGTCCTGCCACTGGTCGACCTCCTTGCGGGGTACGACGAGGGTGTGACCTTGGGTGATCGGCGCGATGGTGAGGAAGGCGACGACGTCCTCGTCCTCCCACACGAATCGGCCGGGGATATCTCCGCTGATGATTGCGCTGAATACGGAAGCCATGCTCCCGAGGATAGGTGCTAACCCAATTGTTCGGAGATGTCTGCCGCTGCGAGCGTGACGATCATGAGCGGGACCACCTTGGCGGCTGGAATGCCGTAGCGGTTACGCGATTCCTGTTCGACGATGCGCGCACCGGTGAGCGCCTTCAGATGGTGATAAAGCTGCCCTGCGGACGACAGGCCTACTGATTCCTGCAGTTCGGTGGCCGCGGCAGGGCCGCGAAGCAACGTTCGCACGATTTCGAGACGAACCGGGTTTCCCAGGGCGGCAAGAACAGTGGTGATGCCGCCGGGTGCGAGGTCGAGTGTTGCCGCGGCGTCGTAGCGGATGGTCCACGACACATCGCCGGACAGGGCGACGGTGCCCTGGTAACCCACCGTGCCTGCCTCGCCGGCCGGGGTTTCCGACTCTCGGGCGGCCGAACCTCGCTGCTCCAGTGCGTGTACACGTGCTTCGAGCTCGGCCAAACGCCCTTCGTGGTCGTTCACACCGCGCAACCCAACTGATCGAATGTGGCGGGGTCCGTCATGGCCTGCAGAAGCAACTGCTGGTGGGCGAAACTCGTGGTTGCGCTGGTGTAGTCGTCGAGTGACAGGCGATCGACGAACAGGACGGCGTTGGCTATCGTCCCGTCGGTGCGGCGCATCGTCATCGCTTCGGTGAGCACGCCAGGCAGGTTCCCGCCCTTGAAGCCGAGGCCCTCGGTACCGGGGGGCGCGGGCTGCCACTCGAGTTGCGCCCGCGCTGTTTCGGAGCCGGGCCCGAAGTCGCCGGTAGCGATCGACCTGTGGAGGGCGGACAACCCGGCTACGGTGCCGTGTGCTCCGGATTCGTCGACGCGGTCGTTGGCGAGTTCGAAATCGTCGGTGACAGGAAGGCGCGTCACCTCGTCCCGATAGGCGGGGTCGCTCGCGTACCGCTGGGCCGCGGGCCACAGGGCATCGCCACTCACCGCAGGATCGAGGAGGGCGATCGTGGATCCGAGCATCGTAGGAACCTCGAAGTCGGCCCAACCGCCGCGCTCGGCCGCGGCGAGAAGGGCGTCGTCACCCAATCGACCTCGCAAGTAGTCGGGGACTGCGTTGTCGCTTTCCTGAATCATCGCCGACACCATCTGCTCGAGAGTGACGGAAGCGTCCGGCCCGTCGACCCCGAGTCTCTGTAGTGCGCGCAGGTGGGCGTCGCCATCGGTGCCCGGGAGGTACCAGCGTTCCCACTCCGACACCGGTACCGACTCGTTCGGGTCGAGATCGCCGTTCGCCACGGCGTGTGCGTAGGCCGCGAGATGAACGACCTTGATCGCGGAGGCCGTCGGCATCGACTCTTCGGCCCGATGCTCGACTACCGTCCCGTTTCCGTCGTCGACGAGGAGGCCGATGTCGTCCCCGTGCTCGCCGAGATAGCCGATCCATCCCTCGGCCGAATCGACACCGGCCGGCGGGAGTGGGCCGCAGGCCGACGCTTCCGGAGTCTCGGCGGTGCCGTTCCCGCACGCCACCATGCTCGCGGTCACGGCGACGACGACGCCCACGATCTTCGGGATTCTGAGCCTGGCACCAGCGCTGAGCATAAGAACTCCAAATATTCGGAATTTCGGAATTATGGAATGACCGTACATTCGACCCCTTCGGTTGTCGATACCGTCGGCACCGGCCGAGCGTGCGACGTGTGGGCCGTAAGCTGACATCCGTGCGCGTACTCGTTATCGGCTCCGGAGCCCGTGAACATGCCCTTCTCCTCGCTCTCGCTCGTGACCCAGGTGTCACTGCGTTGATGTGTGCCCCCGGTAACGCCGGGATCGCCAAGGTCGCCGAACAGCACCCTGTCGACGCGTCCTCCGGCGAGGCCGTGACGGCACTGGCGAAGGAGGTGTCGGCGGATCTGGTCGTGATCGGTCCGGAGGTGCCACTGGTGCTCGGCGTTGCGGATGCCGTGCGCAGCGCCGGTATCGCGTGCTTCGGCCCGTCGGCCGACGCGGCTCGCATCGAGGGCTCGAAGGCGTTCGCCAAGGACGTCATGGCGACTGCCGGGGTCCGGACCGCCCACAGTGAAATCGTGGACAACCCGGCCGAGCTGGACGCCGCGCTCGATCGCTTCGGACCCAATTGGGTCGTCAAGGACGACGGTCTCGCCGCCGGCAAGGGCGTCGTGGTCACCACCGACCGCTCGGCCGCACGCGATCACGCAGCGGAGCTCTTGGAGAACGGGCACCCCGTGCTGTTGGAGTCGTTCCTCGACGGCCCCGAGGTCTCCCTTTTCTGTCTGGTGGACGGCGAGACCGTCGTGCCCCTGCTGCCCGCGCAGGATCACAAGCGCGTCGGCGACGGGGACACCGGCCCCAATACCGGTGGTATGGGCGCGTACACGCCGCTGCCGTGGCTCCCTGCGGGTGCCGTCGACGAGATCGTGAACACGGTTGTGAAGCCCGTCGCCGCAGAACTGGTGAACCGGGGCAGTGCTTTTTCGGGGCTGCTCTACGCCGGATTGGCGATGGGCAGTGCCGGCCCGGCCGTGGTCGAGTTCAACTGCCGCTTCGGTGACCCGGAGACGCAGGCCGTGCTCGCACTACTCGAGTCTCCGCTCGGTGAGGTGCTGAACGCGACGGCCACCGGAACCCTCGAGGACGTGGGCGAACTGCAGTGGCATGACGGCTCGGCAGTCACGGTCGTGATCGCGGCGGAGGACTACCCGGCGTCCCCGCGAACCGGTGATGTCATCGTGGGTTCGGAGGGAGAAGGCGTGCTCCACGCGGGCACCAAGGTCGTCGACGGCAAGGTCGTGTCGGCCGGCGGTCGGGTGTTGAGCGTCGTCGGTGTCGGCAACGATCTCACGGCAGCACGTGCCGACGCCTACGCCAAGATCGAGGCGATCAAGCTGCCGGGCAGTCACTTCCGCAGTGACATCGGGCTGTCGGCGGTCGAGGGCAAGATCTCGATCCCGAGCTGATTCGGCTCAACCGTCGGTGGTGCGCGACAGCACGGCCACGAGGAAGTCCGACTCCTCGGTGAACGGTTGTAGATCCCACGTCGAGAGCAATACGTCCGCGGTGAGTCCGGCTGCCTCGGCGTCGGCGAGGAACTGCGGAAACTCGTAGCCGCGGTCCGCTCCGAACCCGATGACGGCACGTCCGGACGGGGCCAGATGGCGCCCGAATCCCTCGAGGACGTTCACGCGCGTCGACGGGGCGAGGAAGGTCACCACGTTCCCTGCGCACACGATGACGTCGAACTCGGCCGTGACTCCTCGCGATGCGAGATCCAGCTCGGAGAGGTCGCCAACGAGCCAGGTGGGGCCAGGATGATCGCTTTCGGCCGCCTCGATCAGCACCGGGTCGACGTCGACGCCCACGACGGTGTGACCCGCGTCGTGCAGGTAGCCGCCGATGCGCCCCGGCCCACACCCTGCATCGAGAACTCGACTTCCGCGCTCCAGCATCGCGTCCACGAGTCGTGCTTCACCGACGATGTCGGCGCCGTCGGCGGACATGGTGCGAAAGCGCTCCACGTATCGCGTGGAGTGCGTCGGATCGACAGAGGTGATCTCTTCCCACTTGCTCGGCGTACGGGCGCTCATCGTCGACTCCTTCTCTGCGTCGGGCCTGCCGTCACGGTATACCGCGTCTCGACACCGGTGAGACCTGGGACACATTATTAGCCCGAGTAAATGTTTCCTGAGTTGCCGAACACTCTTACGCGTGAGAAATATTCCGGCAACAACCCCTCCATAGGTTCGTTCACAGCTCGAAAAGAGCACCGCCGCAGGCGGAAAACCGATGAAGGGATGTCACATGGGACTCGTAGCCGGACTGGTCGGAATCGTCGGCGATGTACTTCACCTGCTGCTCGGTGGTCTCTGATCTGATGGGACACGATCGTCGACGCTGACGGTCGAATCGGTGGTCCGCACACGATAATTCGTGTGCGGACCACCGCTGTGGACTCACCGCGCAGTCCAGCCGCCGTCCATCGTGTAGGACGCGCCCGTCACCATGGCCGAGTCTGCGGAGGCAAGCCAGCACGCGAGGGATGCGACCTCCGCGGACTCGACGAGTCGCCGAACGGCGTTGTCGGCGAGCATGATCTTCTCGATCACCTCGTCCTCGCCGATCCCGTGGATACGGGCTTGATCGGCGATCTGCTTCTGTACCAATGGAGTCGAGACGTAACCGGGATTGACGCAGTTGCTGGTCACACCTCTGGGGCCACCTTCCAGAGCGGTCGCCTTGGAGAGGCCTTCGAGTCCGTGTTTTGCCGTGACGTAGGCGGATTTGAACGGGGACGCACGGAGTCCGTGCACCGAGGACACGTTGATCACCCTTCCGAATCCGTTGGCGTACATGTGCGGTAGCGCGGCACGGATCAGAAGAAACGGTGACTCCACCATCAGGCGTTGAATGCGGCGAAACGCATCGGGGTCGAATTCCTCGATGGGGCTGATGGTCTGCACGCCCGCGTTGTTGACCAGGATGTCGACTTCCAAGTTGATCGATTCCAGTGCAGCCGTGTCGGACAGGTCTGTCTCCCACGCGGTTCCCTCTATCTCGTCCGCGACTCGCTTCGCCGCCGCGCCATCGCGGTCGGCGACCGTCACAGCGGCGCCACGTGCTGCCAGCGCCCGAGCACATGCGGCGCCGATTCCACCGGCGCCGCCGGTGACCAATGCCTTACGGCCGGTCAGGGTGTGTTCGGTCATGCGCGCACTCGCTGTACGGACTGCTCGTCTTCGGCGACAAGGCGGGCGTCTTCGGCATCGATGGATTCCAGGGCAATGCCTTTCGTCTCTCGCGCATAGATCACGGCGACGATGGTCACCAGGGACGCGATCGCGAGATAGACGGCAATCGGCACCGACGAATCGAACTTTTCGAGGAGGCTCGCTGCGATGATCGGTGCCAGGGACCCCGCCACGATCGACGTCACCTGATATCCCAGTGACACACCGGAATAGCGCATCCTGGTGGGGAACATCTCGGCCATGATCGCCGGCTGTCCCGCGTACATGAACGCGTGGAACACGAGGCCGATGACGATGGCGGCGATGATCGTCAGGTTCTCGCCGGTGTCCATCATCGGGAAGGCGAAGAACCCCCAGGTGCCGGCTGTGACGGCGCCGATCAGGTACACGGGACGGCGACCGATGGTGTCGGAAAGGTGTCCGATCAGCGGAACGACGGCGAAGTGCACGGCGTGAGCAGCCAACATCCACCACAGGATGTGTGCGGTATCGGCGTCCACCACCACCTTGAGATACGTGATCGAGAACGTCACCACGAGGTAGTACATGATGTTCTCCGCGAAGCGCAGGCCCATCGCGGTGAGAACACCTCGGGGGTAACGCTTCACGACCTCGAACACGCTGTAGGACGTGGCCTTGACCTTCTCGGCCTCGGCCTGAGCCTGCACGAAGATCGGGGCGTCGGTGACCTTGGTGCGAATGTAGTAGCCGACGAGAACGATGACCGCGGACAGCCAGAACGCGACTCGCCAACCCCAGCCGAGGAAGGCCTCGTCCGAGAGTGTGGTGGTGAGGATCAGTAGGACGACCGTGGCCAGCAGGTTGCCGACCGGCACTCCTGCCTGCGGCCACGACGCCCAGAACCCGCGCGACCGATCGGGGCTGTGTTCGGCGACGAGAAGTACGGCACCGCCCCATTCGCCACCGACGGCGAAGCCCTGAATGAACCTCAGCGTGACGAGCAGGGCGGGCGCCCAGTAGCCGATCTGATCGAAGGTGGGCAGGCAGCCCATCAGGAACGTGGCCGCGCCCACCAGGATCAGGCTGAACTGGAGCAGTTGCTTGCGGCCGAACTTGTCGCCGAAGTGTCCGAAGACGATGCCACCGAGTGGACGCGCGGCGAATCCGACCGCATACGTGATGAATGCGGCAATGATCGCGTCGAGTTCGTTCTCACCGGCAGCGAAGAACACCTTGCTGAAGACCAGGGTCGCGGCGGTGCCGTAGAGAAAGAATTCGTACCACTCCACGACGGTGCCTGCCATCGAGGCGCCGACGACTTTCTTCAGTCCGGACGGTGCCGATTCTCGTTCGTGAGGACTCGCATCGACGCTCATGTTGTTCCCCTTACGTTTCGTGCCGTGTGTGACCGGCGACACAGCAATGACCCAAAGTATCGATGCAGAAATTCGCTCACACAATGACCCCTCTTGCACTCACTGTGTGCAAATATGCAGATATGGCACCGGACGTGGAGTTCCCCAGCGCCGACGACCTGTTGGTCCTGCTCGCGGTCGGCCGCAGTGGCCGGTACAACACCGCGGCAGACGACCTCGGCGTCAATCACACGACGGTCGCGAGGCGCGTCGCGCACCTCGAGAGGTGCCTCGGCGGCCGGGTGCTGGTGCGTGACGCCGGGGGATGGGAACTCACCGATCTCGGGCGCCGAGCATTGGAGTCCGCCGAGAGGATCGAATCGGCTCTCGACGCTCTTGTGACCGAACGAGGTGGTGTCGAACGCCTGCAGGGTGTCGTGCGGTTGTCCGCGACCGACGGATTCAGTGCCTACATCGCAGCACCGGCCGGCGCGAACGTGCGAAGGCGCCACCCCGACGTGGCGGTCGAGATCGTGGCGGTGACCAGACGTGCATCTCAGAATCGATCTGGACTCGACGTCGAGGTGGTGGTGGGAAAACCGCAGGTGCACCGAGCCGAGGCGACGTGGCTGGCCGACTACGCGCTCGGCCTCTATGCCTCGCGTTCGTACCTGGAATCGCGACGTGCGCCGCAGGTTCCGGCGGATCTCGCGGAGCATTCGCTGGTCTACTTCGTCGACTCGATGCTGCAGGTGGACGAGTTGGATCTGGCCCGCAAGATGACCGCCCCCATGCGCGAGTCGGTGACGTCCACCAATGTGTTCGTGCACGTCGAGGCGACGCGTGCGGGAGCGGGCCTCGGCTTGCTGCCGTGCTTCATGGCCGATCGGCACGACGATCTGGTGCGGATTCTCCCGAGCGAAATCGAGACGGTTCTGTCGTACTGGTTGGTGGCACGGCCCGAGTCGTTGCGCCGGCCCGAGGTGGCCGCCGTCGTCGATGCTGTGCTCGACACGGTCGACGCTCAGCGGGCCGCGCTCGGCGGAGTGAGTGAGTCGCGCTAGCGTCGAGCGCGTGCGTAAAGAATCTCGACGGTCCCGTATCCAGACGTTCCACGTGATGGACGTGTGGAAGGCCGCGGCCGAGCGTCAACGAACACACGGTGACGTTCTCACTCTTGCCGCCGGGCAGCCCTCGACGCCTGCGCCCGCTCCGGTTCTGAGAGCCACGCACGAGACGCTCGACGAGCACCTTCTCGGCTACACGGAAACCTTCGGGATTCCGGCTCTGCGTGAGGCCGTGGCCGAGTATCACTCGGCGAAGTCGTCGATCGACGTCGCGGCGGACGACGTCGTGATCACCACCGGTTCGTCGGGCGCCTTCACGTTGATCTTCCTGGCGGCATTCGACGTCGGAGACACCGTGGTCGTGGCGCGTCCGGGGTACCCCGCGTACCGGAACACCCTCGCAGCGCTCGGATGCAACGTGGTCGAACTCGACTGTGGTCCCGAGACGAGATTTCAGCCGACGGTCGAGATGCTGGAAGCGCTGCCCGAGCCGCCTGCCGGGTTGATCGTAGCCAGCCCGGCCAACCCCACCGGGACCGTCATCGATCCGGACGAGCTGGCGGCCCTTGCCCGTTGGTGCGACGACCACGACACCCTCCTCGTGTCGGACGAGATCTATCACGGGATCGCCTACTCGGATCAGGTCACGAGCAGTGCGTGGGAGACCTCCCGCGAATCCGTGGTGATCGGATCGGTGTCCAAGTACTTCTCGATGACCGGGTGGCGCCTCGGTTGGATGCTCGTACCGCGGGACCTGCGCCCGGCGTTGCAGCGCCTGGGATCGAACCTGACGGTATGCCCGCCGGCGATCTCGCAGTACGCCGCGGTCTCGGCCTTCACGCCGGAAGCGCGCGCCGAGTTGGACGGTCACGTCGAGCGGTACGGCGTGAACCGCTCGCTTCTCCTGGACGGTCTGCCTCGGCTCGGGATCAGCGATCTCGCGCCGGCGGACGGGGCCTTCTACGTGTACGCCGACATCGGGCATCTGCTCGGCGACGACGAGGACTCCACGGCCTGGTGTGCGCGGCTGCTGCACGAGACCGGGGTGGCGCTCGCACCCGGCGTCGACTTCGACACCGTGAGAGGCGACCGGACCGTTCGCTTGTCGTTCGCCGGAGCCACCGCCGACATCGAGGAAGCCTTGGGTCGGCTCCGCGGACACCTGGGCGGCGGGACCTAGGACTTCTCGTCCAGAATGCCAATCCGGCCTGATGAGGTGCGTTGTGCTGGCACGATGAAATTGTGTCCTCAGCAGCGACTCCGAAGGGTGAACGACGCCGTCAGGCGTTGGTCGATGCTGCTGCCGACCTGTTGCTCGAAGGCGGATTCGATGCGGTCAGGCATCGTTCGGTAGCCACTCGCGCCGACCTGCCCCTGGCGTCAACGACTTACTATTTCGAATCTCTCGACGACCTCATCGCCTGCGCTGTCGAGCGAAACGGCACGCGTGATCTCGAGGCAATGCGGTCTCGGGTGGGGGAGATCGTGCACCTGCCGCGTGGTAGCGCGGACACCGCCGACCTGCTGGTAGAGCTGATGATCGGCCCGCCTCAGCCGAGCGAGACGGACCGCGAACGCCTCATCACTCGCTACGAGCGGTTCGTCGCCTGCGCGCGCAGCGCGGCCCTTCGCGACGTGCAACGGCGGCTCAAGGCGCAGGTCGACGAAGCCCTCGCCGACGCATTGCTGCGGTCCGATCGGGACGCCCACGAAGGGACGCTTCGCAAACTCGTCGCCATAGTCGACGGCGCGGTGGTCAGTTCGTTGGCGGAACACGAGCGGGATCCACGCGAACTGGCCCGCGGGATGCTGTCGGACGTCATCGACATCCTCGCACCGAGGGTCACGCATCAGGCCGCCGAAGGTGCGTGAGGGATTGTCGTACCGCGCGGGTAGAACTGTGCGCATGGAGCGACCGCACCCCCCGATGAATGCCGGCGAACGCGAAACCCTCGAAGGATGGCTCGACTTTCACCGGGCAACGCTCGTACGCAAATGTGACGGACTGACCGACGAGCAGGCCGCCACGGCGTCGGTACCCCCGTCCGGCTTCACGTTGACCGGCCTGGTGCAGCACCTGGCAGACGTCGAGCGGAACTGGTTCCGCCGCGTGCTGGGTGAGTCGATACCGCCGATCCACGAGGCCCAGGAGAACGGAATGGACGGTGGGTTCGACGTTTCGGAAGCGAACGGCTTGGCCGCGGCCCTCGCGACGTGGCGGACGGAGGTCGAGGCGGCCCGGGCGGCATGTGCCGGCAAGGAGCTGACGGATTTGGGCAGTATCCACGGCCGTGACGTCAGCGTGCGCTGGATCTACGTGCACATGATCGAGGAGTACGCCCGTCACAACGGGCACGCCGATCTGATCCGCGAACGCATCGACGGGGTCACCGGGGTGTAGCCGTAAACTGAGGCCTCGTGAGCCGCATTCCGAACGTCCTTGCCAATCGCTACGCCAGTCCCGAGATCACCGAACTGTGGTCGCCGGAGCACAAGATCGTGCTCGAGCGTCAACTGTGGCTGGCCGTGCTTCGCGCGCAGGCCGAGCTCGGAATCGACGTTCCTGCGGATGCGATCGCCGACTACGAGCGAGTGCTCGAGCAGGTCGATCTGGATTCGATCGCCGAACGTGAGCGGGTCACCCGGCACGACGTCAAGGCGCGGATCGAGGAGTTCAACGCGCTCGCGGGACACGAGCAGGTCCACAAGGGGCTCACCTCTCGTGACCTCACCGAGAACGTGGAGCAGTTGCAGATTCTGCGCTCCCTCGAGCACGTGTACGGCCACGGCGTCGCCGTAGCCGCACGGCTGTCCGAGCGGGCTGCGCAGTACAGCAGCGTCGTGATGGCGGGCCGCTCGCACAATGTGGCCGCCCAGGCGACCACCCTCGGCAAGCGGTTCGCGTCTGCTGCCGACGAACTGTCGGTGGCACTCACCCGGCTGCGCGAGCTCATCGACCGCTACCCGCTGCGCGGCATCAAGGGCCCGATGGGCACCGCGCAGGACATGCTCGATCTTCTCGACGGTGATGCGTCGAAGCTCGAGGCTCTCGAGCAGAAAGTCGCCGAGCACCTCGGATTCGCGCACGTGTTCACCAGCGTCGGCCAGGTGTACCCCCGTTCACTCGACCACGACGTGCTGTCGACACTCGTTCAGGTTGCAGCGGGGCCGTCGTCGTTCGCGCACACGATCCGCCTCATGGCCGGTCACGAACTGGTGACCGAGGGCTTCCAGCCGGGTCAGGTCGGTTCGTCCGCCATGCCGCACAAGATGAACACCCGCTCGTGTGAGCGGGTGAACGGCCTGCAGGTGGTGCTGCGCGGATACGCGTCGATGGGCGCGGAGCTCGCCGGGGCGCAGTGGAACGAAGGCGACGTCTTCTGCTCGGTGGTGCGCCGGGTCGCGCTGCCCGATGCGTTCTTCGCGATCGACGGACTGATCGAGACGTTCTTGACGGTGCTGTCCGAGTTCGGTGCCTACCCGGCCGTCATCGAGAAGGAGTTGGCCCGCTACCTCCCGTTCCTGGCGACCACTCGCATCCTGATGGCGTCGGTGCGGGCCGGCGTGGGGCGCGAGACCGCTCACGAGGTCATCAAGGAGCACGCCGTCGCCGTGGCACTGGCGATGCGCGAGCAGGGGAAGGAGCCGGACCTGCTCGACCGGCTCGCCGCCGACGAGCGTCTGCCGCTGGGTCGCGCAGAACTCGATGCTGCTCTCGCCGACAAGACTGCCTTCATCGGTGCGGCCGATGCCCAGGTGGCCGCCGTGGTCGCCCATGTCCAGGAGCTCGTCGACGCGAATCCCGAGGCGGCCGCGTACACGCCGTCACCGATTCTGTAGGTACCTGTGAACTGCATTTTCTGTGAAATCGTTGCCGGCCGGGCCGAGGCGAGTGTCGTCCACGAGGACGACGACGTGATGGCCTTCATGGACATCCGGCCGTGGACGTCGGGACATCTGCTCGTCGTGCCGAAGCGGCACGCGAGCGGTCTCGCCGACCTCGATCCGGCCGACGGGCAGAAGGTGTTCGCAGCGGGACAGAAGATTGCACGGGTGATGCGCGGCGGAGATTCGTCCGCGGAGGGCGTCAATCTGTTTCTGGCGGACGGAGCGGTGGCGGGACAAGAAGTGTTCCACGTTCATCTGCACGTCTTGCCGCGTAGACGCGGTGACGGCTTCGGGCTGAGGGGCGTCCCGCGATCACCTGCGCGGGCCGATCTCGACCGGGATGCCGCCGCTCTCCGCTCCCTCCTGTGAGTGGTCTGCGAGTCCAGGGACTCGCTAACCGCTCACAGGGGTGTCTTTTCTCGGCATGAGGGCCGCTGCGGCGACCATGACCAGAGCAGCGCACAGCGCGGTGACGAAGACCAGGTGAACGGCGTCGGCCAGTTCGCCAGGCGGAGGTGAGGTGGTGTCGCTCAGGTTCGCGTTGACGATGGCCCCGAACACCGCGACGCCTACGGCACTACCGATCGATCGGGCGAACATGTTGGTGGACGTGACCACGCCTCGATCTGCCCATTCGACGCTCGCCTGCGCCGCAATGAGGGTGGGGCTGGCCAGCAGTCCCATTCCCGAGCCGATGACGAAACAGCAGATCGCGATGTGCCACACCGCGGACTCGCTGGAAAGCACGAGAGTCGATCCGGTGCCGAGCACGACGAGACCGCTGCCGATCAGGGCAGTGAACCGGAATCCGAACCGTAGGTAGAGCTTGCCCGACAGCGACGCCGCGATCGGCCAGCCGACGGTCAGGGTGGCCAGCGCGAAGCCGGCGACGAGCGCGCCCGTTCCGAGAACACCCTGGGCGAAGGTGGGTACGTAGGTCGTCAACCCCAGGACGATGGCGCCGACCAGCAGTGACACCAGACTGCTTGCGACGAGCATGCGCCTCGTCAGCACCCACAGCGGCAACACGGGTTCGTCCACGTGGCGTTCCACGAACACGAACGCCACGAGCAGGACCGTCCCGGTCGCGAAGACTCCCATGCTGGTGGGTGAGCCCCACGCCCACGCCTGACCGCCTTCGAGCAATCCGAGGATCAACAGGGCGGCACCGGCAGAGAGGAGGGCCGCGCCGACGTAGTCGATGGAGCGTCGATTGCGGACCTTCTCCTCGGTGAAGTTGCGCATCAGCATCACGCCTGCGAGCAGACACAGCGGGATGTTGACGAAGAAGATCCATCGCCACGAGAGGAACTCGGAGAAGAGTCCGCCCAGCGTGGGCCCGATGACGGCGGACATGCCCCACACGCTCGCCAGATAGCCCTGCGCCTTTGCACGTTCGGCGAGCGTGTAGATATCGCCGGCGATTGTCATGCTCATCGGCTGGACCGCGCCTGCGCCGAGGCCCTGGACCGCACGAAAAGCGATGAGAGCGGGCATGCTCCAGGCGAGACCACACAGAACCGACCCGAGGGCGAACAGTCCGATCCCCAACATCATCACCGGCTTGCGGCCGAAGGTGTCGGCAAGCTTTCCGTACAGGGGAACGGAAACGGCCTGCGTCAGCAGGTACACCGAGAAGAGCCACGGAAACTGGCTGAAACCACCCAGGTCGCCGACGATGGTGAACACCGCGGTGGAGATGATGGTGGTGTCGAGAGCGACCAGCGAGGTCGTGAGCATGAGAGCGATCAGAACCGGTCCGCGTTCCGAACGAAACCCCACGTCGACGACGTCGGTTCTGGTCGCCATCGGTGCCTCGCCTCGGATTCGTAGGACCTGTCCCTTCTCCACGAATCGAACGGCGGCGCGGTGAGTTCTATTCCCTGCACGGACATGATGGACTGTCGGCCCGCCGATTGCAGTGCGAGCACGGCCGGACCGTTAGGGTGGAAAATCGTGCGCCCTTCATTGTCTTCATATGCCCATCTGGCCGGTGGCAAGGTCAGAGACCTGTACACGATCGACGACGAGCATCTGCTGCTGGTCGCGAGCGACCGGATCTCGGCCTACGACCACGTGCTGGACTCGCTGATCCCCGACAAGGGACGCGTCCTCACCGCGATGAGCGTGTTCTTCTTCAATGTGATCGAGGGAAACAACCATCTTGCGGGCGATCCGGACGACGATCGGATTCCGGAGGAAGTGCTCGGCCGCGCGCTCGTCGTGCGCAAGCTGAACATGGTCCCCGTCGAGTGCGTTGCCCGCGGCTACCTCACCGGATCGGGTCTGGTCGACTACCGGAACACCGGAGCCGTGTGCGGCGTGCAGCTACCGGAAGGGCTGGTGGAGGCCAGTCAGCTTCCGGACCCCATCTTCACGCCCGCGACCAAGGCCGACCTCGGCGAACACGACGAGAACATCTCCTTCGAGCAGGTCATCGACAAGATCGGACAGGATCTCGCGGTGAAGCTGCGCGACGACACCCTCGAGATCTACACCCGTGCGGCCCACTTCGCTGCCGACCGTGGCGTCATTCTGGCGGACACCAAGCTCGAGTTCGGGCTGGATGCGGGCGGGAACCTGGTGCTCGCCGACGAGGTCCTCACACCGGATTCCTCGCGTTACTGGCCGGCCGACAGCTACGAGGAGGGTGTGGTTCAGCCGAGTTACGACAAGCAGTTCGTCCGCAACTGGCTGACCAGCCCCGAGTCGGGCTGGGACCGCGCGTCCGACACCCCGCCGCCCGCGTTGCCGCAGGAGATCGTGGAGGCGACGCGTGCCAGGTACATCGAGGCGTACGAGCGCATTTCCGGACTGTCCTTCGAAGATTGGGTGGGGTAGAGCATGACGGCCGACGACAACGTGAAGACCACACCTCCCGTCGCGAAGACGGTTCCCACCGAGCGTCGACACCACGGGCATACCTTCGTGGACGAGTACGAATGGTTGCGGGACAAGGAGTCGCCCGAGGTAGTCGAATATCTCGAGGCCGAGAACGCCTACACCGAGCAGCAGACCGCCCACCTGGAGCCGTTGCGGGAGAAGGTGTTCCAGGAGATCAAGTCGCGTACCCAGGAGACCGACATGTCGGTTCCCGCCCGGATGGGGAAGTGGTGGTACTACGCCCGCACGGTGGAGGGCGAGCAGTACGGTATGCAGTGCCGGTGTCCCATCGCAGGTGAAGACGACTGGACGCCGCCCGAACTCACTCCGGGGGTCGAGGTTCCCGGCGAGCAGATCCTGCTCGACGGAAACAAGGAAGCCGCGGGCCACGAGTTCTTCTCGATCGGCGCGTTCTCGCTGAGTGAGGACGGCACGCTGCTGGCCTATTCGGTGGATGTCGTCGGTGACGAACGATTCACCATGAAGTTCAAGAATCTCGAAACGGGAGAACTGCTCGCCGACGAGATTCCCGGGACGGCACCGGGTGCGACCTGGGCGATCGACCACAGTCACATCTTCTACATGACCGTCGACGATTCGTGGCGGCCGGACACCGTGTGGCGTCACCGCCTCGGCACGATCACCGACGAGGACGTGAAGGTCTTCCACGAACCCGACGAGCGTTTCTGGGTGTCGTGCGGGTCCACCCGCAGCGAGAAGTATCTGATGATCTGGATCGGGTCGAAGATCACCAGTGAGATGTGGGTACTCGAATCCGCAAATCCCGAAGGCGAATTCGCCGTCGTGCTGCCGCGCCGGGACGGCGTCGAGTACAGCGTCGAGCATGCCGTCGTGGCCGGCGAGGATCGGTTCCTCGTCCTGCACAACGATGTGGTCGACGGCGAGAAGGCCGAGAACTTCATGCTCTCGCAGTGCCCGGCGAACGATCCGACCGCGCTGACCACTCTTGTGCCGCACCGCCGCGATGTTCGCCTCGAGGACGTCGATGCCTTCTCCGGCCATCTGGTGCTCAGCTACCGGCGTGAGGCATTGACGCGAATCGCGCTGTGGCCCATCACCGAAGACGGATTCGGTGAGATCACGGAACTGAAGTTCGACGAGGAACTGTTCAGCATCGGGCTCAGCATCAACCCCGAGTGGACGCAGCCGATGCTGCGGATGGGCTTCACGTCCTTCATCACGCCCGGGCAGGTGTACGACTACGACCTGAAGTCCGGTGAGCTCGTTCTCCGCAAGTCTCAGCCCGTGCTCGGTGACTTCGATGCCGCCGATTACGAGCAGCAACGGGAATGGGCGACGGCCGAGGACGGCACCCGTATTCCGCTGTCGATCATTCGGCGCCGCGGGGTCACGGGCCCGGCGCCGCTTCTGCTGTACGGCTACGGATCGTACGAGGCGAGCATGGACCCGTCCTTCTCCGTCGCGAGGCTCTCGCTGCTCGACCGCGGGATCGTGTTCGTCGTCGCTCACGTGCGTGGTGGCGGCGAGATGGGCCGTCATTGGTACGAGAACGGAAAGACGCTCACCAAGCGCAACACCTTCACCGACTTCGTTTCGTGTGCACAGCATCTGGTCGATTCCGGATACTCCACGCCGGACCGGATGATCGCGGACGGGGGGAGTGCAGGCGGCCTGCTCATGGGTGCCGTCGCCAACTTGGCGCCGGAGATGTTCACCGGGATTCTCGCGAACGTGCCGTTCGTGGACCCGCTCACGTCGATCCTCGATCCGTCGCTGCCGCTCACCGTCATCGAGTGGGACGAGTGGGGAAATCCCCTCGAGGACCCAGAAGTGTACGAGTACATGCGGTCCTACAGCCCCTACGAGAACGTGGAGGCCAAGGACTACCCGGCGATTCTGGCGATCACCAGCATCAACGACACCCGCGTGCTGTATGTGGAACCGGCCAAGTGGGTCGCGAAACTGCGAGCGACCAAGACCGGCGACTCGCCGTTGCTTCTCAAGACGGAGATGAGCGCGGGTCACGGCGGCGTGAGCGGCCGCTACGCGAAGTGGAAGGAAGTCGCGTTCGAGTTCGCGTGGATCCTCGACACACTGAAGGTGGAGAAGGTCTGAAACCTTGATCGGAGCTCTCAGGTGCGCGTCGCGTACCGCACCTGAGGGCGTCCCGCGCGACCGTATTCGGTGGTTCTCGTGACGAGACCGTCGTCCGCGAGACGTTCCAGGTAGCGCCATGCCGTCACGCGGGATACCCCGGTGGCAGTGGCGACCTCGGCTGCGGTCAGGGCCCCATCTGCATTCCGGACACTGGCGAAGACTCGGTCCAGAGTGTGTGGAGCAACACCTTTGGGTGCTGCGGCCCGGTCGTCGCTGGTGCGTAGCGCGGACATCGCTCGATCGATGTCGTGCTGGCTCACTGCCGTCTCGCCCGACGGAAGCGCAGCGCGAAACTCGCGGTAGCGCTCCAGTTTGTCGCGGAAGGCCGAGAACGTGAACGGTTTGAGTAGATACAGCGCCACTCCGCGTGCCACCGCCGTCCGCACCAGGTCGAGGTCGCGTGCGCTCGTCACGGCGATCACGTCGGGACTCGGACGTAGACCGCCGAGGGCGGAAGCCACGTCCAGTCCGCTGGCGTCGGGCAATCCGATGTCGAGAAGTACCAGATCAACCGGGGTGGCGGTTCCTGCGGCCGTCGCAGTGACTCGCAGCGCGTCGTGGCCGGTGTGTACGACCGAATGCACCGAGAAACCGGGTACGCGTTCCACATAGGCGCGGTGAGCCTCTGCGATGAGCGGTTCGTCGTCGACGACGAGCACCCGAATCACTGGTCGTCTCCCGGGCGGGTGAACGGGATCTCGGCGACGAGCATGCCGCCGAGGGACGCTTCGGTACGGAGGGTGCCGTGATGGCGTTCGAGGACCTGCGAGACCAGTGCGAGGCCGAGTCCCCGCTGTTTCGACTTGGTCGAGAAGCCGCGGGTGGTCGCTTGTTCCAGTTCTTCCGGTGTCATACCGGGCCCACTGTCTGCGATGGCAACCGACATGACCGAATCCTCCTCACGCACACTCACTTCCACCCACTTTTCGTCCGATGCCCTGGCGACGTCGATGGCGTTGTCGATCAGGTTCCCGACGAGCGTCACGAGTTCACGCGGCTCGAGCGGTAGCGGTCGCGTCAACGCGGTGTCGTCCGTGATCGTCAGGTCGACACCGCGCTCACCGGCGAAGGAGACCTTACCCAGGAGCAGTGCCGCCAGTGCAGGTTCGGTGACGGATGTGGTCAACCGGTCGACCAGGTGTTGGGAGGACGTGAGTTCGTTGGTGGCGAAGGATATCGCCTCGTCGTATCGGCCGAGTTCGACCATGGTCACGATCGTGTGCAGGCGATTCGCCGCCTCGTGAGTCTGGGTTCGCAGCGACTCGGCGAAACCCCGCACCGAATCGAGTTCGCCGAGGACGTCCTGCAACTCGGTGTGATCGCGAATCGTGAGCACAGTGCCGATTCGGGAGCCTTCCCACTCGACCGGGCTGCGATTGACCACCAGAACCCGGGTGTCGGTGAGATGTACCTCGTCCTGGGCGTCGGGTGCGTCGGCGCTGCGAAGGGAGTGTGGCAGTGAATCGAGCAGGATCGGGCCCTCGGGTAGATCGAGGAGGCGGCGTGCTTCGTCGTTGACCACTCCCGCATAGCCCGTGCTGTCCCGACGGTCCAGCACCACCAATCCTTCGCCGAGAGAATGCAGTACGGCATCGTGGTGTTCGTAGAGACGCCGAAGTTCTTCCGGCGCAAGGCCCAGCGTCTGTCGACGAAGCCGGTGGTTGACGAGGCCCGCGCCTACCGCGGACAACAGGAGACCGGCGAAGGCGATCGCGAAGATCGCAGGCAGGGTGTCGGTGAACTGGTCGCCGACCTTCTCCCTGGTGACCCCGGCCGACACGAGGCCGACGACCTTGCCGTGATCGAAGACCGGTGTCACGGTACGGACCGAGGGGCCGAGCGAGCCCGCGTACGTCTCGGTGAAGGTTTCGCCGGCCAGGGCGCGTTCGATGTGTCCGGTGAACTTCCCGCCGATCAGATCGGGATCCGTGTGGGTGTACCGCGTGCGGTCGGGCGCCATGACGACGAGGAAGTCGACGCCGGTGTGTGCACGAATTCTCTCGGTCTGGGGTTGCAGAACGGCGGAGGGGTCGGGGGATTGCAACGCTGCGGTGAGGGTGTCGGTATCGGCGAGCGTCTCGCTGACGGAGGTGACCAGTCGGACGGCGTCGGCGTCGCTGTCGCGGTGTTCGTTCCACATGGCCAGGCCCGCGGCCAGGACGATGACCACCGTCAGGACTGCCAACTGGAGTGCCAACAGCTCGCGGGCGACACTTCGCGGCCGTCGTACCGGTCTGATCGGCACTGTTCTCCTGTCTGAACACAATGAACACAAACTTCACGCCCAGCGTGAATGGAACGTAGATTCCTCCGTGGCTCGAGTGACCTGCATCACTAGAGGTTCGCCATCGTATTGCCAACCAGTCGAGAGGACATCATGAGTATCCGCGCACAGGAGGATGTCGACGCCGCGCCGCCCCCCGGCGACAAGAAGCGCGACCGCACGCATTGGCTCTACATAGGAGTCATTGTTGCGGTCGTCGCCGGAATCCTGGTCGGATGGTTGGCACCCGGTGTGGGCAAGTCCTTCGGTGTTCTCGGCACCATGTTCGTGGATCTGATCAAGATGATGATCAGCCCGGTCATCTTCTGCACCATCGTGCTCGGCATCGGCTCGGTGAAGGCCGCGGCCAAGGTCGGCAAGGTCGGTGGTCTCGCGCTGATCTACTTCATCGGCATGTCCACGGTGGCGCTCGGTATCGGCCTGGTCGTCGGAAATCTCCTGGATCCGGGCACCGGTTTGAACGTGACCGCAGACGGAAAGGGCGCCGAGCTCGCCGAGAAGGCGCACGAGTCGGGCGGCACCATGGAGTTCGTCTCGTCCATCATCCCGACGTCCATGTTGTCCTCGCTGACCGAGGGAAGCGTGCTGCAGACCCTGTTCGTGGCATTGCTCGTCGGGTTCGCGCTGCAATCCATGGGCAAGACCGGCGAGCCGATTCTGCGCGGCATCGGCTACGTGCAGAAGTTGGTGTTCAAGGTCCTGGCCATGATTCTGTGGCTGGCGCCGATCGGCGCCTTCGGCGCGATCGCCAACGTCGTGGGACAGACCGGACTCAGCGCCGTCGTCCAGTTGGCGACCCTCATGCTCGGGTTCTATCTGACGTGCGTGATCTTCGTGTTCGGTGTTCTCGGGACGATTCTGCGGACGGTCGCGGGCGTGTCCATCTTCAAGTTGGTCCGCTACCTGGCGCGTGAATACCTGCTGATCTTCGCGACATCCTCGTCCGAGTCGGCCCTACCACGCCTGATCGCCAAGATGGAACACGTCGGCGTCGAGCGCACCACCGTCGGTGTCGTTGTTCCCACCGGCTATTCCTTCAACCTGGACGGCACCGCCATCTATCTGACGATGGCGTCGATCTTCATCGCGGACGCGATGGGGCAGCCACTGTCCTTCCCGGAACAGCTGTCGCTGCTGGTGTTCATGATCATCGCGTCGAAGGGCGCAGCCGGGGTCAGTGGAGCCGGCCTCGCCACCCTCGCGGGCGGGCTGCAGAGTCACCGACCCGAATTGCTCGACGGCGTGGGTCTCATCGTCGGTATCGACCGCTTCATGTCGGAAGCCCGTGCGGTCACGAACTTCTCGGGTAATGCGGTCGCCACCCTGCTCGTCGGCCACTGGACGAATACGGTCGATGCGGACCGAGTTCGATCAGTGCTCGACAAGGAGATTCCCTTCGACGAGTCGACGATGTTGGACGAGGACGCGGACGAAGACTCGGGTTCCGACCGACCGAAAGACCTGGTCGACACCCGAGTCTGAAACCGCTACTCCGCGTACGCGTCGATCATCGCCTGCGGCAGTGGTTGTTCCATCACGACCTGCGATCCGTCCCACGTATACGTGATGGTCGCCGGTCCGCCGGAGGGGCAGCAGCTCGCATCGTCGTTTTCGAGCCACTGGTAGTTCACCGAGACAGAGTTTTCGCTCGTGCCGGCGACCGTGGTGTACGCGTACGCATCCGACGTCGCGGTGCCGAGGTAGGTGTTGTCGTGGAAGAAGAGGACCTGGCTCGGCGAGCTGGCGGTCCCGCCCGGAGTCTCTGCCAACACGTACTCGAGTCCGGGGCAGTTCCCGGCCGGAGCATCGCTCGACTGACCGACCTTCCAGCCGTCATTGCGCGGTGACGGGCTCAACGTCGCGAACGCGGCGCCGACCACAGGTGAACTCACGTCGAGGCACTGCCCGGACTGCGGTTCGCCGGGCATCTGCTCGCCGGGGCCCTGTCCGGGCGCGGGCTCCCCGGGTGCTACCGCCTCGGGGACCAGTTCGGCTGCCGGGGAGGAAGCAGCTTCGGTGGCGGTTGCGGTCTCCGTGATCGCTTGGGCCTCGGAGGAAATGTGGGTTTCGGGGGAGGCAGGCTGCGAGGCCGCCGCATTCGTCTGGGCCGCATCATCGGTGGCGCCGGTGTCGTTCGAACCGCATGCGGAGACGAGGGCTGTCGCGGCGATCGCAGCGAATACTGCTGTGATCCGCTTGTTGGTGCGCTTGTTCATGATGTCTCCGAAATCGTCGACGGTCGTGGACGGTGCGTCACAGGGTGTCTCGCTCGGGCGCGGGGGATCGTTAACGAGGGTTACAAACTCGTGACCGAAGACGAGGCTCGGCGTCTTCGCTACGTTGGACGTATGACGACTCCAGTACAGAACATCGGAATCAACACCCTCGGCGGCGTCCCCACGTCGCTCGGCGAGTACGACGGCCGTGCCGTCCTCGTGGTCAATGTGGCATCGAAGTGCGGCCTTACCCCGCAGTACACGGCGCTGGAAAAGCTGGCCACCGAGTACGCGGACCGCGGTCTGAGCGTCATCGGCGTCCCGTGCAACCAGTTCATGGGACAGGAGCCGGGTACGCCCGAGGAGATCGAGACGTTCTGCTCGACCACCTACGGCGTCACCTTTCCGCTGATGGAGAAGATCGAGGTCAACGGCGACAATCGGCATCCCCTGTACGAGGAGCTGACCAAGGCCGAAGATGCCGAGGGCAAGTCCGGCGACATTCAGTGGAACTTCGAGAAGTTCCTGATCGCCCCGGACGGCACCGTCGCCAAGCGGTTCCGTCCGCGCACCGAACCCGACGCTGCCGAGGTAGTAGAGGCCATCGAGGCCGTTCTGCCGTAAGCGGCTTCGCCACTCGTGCGCGCTCGAGGAGTCCCTGCACTCCTCGAGTGCGCACGGGATTGGTTTGTTGTTCACCTTCCCCTGTCAGGCTGGGAATCATGACCGGACAGTTGATCGTGTCGGTGTCAGGAATCCGCGACGAAACGCGTGAGCACGCCGCGTCGTTCGCGGAAGAAATGGACAAGCGTGGCGTCTCCTTGTCCCTGCTGGTCGCTCCTCGTTTGAAGGACAAGTACCGGCTCGTCAACGACGCCCAGACGCAGGCCTGGTTGCGCGAGCAGCGTTCACGCGGCGCGGCGATCGTCCTGCACGGTTACGACCAGGCTGCGACGAAGCGGCGACGCGCAGAGTTCGCCACACTTCCCGAGCACGAGGCACGGTTGCGGCTGCTGGCTGCGGATCGCGTGATGGAAAAGACGGGCCTGCGTACCCGTCTTTTCGCGGCACCGCGCTGGTCGGCATCGGCGGGTGCGGTGAACGCGCTTCCGTCCGCCGGCTTTCGGCTGCTCGCGGGTATGACGTCGGTTCAGGACCTCGTACGCGGGACGGCCGAACGCTCGCGAGTACTCGGGATAGGCGAGGGTTTCCGGGCGGAGCCTTGGTGGTGCCGGGCACTCGTTCTGGGGGCGGGGCGGACCGCCCGCCGCGACGGTGTGGTTCGGCTGGCGATCACCGGAAAGCAATTGGGAAAGAGTGGCCCCAGGCAGGCCCTGATCGATGCCGTGGATCTGTGCCTCCATCACGAGGCAACGCCCGATGTCTACCGGTGGGAGCGTCGGGTCAGCAATCTCGGAGCTGCCTGAACTGGGTTCAGGCCAAGCCATCCAGGTGAGCGGCCAGGGTTGCGGACGCCGCCTCCGGCGAATCGTTGTGGCCCAGCACGAGGTGGGTGGCGAGGCCGTCTATCAGGGCGTGCAGACGCAGTGCTTCGGCCTGGACGTCGCGCGATGTGTCGAACAGGCCGTTGTCCTCGAGCCCGGTCAGCACTGCGACACAGGCGTCACGTAGGCCGTCGTGAGCTTCGAGTGCCGTCTTGCGTAGTGACGGGTGCGCGGGAGCTTCGCTGACGAGCGCAAGGTTGACTTCCATCTCGGACCGCCTGGTTTCGTCCAGGGGGAGTACTTCGCCGAGGATGGCCAGTGCCCGGTCCCGAGGGTCGGCGATCGACAAGTGCGCGAAAATCCGGTCTCGTGCCCGCAGGATGATCACCTGCATCGAGTACACGAGAAGTTCTTCTTTGCTGGCGAATACGTGTCGCAGAGATCCGGTGGAGATGCCTGCCTCGGCGGCGACCTCTCGGACGGATACTGCGCTCACCCCGTCACGGCGGATGACCCGTCCGACTGCCTCGGCGATCTCTTGTCGCCGCTCTTCGTGATCGATCAGTTTCGGCACACCCCATGTTAGCACGACTGTGTTAGCATCCAGAGAGTTGCTAGCACAGTCGTGCTGACAAAAGTCGACACTGCAGGGGAGTGCAGCATGACGACCACCAGGTACAACGCCCTCGATGTGCTCCGTGGATTGGCGATTCTGGGAACGCTCGGCACCAATATCTGGATATTCACCAACGCCGAAGGATTTGTCGGCTACATCAACGGCGCCGGGCGTGCCACGGGTGGCTGGAGGCCCGTGCAGGAGGTACTCGAGCAGCTCGCCCAAGGAAAGTTTCTCGGACTCTTGACGATCATGTTCGGCATAGGGCTTGCCGTGCAACAACGTTCGGCCGCCCGTAAGGGAGAGCGGTGGCCCGGCGCGTACCCGTGGCGTGCCGGACTGCTCATGGTCGACGGTCTCCTGCACTACTTTCTGGTCACCGAGTTCGACGTCCTGACCGGGTATGCCGTCACCGGACTGATCGTGGCTTTCGTGCTCGCATCGAGTATCCGGGTGCAGAAGATCTGGATCGCCTGCGCCGCAGGGATCCACGCAACCATGCTCGCGCTCGTCGTTGCCGCGCTTGCTTGGGCGCCGGCCCCGGAATCGCAGGCGCAGACCTCGAACCCCTACGCGGACGGCAGTTTTTGGGACCTCGTTGTGTACCGCGTCGAGAATCTGGCCGTCTTCCGACTCGAAGTGGTCTTCATACTTCCCATGTCGATAGCACTGTTTCTCGTCGGCGCACGACTGTTCGGCGACGGAATTCTCGACCCCGGCCGCGATGCGCTTCGACGGAAGCTGATGATCTTCGGTTTCGGCATTGCACTGCCGCTCGACTTCGTCGTCGGAATCTTCGGCTCGGACGCAGGTTTGGTTCTCGGCCGCTACGGGATCGCCCCGTTCGTGTCGCTCGGCCTGCTCGCCGCGGTCGCGCAACGGTATGTCGGCGGCGCACAGCCCGGGGTGGTCGGGAGAGCAATGACCCCTGTCGGTCGCATGGCGTTGACCTGCTACGTCGTCCAGAACATTCTGTGCTCCGTGGTGTGTTACGGCTGGGGGTTCGGGCTGTCGGCACGGCTCGACGGCCAGAGCGTGGTCCCGGCGACGATCGCTCTGTTCATCGCGATCTCCGCGACGATGATCGCAGGGTCGAGCCTGTGGCTGCGTCGATTCGACCGAGGTCCGCTCGAATGGTTGTGGAACGTGAGCTACCTGCGGCTTTCTGGGAAGAAGACCACCCGCGCGGCCGTCCCGGTTTCCTGAACGGGTGACTGCGCCCCCGCGAAGTGAGAGTGTGGAAGTGTCCGCACTCCGCGAACCTGCGAGGAGGAACGATGCCCACGTCGAAATCGAACGATCAGCCTCAGCTCAAGGACCAGGAACTCTACGAAACGCTGCGTGAAGAGGGCGACTCCAAGGAGAAAGCGGCCCGTATCTCCAACGCAGCAGCCAACCGCGGCCGCTCCAACGTCGGAAAAGCCGGCGGATCCTCGCCCGCCTACGAGGACTGGACCGTCGACGAACTACGCGAACGCGCCAAGGAACTCGACATGCACGGCTACTCGGACCTGAAGAAGGACGAACTGATCGAGAAACTTCGCAACCACTGAGGTTCTCGTCAGACCTCGATCGACGACTCGCTCGGCATGGTGCGGAATTCGGTGCCCTCCGGCGCCATGTCCGAGTAGCGACCGTAGAAGATGCCCGTTGCGTCGTCGGCGATGATTGCCTGGTGGATCGGTACGGCGACGCGCGGCGCGACCGCCCGCAGGAAGTCGATGGCTTCGGAGATCTTCAACCACGGCGCAGCCGCCGGAAGCGCGAGCACGTCGACCTTCTCCTCCGGGACGAAGAGGGAATCGCCCGGATGCATCAACTGGGCGGGGTTGTCCGAGTCGCCGAGCAGGAACGCGGTGTTGTCGATCAGCGGAATGTCCGGATGGATCACCGCGTGCATACCACCGGTGCCGGTGACCTGCACGTCGCCGACGTGGAACTGCTGACCGGGGCGCACGGCGTTCCAGTTGCCGCCGAGCTGATCGGCGGTCTGCGGATCCGAGTACAGGGCGGCACCCGGATTGGCCTCGACCAGCTTCGGTAGACGTGCCTGGTCTGCGTGGTCCGGGTGCTGGTGGGTGATCATGATGGCGTCCAGACCCGTGATGCCCTCGAACCCGTGTGAGAACGTTCCCGGGTCGAACAAAATCGTGGAACCGTTCAACTCGACGAGTACACAGCTGTGGCCGAAGTGAGTCAGTTGCATGTCTTCGAGTATGCCGAATCCGTGTCCTGGCTGTCGGCCCGTCCGTCCGATGCGAGGCCGAGGTGGGTCGACCGGTAAACTTGCCCCCGTCCGGTGAACTACCGGCTCAGTACAACAACCGAGGAGCAGCACGTGGCCCGTGTCGTCGTCGAAGTCATGCCCAAGGCCGAGATTCTCGACCCCCAGGGCCAGGCCATCGCCGGAGCCCTGCCCCGCCTCGGATTCTCCGGGGTCACCGATGTTCGTCAGGGCAAGCGGTTCGAGCTCGAGGTCGACGGCAGCGTCGACGACGAGCAGCTCGAGAAGATCGCCGAGGCCCTGCTGGCCAACACGGTGATCGAGGACTGGACCGTCAGGCGCGTCGAGGCATGAGCGCACGCGTCGGAGTCATCACCTTCCCCGGCACACTCGACGACGTCGATGCAGCGCGTGCCGTGAACCTGGCCGGCGGCGAAGCCGTCAGCCTGTGGCACGGCGATGCCGATCTCGGGGGTGTCGATGCCGTGATCGTTCCCGGCGGCTTTTCGTACGGCGACTACCTCCGGGCCGGCGCCATCGCGCGTTTCGCACCCGTGATGGGCAAGGTCGTCGAGGCAGCAAAGGGCGGCATGCCGGTACTCGGCATCTGCAACGGCTTCCAGGTGCTGTGTGAGGCCGGTCTTCTGCCCGGCGCGCTCACTCGCAACCAGGGCCTGCACTTCATCTGCCGCGACGAATGGCTGAAGGTCGAGAACAACTCGACTGCCTGGACCACTCGTTACGAGCCTGGTGCGGAGATTCTGATCCCACTCAAGTCCGGTGAAGGACGCTTCCAAGCGTCGACGGAAGTACTGGACGAGCTCGAGGGCGAAGGCCGTGTCGTGTTCCGCTACGCGAGCGACAACCCGAACGGTTCGCAGCGTGGCATCGCCGGTATCTCGTCTGCGAACGGTCGGGTCGTCGGCTTGATGCCGCACCCTGAGCACGCAACCGAGGCACTGACCGGCCCGAGCGATGATGGACTCGGAATGTTCTACTCGGCTCTCGAAAGCGTTCTGTCAGTCTGATAACTCGTTCGGCGCAACCGAACCGAACCTGGAAAGCCCCGCACATCGTCGACCACGATGAGCGGGGCTTTCTTTCACTCGACTCAGCTCGAGCGTTCGACGGAGCGGCGTCGTGGGTACTGCACCGACAATCGAGCGAGCGCGACTGCGCCGACGAGTAGCCCGAAGTCCCGTAGGGCGACGTCGTAGTACCCCGACAGCGTCAACAGATTGACGATGATGCCACCGAGCCAGGCGGCGACGACCCAGGCGCCGATTCTCGGTGCCAATGCGACGACAATGCCGGCGACGATTTCGATGACGCCGATCAGGTACATCCCCTGCTGTGCGGTACCAGGCAGGATGCGGTCGATCCACGGGGCGAGATACTGCGGCCAGTCCGTCATGACGTTGGCGAATTTGTCGAGACCGAAGACGATCGGCGCGATGGTGAATACGGTGCGCAACAGCAAAAAGGCCTGGTATCCGGGGTCCTTCATGGTGACGACCGGTCTTTCGGTCTGCGGATCTGCGTTGGTGAACATGGCGCGCTCCTTCTAAAAATGAATAATTCTAACTATAGAATCTGGCTCCTCGTTTAGTCAACGAAAGTTAGTTTTACAATGGGGGCATGGACGCAAACTTGCAGTCGGAGGTTGCCGCTGTCTCTGTTCTCGACGAGCCGATACGGCGTCGTCTGTACGACTACGTCCGAAGGCAGAGTGCGGCGGTCGGACGTGACGACGCTGCACGAGAACTGGGGATCAACCGTCAGACCGCTGCGTTTCACCTCGACAAACTCGCGGACGAAGGCCTGTTGAGTGTCGAGTTCGCACGGCGAGACGGCCGGTCCGGGCCGGGGGCAGGTAGACCGTCCAAGCTCTACCGTCGTTCGAATCGTGAAGTATCCGTCCAGCTACCCGAGCGGGCCTACGAGTTGATCGGTCGACTCCTCGCATGTGCCATCGAAGATGCGGACGGCACAGGTGAATCGCCGCGTAAGGCGTTGCGGCGTCGCGCCCGCGAGTTCGGCGCCGAGTTGGGGGCGTCGGCAGAGCCTGGTCTGGCGGGATTGCTCGACAGCCTCGAAGGCTGCGGATACGAACCTCGTTACGAAAATGCCGAGATCAGCATGGTCAACTGTCCGTTTCACGCGATCTCGAGCACTCATACCGAACTGGTGTGCGGAATGAATCTCGAACTGATGGAAGGGGTGCTGGATTCAGGGCGATTCGATGGCTGTCTGGCTCGGCTGCGACCCGAAGAGGGTCGATGCTGCGTCACGGTGTCGATCAATGATGAGAATGCCTGATCAACCTCGGGAACCTGTTCTAGTTCGGTAGCGTCGGTCTCATGATCGGCACCGTCGTCTGGGGGACCGGAAACGTCGGCCGGGCGGCCATCCGTGCGGTGGTCGCCAACCCGGCGCTGACACTGTCTGCCGTAGTCGTGCACAACCCTGACAAAGTCGGGCGTGACGCCGGAGATCTCGCAGGACTGGGGCATCCGCTCGGTGTGGCCGCGACCGACGACGTCGACGCGGTGCTCGCAACCGAACCCGAGGCCGTCGTCTACGCCGCCTCCGGCGAAGTTCGTCCGGACGAAGCACTCGCCGATATCCTTCGTGCGATCGAGTACGGGGCAATTGTCGTCACGCCGGCGCTGTATGCGCTGTACGACCACCGCAGCGCCCCCGCCGAGGTGACGGAACCCGTCCACTCCGCGATATCAGCGGGTGGTGGATCGCTGTTCGTGTCGGGGGTGGACCCAGGCTGGGGCAACGACGTACTTCCACTTCTGCTCAGCGGTCTGGCGTCGACCATCGACGTCGTCAGATGTCAGGAAATCTTCGACTACTCGACGTACGACCAGCCTGATTCCGTCCGCTATCTCGTCGGGATGGGCCAGCCGATGGACTACGTGCCGCCGATGGTTGCGCCGACCGTCCCGACGATGGTGTGGGGCGGCCAGGTCCGTCTGATGGCGCGAGCGCTCGGTGTCGAACTCGACGAGATCCGCGAAACCCTCGATCGACGCGCTCTCGAGACGACGGTCGGCACCGCCACGATGGGGGAGTTCGAAGCCGGTACACAGGGGGCCTTGCGCTTCGAGGTGCAGGGAATCGTCGATGGTGAACCGCTCATCGTGATCGAGCACGTCACCCGGATTCATCCCTCGTGCGCACCCGACTGGCCGATGCCGCCCGACGGCGACGGCGCGCACCGGGTGGTGGTCGAAGGGCGCCCACACATCGAGGTGACCGTGGAAGCCACCGACGAAGGCGGAAGTAGGTCGGCAGGCGGAAATGCCACCGCGGTAGGGCGTTTGGTCAATGCAATCGATTGGCTCTTCGATTCACCTCCCGGACTCTACGACGCGCTGGACGTGCCGTTGCGTCCGGCGGTGGGCAAACTCGGAAGGAAGAAATCATGAGAATCGATGTGCCGGAAGGCAAGGACCCCGTCGGGTACGTGTGGGGCGAGATGGTGCCCGAGATCGGAATCGCGGCTTCGCAGTTCTCGATGTCGGTGTATGCCCACACGACCCTCGGCTTGCGTGAGTTCGAGGCCGCCCGGCTTCGCATCGCGCAGATCAACGGGTGCATCTTCTGTCTGGACTGGCGTACGGATCGCGACGGCGAGAAGGTGGACGACGGTTTCGCGGAGGCGGTGTCTGCCTGGCGAACGACCGACGAGTTCGACGCGCGCACCAGGCTGGCCGCCGAATACGCAGAGCGGTATGCGGTCGACCACCACAATCTGGACGACGAATTCTGGGCGAGGATGTTCGAGCACTACACCCAGGCTGAAGTCGTGGAACTGTCGATGGCCATCGGGTCGTGGTTGGCGTTCGGCCGGCTCAATCACGTGCTGGGAATCGATACTGCGTGCACGCTCCCGGCGCCGGATCCGAACCCCTCCGTCGGACCCGGCGAACCGGTCACGCCGCGGATTTGAACGGGTCGTGTTCCGCGATCAACTTCTCGAGCCGTGCTTCGTCGACTCGGCCCAGCACACTCGACACTTCCTGCTGGTCACGGACGACCTTCGCGAGTGTGAAAGCGCTGGTGACGAGGAATAGCAGGGTCATCGCGAGAAAAGCTCGCTGCCAGGCGTCGATCGGGAGATACGCGATCCCGAGTAGCGAACCGCCGAGACTGACGGCGAAGGCCAACGCGGCCTGAAAGAAGTAGGCGGAAGTGGTCTTGGTCGATGGCGTCGGTGTCATGGGAATCAGCCTGACGTGACCGGCGAATCGATTCCTGAGTAGGACTACCCGAGTTCACCGGGTATTTCCTCGAGCAGACTTGCGTTGGAGTGCGCTCCAACTCGTACCGTTCATGCATGACTGCAACGGCGAGTGACGGGGATCCCGGTCGACGCCGAAACCGCAGTGCAGCAACGCGTAACCACCGATCTCCCTCGAGAGGAATTCCTGTGACCACAGAAAGATATGACCGGGGCGTCGAGCTGATGGAGTCCGTTCAGGGACCGCAGGCAGCCACCGATATCCGCGACGCGTTCGACCGTCTCAGTCCCGATTTCGGGCGCTACGTCGTCGAAGCAGGGTTCGCCGACATCTACGGCCGCGAGGGTCTGAGTCTGCCGCAACGCCAGCTCCTCAATGTGGGTGTGCTCACCGCGATCGGTGGCGCCGAACCACAGCTGGCGACGCACATACGTGGCGCCCTCAACGTGGGCGTCACGCCTACCGAGATCGTCGAAGCGATCATTCACGTCGCGCTGTACGCAGGGCATCCCCGAACCGTGAACGGCCTGAATGTGGCAAAGCAAGTCTTCACCGAACGTGGGATAGAAATGCCGTCGGTTTCACACGAGCAGTAGTTCACGGAGCGAGGGCGGAATATTCCATCGACAGAGCGCAAAAGCGCTGAGATGGTAGGTCGAGACGATGCGTCTCGATTGGTGAAAGGTGTTCCCGATGTCCCGTAAACACATAGCGATGGTCAGCATTCCCGCGCCGGGGCATGTGAACCCGAGCCTCGAGATCATCAGGGAGTTGGTGGGGCGTGGTTATCGCGTGACGTATGCCAACGATCCGTCGATGGAGTCCGTCATCGCCGCGACGGGCGCCGAGTTGCGGCCGTTCGAGTCCACCTTGCCCAAGATCAACCACTCGGGTGCGACCGAGGACTCGAAGGAGAAGTCCTGGGACGGCGATGCGATCGACGCGTTGACGTTGTTCCAAGAGGAATACGAATCGATGCTCCCGCAGCTTCGGGAGCACTACGAGAACGACAAGCCGGACCTGTTCCTCTATGACATTGCAGGTGGGCCGGCGCGAATTCTGGCCGAGGAGTGGGGGATTCCGATCGTGCAGCTCTCGCCGACCTACGTGGCGTGGGAGGGGTATGAGGAGGACATGGCTCCCATACTCGACGAGATGAGAGCCGACCCGCGTGGTGCCGCCTACTACGCGCGGCAGGCGAAGTTTCTGGTCGACAACGGTGTGACCATGCCCGCCGATCAGTTCTTCGGACGGCCGGAACGCGCGGTCGTCCTGGTGGCAAAGTCCTTGCAGCCCAATGCGGATCGCGTGAACGAGTCGGTGTACACCTTCGTGGGCCCGGCGTTGCCGACCAGCAGGTCGGGCGACGGTGAATGGACCCGCCCGTCCGATGCGCGGAACGTTCTGCTGATCTCGCTCGGTACGGCGTACACCGACAAGGTCGAGTTCTATCAGCGGTGTATCGAGGCGTTCGGGACGCTGACCGACTGGCACGTCGTGCTGCAGATAGGCCGACAGGTGGATGCCGATCTGTTGGGCCCGATTCCGGCGAACTTCGAGGTACATCGTTGGGTGCCCCAATTCGACATCCTGCGCCAGGCGGACGCGTTCGTCACTCATGCCGGGATGGGTGGTTCGAGCGAAGGGATGTTCACGGGGACGCCGATGATCGCGGTCCCGCAGGCGGTGGATCAGTTCGAGAACGCGGATGCGTTGGTTGCTGCTGGCGTGGGGGTGCGACTCGACGCAGACGTGGCGACGGTCGCCGAATTGCGGGAAGCTTTGGCGCAGATCGCTTCCGAGTCGACCCGTGGGCGCAGCGCCGAGCTGGCGGCCGAACTGCGGGAGGCCGGCGGCGCGGCGCGTGCTGTGGAAATCATCGAAGACGCAGTGCCCGGCTGATCCGTCAGGTGTGTTCGGAGATCAACACCGCGTGCGTTCCCGGGTCGAGTGCGCGGAAGATGTGTGGAACGTCGCCGGGGTAGGCGATGTAGTCGCCCGGTCCGAGCTCGACCGGGTCGTCGGCGACCCCGACGAGCGCACGGCCCGCTCCCATGACTACGTGCTCGACGAGGCCGTGCATGTGGGGGTCCGATTTACGTCCCGGGCCCGGCTCCGCATCGATGCGGTACACGTCACGGCGCGCGTTCGGTGGGCACGAGGAGACGAGCGTCGCCCGGTAGGCAGCCTTTTCGGAGGCAACGCCCGGTCCTTCGCCTGCGCGGATCACGTGCACGCGGGGCTTGGGCGGGTCGACGATGTGCGCGAAGGGGACGTCCAGCGCCACGCATAGTGCCCACAGGGTTTCGACGCTCGGGTTGCCGGTTCCGGACTCGAGCTGAGAAAGGGTGGACTTCGCGACACCCGCCCGTCGGGCCACCTCGGTGAGTGAGAGACCCGCGCGGGCACGTTCGCGCTTGAGGGACGTGGCGATCACCTCGAGCGGGGCGTTTCCATCCGTCATGTTCGCTCCATCGGTCGTCTGTTCGGCTTGACGAACACACTGAATCTGTTCACCATAAAGTCTATGCGTTCGATGTGGCGAACAGCCGACAAGTCTCTGGTGCGAAACATCGCACTGGTGTGTCTTGCGGACGGAATCGTCGGCATCTCGTACGGCGCGATCGCAGTCAGTTCGGGACTCGAGATCTGGGTGCCGATTCTGCTCAGCGTCGTGGTGTTGGCCGGCGCATCCGAATTCTTGTTCGTCGGCATCGTGGCTTCCGGCGGAAGCCTGGCGGCGGCGACGGTCGCGGGTCTGGTCGTGAACGCTCGCCACCTGCCGTTCGGTCTCGCAGTGGGAAATGTCGTCGGAAGCGGCAAGACGCGCCTTGCCGGCAGCCATCTCATGAACGACGAGTCCGTCGTCTTCGCGCTGGGCGAGCGCGAAGAACATCGCAAGCGGGCCGCCTATTGGATCTGCGGTATCGGGATTCTGATCTGCTGGCCGATCGGTGCGGCAATCGGAGCGCTCGGTGGCGGACTCCTCGGCGGGGGCGATATCGCTGCCGATACAGCTGCATTGGGTCTCGACGCGATGTTCCCTGCAGTGCTGCTCGCGCTGGTGATGCCCGCTCTGCGTGAGACGGACACCCGTCGGCCCGCGCTGGTGGGTGCCGGAATCGCGCTGATGCTGACGCCGTTCCTTCCCGTCGGACTCCCGGTCCTTTTGGCACTGGCCGGATTGCTGGTGCTGGTCCCGAGGCGGGTGTTCCGATGACGCTCGCGATCGGGCCGTTGCTGGTGGCCGTGGCGGTTCTGGCCCTGGGGACCTTTGCGTTTCGATACGCCGGTCCGGCCTTGCGCAAGCGTGGGGTCCCACCGCATGTGCAGACCGTGCTGGCCACTGCGGCCACGCTGCTTCTGTTCGCCGTGGCGGTGACGTCGGCGGTGACCGAGGACCAGGAGTTCGCCGGGTTCGCGCGGCCGTTGGGAGTTGTGGTGGCCGGCGTCCTGGCGTGGAAGAAGGCGCCGTTCGTGGTGGTCGTCCTGTCCGCAGCAGTGACCGCTGCCGCTCTGCGGCTGGTCGGAATCGCCTGACACCCCGCCCACCGCTGGACGAATGGAACATTCGTCCAGTCAGATCGGACGGGCGTCGCGTTCGTCCGAAGGGGGCGGGGCATGATGTGGGCATGTCTTCCACCACGTGGGCCGACGCCCGAGGACTCTGTACCTTCGTCGACGCATCGCCGTCCCCGTTCCACGTGTGCGCCACCGTGTCGGTGATGCTCGAGGGAGCGGGATTCACCCGCCTCGACGAACGCGAGTCGTGGCCGACCGAACCGGGCAAGTACTACCTCGTTCGCGGTGGATCGCTCATCGCGTGGAGCACCGAGCGGGTGAACAGAACGGCTCCGTTCCGGATCGTGGGTGGCCACACCGACAGCCCCAACCTTCGGGTGAAACAACACCCGGACCTGGTGTCCGCGGGGTGGCAGATGGTCGGCCTCGAGCCGTACGGGGGAGCGTGGCTCAACTCGTGGCTCGATCGCGATCTCGGTATCTCGGGTCGTATCAGCGTGCGCGTCGGCAACACCGTCGAAGAGAAACTCGTGCGCGTCGACGAACCGATCCTCCGCGTTCCGCAACTCGCCATTCACCTGTCGGAGGACCGCAAGGGTGTGCACCTCGATCCGCAACGGCACGTCAATGCGGTGTGGGGCGTGGGCTCCGAGGCGCGCTCGTTCATAGAGTTCGTCGCCGAGAAGGCAGAGGTCCCGGCGGACACCGTTCTCGGGTGGGAACTGATGACACACGATCTGGCGCCCAGCACAGTGGTGGGCACCGACGAGAGCCTCGTCAGCGCGCCTCGCCTCGACAATCAGGGCACCTGCTATGCCGGAACCCAGGCGCTGCTCGCCGCCGCCGAATTTCCCGGCGACCACGTTCCCGTCCTCGCCCTCTTCGACCACGAAGAGGTCGGCAGCATGTCCGACCGCGGCGCTTTTTCTGATCTGTTGAGCACGGTCCTCGAGCGGATCGTGATCGGTCGTGGCGGCGGCCGTGAGGAGTTCTTGCAGGTCATGGCCGGTTCGGTGTGTGCCTCGGGCGATATGGCCCATGCCACGCATCCCAACTACCCGGACCGTCACGAGCCTGCTCACCGGATCGCCGTCAACGGTGGCCCCGTTCTGAAGGTCAACCAGAATCTTCGCTACGCCACCGACTCGGCTGGGGCCGGCGCTTTCGCGGTGGCCTGCGATCAGGCCGGCGTGCCACTGCAGCGCTACGTGCACCGCGCCGACCTGCCGTGTGGCTCGACGATCGGGCCCATCACCGCCTCGCGCACCGGCCTGTCGACGGTCGACGTGGGGGCGGCGCAACTCGGCATGCATTCGTCTCGCGAACTCATGGGGGCGTGGGACGTTCGCGCCTACTCGGACGCCCTCGCGGCGTTCCTGACACCCACCGGATGATGCGACGGCGATCCCTCGCGCTCATCCGGCTAGACTTCGTGCAGGCAGCGCGACGCCGAGCCTGCCGTTCGATCCCCACAGGGAAGGGACCCCACGCCCAGTGTCTCCGCAGGTAGATACCGTCACGCACGCAGTCGACACCCCAGATGTGGACCAGCCGTTCAAAGAGCTGGGCCTCAAGGACGACGAGTACGCCCGCGTCAAGGAGATCCTCGGTCGCCGTCCGACGGATGCCGAGCTCGCGATGTACTCGGTGATGTGGAGCGAGCACTGCTCCTACAAGTCCTCGAAGGTTCACCTCAAGTACTTCGGCGAGACCACCACGGACGAGATGCGGTCCTCGATGCTCGCGGGTATCGGAGAGAACGCCGGTGTCGTCGACATCGGTGACGGCTGGGCCGTCACGTTCAAGGTCGAGAGCCACAACCACCCGTCGTACGTCGAGCCCTACCAGGGTGCGGCCACGGGCGTCGGCGGCATCGTCCGCGACATCATGGCGATGGGTGCGCGTCCGATCGCGGTCATGGATCAGCTCCGGTTCGGTGCGGCAGATGCGCCCGACACCAGGCGGGTCGTCGACGGTGTGGTGCGCGGCGTGGGCGGCTACGGCAACTCGCTCGGCCTCCCCAACGTCGGCGGTGAGACGGTGTTCGACGCGTCGTACGCCGGTAACCCCCTCGTCAACGCACTCTGTGCCGGTGCCATGCGCGTCGAGGACCTTCACCTCGCCTTCGCTTCCGGTGCGGGTAACAAGATCATCCTGTTCGGCGCGCGCACCGGTCTCGACGGCATCGGCGGCGTCTCCGTGCTGGCGTCGGAGACGTTCGACGAGTCCGCGGATGGCGGCCGCCCGAAGAAGCTGCCGGCAGTCCAGGTGGGTGACCCCTTCACCGAGAAGGTCCTCATCGAGTGCTGCCTCGACTTGTACCGCGAACGCCTGGTCGTCGGTATTCAGGACCTCGGCGGTGCCGGGCTCTCCTGTGCCACGTCGGAGTTGGCTGCGGCCGGTGACGGCGGCATGCACATCAACCTCGAGCAGGTTCCGATGCGAGCCACCGGCATGACCGCCGCGGAGGTGCTCTCGAGCGAGTCGCAGGAGCGCATGTGCGCCGTGGTGACGCCCGAGAACGTCGATGCGTTCATGGCGGTTTGCAAGAAGTGGGACGTTCTCGCCACCGTGATCGGTGAGGTCACCGACGGCGAGCACCTCGTCATCGACTGGCACGGCGAGACCGTCGTCGATGTTCCCCCGCGCACAGTTGCGCACGAAGGTCCCGTGTACGAGCGGCCGGTGCAGCGTCCCGATTCGCAGGACGCGCTGATCGCGAACACCACGAAGGACCTGAAGCGACCCGAGACCGCGGACGAGCTCCGGGCCACGCTGCTGAAGATGATCTCCTCGCCGGCGTTGTGCAGCCGCAAGTGGATCACCGAGCAGTACGACAGGTACGTGCGCGGCAACACCGTTCTCGCCGAGCAGGCGGACTCGGGTGTGATTCGGGTGGACGAGAAGACCGGCCGCGGTATCGCCTTGGCCACGGACGCGTCGGGCCGGTACACCGCTCTCGACCCGTACAACGGTGCGAGGCTGGCGCTTGCCGAGGCGTTCCGCAACGTTGCGGTCACCGGCTCCACCCCGAAGGCCGTCAGCAACTGCCTCAACTTCGGTTCTCCGGAAGACCCGGGCGTCATGTGGCAGTTCCAGCAGGCCGTGCGCGGACTGGCGGACGGCTGCGCCGAACTCGGCATCCCCGTCACGGGCGGCAACGTCAGCTTCTACAACCAGACCGGCTCGACCGCGATTCATCCGACTCCGGTCGTTGCCGTCCTCGGTGTGATCGACGACGTGCACCGCCGCATCCCGACCGGAATCGGCCTGGAGCCGGGGGAGACGCTGATCCTGCTGGGCGACACTCACGACGAGTTCGACGGTTCCATCTGGTCGCAGGTCGAACACGATCACCTCGGCGGCGTTCCGCCGAAGGTGGATCTGCAGCGCGAGCAGTTGCTCGCCGACATCCTGCTCGCCGGTTCCCGGGACGGACTCGTCACGGCCGCCCACGACCTTTCCGAAGGTGGTCTGGCGCAAGCCGTGATCGAGGCAGCACTCGCGGGTGAGACCGGTTGCCGGGTGCTGCTTCCCGAGGATGCAGACCCGTTCGTGACGCTCTTCTCCGAGTCCGCAGGCCGGGTCTTGGTCGCGGTCCCGCGGACCGAAGAAACTCGCTTTACGGGTATGTGCACCGCCCGTAACCTTCCGTGGGTGCGTATCGGTGTGGTCGACGAGGGGAGTGACTCCGTGGAGATTCAGGGTCAGTTCTCGCTCACACTCGACGAGCTCCGGAAGGCGCACGAAGGAACTCTTCCGACGCTGTTCGGATGATGCGTGGCCGCGCCGGGTCTGCTGTCGAAGCGTGACGCCAATCCTCGGGTCTTCCCGAGGCTTGCCGACCCGGCGCGCCTGCACGGCCCGGTGCTCGACCGAGTGTGGGATCGCCTGCGCCTCGACTTCACCGGCATCGCCTTCGCGGCGCTGTTCTTCTGCTGGTCGCTCACCCCGTCGTTGCTTCCGCGTGACTGGCTGTTCCAAGGCCTGATCGGGGGAATCAACGCTGCGATCGGGTATGCCGTGGGCGTTCTGGTCAGCAAGGCCGCACATCGGTGGTTCCTGAACGGTCGTCGCTGGTGGCCGCTGCCCGAACCGTGGGGCACAGGTCTGCGGGTGTTCACGGTGGTGAGCTCCGTGTCGGTGTCGGTCGTCGTGCTGGTGTATTCGGCCGGGTGGCAGCGTCATATCGCGACGTTGATGGGCGCGGAAGGCACGACCACGTCCGGATACATCCGCACCGGCGGACTCAGCCTGCTGGTAGCTGCCGCGATCGTGCTGACGTGGCGAGGCATGCGCGAGATCGTGCGTGCGATTGCCGCCCGCTTGATCCGACGCCTGCGCTTGTCGATACCGGTAGCGACCACGATCGCCGTCGCCGTCGTCGTCGTGGCAGCGGTTCTCCTCGTGGACGGCGTGCTCGTCCGCGGAATCTATGCCGGCACGAACCAGATATTCAGTCTGCAGAACACCACCACGAGGGACGGTGCAGATCAGCCGACGGCGCCCGAGAAGTCGGGAAGTCCGCAGTCCGAGGCGTCGTGGGATTCCCTCGGCTTCGAAGGCCGAAATTTCGTTTCGCGCGGGTTGGATGCCCGAGAACTGTCCGAGGTCAACGAGACTCCCGCGAAGGAACCGATCCGCGTGTACGCGGGACTCGACACCGCAGAGGATTCCGACGCCAGGATGGACGTGGTGATCGACGAACTCGAGCGTACGGGCGCCTTCGATCGCAGTGTGCTCGTCGTCATTCCGACAACGGGTACCGGCTGGGTCAACCCGACGGCCGCCCAGGCGATCGAACTCGTTCACAACGGCGACAGCGCGCTGGTCGCCAGCCAGTACTCGTTCCTGCCGAGCTGGATCTCCTTTCTCGCCGACCGCGACAAGGCCCAGGCAGCGGGCAAGGAACTGATCGACCGGATTCACGAGAGGTGGCTGCAGGAGCCGGAAGCTACGCGGCCCAAATTGTTGGTCTACGGCGAGAGTCTCGGAACGCAGGCAGGTGAGGGCGCTTTCGACACCGTCTCCGACATTCGCAGCACCGTCGACGGGGTGCTGTGGGTGGGCCCACCGAACTCGAATCGCTTGTGGAGTCAGCTCATCGCCCGGCGCGACCCCGGGACGTCCGAGGTGGAGCCGGAGTATGCGAGCGGGCTGACCGTTCGGTTCGCGGACGACGCGCGTGACCTCCACGACGAGCAGGGCGAGTGGCTGCCACCACGGATTCTGTACGTCCAGCACCCGTCGGACCCGGTGGTGTGGTGGTCACCCGACCTGATGTTCAGCCGGCCGGACTGGTTGAAGGAAACACCAGGCTTCGACCGCAGCGCATCCATGAAGTGGTTCCCGTTCGTGACGTTCTGGCAGGTGTCCGCCGATCTCACGAACGCGGCCGGAGTTCCGGACGGGCACGGACACAACTACGGCTCCCTCGTGCTGGACGGCTGGGTGACCGTGGCGCAGCCGGAGGGCTGGACCCCCGCGGACACCGAGCGTGTGCGTGCCGAACTCGACATCCTTCGTGACACGGAGGGCCCGGAGAAGTGAGCCGAGTGGGCTCGCTCGCGTTGGCCGTCGCCCTGGTGGGGTGGAACAACGTGGTCTTGCCGCGTCTGCGATTGCCGGCTCGCCGCCGGGCGCTCGTCAACGGAGCTGTCGGCGTCGGACTTACAGCGGCGGCCGCGACGCGGCACCGGTCGAGGGAACTCGGGCTGTCGGCGGGGCGGATACTCGATGGCATCCGAATCGGCGTTCTCGCTTCGGCGGTACCGGCGGCTGTAATGGCGCTGGCGTCTGCGATCCCGAGTGCGCGTTCGAGGCTGCGCCGATCCACCCCGCGCGGTGACTTCGGTGAATGGCTGCTGCTGCACATCCCGGTCGGGACGGTGCTGGCAGAGGAACTGATGTTCCGCAGCGTGCTGTCGGCGTCCCTGCGGTCGAACTGGCGGAGAAACCACGCGATCGCGATCCACGCCGCTGCCTTCGGCCTCTGGCACGTCCATCCGGCCCGGGCCGCGGGCGACAACGTCCTCGGCACCGTCTCGTTCACCGCAGCTTCCGCAGTGCTGTTCGAGGGACTCCGCACCCGCAGCGGCAGCGTGGTCGCACCCGCGCTGCTGCATCTCACCGTCAACGTCGGCGGAGCCCTCCTTACGGCCGGTATCGGCGGAGCCCTCCGGGCGGGGCCGCAGTAGATTGGACGTATGCCTCCACGTCGCGCCGCAGATCCCGCAGAGTTCCGGGCGGCGATCCACGATGTCGCGGACTGGTTGCGCAACGACGAACAACCTCGTCCGCCCCGTGATCGTCTCGCCGCGGCTGTGCGCCTGAGCGCGAGGACTCTCGAACAGGTGGCCCCGGGGTCGAGTGTCGAGGTGCGAGTCCCGCCGTTCGTTGCGGTGCAGTGCATCGAGGGGCCCAGGCATACTCGGGGCACGCCACCCAACGTCGTCGAGACGGATCCTCGAACGTGGCTGTCGATCGTGACCGGCTTGCTCGAGTTCGATGCAGCCGTCGGAGACGGGCGCATCGTGGCCTCCGGGAGTCGAGCGTCCGACGTCGCTCACTGGTTGCCGTTGCTTCCGCTGTGAGCGCCGTCGTGGATGACCTCGGGTGCATCGTGGAAGTGTTGCCCGACACCCTTGGCGCGGGGAGTGCCTCGCAGCCCGTAGACTGTTGCATGCCCCCCAGCCCAGCCACTAAAGGGAGCGCCCGGTGACTCGAGCCGACCTGTCGGTCAACAGTCCGAATCTCCTCACCTCGACTCCGCTCGACGAGGACGAGAACGAGCCCCGCGAAGAATGCGGGGTATTCGGTGTGTGGGCCCCCGGCGAGGATGTGGCCAAGCTCTCTTATTACGCCCTCTATGCGCTGCAGCACCGTGGTCAGGAGGCTGCGGGCATTGCCGTCGCCGACGGCTCCCAGGTGCTCGTCTTCAAAGATCTCGGTCTGGTCAGTCAGGTGTTCGACGAGCAGACCCTTGCCGCAATGCCCGGTCACGTGGCAGTCGGCCATTGTCGATATTCCACGACCGGATCCACTACCTGGGAGAACGCGCAGCCGATCTTCCGGCCGACTGCAGCGGGCAGTGGGCTCGCTCTCGGCCACAACGGCAACCTGGTGAACACCGCCGAGCTCGCTGAACGAGCACGCGCAGCCGGCCTCGTGGACAGCAAGCGCCCTGGCGGCGCCACTTCCGACTCCGACATCGTGGGTGCACTCCTCGCGGATGCGGCGACCGACACCACCATCGAGCAGGCAGCGATGAAGCTCCTGCCGACTCTGCGCGGTGCGTTCTGCCTGACCTTCATGGACGAGAACACCCTGTACGCGGCTCGCGACCCGCACGGCGTCCGACCGCTGTGCCTGGGACGACTCGATCGCGGTTGGGTGGTCGCCAGCGAGACGGCCGCTCTCGACATCGTCGGTGCGTCGTTCGTTCGCGACATCGAGCCCGGCGAGCTGCTCGCGATCGACGCCGACGGAGTTCGTTCGTCGCGATTCGCGAATCCCGAGCCCAAGGGTTGCGTGTTCGAGTACGTCTACCTCGCACGACCGGACAGCGTGATCGCCGGTCGGTCGGTGCACTCCACCCGGGTCGAGATCGGACGCCGCCTCGCCCGCGAGCATCCCGCCGAGGGCGATCTGGTGATCCCCGTGCCGGAATCAGGCACACCGGCCGCAGTGGGTTACGCACAGGGCTCCGGCATCCCCTACGGCCAGGGCCTGATGAAGAACGCCTACGTCGGGCGTACCTTCATCCAGCCCTCGCAGACCATTCGCCAGCTCGGCATCCGGCTCAAGCTGAACCCGCTGAAAGAAGTCATCCGCGGCAAGCGGCTGGTCGTCGTGGACGATTCGATCGTTCGTGGCAACACCCAGCGGGCTCTCATCCGGATGCTCCGTGAGGCCGGTGCGCTCGAGATCCACGTCCGTATCGCCTCGCCTCCCGTGAAATGGCCGTGCTTCTACGGGATCGACTTCGCCTCACCCGCGGAGCTCATCGCCAACGGCGCAGGTAGCACCACCGATGGTCCGACCAGCTTCGACGAGATGCTCGAAGGCGTTCGACGTTCGGTCGGCGCGGACACTCTCGGTTACATCTCCATCGACGGCATGGTCGCGGCAACCGAGCAGCCGTCGAGTCGGCTGTGTGCCGCCTGCTTCGACGGTGAGTACCCGATCGCCCTGCCCACCGAGACCGCGATCGGCAAGAACGTTCTGGAAGGCATGCTCGACAGCACCGCCGGTTCGGCTGCCACTCGGGTGAACGACAACGCCGACGCCCTGAGTCGCCCGTAGCGTTTCGCAGTTACCGAGTTCGACGGACACGGCAGCAGGCCAGACCTCCTCCGGTACCGTAAGAGCGCGATCGGCTGGCCGAACGCGCCGCAATCTTCCTTTTCGACGAGCAACACGAGGCTGGAGTAACAACCGCATGACCGAGGATCCGACAAGTCGCCCAGGCGCTTCCTACGCTGCCGCTGGAGTGGACATCGCCGCCGGCGATCGGGCAGTGGAGCTCTTCGCGCCGCTGGCGAAGAAGGCCAGTCGCCCCGAGGTCATGGGTGGTCTCGGCGGATTCGCCGGCCTGTTCTCGCTCAAGGGTGACTACAAGGAGCCACTGCTCGCCGCCTCCACCGATGGAGTGGGCACCAAGCTCGCGGTGGCGCAGGCTCTCGACAAGCACGACACCGTCGGACTCGACCTCGTCGCGATGGTCGTGGACGATCTCGTGGTGTGCGGCGCCGAGCCCCTCTTCCTGCAGGATTACATCGCAGTCGGACGAGTGGTTCCGGAACGGGTCGCGGAGTTGGTCGGCGGTATCGCCGAGGGCTGCATTCAGGCAGGCTGCGCACTGCTCGGTGGCGAGACCGCCGAGCATCCCGGTGTGATGGCCGACGGCGACTACGACCTGTCGGCGACCGGTATCGGTGTCGTGGAGGCCGACCAGGTTCTCGGGCCCGACCGCGTGCGCCCCGGTGACGTCGTCATCGGCATGGGGGCATCCGGGCTGCACTCGAACGGCTACTCGCTGGCCCGCAAGGTTCTCCTCGACATCGACCGGATGAGCCTCACCGCGCACGTCGACGAGTTCGGTCGCACGCTCGGTGAAGAGATGCTCGAGCCGACCAAGATCTATGCCAAGGACTGCCTCGCGCTTGCCGCCGAGACCGACGTGCGCACGTTCTGCCACGTCACCGGCGGTGGCCTCGCGAACAATCTCGCTCGCGTGATGCCCAAGGGACTCGTTGCGGAACTCGACCGCGGTACCTGGAGTCCTGCGGCCATTTTCGCGATGATCGCCCAGCGTGGTCGGGTCGAGCGTGCCGAGATGGAGCAGACGTTCAACATGGGCGTCGGCATGGTGGCCATCGTTGCGCCGGAGGACGTCGATCGCGCTCTCGCGGTGCTCACGGCCCGGCACATCGAGTGCTGGACTCTCGGCAGCGTCAAGAAGGCGCAGGACGCGTCCGCTGTGCGCGCCGTGCTGGCTGGAGATCACCCGCGCTTCTGACCGAAGCCTTCGGAGAATCTCGAACGAAATGCAGAAGTGAGGGGGAGCCGGTCCGGCTCCCCCTCACTTCTTGCGTTCGTGGCTGGCATTCGCCTGTGGTGTGCACGAGGCGGATGCCGTCCGAGTTCGGCGTACTTCAGCCGAACTGCGGCTCAGCGCCAGTCGTCGTCATCATCCTCTCGGGCATGGCCGTCCCTGTCGGATAGCGGGTCCGGAAGAGGACCGCTCCGATGCGAACTGGACGACCCACCTGTGAGCTCCCGTTGAAGGCTGTCGAAGTCCGTGGTCGGTACGCTGTACTTCAACTCGCGTGCAACCTTGGTCTGCTTTGCCTTAGCCCGGCCGCGGCCCATGGCTGACCCCCTCGCGCTTTCGCGGGGCGGCCTGGGGAATTTGGCGGCCCCGTTTGAGTGTGTAAGTTTCCTGCCACACACTCTAGCGTGGAAATCTCGCTTCCGCTTCCATCATGCCTCTGCGGACGTGTCTGGTTTGTCTCACCGAGCCTGCGAACTGGACAGATGCGGATTCAAGCAGTCAGAAGATGCCGGGAATCGCCCGGACGGTTCCGACTCGGACCCCGCCACCGAGCACCGGAAGCGATGCGAGCGCCGCGAGATCCTCCGTCCACTCCGCTCCCACGTGGTGCGCGAGGGCTGCCGCCATCGGAAGCAGCGCCCGTTCGTGGCCGTCGTCGATCTTCACCGCGAACGCCGAGCCGTCAGGTAGCGCACCGGCGTAGATCCCGTCCGCACCCGACTTGCAGAACAATCCGGGGACCGTGGGCATGAGGCGTGCCTCGCTGCGGTCGGTCCCGGAGAGCAGCCGGGGATGTTCGCGAGCGGCGTCCGCGACGGCTCGCTCGGGGGAGTCCGGTGCGGCTGTGACGAGCGTCGAGTACACCCGGGCCAAGTGGGTGAGTGACAGTGGAACGATGGGAAGGCCGCATCCGTCGATACCCAATTCGGGTTCGGCCTCGCCGCTGATGGTCGCGAAGCTCTCCACGACGGCCTGCTGAAGTGGATGGCCGGATTCCAGATAGCTGTCGAGGGGCCAATCGTTGACGACGCAGGTTGCCAGCATCGCGGCGTGCTTACCCGAGCAACCCATGTAGATCGGCTGGGGTAGCTCGCCGCCGGCGACGAGTTCGGCGCGGGCGAATTCGTTCAGCGGAAGCTCGGGTGGGCACCGAAGCAGATCGGCCGTCAAGCCGTATCGAGCGAGGATGCGCTCGACCAACTCGATGTGGTCCGACTCGCCGGAATGAGAGGCCGTGGCGATGGCCAGCTCCGCCGTGCTCTCCGGAACGAATCCGTTGCGGAGAAGCGTGACGGCCTGCAGGGGCTTGTTGGCCGACCGTGGGTAGATCGGGGTGTGCGTCTCGCCGAGCGTGAGCGCAACTTCACCGTCGGGCCGCGACACCACGACCGAACCGCGGTGTACGCACTCCCGGACGCCGGATCGGACGACTTCGACAAGTTCGACGCTCAATAGGTGACCCGCACTTCCAGTCCCGCCAGTCGCTTCCTGGCTTTCTCTGCTACCGAAGGTGAGAGGTTGCTCGCTTGTTCGAGCAGGGCCGTGAGCCGGCCGGGATCGCGGCCGGTGAACAGATCGCGCACCGTGACCCCGTGGTCGGGGACCGACACCCGCTCCACCGGATCCCCGGCGCGGATCGAACCGGTGGTCACCACGCTCAGGTAGGCGCCGGTGTCGCCGCGTTCGGAGAACCGTGCCACCCAGCGCGGTTCCTGTGCCCACACCCCGAATGTGCCGCAGGGGGTTCGCGGTCCGGTCACCTCGAGCTCGGTGGACGAGCCGATCCGCCACCGCTCGCCGATCACCGCATCGGTGACGTGAAGGCCGGCGATGCGAATGTTCTCGCCGAACCACCCGTACGGCAGAACGCGGCCGAGTTCCTGCTCCCACCGGGCCGCCTCGGCCGAGTCGTATGCGTATACGGCTTTGAAGGTCCCGCCGTGATGCTCGGTGTCACAGACGTAGTCGCCCGCAAGTCCGGCCTCGTCGACCCGGACCGGGCCGTCGACCGGGCGTTTGTCGATGGCGGTGCGGGGAACGCGTCTGGTTCCGCTGTCCCGCTCGGTGTGCAGGACGCAGACTACTTCGACGACCCCCGGAGAGACGGTCATCGGCCGCGCAGTTTCTCCACCGCGGCGCGACCCGCCTGGATTCGATCGTCCACCGCGTCGGTCTCGGCGTCGATCGATGCGGCGACGGTGCCGGCCAGCAGTTCGGTGTCGGCGGGAATAGCCCGCTTGACGAGTGCAAGTGCGATGGGGCCCAGCTCGTGGTGATCCACGACGGTGCCCACCCGGCCGACTGCTCGACCGCCCGCGGTGAGGGTGTCGCCGATCTCGGGGCGAGAGTCGGCGCTGCCGTCGAGATGCAGGAGAACCAGACGCCGCGGCGGCTTCCCGAGGTTGTGCACACGCGCCACCGTTTCCTGGCCGCGGTAGCACCCCTTCTCGAGATGCACTGCGCCCTGCTCCTCGGGCGTGCCGACCCAGCGAACTTCGTGCGGAATGGTTCGCTCGTCGGTGTCGAGGCCCAGTCGAGGGCGAACAGCGGCAACCCGCAAGGCCTCGTAGGCCCACGTGCCTGCCGGTGCGGCGCCCGCTGTGGTGAGCTTGCTCCACCACTCGGTGAGGTGATCGCGCGGCACCAGCACGTCGTACGCACTTGCGGTGGGTCCCGGCATCCGGCGAACGAAGCCGCCTTCGGGGAGGGGAGTGGCCGCATAGACGTCGTCCGGTGCCGTGACACCGGCGGCCGCGAGAACACCTGCCGACTCGGGGCCGAGGACGCTCAGTACGGCGAGCTCGTTGCCCTCACGCGGTTCGGCCTTCGCCCAGAACACCATCTTCTTCAGGAAGTTCAGTAGATCCGGGCCGCGCTCCGCCTCGGTGTCGATCCACGTCACGTCGCCGATATCGGTCTGGACGAAGTGGTGCTCGATTCGCCCGTTGATGTCGAGGCTGAGATTCTCGGCGCTGGTGGAATCGGGCAGCTCGGCCACGTGCTGACTGGAGATGGTGTGCAACCAGGTCAGTCGTTCGGCGCCACCGATTGCGATGACGAAACGGTGAGACCTGTCCACGACGGCGGATGCGCGCTCGGCGGAGCGCTGCTCACCCAGCGGATCGCCGTGATGCCAGGGAACCCCGGCATCGGGCGAATCCTCGGGCGGCGGTACCGCGCCGGGCACGGAGAGCAGGACACTGGCAGCTACGGAATCGTTGACGACCACGCACCCAGTCTAGGGATTGCGAGGATTGTCTGCCGATAGGCTGATTCCCATGCCCGATCGAGTGCTGGTGACGCTGGACCACGAGATTCGCGACGCGGATTCGCCGCTGCTGTATGCGGACGATCTTGCGGTGGTCCGAGGGGACGGCGTTTTCGAGACACTGCTGGTCCATGGCGGCCGAGCCTGCAAGGTCGAACCTCACCTGAGCCGGTTGCGGTCGTCGGCCGAAGCGCTCGGCCTACCCGACCCCGACCTCGACCAATGGCGCTTCGCGATCGATCTGGCGGCGGAGCAATGGGGCACCGATGTCGAGGGTGTGATGCGGCTGGTCTTCACGCGCGGCCGGGAGAGCGGTGGGGACCCGACCGAATTCGTGATGGTGGGGCCGGTGTCCGACACCGTGCGGAAGGCCCGCAGGGACGGAGTGTCCGTACTCACTCTGGACCGAGGGTTCTCGGTGGACTTCTCGGCGAACGCGCCGTGGCAATTGCTGGGCGCAAAGACCCTGTCCTACGCGACGAACATGGCGGCATTGCGATACGCAGCCCAGCAGGGGGCTGACGATGTGATCTTCGTCAGTAGTGAGGGCAATGTGTTGGAAGGGCCACGTTCGTCGGTCGTGATCGCCCGCGGGAAGACGTTGATCACTCCGCCCCACGACCAGGGAATCCTGCCGGGAACCACCCAGCGGGCGCTGTACTCGGTAGCGCGGAGTAGAGGTTTCCGTTGCGAGTACGCCTCGCTTCGTCCTGCGGATCTGATTGTCTCCGAGGGTGTTTGGCTCGTGTCGAGCGTGACGAAGGCGGCTCGGGTGCGCGCGCTGGACGGTTTGACGCTGCCCGATGCGCCCCTTGCCGACGAGTTCGCAGAGCTGGTCGACGTGGCAATCGAGACTGTGGGATTCGGCTTCGACGACGCTTGACAGGCCTACTACGGTTTGTAGTAACAAGATCCTGCGGGTCGATCACGGTCCGCAGTATGTTGTGCAACAGGGTTCGAGCGGAAGCCCACGCTTCGAATCCGAAGCCTGTCCTACGGGCCGAGTGTCGGAGTAGTCATGGATGCCTTGGACGTCTCCCGGTGGCAGTTCGGGATCACCACCGTCTACCACTTCATTCTCGTTCCACTGACCATCGGTCTCGCACCGATGATCGCTGTGATGCAGACGATGTGGGTGGTGACCAAGAAGGACCACTGGTATCGGCTCACCAAGTTCTTCGGCAAACTCTTCCTCATCAACTTCGCGCTCGGTGTGGCGACGGGCATCGTGCAGGAATTCCAGTTCGGGATGAACTGGAGCGAGTACTCCCGCTTCGTCGGTGACGTGTTCGGTGCGCCCCTCGCGCTGGAAGGCCTTGTCGCCTTCTTCCTCGAGTCGACGTTCCTCGGCCTGTGGATCTTCGGGTGGGGCCGGCTACCGAAGGTGGTCCACCTCGCCACGATCTGGCTGGTGGCGATCGGCGTCAACGCTTCTGCGTACTTCATCATCACGGCGAACTCGTTCATGCAGCACCCGGTGGGCGCCAGGTTCAATCCCGATACCGGTCGCGCCGAACTCACGAGCATCTGGGAGCTCCTCACCAACAACACCGCGCTTGCTGCCTTCCCGCACGCCGTGGCGGGTGCGTTCCTGACGGCCGGCACCTTCGTGGCGGGCATCGCAGGTTGGTGGATGGTGCGCAACATGCGCCGCGCGCGGGCGGCCGAGGCAGCCGAGCCCGAAGTAGCAGAGAAGATGCGGACCGAGGCCAGAACCATGTTCCGGCCCGCAGCGCGATTCGCGATGCTCGTGATGGTGATCTCCGGCGTCGGCCTGGTGTTCACCGGCGACATTCAGGGCAAACTCATGTTCGAGCAGCAGCCGATGAAGATGGCGTCCGCCGAATCGTTGTGCCACTCCGAAACAGATCCGGACTTCTCGATTCTCACGGTCGGCACCCACAACAACTGCGACGGCGTGACCCACGTTCTCGAGGTTCCCTTCGTGCTCTCGTACCTGGCGGAGGGCAAGTTCACCGGGGTGGACCTGCAAGGCGTCGAAGACCTTCAGGCGCAGTACGAGGAGCAGTTCGGCCCAGGCAACTATCGGCCGAATCTCTTCGTCACCTACTGGTCGTTCCGCGCGATGATCGGCCTCGCAGGCGGGTCCGCCGTTCTGGCCCTCGCCGGTCTGTGGGTGACCCGTCGCGGACGTATCCCCGATCAGAGGTGGTTCGGCTGGTTGAGTATCGCTGCCATTCCGACACCGTTCCTTGCCAACAGTGCGGGCTGGATCTTCACCGAGATGGGACGTCAGCCGTGGGTTGTGCATCCGAACCCGACCGGTAGCGAACTGATCCGGCTGACGGTGGATCAAGGTGTGTCCGACCATCCGGCAGCAACCGTGTGGGTCTCGCTCATCACGTTCACGGTCGTCTATGCGGCGCTCGGCGTCGTGTGGTTCGGGCTCATTCGCCGCTACACGCTCGAGGGGCCGCTCGAACACGACGCGCATCCGCCTGGCGACGAAGACGACGAGCCGGAGGATCCGGACAACCCCCGCCAACTCTCGTTCGCCTACTAGGAGACGATCATGGGACTTCAAGAAATGTGGTTCGTCCTGATCGCGGTGTTGTTCACCGGGTACTTCGTCCTCGAGGGATTCGATTTCGGCGTCGGCATGTTGATGCCCGTGCTGGGGCGTCGCAAGGACCCGCAGGGCGAGACCAGACGACGGGTCGTGCTCAACACCATCGGGCCGGTATGGGACGGCAACGAGGTGTGGCTCATCACTGCCGGTGGCGCGCTGTTCGCCGCCTTTCCGGAGTGGTACGCGACCCTGTTCTCGGGCTTCTATCTGCCGCTCCTGCTGATTCTGGTCGCGCTGATCGTGCGAGTGTGCGCGATCGAATACCGCGGAAAGATCGACGACGACAAGTGGCGTAGGCGCTGTGACTGGGGCATCATCTTCGGATCCTGGGCGCCCGCAGTCCTGTGGGGAGTGGCGTTCGCCAACATTCTCCGGGGCGTGGACATCGACGCAGACAAGCACGTCGTCTCCGGGTTCTTCGATCTGTTGAATCCGTATGCACTGTTGGGGGGCGTGAGTTTTGCGCTCGTCTTCGCGCTGCACGGAGCTGTGTTCCTGGCGCTCAAGACCGGCCGAGAGGTTCGCGCCGATGCTGTGGAACTGGCAGCACGACTGGCGATTCCGGCGGTGCCGGTGATCGGCGGGTTCGTTCTCTGGACGCAACTCGCGCACGGCAAGGGCTGGACCTGGATTCTCGTCGCCCTCGTCGCAGGAGCCTTGGTAGGCGTGGTGGCACTCACTCGCGCAGAGCGCGAAGGATGGGCGTTCGTGCTGAGCACCCTGGCCGTCGCGGCGACGAGCGTGCTGCTGTTCGCTTCGTTGTTCCCGAACGTCATGCCCTCCACTCTGGATGCCGCGTACAGCCTGACCATCGAGAACGCCTCGTCGAGCCCGTACACACTGAAGGTGATGACGTGGGCGGCGGCATTCCTCACCCCGGTGGTGATGATCTACCAGGGCTGGACGTACTGGGTGTTCCGGCAACGGATTTCGGCCGATCAGATCCCGCCCTCGATCGGGTTGAAGCTCGGACGCAAATGACGTCACTCGGCGCGGACACGCCTGCGAAGACCCCGGTCTCGCCGGCGCGTTCGCGGGCGCCGATCGATCCGAGGTTGTGGCGCTACTCGGCCTCGGCGCGTGGCCATCTGATCGCCACGGTCGTGTTGTCGACACTCGATGTGGTGATGGTGATCGTCACCGCGCTGATGCTCGGTCGGGTTCTGGCAGGTGCCATCACCGCTGGCCACACCGCGTGGAGTGATTGGAACATCGAGCTGGTAGTGCTCGCCTGTGCAGTCTGCGCGCGGGTCGTGTTGTCCTGGGCGACCACGCGGTTCGCGGATCGCGCGGCCCACCGGGTCGTGGCGGAACTCAAGGACCAGGTGCTCGTCACCGCGACTCGTCTGCCACCGCGCGAACTCGATCCGCGCCGTGACGAGGTCGCGACGGTGCTCACGCGTGGCATCGACGGACTGATCCCGTATCTCACCGGCTACCTGCCGGCCCTGATCCTGGTCGGGACGCTCACACCCGCGACGCTCGCCGTCATCTGGTGGCAGGACACGACCTCGGCGCTGATCGCGGTGGTCACGCTGCCCCTCATCCCGATCTTCATGATCCTCATCGGGCTGCTCACCAAGGGGAAATCGCGGCGCACTCTCGAAGCCATGACCGCCTTGTCGGCCCAGCTCCTGGACCTGGTGGCGGGACTGCCGACGTTGCGCGCTCTGGGTCGTGAGCAGGGCCCGGCCGCTCGAATCAGGCAATTGGGCGACGCGCATCGGCGCAGCACCATGTCCGCCCTGAAGGTCGCCTTCCTGTCCTCGATGGTGTTGGAGCTGCTGGCCACGCTGAGCGTTGCACTGATTGCGGTCAGCATCGGACTGCGTCTCGTGTTCGGGGAGATGGCGCTCGAGGCAGGCATCGTCGCGCTCGTGCTGGCGCCCGAGGTGTACCTGCCACTGCGCATGGTCGGCACCAGGTTTCACGCGGCCGAAGACGGATTGGAAGCAGCGGATCGGGCCTTCGCGGTGATCGAGGCCGGCGAGGAGCCCCGTATCGCGGGCAGCGGCACCGTGTCCGCTCCCGCGGCTCCGGGACGGATCGAGCTGACCGGTGTCGGCGTGCGCTCGCGCAGTGGGTGTGCCCCGCAAGGGTTGGACGCGATCTTCGAGGCGGGGTGCATCACCGCTCTGACCGGTCCGAACGGTTCGGGAAAGACCACGGCGCTGCACCTCGTTCTTGCGCTCTCGCGGCCCGACCGGGGGAGTGTGACGGTCGACGGCCTGCAACTGGAGAACATGAAGCGGGAGGAATGGTGGTCGCGAATCGCGTGGCTGCCGCAACACCCGGTCCTGCTGCCCGGAACGGTCGAAGAGAACCTGCATCTGACCGGCGAGGTCCACGACCTCGAGGAGGCCGCGGCCGCAACCGGTTTCGATACCGTGCTCGCCGAACTTCCCGAAGGAGTGCGAACCGTGGTCGGCGCCGGCGGGACCGGACTGTCTCTCGGCCAGCGACAACGTCTCGCGCTGACGCGTGTGCTCGCAACGCCCCGCCCGATCGTGCTGCTCGACGAACCCACGGCCCACCTGGACGATGCGACCGAAGAGACGGTGCTGAGTTCGATTCGCGCTCTTGCCGATCGGGGGCACGTGGTGGTGCTGGTGGCGCACCGGCCCAGCGTTCTCGCAGTCGCCGACACGGTGGTGGAGGTGCATGCACGTGAGGAATGACCCGCTGCTCAGGGCGATCCGCCTGCTCGAACTGCAACCGCGCCGGGTGCTGACGTCCGTGGCCGCCGGTGTTGCCACCCTCGGTAGTGCTCTTGCGCTCGCGGTGCTGTCCGCGTGGCTCATCACACGAGCCTGGCAGATGCCACCGGTCCTCGATCTGACGGTGGCCGTCGTCGCCGTTCGCGCACTGGGTATCTCACGGGGCGTGTTCCGATACCTCGAGCGGTTGTCCACGCACGACACGGCGCTGCGCGGCACCACGTCTGCGCGCACCCGTATCTACCGACTGCTCGCCGACGGGGACCCGGCAGTGTCCTCCGGCCTTCGGCGCGGAGACCTGCTGGCCCGCACCGGCGCAGACGTGGATGCACTGGGAGACGTCGTCGTTCGGGCGCTGATTCCGATGGCAGTAGCCGGAGTGCTGTCGGTCGCCGCGGTAGGAGTTCTCGCCGTGATCTCGCCGGCCGCGGCTCTCGTCCTCGCGGTCGCGCTCGTGGTGTCGGGTGTCGTCGCCCCGGTTCTGTCGGCTCGCGCCGCACGATTGGCGGAGCGCGAGAGTGCGCAGGCCCGTGCCCTTTTCAGCGAGGCTGCGGTCACCGCCCTCGACTGTGCAGCAGAACTTCGGGTGGCGGGCCGACTGGAGACGGCGACCGAACGGGCCCGCGCAGCCGAGGCTCGTGCGGTGGCCGCGTTGGATCGGGCAGCGCCGCGGCATGCCTTCGCATCCGCTGCCACTCCGTTGGCAATCGGTGCAAGTGTGATCGGATCACTCCTGATCGGCCTGGAGTTGTATGCGCCGGGAAGCATGAGCCCGATGGCGCTCGGGATTCTGGTGTTGATGCCGTTGTCGGCGTTCGAGGCGACCGGCGCATTGCCCGAAGCCGCAATCGCGCTGAGCAGGGCGCGAATTGCCGCTCGTCGTGTGCTGGCCGTCGTGGATGCTGCGGAGACGGGCACACCCGAGGGTGCCCAGAAGTGGGACGGTTCGGGAGTGGTGCGTGCGCACGACCTCCAATGCGGATGGCCCGGTGGCAAGGTGACGGAACCGCTCGACCTCGACTTGGCTCCCGGTCGGCGGGTGGTAGTCGTCGGCCCGAGCGGCGCGGGAAAGACGACGATGCTGATGACTCTCGCCGGACTGTTGCCGCCGATCGCAGGAAGTGTCGCCGCCGGCGGTACCGCCCTCGACGAGTGCCGTCCGGAGGACGTGCGTCGCGGTATCGGATTCTTTGCAGAGGACGCTCATCTCTTCGAGACATCGGTCCTCGAGAACCTGCGGGTGGTACGCGGCGACGTGACAGAAGACGAGGCGAAGGCGGCGCTGTCTGCAGTGGGGGCGGGGGAGTGGCTGCGTTCGCTGCCACACGGGGTCGACACGTTCCTCGAGGGTGGAGCGCGCGCGGTGTCCGGCGGGCAACGTCGGCGACTTCTGCTCGCTCGGGCCCTGTTGTCGACTGCTCCCGTGCTGTTGCTGGACGAACCGACGGAGCATCTCGACTCGGCGGCTGGTGAATCGATGCTGCACGGGCTCTTGGATCGCGCGAGCGGGTTGATCGCTGCGGACCGGACCGTTGTGGTCGTCACCCATCAACTTCCCGCAGATACGTATGCTGACCAGGTTATACGCCTGGATTTCGCCGAGAGAAATAATCCGTTGCCGACTTCCTGACTGCGGCGTACCTTTTGGGTACACGAGGAAGGAGGTGGTCTGAAGTTGAAGAACATACGGACACGTGAGGTGGCTGCCCGCTAGCCGCTACCGCTGACGGAATTCACTGACCGCGCGAGCGGCTGGCGAATCCCAGGCAGCTACCCGGCCCTCGAGTCCCCGGTCTTGTCCAGACCGGATCCGGTGTCACACCGGAGGACTCGGGGGCCGTTTGCGTGCCAGGTAGGTGGATTCAGCCGATGTAGCGGGAAAGCCGTGCGGACAGGCGCGGCTGGAGGTCACCGTCTGCCACGATGCGCTCCTCGACGTACGCGAGGTCGCCACCTTCGACGATGCCGTAGAGGCGCTTGGCGCCACCCATCAGTGCTCCGGAAGTGGAGCGAATGACGACGTCGGTCGCGAGTTCCCACGACGACTGGGTGAGCGCCTTTCCGTAGTACAGCTCGACCACACCGGAACTGTGTGTGAGAAGCAGTTCGACGACCTCTTCGTCGGTGCTGCCGGGGATGCCGTCGCCGCTCATCCGCCAGAAGCCGGACTCACGGAGATCGGGGCGAACGTACGCGCCATCCGCGTCGATGACCCAACTCTGTGATTCCCAGGTCAGGTACGCCCCGCCATTGTGAGACACCACAATCTGCTGACCGAAGCGGTAATCGTCGCCGGTCACGGGGTCGTGTCCTTCGCCTTCGCCGCGCCAGACGCCGACGAGAGGGAGGACCGCGAGAAGTTCTTGGTTCAGATCCGGGCCCAGGCGAAGATTCGCCGTGTCCTCGGGGAGGGGGATATCCGGTAGCAGGGGGATGTTGCGGCCCGCAGTCGACTTGGAACGCTCGACCGCGTCCGCCACAGCGGCATCGCCGCTGCCACGCCGGATTTCGGGCCGATCGTCTGTGCGATCAGGACCCTCGTCGGACGGGTTGCTCACGATTCGTCTGTGACCAGTCGGTACAGGACGTACACCGAGAACCACAGGATCAGCAGCGTTGCGAGACCTAGGAGAACCTCGAAGAAAATGACCACGAAGCCCATCATAAACCGTGGTCTTCACATAGACGAAACGGGTCCTTTTTCGTACCTTCGCTTGTACCGTTCTCATCTGTACTTTTCTTTGTATTGCCCCTATCTCTCTCCGGCGGAGGTTTCATGCAGTTCGCTCGTACCAACATTGCGCGAATGGCGAGGGGGGTGGTCGCAGTGGGGGCTGTGATCCTGACCCTCCCGGGGCTCGCCCACGCGCAAGCACCCGAAACCGGTTCCGCGTCGGGGTCGTCGGGCTCGGGTTCATCCGACTCGGGCTCGTCCTCGGGCTCCGATACGGACGCGCCGGATGCCAGCAAGGTTCATCCCGACAACTACGGTGCCGGATGCCCGGACATCATGGTCGTGGCAATCTCCGGCGCCACCGATTCCGAAGTCGACAATCCGCCGCTCGACGAATCGGACCGACAGGCCTGGTCGAATTGGGTTGGCAACGTGACTGTTCCGACGGGCGAGCGCCTTGCGGACGATCCCGGAACTGTCGGTTGGGCATACGTTCCGTACCCGTCCACGTACGGCGTCGGCTTTCTCGAAGAAGTGCCCACCTACCAGGACTCCGTCGCAGCGGGTGTGGTGGCGATGAACAAGATCCTGGACGAGAAGAAGGCCCAGTGTGGCGACGCCACCGACTTCGTTCTCGTCGGCTACAGCGTGGGTGGGGAGGTCACGGAGCGAGTGGTGCGAGACATCGGCCACCGTGACTCGACGGCGACCGTGACTGCGGACGACATCGCGGGTGTGGCATTGATCGGCGACCCGTATCGGCCCGCCGGAACTCCGTCCATGGGTGAACCCGGCCCCTCGGGCGGAGGATTCATGTCTTCCGGCCCCGCGGACTACGGGAAACTGGCCGACAAGATCACCTACGCCTGCAGGCCCTACGACATCGCATGTGACGCACCCAAGGAAATTGCCGTGCTCGAGTTGGCGCTCGGCGTCATGGGGCAGATGCACCTCACGCTCGTCGATCCGGGGCAGACGGTTCGCGACTTCCGAAACGTTGTGTCCGACATGGCCACCCGTGCCATCGTCCACATCGTGCGCCACGACGACTGGTTCGCATCGGACGAGTCGTTCCTGGACGTTCTCCGCAAGGTCGCCGACAAGACGTACGACCCGGACGGGCCGGATCTGGACACTCGCTACACGCGGGAGCAGAAGACCGCGATGCTCGATTGGGCGATGGGTCCAGGGTCGGACGTCGTGAAGAAGAAGCTGAGCGCCGAAGGTGCGGGATTCGTGGAAGACAACCGGGACTTCTTCGAGCTCCTCACGAAGCCGTACATCTTCCTCGGGTTCATTCAGCACATGGCGTACTGGAACAACAATCCGAACGATCCCTGGTATTGGGAGAGCGAGAAGATCGTCGACTGGATCGCCTCGCTGGCGGAGCAGGAAGGCGCCGTCCCGCCGGCTTCCTGACAGACACGAACCCGCCCCCTGTGCATGCACAGGGGGCGGGTTCGTGTTCGGGAGTGAGTTACTCCTGGCCGACGGTGACGTCGACGTTGTGCACGCCCGCGCCGGTCGGGTTCACCGTGGCGGTGCCGTTGCCGGAGCTCGACAGTGCGCGAATCTTCCAGTTGCCGGGAGCAGCGAAGAAGCGGAAGTCGCCGGTGCCGGACGCAACGACCTCGGCCGTGAACTCGTCCGAACCGTCGAGGAGACGAACGAACGCTCCACCGATGGGCTGGCCGTCAGCGGCGAGGACGCGGCCGGTGATGACCGTTTCCTTCTCGACGTCGACTCCTGCGGGCAGGGTCTGGGTCTGAACAGGTGCTCCACACATGGTCAGTTGACCTCCAGTTCGATCGGGGCGCCGACGAGTGAGCCGTACTCGACCCAGCTGCCGTCGTAGTTCTTGACGTTGGACTTGCCGAGGATCTCCTGCAGGACGAACCAGGTGTGGCTCGAACGCTCACCGATGCGGCAGTACGCGATGGTCTCCTTCGAGTCGTCGAAGCCCTTTTCTGCGTACAGCTTCTCGAGGTCGTCGTCCGCCTTGAAGGTGCCGTCCTCGTTGGCCGTCGTGCTCCACGGGATGTTGATGGCGCTGGGGACGTGGCCGCGCTGCTGTGCCTGCTCCTGCGGGAGGTGGGCCGGTGCGAGGATCTTGCCGGAGAACTCGTCGGGCGAACGGACGTCCACGAGGTTCTTGTTGCCGATGGCGTCGATGACCTCGTCGCGGAATGCGCGGATGGAGACGTCGGGGGCCTCGGCCTTGTACTGGGTGGTCTCGCGGGTCACGGTGTCCTTGGACAGCGGACGTCCGTCGAGCTCCCACTTCTTGCGGCCACCGTCGATCAGCTTGATGTCCTTGTGGCCGTAGAGCTTGAAGTACCAGTAGGCGTAGGCGGCGAACCAGTTGTTGTTGCCGCCGTAGAGGACGACGGTGTCGTCGTTGGCAACGCCCTTGGCGGAGAGGAGGTCGGAGAACTGCTGCTGGTTCAGGAAGTCACGACGGACTCCGTCCTGCAGGTCCTTGCGCCAGTCGAGGCGGATTGCACCCTCGATGTGACCACCGTCGTATGCGCTGGTGTCCTCGTCCACCTCGACGAAAACCGTCTTGGGGGTGTTGAGGTTCTGCTCAGCCCAGTCGGCGGAGACTAGGACGTCGGAGCGAGCCATGGTGTTCCTTTCGATGTTGCTTGCTGTGTGCGAGCGGAGATGTTGTACGAGCGGGGATTGACGGTGGATCGGTGATTACCCGGCCGCTTGTTCGGGGATCCTCCTGAACGTCGCGACGAGCGGGTAGACGCGGCAGCCGAGGCAGATACCGAATGCTGCGTTGAGTAGTGCTGCGAACAGGGCGAACCCCGTTGCGATTGCGCCGACGAGCCCGGCTCCCGAAAGGAAACCGATCGCGCCGATCGCTGCGAAAACGAAGCCGACGAGCTGGGCGAACGCGAGAGGTGCGGTCGGTTCCTTCTCGGTCGTGGGTCCGATTCGCGGTGCGACGAACGTGGCGAACAGGCTGCCGTACGGGCTGCGCCGCGGCCCCCGAACGGCACCGAGTGCGAACACCACTGCCTGCGCCGCTACCAGAATTCCGGCGACGACCAGGGAGAATGTGGAGATGGCAAGGGTGATCACGAGAACAGCGGTGGTCACCCAGGCCGCGAATCGTGGGCCGCGAACGTCGACCTGATTCGAGGGTTGTGGTGTGGACATTTCACGTGCTCCTGAAGGTGCGATAACTGACTGTCTGGACCTTCGACGAACGACGTCGTCGAACGGTGGTCGATCACATGAGCGCAGCGCCGGACTGGCGGCTCTGGATCAGCAGCAGATACAGCAACATGCCCCGAGGCGGCACAGGTCTACTGCGCGGCGACGGGTGAGCAGAAGCTCGTGGCTGGTGTGCACGGCGTCGAGTTTACCTGGTTCTTCAGGATTTGGAATCCGGCCCCCATGTCAGGGGCGCGAGCGCATCTTCGAGATCGGCGGCCTTGGGTACGCCCGACACTCGGAATCGCTCGGCGCGAGTGCGGTCGAGAACGAACGTGGTGGGCAACGACATCACGCCGAGTTCTCTGGCGAGAGCGGGGTACTCGTCGATGTCGAGTTCCACTTCGATCGGTGGGATCGGTGAATCGGACATCCGTGCAGTGACCTGACCGGCCACCCGCCGCACAGCCGCGCAGGGCCCGCACCAGTCCGCCGAGAAGTGCAGAAGGACGGGTTTGCCGGCGCCGATACCCGCCGCTTCCAGTAGTTCGATCCGTGCGCCGGTCGAGGATGCGGTGTCTTCGGTCGCCCGCACCTTGCCCTCGCGAGCACGAAGTGCGAGTCCGACGGCAACGGCCGCGCCGATCGCGACGAGCAGCGCCGCGATGGCGGTCATGACTTCCGTAGTTCTCGTAGGTCCACGACGACGTCCTCACCGACACCTTCGACGACGATCTGCGAGCCCTCGGCGTACACCTGAGTCGGCAGGATGCCGAACGGAATCTCGGTGGTGTCGATGGTGCGGGTGAAGAGCCCGAGGACCGTCGGCGCGAGGTCCGGGGGAATCGTGAAGTCGGCGTTGCCTTCGGGCCCGAAGTAGAAGTCGCTCGCGACGATCTGCACGCGGGAGCCGTCGAGCACCAGGTCGGCCTGCACGCTCACGGCCGTCTCGACGGGACCGATCGGAACGGTGCCCGTGAGGACGACCCCGCCGGAGGTCGGAGTGCCGGAGCCGCCCGAGCCGCCCGTGCCGTCCGACTTGTCCGCCGGTGGGGCGGACACCTGCAGGTCGGGGATACCCAGGAACTGACCGAGGACGGTGGCGTCGATCATCATGCGGCCCTCGAGGTGGTCGACGGGAACGGTCTGGACCGCGCCGTCGATGACGTCGGAGGCGGGTGCGTGTGCGCCCTGCAGATCGGCCTCGATGGTCACCTCACCGACGAGGTCGCTCTCCACCCCTTGCGCGCGGAACTCGATGTTGTCGTACTTGCCGGCCCAGGCCTGCGTCAGGAACGGGAATCCGTGGATGGTCACCGCCGGGTCCGCATCGAGTTGGCCACCCTCGCGCATCTCTCGCGAGAGGCGGTATTCCGCGTACGCGGCAGAGCCGAAGTCGACGACCACGGCCAGCCCGAGGACGAGGACGATTCCGATGATGAGTTTGCGCACGGGACCATTGTGACGGAAGTCCACGCGGCGTCGGCGATCGACCGTGTGGACTGTGATGCGCAGGTGACACGAGGTGGCGCGCTATTCTGTGGCAGACCAATGAGTGTTGGCGACCCAGATGGGAGGCAGTGTGGAGCTGCTGCTTCTGACGTCCGATCCGAACACGGAAGCGGTTCTGCCTGCGCTCTCGCTGTTGCCGCACACGGTCCGACCTGCACCGACCGAGGTTGCATCCCTTCTCGAAGCCAGTTCTGCGGACGTCGCTCTGGTGGACGCTCGCACCGATCTTGCTGCTGCGCGTGGCCTCTGCCGACTGTTGGGAAGTACCGGTTCTGCGGTTCCGGTTGTGGCGGTGCTCACAGAAGGCGGCCTTGTCGCCGTCAACGCGGACTGGGGTCTCGACGACATTCTTCTGCCGGGCACCGGTCCTGCCGAAGTCGACGCTCGGCTGCGGCTCCTGGTGGCGCGCAGCGGTGGCGCCGTGAGTGCCGAGGCCTCTGGAAAGATCACCCTCGGTGAACTCGTGATCGACGAGGGCACCTACACGGCGCGGCTACGTGGTCGGCCACTCGACCTCACGTACAAGGAATTCGAGCTGCTCAAGTACCTGGCGCAGCATGCCGGCCGGGTCTTCACCAGAGCGCAACTGCTCCAAGAGGTGTGGGGATACGACTTCTTCGGAGGCACCCGAACCGTCGATGTCCACGTCCGTCGTTTGCGGGCGAAGCTCGGTAGTGAGCACGAGTCGATGATCGGCACGGTCCGTAACGTCGGATACAAGGCGGTGCGGCCCCCTCGGAGCAAGTCCGGTGCGGCCGCCCCGCCCGGTGAGAGTCAGGACGAGATCGAGAGTTAGGGCGGTTCGACGTGGTGTGGACGGACAGGATCGACGAGGGCCGGATCGCTCGGGTACGTGAGGTGGTGGCCCGGGCCACCGAGGTGGACGGCACCGCCCCGGTCTCGGAAGACGCGATCAGAGGACTCACCGTCGTCTCGGAGATCGCGCACCGAGTCGAGCTCGACGACGCGGGCGACGTCGTCGGTTACGCGCAGAAGCGCCCTGGTCACGGTGATCACCCGGACATGGCAGAGGTGGTGGTGGCGCCCGAGAGTCGCGGTCGGGGCATGGGCACCGACCTGGTGGCGGACGCGCTCGCCCACGGCGGCGCAGGCACCCAGGTGTGGGCTCACGGTGATCTGCCCGCCGCGCAATCGGTGGCCCGCAGGTTGGGTCTCGTCGGTGCCCGTGAACTGCTGCAACTCCGCCGCCCGCTCGCGAGTCCGGAGCTCCCCGAAGTATCTGTCCCCGAGGGGATTTCGATCCGCACCTACGGCGGTCCCGGTGACGACGCGGAGATCCTTCGGGTCAACGCGGCGGCGTTCTCCTGGCACCCCGAGCAGGGCGCGATGTCCGCCGCCGACTTCGAGGAGAGTCGAGGCGAGGCGTGGTTCGATCCGGCCGGTCTGTTCCTCGCGTTCGCCGACGACGACCCGGCGACGCTGCTCGGATTCCACTGGACGAAGGTGCACGCAGCAGAAGCCGGTTCGGACGCGATCGGCGAGGTGTATGTGGTGGGAATCTCACCCGAGGCGCAGGGGCGTGGACTCGGGCGAGTGTTGACGCTCGCCGGCCTCCACCACCTACGAGATCTGCAGCTCAGGGCGGTGCTGCTGTATGTCGAGGGTGACAACGTGGCCGCCCTGCGTACCTACGAACGGCTCGAATTCGAGCGATTCCACGTGGACCTCGCCTACACGTACCCCGAAATCTGACATTTCGCCCAGGCTGTTCACTTTCCGTTCACCGAACATGGGGTAGCCGGACATGCGTCGCCCCTAGGTTTCTCCGTGGGCAGCGCCGCGCTGCCTGGTGCAGGGTTCAATGATCCGCGCCTCATGTCGCCTCCCGATCGAGGGCGTGGCGGTAGCGATTTCCGGAGGAAACCAGGTGAATCTCAAGCGCAGTGGAGCCTTGTTCGGCGCAGTGGCTCTCGGTGCCATGACGTTGGCGGCATGTGGAAGCGACAACAACACCGCGTCCAGCGGGGTCGACACGTCGTCCTCCAACGCAACGTGTGAGGGCAAGGAGAACCTCTCCGCGGCCGGCTCGTCTGCCCAGAAGAACGCCATGGACGAGTTCGTCTCCACCTACATCGCGGTCTGCCAGGAGAAGGGCAAGACGGTCAACGTCGCCTACAACCCCAGCGGCTCGGGCGACGGACGCACCCAGTTCATCGCCAACCAGATCGACTTCGCAGGCTCCGACTCCGCCATCAAGGAAGAGCAGGCCGAGCAGGCGAAGGCTCGTTGCGTCGGCGGCGAAGCCTGGAACCTGCCCCTCGTCTTCGGCCCGGTTGCGCTCGCCTACAACCTCGAGGGTGTCGACGACCTGGTTCTGAACGGTGAGGTCACGGCGAAGATCTTCAACGGCGGCATCAAGAAGTGGAACGACCCGGCCATCGCAGCCCTGAACGAGGGCGTCGAGCTTCCGGACCAGGACATCACCACGATCGTGCGTTCGGATTCTTCGGGAACCACCGACAACTTCCAGCAGTACCTCGAGGCTTCCTCGAACGGTGCATGGACTTCCGGTGCAGGCTCGGACTTCACCGGTGGCACCGGTGAGGGAGCCAAGGGTTCCGCCGGTGTCGCACAGGCCGTGGGCACCGCACCCGGCGCGATCACCTACGTCGAGTCCTCCTACGCGAAGCAGAACGAGCTTTCGATGGCGCAGATCGACACGGGAGCGGGACCGGTCGCACTGACCGACGAGACCGCGGCGAAGGCCATCGAGGGCGCAGCCTTCACCGGTGAGGGCGTCGGCGACCTGACACTCGATCTCGCCTCGATCTTCGGAACCAAGGACGCCGGCTCCTACCCGCTGGTGCTCGCCACCTACGAGGTCGTCTGCTCTAACGGCTACGACGCCGACACCTCGGCGGCTGTGAAGTCGTTCCTGACCAGTGCAGCGAACGAGGGTCAGACCAACCTGGCAGAGCAGGGCTACGTGCCGCTGCCCGAGTCCTTCAAGCAGAAGCTCACCGAGTCGATCAACGCGATCGCCTGATTGATTTTCCTTTGCTCGGACCGCCCGTGACTTTATATTCAGACGAGGAGATTGCGAACTCACATGAGTGACGCGCCGACCCAGTCATCACCTCGCGCCTCCGGCTCTGCTGACGACAACAGCAGGGCCGGGGTGGGCGGTCCGAGCAGTACTTCGGAGGCCACTTTGGGATCCAAGAAACTAGCCCCCGACGTCGACGGACCGAAATCGGGAAAGACGGTCACCAGGCCTGGCGACCGGATCTTCCGGTCGCTGTCCACCGGCTCCGCCGTGTTCATCTCGATCCTGATCGCGGCGATCGGATTCTTCCTCGTCTGGCGCGCCATTCCGGCTCTGAGCCGGAACGAGGTCAGCTTCCTCACGAGTCGTGAATGGATAACCCAGGACATCAACGCGATGGCGTTCGGTGTCCTGGACCTCTTGCAGGTCACCGTGCTGGTGTCGCTGTTCGCGCTCGTCCTTGCGATGCCGGTCTCATTGGGTATCGCGATCTTCCTCACCGAGTACTCGCCTTCGTGGCTCAAGCGGCCTCTCGCCTACGTGATCGACCTGCTCGCTGCGGTGCCGTCGATCGTCTACGGCTTGTGGGGTCTGCTGGTGTTCGCCCCCGCGATCAGGCCGTTCGCAGTGTGGCTCAACGAGAATCTCGGATGGTTCCCCCTCTTCGCGAGCGGCAGCGGATCGATTCTCGGCGGCGGCACGATCTTCACAGCGGGCATCGTCCTCGGCGTCATGATCCTGCCCGTGATCACCGCGGTCACCCGCGAGGTCTTCGTTCAGACCCCGACTGCACAGATCGAGGCTGCCCTCGCTCTCGGCGCCACCCGCTGGGAGGTCGTGCGGACCACGATCATTCCGTTCGGTAAGTCCGGCTACATCAGCGGTTCGATGCTGGGTCTGGGTCGCGCTCTGGGCGAGACGATGGCCCTGTACCTCATTCTGCGCACCACCAGTCAGGCCTTCGGGTGGTCGCTCTTCGACGGCGGCGCCACCATCGCATCGAAGATCGCGCTGGGATACGCCGAGTTCAACAACGACATCCAGGCCGGCGCCTACATCGCTGCGGGCCTCGTGCTCTTCGTGCTGACGTTCGTGGTCAACGCCGCGGCGCGGGCCGTGATCGCCGGAAAGAAGGACTGACATGACCGCGACCTTGGACAAGCCGGTCAAGGCACCCACATTCAAGGGTGTCGGTACGCGCCGGCGTATGACCGATCTGGCCGCCACGATTCTGGTGTCGGTCGCGGTGCTCATCGCCCTGATTCCGCTGGTGTGGGTGCTGGTCACTGCCATCGTGAAGGGCTTCCCCGCGCTGACCAGTTCCACCTGGTTCACGCATTCGCTCAGCGGACTGTCGGCCTCGACAGAAGGCGGCGGTATCTATCACGCGCTCATCGGCACCCTGATCCAGGGAATCGTATGCGCGGTCGTCTCGATTCCGCTCGGCATCTTCGTCGCCATCTACCTGGTGGAGTACGCCGACCGGAAGTCGCGGCTCGCGAAGACGACCACCTTCATGGTCGACATTCTCAGCGGTGTGCCCTCGATCGTGGCCGCACTGTTCATCTACGCGCTGTGGGTCGCCACTTTCGGCATGCCGAAGTCGGGATTCGCCGTAGCGCTTGCACTCGTGCTTCTGATGGTGCCGGTCGTGGTGCGCAGCACCGAAGAGATGCTCCGGATCGTTCCGCAGGATCTTCGGGAAGCGTCCTACGCGCTCGGCGTGCCCAAGTGGCTCACGATCGCACGGATCGTGCTGCCGACCGCAGCACCCGGCATCATCACCGGCATCATGCTTGCGCTCGCCCGAGTGATGGGTGAGACCGCTCCGCTGCTGATCCTGGTCGGCTACGCACCGTTCATCAACTTCAACCTGTTCGGCGGCGAGATGGGCACCCTCCCGGGCGTCATGGTCGCCGAGATGAACAACCCCACCGATGCCGGCACCAATCGGATCTGGGGAGCCGCGCTCACCTTGATCCTTCTCATCGCGATCCTCAACATCGCAGCCAAGGTCATCGGACACTTCTCGCAGGTGCGTAGCAAGTGATCCGCACACACGATTCATTCCGTACACAACCAGTAGGGAGCCGGTAATGGCCAAACGTCTGGATCTCAAGGACGTCAACATCTACTACGGCAAGTTCCACGCCGTCGCCGATGTCGGGCTGTCCGTTCCCCCGCGGAACGTCACCGCTTTCATCGGCCCATCGGGCTGCGGAAAGTCGACCGTCCTGCGCTCGCTCAACCGCATGCACGAGGTCACGCCGGGTGCCCGGGTCGAGGGTTCGATCATGTTGGACGGCGAGGACATCTACGATTCGGGCGTCGACCCGGTGGGTGTGCGCAAGACCATCGGCATGGTGTTCCAGCGGCCCAACCCGTTCCCGACCATGTCGATCAAGGACAACGTCGTCGCCGGCCTCAAGCTCCAGGGTGAGCGGAGCAAGAAGGCGCTCGACGAGGTCGCCGAGCGGTCTCTGCGCGGCGCCAACCTGTGGAACGAGGTCAAGGACCGTCTCGACAAGCCCGGCGGCGGGCTCTCCGGTGGCCAGCAGCAGCGTCTGTGCATCGCGCGTGCCATCGCGGTCTCCCCGGACGTGCTCCTGATGGACGAGCCCTGCTCGGCTCTCGACCCGATCTCGACTCTCGCGATCGAAGATCTGATCACCGAGCTGAAGAAGGAATTCACGATCGTCATCGTCACGCACAATATGCAGCAGGCTGCACGCGTGAGCGACCAGACGGCATTCTTCAACCTCGAGGCCACCGGCAAGCCCGGTCGACTCGTGGAGATCGACGACACCGAGAAGATCTTCTCCAACCCGGGTCAGAAGGCGACAGAGGACTACATCTCGGGCCGCTTCGGATAGGCCCGAAACAAAAGTGTGGCCCCGCCCGGTTTCTCGGGCGGGGCCACACTTTTCGGTCGGTGTGGACGCGTGCAGATCTACTCGGGGTAGACCGTGAGATTGTCGGCGCGCTGGGCAGTCACCGTGCCGTCCTCGTTGGGAAGTTCACCGGTGACGAGGAAGATGACCCGGCGGCCCACCTCCACGGCATGGTCGGCGAAGCGCTCGTAGAACCGGCCGAGAAGCGTGATGTCGACAGCGGCAGCAACTCCGTGCTTCCACTCCTTGTCCATCAGGACACTGAAGAGGTGACGGTGGAGGTCGTCCATCGCCTCGTCGTCCTCGCGCAGGCGGGCCGCCCGCTCGGGATCGCGAGTCTCGAGGACCTCCCTGGCTGCGCCGCCGATGGAGACGGCGATACGTCCCATCTCGGCGAAGTAGCCGTTCACCTCTTCGGGCAGCACGTGATTGGGATGTCGCCGACGGGCGATCTTCGCCACGTGGAGCGCGAGCGCGCCCATGCGGTCGATGTCGGCGACCATCTGGATACCGCTGACCACGGAACGCAGATCGCCTGCGACCGGTGCCTGGAGCGCGAGAAGTGCGAAGGCCTTCTCTTCGCACACCGCGCTCAGTTCGGTGATCTTGTCGTGCTCGCCGATCACCTGCTCGGCGAGGGGTAGGTCGGCTTGGAGCAGCGATTGGGTGGCTCGCTCCATGGCGACACCCGCCAGTCCTGCCATCTCACCGAGGATGTCTGCCAACTCGGTCATCTTGTCGTTGTAAGCCACGCGCATGAGGTCACAGCCTACTTTGGTCGGACGACCAAGTCACGATCATTGGGTGAACGCACGGTGAATGCGCCTGCCGCGCGACCGGCCGTTCTTCCTGCTCAGTCGCAGGAAGCGTCACCGGCATTCACCACGGCGAGGTCCTCCGGGATCTCGGCGACCTCGGCCTTGCCCACCCGGTCCGGGGTCGCGTCCAGTTCGGTCCCGGGATCTGCCGGGTACGACACGGTGCCGCTGAAGTCCGCGCCGAGCACGACCTCGACGGTTCCGCCGAGTCCCTGGGCCGATTCGAGGATCGCACCGGGGATCGACGAGGCCACGGTCGCAGCTTCGGCCTCCGAACCCGGCGAGAAGCGGACGACGGAGGACGCGCTCGTCTCCGTGTAGTTGCCGACGCTGACGATCTGGTAGCCGTTCAGGCCCAGACTGTCGGCCGTGTTGGCGGCTACTCCCGACACCCCCGAAGCATTCGACACCTGAACGGACACGGTCGAGGGGTCGACGGCTGCGACGGTCTTCGGCTCCGGAGGCTTCTTTTCTGCGGGTTTGTCGTCACCGGTCGGTGTCACGGGTGCGGAACGTTCTTCACCGGGCAATGGTTCGTCGTCGATGACGGCCTGGAAGAGCGCCTTGATGTCCTCCGAGCGGGGAATCTCGTTGCCCCATTCGGTGGTCCCCGCCGTGGGCACGGTCAGGAACGTGACAGCGCCGGCATCCACGTTCTGCAGGGACCGGCCCAGCGTGAGGAGTGACTTCGTGTCGATGTTCTCCACGAACGTGTCGCGGGTGAACGCATTGATGAAGCCGTTGAGCTTGCTCGGATTGAGGAGCACCTTGTTGGACAACGCGCCTCTGAGCAGAGCGGAGAGAAAGCGCTGCTGGCGATTGATGCGACCGTAGTCGCCATTGCCCTCCGACTCGACGTGTCGGGCACGGACGTAGTTGAGGGCAGTGCGGCCGTCCAAGCGCTGGGGGCCGGTGTTCGGGAGGATCGGTCCGAGAACATAGTCCTCGAGTGGCTGGGTGTTGCAGACGTTCACGCCGCCGATCTCGTCGACCATCGCTTCGAATCCGGCGAAGTCCATGCCGACGAAGTGGCCGATCTTCAGGCCCGACACCTTCTGAATTGTCTTCACCAGGCATTTCGGCCCACCGAGTGCATAGGTCGCGTTCAGCTTGTCGCCGTCCGCCGCCGGATACGTCTCGTCGGTGTACGCGCCGGCCGCGTTGTCCCAGGCCTGGCAGACCGGCCGCTCCACATCGAGATCGCGGGGAAAGGACACCGCTACGACACGGCTGCGGTCGGCGGGAATGTTGACGAGCATGACGGTGTCGGCACGTGAACCCTCCGCATCCTCGACGGTGCCGGCGCCCAGGTCGCCACTCGCACCGGCACGGGTGTCGGTGCCCACGATGAGATAGGTCTCGTCGCCGAGCTGGCCACCCGCATCGACGATGTCGGACGACTCGGTGTCGAGCGCCGCGATCTGCTCGAACTTTCCCTCGGTGGTGCGCAGATATCCCCACACGACACCGGTTCCCAGCAGGGCCAGCACTGCGACGAACGCAACGGTGCTTCGGCCGGCGATGCGAAGACGGTGGCGGCGACGCTTTCGGTTGATGGCCAGACGAGTGAGTCCCGGGCTTCCGACCACCTGCGGAATGGCCACGGTCTCGGAGTTGTCGGCCGCCCAATCCAACTCGGCTGCCCTGTCCGACTCGGCGGGGGAGTCTGCCGGGGCTTCGGGCGCGGATGAATCGCTCGGTGGTTCGGAGTGCGGCGCAGGCTGCTGCTCGTCGACTGCAGGAATGACTTCGGTGCGGTCCTCGTCGTCCACCTTCTTGACGAGATCTGCGACGGACAGGGACTCGGTGGGGCCCTGGGGAGCGCGGCGCCCCTGTCGGCCACTGTCGCTTCTCGCAGGGCCACTGTCGCGTCTGACGGGACCACTGTCGCGATTCGCGGCGGGCTGTTCTGGAGGTTCCGGCTTCTTGGGCGGTTGCACTCGCCGTCGTCTGCCCGTGGTCTGGGCTTCGCGGTAGTTGCTGTCGGCCAAAGGGCGTTCCCACGGTGCGCGACTTTCAGGCACATTCATACCTGAATCGTGATCGTCACCCACCTGTTCAACCCGACCTCTCCGCCGACTCCGGAATCCTCCGCCACCTGACGGATTTCAGTCATAGTACTGATGGAACCTGAGTGTTCCGCACCTGATCGGGGGCGCGTCGGGTCTTTCCAGGTCAGCCGCCGGAGTGCATCAGATCTGCGCCGGCCGGGACGAGGACGTCTTCGGGGTCGTCGAGCCAGCCCTCGGGCAGGGCGACGGTTCCCGGCGATCCCTGTCGGCCGCGGGGTCCTTCCGCATCCTTCGGGAAGGGCACGGTCGGGTCGAGTTGGGCAAGGAGATCGTCCAATTCGGTGAGTTTTCCCACGAGAGCCATTGCGACCCGAATCTCCGAACCTGCGGGGAATCCGCGCAGGTACCAGGACACGTGCTTGCGGAGTTCGCGCAAGCCTTTGTCCTCGCCGTGGTGCGCAGCCAGGAGCTCGGCGTGCCTGCGGATGATGGCCGCCACTTCACCCAAGGTGGGCGGAACCGGCTGTTCCGTGCCGTTCAGGGCAGCACTGAGCTCGGCGAACAACCACGGACGCCCGAGACAACCACGACCGACGACGACGCCGTCGCAGCCCGTCTCCTTCATCATGCGAGCCGCGTCCTCGGCGGCGAAGATGTCACCGTTACCGAGGACCGGCACGTCCGTGACGTGTTCCTTCAGACGCGCGATCTCGTTCCAGTCCGCGGTACCCGAATACCGCTGTGCGGCGGTACGTGCGTGCAGCGCGACAGCGGCGGCGCCTTCTGCGGCAGCGATGCGCCCGGCATCGAGATGGGTGTGGTGCTCGGCGTCGATCCCCACCCGGAACTTGACGGTGACCGGGATGTCGGTGCCCTCCGTGGCCGCCACGGCCGCGGCGACGATCCGGCCGAAAAGGTTGCGCTTGTAAGGCAGGGCAGCGCCCCCGCCCTTGCGGGTGACCTTCGGGACCGGGCAGCCGAAGTTCATGTCGATGTGGTCGGCCATGTTCTCGTCGACGATCATCTTCGCCGCGGCATACGTCGTGTCCGGATCGACGGTGTACAGCTGCAGTGAACGGGGCGTCTCGGTCGGTCCGAACGTCGTCATGTGCAGCGTCGCGGGCTGCCGCTCGACCAGTGCCCGAGCCGTCACCATCTCGCACACGTACAGGCCGGACGTGCTGCCTGCACGTTCGATCTCCAGCTCACGGCACAACGTGCGGAAGGCGACGTTGGTGATGCCGGCCATCGGCGCGAGGACCACGGGGCTCTGCAGCTCGAGCGAGCCGATACGAAGGGGTGACATGACTACCTCTGAACAAACGATCTCGGGAACGACATCGGGGGTTTCGCGACCAGCACTCTGGTGACTATCGGAAACGCAACTGTGCCCGGCACCGAATTCGGCACCGGGCACAGGATAGCTGTTTCGGCAGGATGCCTGCCGTCCGTCAGGACGCCAGCTGCTCGCGCTTCTTGGCCTCGCGGGCCAGCATGCGGTCGCGCTGCTCCTCGAACTTGGTGGCCTGGCGCTCGAGGTCGTCGAGGAATGCGGCCAGCTTCTCGCGGGTGTTCTCGCCACGAGCGGTGAAGTCGTCACGCTCGAAGATGCGCCACTTGCGGAGCACCGGCTGGACGACCTCTTCGAGGTGCTGACGCAGGTCGTAGATGCCGTGCTTGGCCATGAGCACACCGTTGCGGCGGAAGTTCGGCATTCCGGCGCCCGGCATCTGGAAGTTGGTGACGATATCGGTCACGGCCTCGATGGTCTGGTCCGGCGCCAGGTCGATCGCAGCTCCGCACAGGTTGCGGTAGAACATCATGTGCAGGTTCTCGTCCGCGGCGATGCGCTGCAGCATCTTGTCGGCGATCGGTTCCGCGCAGGCCTTGCCGGTGTTGCGGTGGCTCACACGGGTGGCAAGTTCCTGGAAGGTCACGTAGGCGACCGAATGCAGGAGCCCGGTCTCGGCGCCGGCGGGGGAGGCGAAGCCGTTGGTCATGTGTTCCATACGGAACTGCTCGAGCTGGACGGGATCGACCGCGCGGGTGACGACCAGGTAGTCGCGCATGACGATGCCGTGACGGTTCTCTTCGGCGGTCCAACGACCGACCCAGGTGCCCCAAGCGCCGTCACGCGAGAAGTTCTCGGCGATCTCACGGTGGTACGAGGGGAGGTTGTCCTCCGTGAGGAGGTTGGTGATCATGGCAGCCTTGGCGACCTCGCCCAGCTGAGACTGCTCGGGATCCCAGTCGACGCCGCCCATGGCTGCGAAGTTCCGGCCGTCGTCCCACGGCACGTAGTCGTGGGGGTGCCATTCCTTGGCCATCTTCAGGTGGCGGTTGACGTTCTCCTCGGCAACCGGCTGCAGTTCCTGCAGCAGCTCGAGTTGGGTCAGATCCCTCGCCATGTGTTGCCTCCAAGTAGAGCGAATTCGACTTCGGCCTGCCTACGGTACCGTAGGTTCGATGATAATCGCCTGCGGCGAGCATCCCGGAGCCCTCGGGCTACCGGCGCGTAGATGGGCCTCCGGTGTCTTTCGTCGCGGTGCGACGGACCGTTACAAATTGTACCCGTGAGCCGTTCGTTCGCAGTGATGCAGCACCCCACCTTCGCTCGAAGATGATCTCGGTCACAAGTCCTGTCGATCGGCTGGGCACGAAAGTCCTGCGCAACCGCCATGTTTCGACGGCTGCGGCGATTCGTCGCAGTATCCGAGTCCTTCGGATTCGTCCGCCGACGTGGGACGGTTGTTAGCGGAGGAAAGAAATGGCCGATGGGATCGTGAGAGTTCAGTCGGAACGCTCCGGATTGTCGGATGTGCGTCCGACTCCGCATGCTCGTGGCAGCAGGGGATACCGGACGATCACCCTTGCGCTGTTCGCTGCGGGCCTCGCGACCTTCATCTCGATGTACTCCGCGCAGGCACTTCTGCCCGCCCTCTCCGAAGACTTGAACGTCTCACCCGCGACCTCGGCCCTGACGGTCTCGGTCACCACCGGACTTCTCGCCCTTGCGATCGTTCCGGCGAGCGTGCTCTCCGAACGTTACGGACGCACGCGAGTAATGGTGATCTCGGCGCTCGTCGCCTGCATCATCGGCGTACTGCTGCCGCTGAGCACCGATATCGGAGTCCTGCTCGTCGGCCGGGCGATCCAGGGTTTGGCGCTCGCCGGAGTCCCGGCAGTCGCCATGGCATACCTCGCCGAGGAAGTGCGCCGCGAAGATCTGGGCGCGGCGATGGGCCGGTACGTGGCGGGAACGACGATCGGTGGGCTCGTCGGCCGCATCGTGCCTTCGGCGGTTCTCGACGTCAGCACGTGGCGATGGGCGATGGAAGTCGCGGCGGTGGTCGCCTTGCTTTTCGCCGTGGCGATGGTGCGCACACTGCCGACGTCTCAGTTCTTCGAGCCGCAGCGCGTCCACCCGCGGGTGGTGGCAGGAAATCTGGCGCAGCATCTCCGCGAGCCCCGACTGCGTTCGCTGTTCGCCCTCGGCTTCATCCTGATGGGCGGGTTCGTCTCGGTCTACAACTTCATGGGATTCCGCCTGATCGACGATCCCTTCGACCTCCCCGAGAGCCTTGCCGGTCTGATCTTCCTGCTCTATCTGGCGGGCACGTACTCGTCGGCAGCGGCGGGCGCGTTCGCCGACAGGGTCGGCCGCCGCGCGGTTCTTCTCGGTTCGGTCCTGATCACTATCCTCGGACTCGCCTTGACCCTGCCCGACTGGTTGCCGACGGTGCTCGTGGGAATGGCGCTGTTCACCGGCGGGTTCTTCGCGGCGCATTCGGTGGCCAGCGGTTGGGTGGGCAAGGTCGCGACCGACCACCGCGCCGAAGCGTCGTCCCTCTACCTGCTCGCGTACTACCTGGGTTCGTCCTTCGCCGGAGCCGCCGCGGGCGTCGCGTACGGAATCGGAGCCTGGCCGGCGACGGTCGGTTTCGTCGGAGTGCTGATGACGGTTGCACTGTTTCTCTCCGTGCGTATGTTCCGGCGGGGAGCCGAGTAGCGAAACTCCGAGTTGGCCGAGAATGCGCACGAAGGCGTCGATTCCGAAGAACAATGGAGTCGGCCGCGTGGCCGGACCGAGGCGTCCTGCACGTGGGCACTGCGCAATCGCCGACGGACGGAGACGAGTCATGACCACCGGGAACACTGCTGGTTCCGCGACCGGGAAGACCGGAATGCCATCGTGGGCGAAGAAGGCAATCGGCATCACGATTCTCGTGGTCGTGCTGGTCATCGCCTATTTCATTCTCGCCGCCTATCTGCCGCGAGCCTGGGCCCAGAACATCGGTTCGCTTGCAGGCGGAAGCTTCGGGAAGGGCATTCTCTGGGGACTCGTGCTCGGCGTCCTGTGCTCGTTCGTGCCGCTCCTACTGTTCCAAGGTGCCTGGATGACCTTCCGGCGCCGCCGGTTCAAGCCCGTCCAGATCGGACTGGTCGTTCTCGGTGTGATCGTGATGATCCCGAATCTGCTGACCCTGAGCGTCGTCATGGGCGGCAACAACGCAGCACACGCCGGTGAAAGAATCCTCGACGTCGATGCACCCGGATTCAGAGGCGCGACGTTGACCGGTGTCGTCATCGGGGTGCTGTTGTTCTTCGTGGTCGCGGCGGTCGGGTTCAAGTACAGCCGCCGCAGCGCTGAGGTAGCGAAGATGAAGGGGGAGCTGGCCGAGCAGGAGGCGGCCGTGCACCCCGAAAAGTAGTACCTCACATTCCTCCCGGGACGAGCGTCTACAGGGTGATGAAGACGAAACCACCGTTCGACGTGATCGTCGAGAAGCACGGATCCACGGTTCTGCGTGTGTGCCGCGCGGTGCTCGGTGGTGTGGCGGACGCAGAGGACGCCTGGTCGGAGACCTTCCTGGCCGCCCTTCGCGCTTACCCCGAACTCGCAGACGACGCGAATGTGGAGGCGTGGCTCGTGACGATCGCGCACCGCAAGGCGATCGATGTCGTCCGCAGTGCGAACCGTCGGGCGGTACCCGTCGAGAGTGTCCCGGACCGGGATCCGGCGGTTCGGGGCGTCGATGCAGACGACGCCCACGAGGTGTGGAGTGCTGTGGCCGGCCTGCCGAACAAACAGCGACTGGCCGTGGCCTACCACTACTTCGGCGGAATGCCGTACCGAGAGATAGCGGACGTCGTCGGGGGCACGGCGGCCGCCGCGCGCAGAGCAGCTGCCGACGGCATCGCGTCGCTACGCATCACATTGGCCGATCCGTTGCCGGAAGGAGTGAACATATGAACGACGACGCCGAACAGATCCTCGCGAGTCGGCTGATCGAGAAGACCAGCACATCACCGGACGTTCTCGCGCAATTGCGACGCACGCTCGCTGCCGAGGCGTCGGCGGCCGGTCTCCTCGATGTCGGCTACACCACCATCGACACTCCGGTGGGCCCGTTGTTGTTGGCCTCGACGCAGCGAGGACTCGTCCGGGTCGCCTTCGCTAGAGAAGGCCACGACCACATACTGGAAGTGTTGTCGGAGAGGATAGGTTCGCGAATCCTCTGGGCGCCCGCCCGTCTCGACGCGGCAGCCCGCGAGATCGACCAGTACTTCGCGGGAAATCGAACAGAGTTCGATATGCCCCTGGACTTCTCGTTGTCGACCGGGTTCAGGCGACTCGTGCAAGAGCATCTGCCCAACATCGGATTCGGCAGCACCGAGAGCTATTCGGAGGTCGCACGCGAGGTGGGCAATCCGAAGGCGGTGCGCGCAGTCGGAACTGCCTGCGCCACGAACCCGTTGCCTGTCGTGGTGCCGTGCCACCGGGTGCTCCGGGCCGACGGCAGTCTCGGCGGCTACGCCGGTGGGCAGGAGGCGAAGGCCACCCTTCTCGCGTTGGAACGCGCGGCGTGAGCGCTCTCTTCACGGGCGAGTCGATCCCGAGACCGCGGAGAGAGCTGGCACCGGGCGCTGTGCACCTGCCCGGGCACGTGGATTCGTACCGGCAACGGTGGCTCGTCGATCGATTTCACGAGTGGCGTCAGGGCCCGGTCCCTTTGCATTCCGCGAAGGTGCGTGGACACGAGATGTCCGTGCGAACGGTGTGCCTCGGCTGGCATTGGCGGCCGTACGAGTATTCGCGGACGGCGCTCGACGTGAACGGTCGACGGGTGCTCGACTTCCCGGCGTGGATGGTGCGGCTGGGGCGCAGTGCCCTCGCTGCCGCAGCCAGTGAATACCTACCTGGCCCGGACGAGTACGAACCGGATACCGCGCTGATCAACTACTACGACGCAGACGCACGGATGGGGATGCATCAGGACCGCGACGAGCGCTCGCTTGCTCCGGTGGTATCCGTGTCCATAGGTGACACGTGCCGGTTCCGATTCGGCAACACGGAGAACCGGAATCGGCCGTACGAGGACATCGAGTTGATGTCCGGCGACGTTTTCGTGTTCGGCGGCCCGTCGCGTCTCGCCTACCACGGGGTTCCGAAAGTACTGTCGGACACGGCACCGGAAGAGTGCGGGCTCGCGACCGGAAGGATCAACATCACCATGCGCGTCACCGGATTCGAGAAGGAGACGACGAATGTCGGACCTCGTCGTCGGTGACGACGGGCTGGCAAGACCCGCATGGGCTGCCGTCGACCCGCTGTTGCGGGAGTACTACGACACCGAGTGGGGAATGCCGGTCTCCGACGAACAGGGGCTGTACGAGCGCATCTGTCTCGAGGGATTCCAAGCCGGCCTGTCGTGGGCGACCATCCTGCGCAAGCGGCCTGCCTTCCGTGCAGCTTTCGCGGATTTCGAGCCCGATGTGGTGGCGCAGTACACGGACGAGGATGTCGATCGGCTGATGACGGACGCCGCAATAGTGCGGAACGGCATGAAGATTCGGGCGACGATTGCCAACGCGGCCGCGACGGTCCGTATGCGCGACGAAGGCGGTCTCGTGGACTTCGTGTGGTCTTTTCGGCCGCAGCGGACTCCGGAACCGAAACTGATGTCGGAGGTACCGACGACATCGGCGGAGTCGGTGGCGTTGTCGAAAGCCCTCCGCAAGAAGGGGTTCGCATTCGTCGGTCCCACGACGATGTTCGCCCTGATGGAAGCCGTGGGGATCGTCGACACACATCTGCTGAGCAGCCACCGTCGTGGTAGTTCCGGTGTATGGAAGTGAGTGACCGGTCGTATTACACGAGAAAGGCGGTTGATCTCGTACGAGATCAACCGCCTTTACGGTGCCCCCAGCAGGGCTCGAACCTGCGACCTGCGGATTAAAAGTCCGTAGCTCTACCAACTGAGCTATAGGGGCGCGGTGCCAGAGTCTAGCGGTGCCGAAGTCTAATGGTGGCGATGGCCGCTGCGACACACGACCCCGACCGCCGTTGCCGCCCCGGATACGAGTTCGCTCGGGTGCGCACCCCCTGCAGCGCACCCGAGCACCCGAACTATACCACTCGGTGTGTTTTGGTTACCGTCCGGTAGCTGGGGTGATACGTCGCACAGCGCCATTGCAGCGCGGTCGTCCCGCTAAGGTTGTGTCGAGGTCCACTCTCGGCCTGTCGGGGCACAGGAGCGGTAACTTTTCGGAGAGGTGTTCAACTCGAATGGCACGTCAACAGGAGCGTGCGCGGCGCACACGTGCTGCGCTCGTCGAGTCTGCGGCGCTGGAGTTCGCGCGCCGTGGTTATTCGGCGGCATCCGTCAACACGATCCTGGAAGGCTCGCACACCACGAAGGGTGCGATGTACTTCCACTTCCAATCCAAGGAAGAGCTGGCCCGTGCGGTGTTGCAGGCCGGCGTCGATCAGTTCACGGAGCTGACGGCTCGATGGTCCGACCGCGTGGACCTGGACCCTTTTGCGGTTCTCCATGCGCTGCTGCGCGACCTGGCGCGGATGTTCGACGAGAGCGTGATCGCTCAGGCCGAGTTCCGTCTCATCATCGAGCCGGAGTTCTATTCCGAGGTGCAGTCGGGAGGGTCTCAGGTGTGGGGCCGGACCGCGTACGACTTGGCGTTGCGCGCGGCCGACTCGGGGTTGCTGAGGGAAGGCGCGGACCCGGGGCGATTCACCCGAGTCTTGGCGGCGGCGCTGGCGGGCCAGCGCTACATGACCGATCTGACCGCCCTCGACGGTGGTCTCGAGGAGCGGTTCCTCGAGGCTTTGGGCGTGGTGCTGGATGCGATGGCTGCACCCGAGTGGCTGGCGAAGTTGGAAGCGGAGGGGTGGCCCGAGGTTGTGCCGAATCCACCCCGCGAATCGGAAGAAACGTAGCGCGAACAGCGGATTTGGGATTTTCACGATCCGTGTCCTAAGCTATCCAAGCTCCCAACGGAACGCCGTTGAGGTACTGGTTCGGAGAAATCCGACGGGCCCCCTTCGTCTAGCGGCCTAGGACGCCGCCCTTTCAAGGCGGTAGCGCGGGTTCGAATCCCGTAGGGGGTACGTTTGACCGACATCAAACGTGCAGTATGGTTGCAGAGGTATCTGTAACTAGGAGTAACAGATAGTCTTGCAGAACAAGCAAGGCCCTGTGGCGCAGTTGGTTAGCGCGCCGCCCTGTCACGGCGGAGGTCGCGGGTTCGAGTCCCGTCAGGGTCGCAAGTAGCATCGGATCGGCAATGATGTCGGTCCGAAGCGCTTCGATAGGCATTCGGTTCGGGTGCCGTCCGGCCAGGTAGCTCAGTTGGTACGAGCGTCCGCCTGAAAAGCGGAAGGTCGCCGGTTCGATCCCGGCCCTGGCCACAATCTTTCAAAAGTTCCGCCCCGAGCGATCGAAATCGCTCGGGGCGGAACTTTTTCTGTTCGGCCCACCGAGTCGTGTCACCCGCCGAGGTTGCGGAAGACCAAGCTCACAGTCAGACCGAGATGGCTGATGACGTCTTCGGTGCTCTGTCGGCCGGCCACCCACGACACCAGACTCGACATCCACACATCGCCCACCACGTGGGCGGCGTTGAGCTGATCCTCGGAGGCGTTCTCCACGCCGATCGCTTTCGCGAACATGGCGTTGATCACGTCCACGAAGGCATCGAGTTCGGCTGCCGCGGAGGCGTCGGCGAACATGAAGGCTCGCACCAATGCCTCGTACCGTTTCGGATCACGTTCGAGAACTGCCGTGTTCTTGCGAAGCACGAACATGATGCGTTCGGAAGGCGTGTCGCCCGGAATGGTGGCGTGTGCGAACCGGTGCTGCATGTCGTCGAACACGACCAGCATCGCGACGACGAGGATGTGGTTCTTGGACGGGAAGTAGCGGTACACCGTGCCGAGGGCGACCTCCGCACGCTCGGCGACCGTCCGCATCTGGACGGCCTCGTAACCACCCTCCGACGCCAACTCCATCGACGCGTCGATGATCCGTTGGTACCGCTCGCGCTGTGTTGCCCGGCGTCCGCCGCTGGTGTCGCGGAGGACGGCGAGGGCGCTGCTCCGCGGTGTCGTGCGTTCGGCGGCCATCGTGTGTAGAACACCCCTTGTTCGAAAAGTAACCAGTCGTTCCTGCCGGACAGCTTAGCGTCAGCGCTTTCCCCACAGCTGTTCCATGTCCGGGCCTTCCTCGGCGTCGGTGGACCCGCGGAACCGAAAGGCGAACACGATCCAGCCGATGATCGCGACGAAGATGAAGCTCACCAACCGGTACACGACCACGGCGGAGAGGGCTTGAGCACCTGTCAGGCCGCTGGCGGTGAGCGCGGGAACCAGGACGGCGTCCATCACGCCCAGACCTGCAGGCAGCAGCGGAATAGCCGAACCGGCCGCGTTACCAGCCGCGTAGGCCACGGCGAGCCCGGCAAAGCCCGGGTGGCCACCGATCGCGTAGCAGGCGAATGCGAGACACGATGCGTCGGCGATCCAGTTGAGCAGGGACCAGCCGAAGGCGCGGCCCGTGTCCCTCCGGTCCATCCGGACCGCACCGATCTGCGCGACGATGTGTTTCCAACGGCGGACACCGGTGAGCCCGGGCTTCTTGCGGACACGATTGACCACATGAAGCGCCGTGATCCCGATGCCCTCCAACCAGTCCGGTCTGGATGCGGAATATTGCGCCAGGACGAGGAACACGAAGAGTCCACCGACGGTGAACACCAGGGAGAAGGGGTTGGTGCGCGCTCCGACCATGAGCGCCCCTGCGAGGCCCACGAGCGCCAGTCCGATCCCTTGGAGGGCGCCCGCCATCACGAGTTGCCACGTGGCAACCACCGGGCTCGCGCCCCAGATGCGGGTCTGCCGATAGGTGAACGTGGTCGCCAGAACGGGCCCGCCGGGGAGCGTGACACTCATCGAGTTGGCGGCGTAGGCGACCGAGAGTGATTGCCGCTGGCGGACATGGACGCCTGCCACACCGAGGAGACAGCGCTGCACCCGAGCGAAGCTCGACATCGAGGCCAGCGTGGCGAGGACTGCGGCCGCAACCCACAGCCATCGGATGTCGCCGAGGCTGCGGACACTCTGCGACAGATCCGGCCAGATCAGAACGACCTCGACTGTGAGGACCACGACGAGCACGCCGCCGAGCACCCACCGAAGGTAGCGGCGCTTCGGTGGCGCTGCGGGCTCGTCGCGTTCCGATTCGCTCATGTCACACCGTGAAACCACCGTCGACGTTCAACTTCTGACCGGTGACGAAGGCAGCTCGTTCACCGGCAAGGAAGCACACGGCCTCGGCGACATCCGCTGCCGTTCCGAATCGGCCGAGCGGAATGTTGCTCATGGCCGCGTCGAGTGCGCGCTGATCGAGCTCAGCTGACGAGATGAGCCGTTGCGCCATGCCGTCGGTGAGCATTCCCGGCCCCACGGCGTTGAATCGCACCCCGAATCGGCCCTCTTCTGCGGCGAATCCCCGGACCAGTTGGTCTATCGCGCCCTTGGTGCCGGGTGACAGACCGTCACGCACCGGGAAACGGTCGGTGGCGGCAGTCGTCACCGCGACAACGGATCCTGAGGCCTCGCGCAGCGCCGCCAGCGATGCCTGGACGACCGTGAAGAACGCCACCGCCTCCTGTTCGAGGTGCCGTGCGTAGTCCGCCGGGCTGATGCGAGACAGATGCTTCATAGGTACGTGCGGGCCCGCCGCGTGTACGAGTGTGGTCAGGGCGCTGAACTGTTCGATCGTCTGTCGCACCACGTTTCGAACGCGCGCCTCGTCCACGAGGTCGGTGGAGAACGAAGTGGCACGTACCCCGAGAAGTTCGAGTTCGCCGACCAGGTCCGCGGCGACGTCGGCATTGGTGCGATAGGTGATCGCGACGTCGTATCCGAGGTGTGCCAGTTGTCGTGCGATCGCCGACCCGATGCCGCCCGTTCCGCCGGTGACGAGGGCTGCGTGGTGGGTATCGGGCGCCGCGGCGTGTGACATCACAACTCCAAGCGTGTCGGGTCAGCCCTAACCTAACAACTGCTTGGTGTTCTTGCCCGGCGTTCGCGGCCACCAATTGGCAGGGCCCATGAGCTTCACCAGCGCCGGCACGAGCAACATCCGCACCAGCGTGGCATCGATCAGAAGTGCTGTGATCATCCCGATCCCGATGAATCGCATGGGGGTCAGCTCCGACAGCGTGAAGGCCCCGGTCACCAGGATCAGCAATGTCGCTGCGGCCGTGACGACCCGACCGGTGCGGGTGGCGCCGGTCATGACGGCTTCCGCGGTATCGGCCCCCTCGGCTCTGGCTTCGACCATTCGCGAGAGCAGGAACACCTCGTAGTCGGTCGAGAGCCCGAACACGACCGAGATCACCAGCACGACCATCCCGGCTGCCAAGGGCCCGGGCGTGATCCCGAGCTGCTGTGCCAGGAAACCGTTGTGGAAGATCAGGGTCAGCACGCCGAAGGTGGCGGCGAGGCTGAGAAACGCCATGACGACGGCCTTGATCGGCAGCACGAGAGATCCGAACGCCACGAACATGAGAATCAAGGTGGCGGCGGCCATCACGGCGAGCATCAGTGGCATCGACCGGACGATCGTGTCGACTCCGTCGGAGGTCGACGCGGTGGTGCCGCCCAGTTGCCACTCGGTCCCGGGGTGGTCGATGGCGCGGATGTCGTCGACCACCCGCATCGCGTCCTGTGACCGATCCGGGGCGGACATCTGAACTCGCAGCCCGACGAACTCGTCCGTTGCCGCGCCGAGCGGAGCGACGCCGGTGACGTCCTCGACTGCTTTCAGCTCGCGCACAGCATCGTTCACCGCTGCATTGCCGGGAGCTCCGCCGGCGGCGTCCTTCACGACCACCAGGACACCACTGTTCGCGGCGGGAAACTCGTCGGCCAGACGCTCCGCAGTTGCGCGAGCCTTGCTGTCCGCAGGCAGGGCGGTGTGGTCGATGTCCCCGAGCTTGATGGCCGTCAACGGCGCCGCAAGCAGCAGGAGAAGTGCTCCGATCACGACCGCGACCATCCCGGGTCGGCGCAGTACCGCTGCGGTCGTCGCGCCCCAGAAGCGTCGTGCCCGCGCCTCTCCGCGCTCGAATGCATCGGCCCGCCAGGTCCACTTGCCGATACGAGTACCCAGGAGGGCGAGGGCAGCAGGTAGCACGGTCAACGACATGAGGGCGGCCATCGCGACCGCCGACATCGCACCGAAGCCGAGCGACTTCAGCATGGGCTGGGGGAACACCAGAGTGCCGGCGAACGCACACACCAGCAGCAGCGCGGAGAAACCGATGGTGCGGCCTGCAGTGGCCATCGTGCGAATCAGCGCGTCCTCAGCGGTCCGCCCGCCGGTGATCTCCTCGCGGAACCGGCTGACGACGAAGAGCCCGTAGTCGATCGCGAGGCCCAGCGCCAGGAGTGATGCCACATTGACCGCGAACACGTTGACCTCGAACCACTCCGAGATCACCCGCAGTGAAGCCAGCGAGCCGAGCACTGCCAGCACGCCCACGGCGACCGGCAGCGAAGCGGCAACGATGCCACCGAACACCAGGACAAGCACGATGAGGGTGATGGGAAGTGACAGCGATTCGGCGAAGATCAGATCCTTCTCCGACTGCGAATTGATGTCGTCGGCCAGAGCACTGAACCCGGTCAGTTCGGTGTCGACACCGGCGACCTTCAAGTCTTCGCCGACCTTCTCGAATCCGCGCAGACGCTGATTCTCGTCACCGTCGAGGTACACGAGTGCCAGAGCTTGCCTTCCGTCCGCGGTGGCGAGCTGACTCTTGGCTGTCGGCGAGTTCCAGTAACTGACCACCGGTTCGGCCAGCAGGTCGGAATCGAGGCCATCGAGCCGATTCTGGACGTCGGGACCGATATCTTCGAGGGTTTTGCCTTCGGGCGCCGTATAGAGCGCGACCACGTCCGGCGTCTGTCGCCCGTAGTGCTCCTCGATCAGCTTCTCGGTGGCCACAGCTTCGCTGCCGGGGTCGGCGTACCCACCCGCGCTGAGTCGGTCCATGACGGTGGCGCCGAAGGCGCCGGACAGCAGCACGATCACGACGGCAGTCAACAGAACGGCCAGCCGGTGTCGGAGAACGAAACGGCCCCACGTCGTCACGATCGCACCTGCTGCTCGTCCGTCGCGGCGGGCTCGGCCAGGCCGGCGATCTCCGGATAGACGGGAGAGAACACCCCGAGAGCGGTCGCACGCTCGAAGTTCGGATTCTCGCGGTGTGTTTCGAGGGTCCGGACGCGATCGAGTCCGTAGTACCCGGAGGCACCTTCCGTCCTCGTCGGCAACTGCAGATTCCCCGCGACGACAGCATCGAGGTTGCGCTCGAACAGGGTGTGGCACGACTTGATTCCGGACATCATCACTTCCTGGAATCGGTCGGCGGGGTCGACCTCGAAACGCTCCACGTCCACTACTCGCCCCGTGTCGATACCGGCGTCGACCTCGTGCAGGGTTGCGCCATAGAATGTTTCGCCTGCGAGAAGCGCGTAGATGATCGCGATCTCCGGCCGTCCACGAAACGCCGGGAGCAGCCCGTTGTGAATGTTGTAGATCCGGAGGTCGGAATCGACGAGTGGCGGCTTCAGGATCGTCGAATTGTTGACGGACCACACGACGTTGTCGGTGCAGGCCGCGCGGATCGTGTCGTACTCGCCGTTGACGTCGTCGGAGGCAAGTACCCGAAAGGGGTGGGGGCCGCCCGGAATCTGCTCACCGGCGGGAACGCAGACCAGATCGACGGTGTGCTCGCGTTGCAGCGCCACCCGTACGGCACGCCACAGCAGAGAACCGCTGCCGACGAATATCATTCGCGTGCACCGGTTTGCGCACTCACGGCAGCATCGTGAACTCGTGCCAACGTCATATGGTGAATCAACCCTTCCAGCTGGGCCACGAATCGTGCCTCACCTTCGCGGCCGACGATCTCGCGGGACACTCGAGCCAGCATCTCCACGGAGGCGAGCGAGTCGCCACCGAGCGCGAAGAAGTCCGACGCCGGCTCGAGCGAGGACGCGTCGACGGGCAGTGCCTTCGACCAGATCTGCGCAACGGCCTCGAACGTCGGCGAGTTCGCTTCTCGTGCAGGCGCAGGGGAGGGCTCTGCGGTGTGAGCATCTTCGAGCGACGAGACGTCGAGTTTGCCGTTCGACGTGAGCGGAAGGACGTCGACGAACGACAGCGTCGCCGGAATCATGTAGGCGGGTAGACGGGCCGCGAGATGGCCGCGAACCGTCTCTTCGGGTCGTTCGCCGAGGGGGCCGTCGGCGACGACGTACGCCGCGAGAACGTTTCCGCCCTCGGGCCGACGCACGGCGGCGACCGCAGCGTGCTCCACACCGGCCAACTCCTCGATGGCTGCCCGTACCTCACCTGGCTCGACTCGGTTGCCGCGAATCTTCACCTGGTGGTCGACGCGACCGACGAATTCGAGCTCACCGTCGGGGAGTCGACGCGCCAGATCACCGGTTCGATAGAACCGTTCTCCGACGGCAGGCGCCACGAAGCGTTCTGCGGTCAAGTCCGGTCGGTTCAGGTAGCCCCGAGCAACCTGAGGCCCGCCGAAGAGAAGCTCGCCGACCTGACCATCGGCGACGGGTTGCCCGGACTGGTCGTGAATTCTCACGGGGGTGCCGATGGCCGGGTGGCCGATCGGTACCGACATCGCTTCGCTGTCCACTTCTTCGCCGATGACATGGGTGGTGCAGACGATGCTGACCTCGGTGGGCCCGTAGCTGTTGAGCAGTCTCGTCGTGGGGCCGAAGAAGCTGCGCGCGCGTGCGGCCAGGTCGGGAACGAGCAGTTCGCCGCCGATGATCACGGTCCGGGGCGCGGGCACGTCGATGTCGAGTCGCACGATCACTTCGAGGAGACTCGGGGTGAGCAGGAACGTGTTGGCACCCGAATCGCACAGCATCTCGCGCAGTGACACATGCGAGACGTCACCGGGAACGAGGACGATCGTGCCGCCGCTGAGCAGCGGACTCAGGAACGCCGCGCACGCCATGTCGGCGGCAGGCGTGTGATAGTGCGCGAACCGGGTCTCGGGGCCGAGGCCGAACCAGTCGGCCGCGGAGACGACGTAGTTCACCACGCCGGCGTGGGTGACGACGACGCCCTTGGGACGTCCGGTCGAACCCGATGTGTAGGTGACGAATGCGGCGTCGGACGGCGCTACTTCGTACTCGCCGCTGGGCGCAGCGGGGGCGATGTCGTCGAGGTCGAGGGAGAGGATGTTGGGCACGTCAGCGTAGGCGGTCTCGACCAACGCGAGCGCAGCGCCGGAGTCCTGCAACGTCTCTCGAAGACGTGCACGCGGGTGTTTCGGATCGAGAGGTAGGAAGGCGGCACCGACACGCATCACTCCGAGCTGACCGGCGATACCTGCGAACGTGCGGCCGGCGATCACGGCCACGATCGAGCCGCCGCCGATGCCCCGTGCGGTCAGCTGCGCGGCCACGCCCGCGGCGCGTGAGTCGAGTTCGGCATACGTGAAGTTGCCCTCGGGAGAACTCACGGCGAGAGCATCCGGGTCCTCGGCGAGCCTCGCGGCGAAGAGGCCGACGGCTGTGCCGTCGCCCCGATCGATCGCCTCGCGCGAAAGCTCGGGTTCGGTCGACTCGGTCTCGAGGGCCGCAACGACCTGATCGAGGAGTCCATCGAGTCGCGACTCGATGCCGAGCCCTGTCCGGCAGGACACGGTGACCTCTGTTCGGCCACCGGCCTCCAGGACGACGAACGACAGCGGAACCATTCCGGTGTGGACCGGAAGGGCGCGGACGTTCTCCGGAGTGAATCCAGGAGCGGCGAAGTCGTCGAGATCGATCGTGCCGGCGTGCGAGACGATGGCCGACACGAGGTTCAGATCACGCCGGGCGCCGAGCGAATGGACGCCGCGCAGCACTCCCCGGGTGACTGCCGGTGGGAATTTCCCGAGTCCGCCGTTGTCCATCTCGTTCAGTTCACGCTTCTCCACGAGTCCCATCAGGATCTGGGCGTTGACCTGGGACCAGTCCTGCCCGGGGCGCACCGTCGGAAAGAGTGGCAGAGCGAGGTTCGCGGTAGAACGGACCTCCGGGTCGTGGCGGCGCAGGTCCACTGGCACCATCAGTCGTACCGGGGCTCCGGCTGCGTCCGCGAGGACCGCTCCGATTCTGGCAACGGCCGCTCCCGGGATCGCCTGCACGGTGCGGTGCCGCCACCCGAACTTCGCCTCGCCCCGGATCGGCGCTCCGCCGCCGATCGGGGAGGGGAAGGTCGGCATGAGTCGCGTGGGTTTGCCCGGTCGCCCGAGACGCTCGACGAGATCGTGATCCGTGGTCGGGTCGGGTGCGCCCACCGGCTCTTCACCGCGCAGGGCGCGGAAGACGTCGGAGGCCCACATGGTCAGACCCTTGGCATCCATCACGCCGTGGAATGCGCGAAACACCACGGCGCCACGCTTGCCGCGGACCAGAACCACCTCGGTGGTGGCGTCGGCTCGCGCTCCGAGCGGACGACCGAAGAGGTCGTTCGAATCGAGGTCGTCCAGATCGAGATCGGCGCCGTTGGTCACCTCGATGTGTGGGACGCGCCCGGTGTCGATCCAGTTGTTGCCGGAGCGGACGAGCCGCGCGCCGGGACAGGCAGCAGAAGCCCGCGTGAGGGCCGCGGTGAGTGCCTCGAGCCCGACGCAGCCGGCACCTTCGACGATCAACTGGATCGCGAACGGAGCCGCCAATTGCCGACCCGACAGGTACAGACGCTCGGTCGGAGAGATCGGTCTGCGGAATCCGGATGTGGTGGATGTCGTCATGGTTACCTCGGGGGAAGGGATTGTTGCACTGCCGTCGCGGAGCTACTTCAAATCTCGGGTCAGCTCGGCCACTCCGCCCTGGGCCTGCACCCAGGTCTTGAATTCGGCGAGCCCCGCGCTGCGTTCGACGACGGGTTCGTATCCGAAATCCCGTCTTGCCGCGCTGGTGTCGAAGGTGGAGGAACGAGTGAGAAGGGCGAGAACATAGCGGGAGAGCGGAGGTGAGCGGCGCTTCGCCAGGAACGGAATCTTCCAGAGCGCCTCGATGACCGTCACCGCGGCGGAGACCACTCGCGGATTCGGTGTTCGTGTGGGTGGCTCGATCCCGAATTCTCGGGCCGTCTCCGCCATGAACGGCCAGACGTCGGTCACCTCGTCGTCAGCGATGAAATAGGCTTTGCCGCCCACGTTTTCGGATTGCGCAGCTTTGACGGCGGCATCGACGATGTTGTCGACATGGCACAACGACGCCAGTACCGGGCGCCCGCCGGAGAGATTCGGAAGAGCGCCGCTGTGGGCGCGACCGAGGAGCGTGACGATCGGTCCCGAACGGTCGCCGGGACCCCAGATGGCGCGAGGTCGCAACGCGCAGGTCACGAACCCTGGCGCATCGGCCCGCAGCACCATCCGTTCTGCCATCGCCTTCGTTTCCGAATACAGGTTCAGATAGCGCTTCGGATACGGCACGGACTCGTCGATGTCGATCTGGTCGCCGCCGTCGTATTCCATCAGCGCGCTCGGACTCGACACGAACACGAATCGGCCGACGCCGTTCGCTCGCGCGGACGTGAGCAAATGCTCGGTGGCCTCGACGTTCTCGGTGACGAACTGCGCACGTACTCCGCGTTCTTCGACCCGCGCAGCACTGTGGAACACCACGTCGATGCCCTGCGTGGCTGCCTCGAGTGAGTCCTTGTCGGCGAGATCTCCATAGACGAGGTGCAGCCGTGACAGGTCGCCCAGGTCCTGCAAGTTGCTGCTACGCCGCACGAGAGCCGAGACCTCGTTCGCGTCGTCTTCGGCAAGCCGGCGCGCAAGCCTTCCGCCCAGGAATCCGGAAGCGCCGGTGACCAGAACCTTCATCGGGTCTCCTCGTGTAGGTCGGGTTGTGTCTTCCACCAGGTGAGGCCGAACACCAACGTCAGCAGAGCAGTGCGGATTCGTGAATGGCCGAGTCGATCACCCTGACGGACGGCCGCCGGGATCTGCACGGTGTGCACGACGACACTCAGAAACGCGTCGATCCACCACAGGGCCCGGAGTACCGGATTGCGCAGCGGACGGTGACGCGCGGCGCGGAAGGCGCCGTACAGGAGGAAGGCCCATCCGAGTATCGGGATGCTACGAAGTACCACCGTGTTCGTCACCGCGAGTCCCCGGATCGTTTCGCGGCCCAGGCGGCCAACTTCTCACGCCCGATCTTCGCGTTGTGGCGGATGTCGACGGGGAACGACGGGTGAAACAGAAACGTCTCGATGGGTGCCGTGAGTGCGAACTGCGAGGCTCGCTCCCGAAGAGCGGCCGCCACAGCGGGCTGATCTGCGCCCGACCGGACTTCGATACAGAGCACAGGTCGCTGTGCACCCCGTTCCCCGATCCCGACAAGGGCCGTGCGAGCGACGCCGTCCACAGCGTTGAAGATCTGCTCGACCTGCACAGAGAACATCGGGCCCGAGGCGGTTTCCAGTCGCTGACTCTTACGCCCGCAGAACCAGATTCGTCCGTCTTCGTCGATCCATCCGAGGTCGCCGGTACGGTGCCAGACCCGGCCCCCGTCCTGAATCTTGCCGGTGCGGTTCGCCTCTTCCGGCCAGTAGTAGCGGGTGCTGACGTTCGGTCCGGTGACCACGATCTCGCCGACATTGTCGATCCCGGCGCCGAGCTCTTCGACATCGGCCCACGTCGGGATGGGTTCGTCGGTGATGGTGATGACCCGGGCGTCGACCCCCGGCGCCGGCCGTCCGATGCACGTCCCGGATCCCGAGCGCGACTTGTCCGTGAGTCCACCGAAGAGTTCCCGGGATTCGATCGAGGACATCGGAATCGCCTCGGTGGAGCCGTACCCGGCGTGTACTTCCGCGGTGTCCGACAGCACCTCACGCAGACCGCCGATCACGTGATCGGGAACAGGTGCTCCGCCCGAGAAGACGGCCTGGACGGACGGCATCACCACGTTGTTTGCGCGGGCGTAGGTGAGAAGCGGCCCGAGTACGGCGGGGGAGCCGAACATGGTGTGCACGCCGAATCGATTGATGGCATCGACCACGTGCGCGGGGTCGGTGGAGCCGACCTTGCTCGGGATCAACGGCGGCAGGACCACGCGCGAGCCGAGGAACAGATCGAGCACGCCGAACATGGGCAAGGTGACCAGCGAGGCCTCGGGTGTGAGACGGGCGCTGAGCGCTTCCACCTGGTCGATCATTGCGGCCAGGTTCCCGTGCGACATCTCCACGGCCTTCGCCGGCCCCGTCGACCCGGTGGTGAAGGCGATCATGAGGAGGTCGCCGTCGTCGGCTGTCACATCCGGTAGTGGACTTCCGTCCGGAGTTCGGCTCAAGGCCGAGAGTTTGTGCCCTCCCCAGAACCAGCGACGGCCCACCGTGACTTTGGTGCCCACACCGCGGAAGGTCCGACGGAACAAGGCTCGAACCGCGTGCGCCTGCGGAACGCCGATGAAGGCGCCAGGCGAGGTGGCGGCCAGGCACCGCAGCATCGGGCGCAGACCCATGCCGGGGTCGATGATGACGGGTACCGCACCGAGCTTGAACAGCCCGAAGAGGATTGCGTAGAGCTCGGGCCCAGGAGTGACGAGCACGATCGTACGGGTGCCTGTGGTGACGCCGTCCGCCGAGAGCTGTTGTGCGAGAGCGTCGGACCAGCGGTCGAGCTCGGCGAACGTCACGTCCGAATAGACGGGGACGTCTTCGGGGTCGCTTGCCGTGGCGTGGGTGACTGCTGCTCGATCGGGATTCTGTGCTGCGAATCGGCGGAATCGATCCATCGAGCCGCAGTAGGTCGGCGCACTCATGTGTTCGCTTCGGGGATGCGGTAGACGACGGCAGCAGCGCTCGGTCCCGCACCCGCTGTGACGAACAGGATGTTTCGGTACCCGCTCAGGAGCCCCTTCTCGTTCGCCTCGTGATAGGCCAGGGTTGTTGTGGCGGTGTGGGGGTCACGATCGAACTCGCCGAGGAGGTCCGTCTCGGCGACCGCGATGCCGAGTTCGGCAGCCAGTTTGTCCGGGAAGTCGGCGGTCGGCGTCGATGCGATCAAAAGCGTTGCAGCGGGATCGACGTTCGTTTCGGCGAGCGCGGTTCGTGCCGTCGACGCGGCGATCTCGAGCAGGCGGACATCGAAGCCGTCCTCGCGCTCGACCGTCACGAGGTTCCGCCCATTCGACCCGATCGCGTCTCCGTCGACGTATCCGCGGATCGCGACATCGCCGTCGCCGAGTTCGGTGTGTACGCGGCCGAATCCGTCCTCGGTGTCCGTGAAGGTGAGCAGCAGCGCTGCGCCGGTGGTGCCGTACGGGAAGTCAGCGGGCGCATCGGCGCCCGTCATCGACGGATGGGTGTCGCCCGCCACGATCATGACGTGTGCGGTGCTGCCCGTCGAAAGCAGCGAGGACGCGACATGTACGGCGTCGAGAACGCCGCACGCCCCGTTCATGAGGTCGAACGAGAAGGACAGTGGATCTTCTGCCGCGTACTCCAGTCCGATCTCGGCTTCTTTCTGGATCAGAGCGGCGAGCGCCGGCTCCATGGTGTTCGAGTCCCGGTAGACACACGTGTTGATCAGCACGCCGACCTGCGACGTGGTGATGCCCGCCGAAGCAATCGCGGACTGCGCAGCGCGAGCGGCGTGCGTGACGATGCTGGCGGTGTCCGTGTCGCTACTGGCACCGGTGGATGTGATGACGACGCCCATGTCAGGCCTCCAGAGACGAGATCGTGGCGGACAGGTACCCGGTGACGATTCCGGAGGCCGCGGGAACCATCAGGATCTTCGACCCCGCCGGAATGTTCTTCTGCTTCAGCTGATCGTGGAGCACGACGAAATGCGAGGTGCTCGAAGTGTTTCCGTACTTCTCCACGACGTTGAGGGCCTCGGGCATGGGTGTCCCGAACTCACGCTCGGCGAGATTGTTCATGTAGGTGACGGCGGATGCGCCGAACTGGTGATGAATGATGTAGTCGAAGTCCTCGTCCGCGAACGTGCGGCCGTGCGAGTCGAGGAATCGACCCTGGCTGTTCGTCCACAGTTTGAAGCGGTTCTCGTTGTGCATCCGACGGTTGTCGGTGTACAGCGCGATTCCCTGGGTACGGTCACTCGGCATTCCGAGGCAGGCATCGGCGTACTCCGAAGCCGTGAGCAGATCGATGTACTCGATGCAGTCGTTCTCGTCCTCCGCGCGGTCGAGAATCACCGCGGCCCCCGAGTCGCCCACCGACAAGGACGCGAACTGCAGGTCGTACTTCTCCGAGATCTCCTCGACGGCGGTGTCGGCGATGGGTGTGATCGCTTCGCCGCTGACGACCATGCCGTTGCGGACTGCTCCGGACCGAATCATGCGGTCGAGAATGTATGTCCCGGTGAGCATCCCGGCGCAGGCGTTGGATATGTCGAAATGTATCGCGTGCTTGGCGCCGATGTTCTTGGCGATCATGGCGGCGAACGACGGTTCGAAGTAGCACTTCATTCCACCCTTGAACCGGGTGATCGACGTGGAGATGACCACGTCGAGTTCGCTCGCGTCGTAGCGGGAGTGCGAAAGACAATCCTGGACCGAATTGAGTGCGAGAAGGAAGGAGTCCTCGTAATTGTCGGGACTCGTGTCGTGCACTCGGCGCTCGGTGACGCCGGTGATGGCCTCCAGGTCGAAGGTCGGCGGCGTGGCCAGGCGGGCGATCAATTCCTCGGTCGTGACCACCTTCGAAGGCAGATAGGCGCCGATGGATTCGAATCTGGATCGAGACAACGTCGCTCCTTGTTTCAAGTGAACAGGTCGAGTCGAGTGACGTGAATCGAACCCCCGAGACACGGCAATCTACGACGAGCCGTGGCTAGTCGTGGTGCGGATCACCATGTACGAAGTCGCGTGAAAAGTACAGACGAAAAGGCTGTGCGCTGCGCTTATGTGGGATTACTCACAAGTAAGTTCGCGTAGATCACGGGCGGCAGATGATGACCGGGCAGGGTGCATGGTGCAGCAGATTCTGACTCGTCGATCCCATCAGTGCGCCGACGATCGGACCGCGGCCGTGGCTGCCCACGACTATCGCCTGGGCCCCCTTGGCCTGCCGTATCAGAACCTCTGCAGCGCTGCCCTGTTCGGTCACGTGTGAGACCGACACGTCCGGGAACCGGTCGGACATGCCGGCCAATCCCTCGGACAGCAACGCCGACTCCTCCTGCTCGACTGCTTTCCAGTCGACCAGGATGCCGGTACCTCCCGCGCCGAGCGCAGACGATCCGCGCCACGCGTGCACGGCAATCAGCGGGGCGCCGGTCAGATCCGCGAGTTCGAAAGCCTGGACGACGGCGTTGTCACTGACGGAACTACCGTCCACGCCCACCACGACCGGCCGCTCGTCGGGCAGGGCGGACTCGGTGGCTCCGCGCCAGACGGCCACCGGGCACGTCGCCCGATTCGCGACATGGAGAGCTGTCGAGCCGACGAACAACGACCGCACCGCGCCCGCGCCGGTGGCGCCCAGGACCAACATGCGTGCGTCGTCGCCCTCCTCGAGCAGGTGTGTCCCTGCGGATTCCGGGCCGATGCTGTATTCGATGTCGAGGTCGGGAAACTCGGACCGGAGGAGCGCGGTCGCCCTGTCGATGATCGCCTCGCCGTCTTCGCGGAGTTGGCTCAGGAACTGCGATTGCATCAACACCGCGGCGGGACTGAGCAGTGCACCACTCTGTGGCAGGGCATGGGCGAGCAGCAGTGTGGCCTTCATACGATGCGCGATCGACGCCGCCCAACGTGCTGCGTCCAGGGAAGTGTCGGATCCATCGACTCCTGCGACGACCACGTTCGGGTCGGGTGGCGTTGTCATGGTGGCAGGTCCTTTCGGTCGACTGCGGAGCTCTCGTCCCACTCTCCGCTATTCGGTGAGTTCTCGCGTGGCCTTCCGTGCTTTCTTCCAGGCGCGAAGGATGTCTTGATTCCCGGCATCGCTGGCAGCGATTTCGTAGGAGTACATCAAGCCCAGCCCGAATCCGGTGCTCGCAGACTGATCGGTCTCCGCCGCCATCGCCAGCAGATGGCCGCGCGCGACCATGGAGTCCTGGTGGTCGCCGAGTAGGTCCTGCAACTCCTTGTACCGCTGCAACGCGCGGGTCGTGCGCCGTGTCCGTACGGGTTCGAGTACCTCGACGGCGTAGCGCAGTCGCTTCACGCCCTTGCGGGTGTGGTGCAGAAGCTCCCCCCGGCGCGCGGGGTCGTCTTCCTTCGAGGCCGCTCGGAGCCGATGCCCTACCTTTTTCCCAAGATGATGCAGGGCCGCGAATGCGTGCTCACGTGCCGCCTTGCGTCCCGTTCCGGGGACTTCGGCAGCCACGCGTCCGAGCGCGGCGAGCTTGTCGAACAGGTCGAGGTAGCGAGCGGAGGACATCGTTTCGGTAGCCGCCTGCCGAGCCTCGCTTGCCAGCTCGTCGAAATATCGCTTCGCCAGATCGGCCACCGCTGCGCGGTCGGGAACATCGCGTGTCGACTCGGCCAGGTCGGCGATCCGTTCGCGTTGGACTTCGACGTCCCGGGTTTCGCCGAGTCGGGTTCCGACCCAACGCAGATCCTCGATCGTCGTGGCGACGAGGTCGGCGTCGTCGATCGTGTCCCCGTGGACCTGTAGCGCGCTGCGCAGGCGCCTCGCGGCAACTCGCAGATCGTGTACTGCATCGGGCAGATGCCGGCGCAGCGCGATGTCCGTCGATTGCAGTGCTCGGGTGTGCGTGGCGAGATACACGGACAGGGCCGCTCGAGGATCTTTCGACAGATGCGTCGTCGTCGGGCCGGAGTCGGATGACTCACCGACCGCGCGTCGTAGCTTCGACGGATATGTCGATCGGGTCATCCCGGCGGCGAGGAGCCTCGACTCCACTGCGTCCATCAACGCCCGGTCGCCGGAAATCTGCTCGACTTCGATCTCTCGCCACACGTGGTCGTCCCGGTCGCTCTCCGGGACGGCAGCGACGACCAGATCTGCCACCACCTCCACGAGTACTCGACCTGCGGCGTCGTGAAGACGGTGTCGCTCGCGGTCCGTGCTGATGAGCGCGAGGGGAGAGAGTGCGGCTCTGCCGGTGACAGCGGTGAGGAGTTCGGTGAGTGCCGCCGGGATCTGTTCCGGGCCCTCGGATTCCGGTAGATGCAGCTCCGTACGAGTGTCGGTGCCTGCCGGAAGCTTCAGGTGCCACCCCGCGTCGTCTCCGCCTTCTCTGCGGCGCAGGGTGATCGAGGCATCGAGGAGGCGATGGTCATCGGTGTCGTAGTAGAGCGCCGAGAGTGAGAACGAGTCGACTGCCGGTTCTCCGGTGACTCCGGGCAGACCGGACAGTGACGGGAAACGGCATTGCGCGGTGGTGTCGTACTTGCGCTCGACTTCTCGGAAGGCTTGCGGGCGGCCCGTCCTCTGACTCGTCCGGCTCATGCCGTCATTGTCCCGATTCCGAACGGAAAGCGAAAGGGCCACAATGTGCTGCCGTGGGATGCGCTCGGATCAGACCGGCCAGGAGAGGGCTCGTTCGCTCGTGAAGGTTCTCGGGCGACCGGTGATCGGATCCTGGAACTCGAGGGACCGCGCCAGTAGAAGGAGCGGGTGCGAGTAGTCGTCGACCGGAACGTCGTAGAAGTCGGGGTAGAAATTGTCGCCCGTTATCGGAATACCGAGGGAACTCAGGTGGACTCGCAGTTGGTGTGTCTTACCCGTGGTGGGAGTCAGTCGATAGCGGGCATGGTCACCGCGTCGTTCGACGATCTCCACCCGTGTCTCGCTGTTGGGCTCGCCTTCGGTCTCGTAGGCCTGCAACCGTCCTCGTTCTTTCACGATCCGGCTGCGCGCTGTGACGGGCAAGTCCAGTTCCTGTCGGTACGGGGCGATCGCCTCGTAGGTCTTCGTCACGCGCCGTTCTGCGAAAAGCGTTTGATACGCGCTGCGCACCTCCGGGCGAAGTGTGAAGACCAGGACGCCGGCGGTGAGTCGGTCCAGACGGTGCGCGGGGGAGATGTGCGACGAGCCCAGGTCGCGCCGTAAGCGCACCAAGGCAGATTCGACCACGTGGGCTCCCCGCGGTGTGGTGGCGAGGAAGTGCGGCTTGTCGACGACGAGTAGGTCGTCGTCGCGGTGCAGCACGCGCAACTCGAAAGGGACCCGAGTCTCCTGCGGCAGATCGCGGTACAGGTACACGAAGGTGTGCCGAACGAACGGTGTGGTCTCGGTTATCGGGGTTCCGGACTCGTCGACCACCTCCTGCGCGGAGACCTTCTCTCGAATTCTCTTCGCGTCGTGCGGGAACCTGTCGACCAGGTAGGAGAGAACCGTTGCCCAGTCGGTCGAGTTGGGCAACCGCAGGCGCGTGGGATCGAGCCCGTCGCGGAGGGGAAGCGGTGCCGAAGCCACGTCGATACGGTAGTCCACCAGTCGGGGGTGGCGGATCGACCGGGATTTTCGGTCACGGAACCGATACGGTTTTCAGTTGCAGGTCGGCGACCGATTGCAGACCATAGGGACGAGACGGACGGCTCGACGCCGGCAACACACACGATCGTGCGTCGAACGGAACCGCCACGCTGCGCACCGAGCGCACCCGCTTCTCGTCCATGCACGCGGTGGACGCACCGAGGTCCGACAACGGTGAGTGGATCGACACCCGTTACGCACCGACCGCGGCCGCGCATCGGTCTATTCTTCCTGGTCAGTTCGCTGTATCGGTCCTGAACACGGCACCGGACGATGCCGCGGCGGCCCCGCGTCCGCTTCGGAAAGTTGCCTGCGCTCCGCAGCGAGGCGCGCCACCTGCCGTTCTGCCCGATGCGTACCGCCGGTGGATTGCGGCCTGTGCGCCTCGACTGCGCATCCTGGCGGGCGAGTTTCGTCGATCGCCCGTCGACGGGGACGAATTCGTGGTCAGCTGGAATATCGACCGAACTGGAGTTGCATAACGATTCGGCGGACTGGACAGGAGTTTGTTGCATCCAAGTAATACTGTGCAGCAGTAACGATGTTCGTCGGGGTGGAAGCGGAGGCAGAAATGGGCAAGGTCCTAGGTATGTCGGTGCGACGCCGCCTACGAATAATCGCGCACGTGATGATCGCCGTCGTGGTGCTACCGCTGGCGTTCGTTCTCGTGGGTGGTGGCACCGCATCGGCTCACCCCTACGACCGCCTTCGTGAGCACTGGGTTGCCGCGCCTGGTGGCGTCGGACAGATCAAGGTGCGGATCTGGCTCGCCAACAACGGCAGCAACAAGGCCGTCTACCTGCTCGACGGCCTGCGTGCGACCGACGACGTCAGCGGCTGGGAGCACGAGACCAACGCCGCATGGCTGTCGGATCACGGCGTCAACGTCGTGGAGCCCGTCGGTGGCCAGTCCAGCTTCTACGCCGATTGGTATGCGCCCAACAACTTCACCAATCAGCCCTACACGTACAAGTGGGAGTCGTTCCTCACTCAGAACCTCCCCGACTTCCTGGCGAACGTCTACGGGATCAGTCGGAACCAGAACGCCGTGGTGGGTCTGTCGATGGGCGGCAATGCCGCGCTGACCCTCGCCGCATATCACCGTGACCAGTTCGCGTTCGCAGGAGCGATGTCCGGCTACCTGAACCTGTCCGCCCCGGGAATGCGTGAGGCGATCCGGGTGGCGATGCTCGATGCCGGCCGCTTCAACTCCGACGCCATGTGGGGACCGCCCTGGGATCCGGCGTGGCTGCGTCACGATCCCTTCGTGTTGGCACCCAATCTGCGCGGGCTACCGATGTGGATCTCGGCCGGAAGCGGTCTTCCCGGTCCGCACGACAACCCACAGAGCGCGATCGACGTGTTCAACACCGGTACCGGCATGGGACTCGAAGCGCTGGCGCTCGCACAGAATCGCGCATTCGAAGTGCGGTTGGCGACCCTCGGCATCCCTGCTCACTTCGACTTCCCGGCAGTCGGTACCCACAAGTGGGCCTACTGGCAGGACCAGCTGTGGGCGATGCTCCCGATGATGAAGGGCTCGATCGGCGCCTGATCCTTCCCACATAGGTGCCGACGTCCGTAGGCTTTCGGCATGACCAAGTGGACTGCACGGGACATCGAGGACCAGCAGGGGCGAACCTTCGTCGTGACGGGGGCCAACAGCGGCCTCGGCGAGGTCGAGGCACGCGCCTTGGGAGCTTCCGGAGCACACGTCGTGCTCGCCTGCCGCAATGTGGACAAAGGTCGGGTGGTGGCATCTGCGATCGGACCGAACGCAGAGGTCCGTGAACTGGATCTCGCGAATCTGGCTTCGGTGCGGGAGTTCGCCGCAGGCATCGATTCGGTGGATGTGCTCGTCAACAATGCCGGCGTCATGGCGCTTCCGTTTCGCCGTACCGTCGACGGATTCGAGATGCAGTTCGGTACCAACCACCTCGGACACTTCGCCCTGACCGGGCTGCTGCTGGGCAAGGTCACCGATCGGGTGGCGACGATGTCGAGTGCGCTCCATCAAATGGGGGCGATCGATCCGAAGGATCCGAACTACGAACACCGCAAGTACCACCGGTGGCCGGCCTACGGGCAGTCGAAACTCGCCAATCTCTTGTTCACCTACGAGTTGCAGCGGCGATTGGCGGCTGCTCGATCGAGTCTTCGGGCAGTGGCGGCGCACCCCGGTTACGCATCCACGAACCTGCAAGGGCGCACCGAGTCGATTCAGGATCAGCTCATGAAGCTCGGTGGTGGACTTCTCGCGCAGTCGGCCGAAATGGGCGCGTTGCCGATGCTGTACGCCGCGACGCACCCGAAGGCGGTCGGCGGCGCCTACTACGGGCCGGACGGTCTCTTCGAGCAGCGGGGCTACCCCAAGCAGGTGAGCTCCAACGCCAAGTCCCGAGACGAGTCGATGGCTTCGACCCTGTGGGACCTGTCGGAGGAGCTCACCGGAGTTACCTACCAGTTCGCTTGAGCGAGAAAGTGGCTCAGTCGTCGGTGACTTCGAGGTCGACGTCGATGTTGCCCCGCGTCGCGTTGGAGTACGGGCACACCTGGTGAGCCTTCTCCGTGAGTGCGACGGCCTCGTCGTGGGACAGATGCGGAAGTGACACCTCGAGGGTGACGGTCAGTCCGAAGCCGCCACCGCTGATGGAACCGATACCGACGCGGGCACCCACCGAAGAATCGCTGACGTCCGTCTTGTCCTGGCGAGCGACCGCCTGCAGGGCGGAATGGAAGCACGCGGCGTAGCCGGCGGCAAATAATTGCTCGGGGTTGGCACCCTCGCCGCTACCGCCCATCTCGGTGGGCATCGCAAGATCGAGGTCGATCCTGCCGTCGCTGGTGCGGGTGTGGCCGTTACGGCCTTCTCCGGTCGAGAGGGCTTCGGCGGTGTAGAGAACGTGCATGGTGGTTGTCTCTTTCCGTTGGGGCGGTGGCGATCAGTGGGTGGTACATCAGTGCGGGGCGCGCAGCGATGTGGTGAGGCGATTCAATACGTCACGCAGAGCAGACAATTCGATCGTGGTCAGCCCGGTGGCGTCGGCAATTGCGGCCGGAATGTCCGTGGCGTGCTCACGAAGTTCCGACCCGGCTTTCGTGAGATGGATGTGGACACGACGTTCGTCGTCGACGCGACGTCTGCGTTCGATCAGCTCGAGAGATTCGAGTCTCTTGAGCAGCGGCGACAGGGTGCCGCTGTCGAGGGCAAGACGGTCGCCGATTTCCCGGACCCCGATGCCGTCCTGCTCCCAGAGAACGAGTAGGACGAGGTACTGCGGATAGGTGAGCCCGAGGCGATCGAGCATCGTCCGGTAGGTGGCCGTGGTGGCCCGCGACGCCGAGTAGAGAGCGAAGCACACCTGCCGGTCGAGTTCGAGGTCGTTGCTCACGAGTATCAAGGTAGCGCACAATTCAATTGTGCACAATGAAAAGTTCGCGCGGCGTGGCTGTGATCTGCGGAGTACCGTCGAGGAAGTGACTATTCGCCTTGGATACCAAATGCCGAACTTCAGTTACTCCAACTCTGTCGCGGACCTTTTTCCGACGGTGATCGCGCAGGCGCGTGAAGCCGAATCCGCCGGTTTCGACACGGCTTTCGTGATGGACCACTTCTATCAGCTCCCCGGCCTCGGTGCTCCGGAAGAGCCGATGCTCGAGGCCTACACGGCCCTCGGTGCACTCGCTACGGCGACCGAGAAGATCCAGCTGTCCGCGCTGGTCACCGGAAACACGTACCGCAATCCTCCGATGCTGGCCAAGACGGTGTCCACGCTGGACGTCGCAAGCGGCGGCCGAGCGATTCTCGGTATCGGCGCCGGGTGGTACGAGCTCGAACATCAGCAGTTCGGATACGAATTCGGCACTTTCACCGACCGTTTCGAACGGCTCGACGAGGCGCTGCAGATCATTGCGCCGATGCTGCACGGGGAGCGGCCGACGTTCGACGGCAAGTGGTATCACGTCGAGAACGCAATCAACGAACCCCGTATTCGCGACGATCTGCCGATCATGCTCGGTGGTGGCGGTGAGAAGAAGACGTTCGCCCTCGCCGCACGCTTCGCCGATCACCTCAACATCATCTGCAACTCCAGTGAGCTGACCCGAAAGCTGGATGCACTCGACGCTCGGTGTTCCGAGGCGAACCGCGATCGATCCACCCTCGAGACCAGCTACCTGGCCTTCGTCATCATCGACGAGGACGGTGATCGGGCACGGCAACTGCAGCACGACTACCTCCTTCGTCAGGGCGTCGATTTGTCAGCCGTCTCCGAGGAGGAGCGAACCGCCGCAACCGAACGCCAGTTCTGCGGTGCGCCCGACGAAGTGGCCGAACAGTTGCAGTCGCGAGTGCTGGACAAGGGAATCGACGGCATCGTCCTGAACCTCGTCGTCAACGGACACGAGCCGGGAATCGTCGAATTGGCCGGCCGTACGGTCAAGCCCCTGGTTGCGTAGCCCCTGTGGTGCATACTGTCTGGAAGTGACACGGGGTGCCGTCCGTTCGGGCGGCTGAGAGCACACCCGTCGAACCTGATCTGGTTGATACCAGCGAAGGGATGTCGCGGTGGTGCGTCGTCGTACGCGTGTCACTTCTGCGGTCTCGTTTCGCTGACCGAACAGAAGGGCAGAGATGCAGATCGATGCACAGACAGTCGTGGTGACCGGTGCCGGACGAGGGCTGGGTTCGGCCGTGGCCCGCGCTTTCGCGCGCGAAGGCGCCAAGGTGGTGGTCAACTACCGCCGCAGCCAGGATGCGGCCGAGGCCTTGGCTACGGAACTGGGAGATCGTGCCGTGTCGATTCGGGCAGATGTCACGGAGCCCGAGCAGGTGGCCGAGATGTTCCGTTCGGCCGAGCAGCATTTCGGCGGTCCGGTCACGACCGTGGTCAACAATGCGCTGGTCGACTTCTCGTTCGACGGGGACGCGCGGGCGAAGGCGGACACCATCGGGTGGGAAGCGTTCGACACGCAACTACGGGGAAGCGTGAAGTCCACCCTGAACACCACACAGGCGGCGCTCGCGGGGATGCGCGCCGCCGGGTTCGGCCGCATCGTGAACGTGGGCACCAATCTCTTCCAGAATCCGGTGGTGCCGTACCACGACTACACCGCAGGAAAGGCGGCTGCGTTGTCGCTCACCCGCACGCTGGCAGCTGACCTGGGACCGGACAACATCACGGTCAACATGGTCTCGGGTGGATTGCTGCGCACGACCGACGCGAGTGCGGCGACACCGGAGGAGGTCTTCGACCTCATCGCCGCCGGCACACCGTTGCAGCGGGTGACGACGCCGGAAGAGTTCGCGGACGCGGTGCTGTTCTTCGCCTCGCCGTGGGCGCGATCGGTCACGGGCCAGAACCTCGTCGTCGACGGCGGCTTGGTGAAGGACTGACATGCCGAGGCAACTGCACTTCAATGCGTTTCTGTTCGGATGCGGCCATCACGGCGCAGCGTGGCGGCACCCGGAATCGGAGGTGGAACGCCTGACGGACATCGCCTACTACGAGGAGCTGGCGCGCACCGCCGAACGTGGTTGCCTGGACGCGGTGTTCTTCGCCGACGGACACTCCGTTCGCGATCCGGCAGGTGGGGGAATGTGGTTCCTCGAACCGATCACGGCGCTGTCGGCGATGGCGCGTGCGACCGACAGGGTCGGCCTGGTGACCACGGTGTCCAGCACGTTCTACACGCCGTTTCACGCAGCCCGTATGTTGGCCTCCCTCGACCACATCAGTGGGGGCCGGGTGGGGTGGAACGTCGTGACGTCTATGTTCGACGCCGAGGCGCGCAATCATGGACTCGAGACGATGCCGGCCCACGACGAGCGCTACGAGCGGGCCGAAGAGTTCGTCGATGTTGCTCTGGCGCTGTGGGATTCGTGGGATTCCGACGCCGTGGTGTTGGATCGTGGTGGACTCTTCGCCGATCCGGACAAGGTTCATCGCGTCGACCATCGGGGGAAGAACTTTCTGGTCGACGGGCCGCTCAACGTCCCGCCCTCACCGCAGGGGTCACCTGTGCTGTTCCAGGCCGGCTCTTCTGAGCAGGGCCGGGCGCTGGCTGCCAAGCGCGCCGAGGGCATCTACGCGGTGGCATACGACATGGCGTCGGCCCGTGCGTACTACTCCGATGTGAAGGCCCGCGTTCGGCGGGAGGGGCGCGACGCCGAGGCCGTGACGATCATGCCGGGACTCGTGACCTACGTCGGATCCACGATGGAAGAGGCGCGCCGCAAGAAGGCGGAACTGGATGCCCTGCTGCCGGTGGAGCAGTCTCTGCGGCAGCTTTCGACATTCGTTCAGCAGGACTGTTCCGAGTGGGAGCTCGATGCACCCGTGCCGACCTTGCCGCCGCTGTCGGAATTCACCGGCCCGCACGGTCGATACGACACCATCCTGCGGATCATCGAGAAGGACTCGCCGACGGTTCGGGAACTGCTCGGCACCCTCGCTGCCGGCGGCGGGCACGCCACGATGATCGGCACACCCGAGTCTATCGCCGACGACATCGAGGAGTGGTTCCGCAGCGGCGGCGCCGACGGATTCAACCTGATGCCACCGCTGTATCCACATGGACTCGACGATTTCGTCGACCAGGTGATACCGGTGCTCCAGCAGCGCGGATTGTTCCGCCGTTCCTACGAGACGGCCACCCTGCGGGAGCATCTGAGCACCTAGGCCGACCGCCTGACACAAAGAACACAACCTCCACTACGTCCGTAAGAGTGACTTCGCAGCGGTGCCTCGCTGACGCTGTGTGTAACCGCGGTCACATTCGTGGTTCACGACCGGTCGGACGAGGAGTTGTAAATGTTGGTGGTGCTCGGCTTTCTGATGGTCGCCGTGTTCATGTATCTGATCATGGCGAAGCGGGCCACGCCCGTCGTCGGCTTGATCGCCGTCCCGGTTGCTTTCGGCATCGCTGCCGGCGCGGGCCTCGGAATCGGCGACATGATCACCGATGGCATGAAGGCGCTCGCGCCGACAGCGGCTCTGTTGTTCTTCGCGATCATCTTCTTCGGGATCATGATCGATGTCGGGCTGTTCGACCCGCTCGTGAAGTTGATTCTGCGAATCGTGCGCGACGACCCGATGCGACTGGTCGTGGGCACCGCGGTGCTGGCGATGGTGGTGTCGCTGGACGGTGACGGATCCACCACCTTCATCATCGTCACCTCCGCGCTGCTGCCTCTCTACCTGAAGCTGGGTGTGAGCCCGGTCGTGCTCACCGTGGTGGCAGGGCTATCGAACGGGGCCATGAACATCATCCCCTGGGGTGGACCCACCGTGCGTGCTGCTGCGGCGCTGGATATTTCGCCCTCGGACGTGTTCGTCCCGATGGTGCCGTCCCTTGTCGTCGGTCTCGTTGTCGTGATGCTCTTCTCCGTGCACCTCGGCATCGTCGAGCGTCGTCGGGTGGGGAAGTTGGTTCTGAGCTCGCAGCCGCTGCTGGCAAGGGCGGGCGGCGGCGGAAGTCGTGTCGGTGGTTCCTCCGGTGGCGGCGGTACGGGTGAGCCGCCCAAGCCCGCGAGCGGCGGCGACAGCGATTTCGTGAACGGTCTGGATCCCGACCGCTCGACGTTGCGTCCGAAACTCCTGTGGTTCAACGGCGCACTCACCGCCGTGCTGCTGATCGTGCTCGTCATGGACGTGCTGCCCATCCCGGTCCTGTTCATGGTTGCCGCGTCGATTGCGCTCGTCGCCAACTTCCCGAGGGTTCAGGAGCAGCAGGAAGCCATCACTCGGCATTCTTCGAGCATCGTCTCGGTGGTCGCAATGGTGTTCGCCGCCGCGGTTCTCACCGGCGTCTTCCAGGGCACCGGCATGGTCGAGGCGATGGCGCAGTGGCTGCTCGAAGTCATCCCGCCCTCGATGGGCCCGCATCTCGCGGTGATCGTCGGCGTCCTGAGCCTGCCGTTCACCTTCTTCATGAGCAACGACGCCTTCTACTTCGGGATCATGCCGGTGCTCGCGGAGACGGCCTCGACGTACGGCATCGGGCCGGCGGAGATGGCCCGCGCCTCGATCACGGGGCAGACGTTCCACATGCAGAGCCCGTTGGTTCCGGCAATCCTGCTTCTGGTCACTCTCGCCGGTGTCTCGCTCGCGGACCATCACCGGAAGGTGCTGTGGCGCGCGGCTCTGGTGTCGCTGTCGATGCTGGTCACCGGCGTCCTGGTGGGGCAGATTCCCTTCTGACCAATCGCAGCCGTGGGGAGGCACTGCGCGCGCATACTGGGATGAACGGTCCCGAGCTGCCAGGTGGTGCGCAGTGCCCAGTCCCGAGGTGTTGGTTGTCGGATCCGGTCCGGTGGGTCTCACCGCCGCGATCGAATTGCGCAGGCACGGTGTCTCCTGCCGGATCGTGGACGCTCTCGACGAGCCGCCGCAGTACGCGAAAGCTGTGGGAATCCAGCCGCGAACGCTCGAAGTGTTCGAAGGCATGGGTGTTCTCGGGCGGATCCTCGATGCGGTCGTGCCGATCCGCGGCCAGATCGTCTACGTGAACGGATCCGAGGTGGCCCGTTTCGAGCTCGAATTGCCCGCGGAGATTCCGTTCGGATTCGTCGGACTGCCCCAGTACGAGACCGAGCGGATACTCACCGAACATCTGGCCGCACTCGGAACACACGTCGAACGGGGAGTGCGGCTGACGTCGTTCACCGAGGAAGACGACGCCGTCGCCGTCACTCTCGACGGGCCCGAGGGTACGGAATCCACTCGTACGCAGTACCTCCTGGGCTGCGACGGCGCGCACAGTGTCGTTCGCAAGGGGCTGGGACTCACGTTCGAGGGTGCGGCGTTCGCCGAGCAGTACATGCTCGGTGACGTGGTGGTCGACTGGAACCAGCCGCGCGGCTACGGCATTCGGTCGATGCACGTCAGCGACGGGGAGACGGACGATCTCCTGGTGTGTATCCCGTTACCCGGCCGGGGCAGATATCGAATGTCGATGCTGGTTCCCGACGATCTCGCCACCCAAGGTTCTGATTCCGCCGACGGGGTGGAACACGGATTCGAGGGCGGGCGTGCGCCGGAACTGCACCACATTCAAGCGGCGCTCGATCGGTTGTCACCCGAACCGACGACGGCGTCGAACCTTCGCTGGTCCTCCGTGTTCAAGATCAGCCACCGGATCGTCGATTCCTATGGTCTGGGCCGAGTGTTCGTGGCGGGCGACGCGGCGCACATTCACCCTCCGACGGGTGCGCAAGGCATGAACACGGGTATCCAGGACGCGCACAATCTCGCGTGGAAGATCGCGTTGACCCTCGCCGGTGACGGATCGCGTTCACTCCTCGGCACTTATGACGCCGAGCGTCGTCCGGTGGGTGAAGAGGTGGTCGGCCGAACTGTTCGTAGTGCGCGCGAGGGCATAGGCGCGGGGGAGTCCGACCCTCGCCAGATAATGCTGCGTGAGGCGCAACTGCTCATCGACTACTCGCAGAGCCCGATCGTGGGGGGAGAAGCGCATTCGGTCGGCCCTGGATCACGCGCTCCGGACGTCCGTGGTCTCACACGGGAGGGCGTCGCGTTTCCGTTGCGGTTGTTCTCGTTGCTGGACCGGGTCGGTCATACGCTCCTCCTGTATGCAGGTGCGCTCGACGGGCAGGCGATCGAGCGCCTCGAGAAGGTCGCCGCGACTGCTCGGGACCTCGCGCACGGGCGTCTTTCCGCGTGCTTGGTCGTGGCGCCCGAGGTGGGTACGGCGAGCACGATCCTCCCTGTGATACGAGACACAGCAGGTGAGTTCGCTGCCGGTTACGGGGTCACCGAAGCGTCGATGTACGTGGTGCGACCGGACGGCTACCTGGGCTTTCGCGGCGATGAACCCGATTCGGCCGCACTGTCGGAATACCTGAGCGCCACCTTTCGCTGAGTGAAGTACGACCGTATTCGGCCGTATCGAGCAGATTTCTCGCCTCCCGGGAATTGATCGCTACCCTGGCACGTTAGTTGAGTCAGTAACGCTCAACCTTCAGGAGGAGGCGTCGGAATGCCAGCATTCTTCGGGCCCGAGGGTCCCGGTCGTATCGACATCAGTCGGCTCATGAGCCGAGCAACCCAGGAAGTCATGGGGGCAGCAGCACGTTTTGCGGCCGGCCGCGGCGACTCCGACCTCGATGCTCTGCACGTATTGCGCGTGATGGCGGAACAGGAGCCCGTCCAGTCGCTCATGGAGCGTGCGGGTGCCGACACGTCGGCCGTTGCCGACGCAGTCGAGCTTCGTCTCCCGCAGGGGCGCGATTCGTCCGGGTCGGCAGCGTCCACGCTGGGCGGGTTCGCAGCACCCACACTGAGCAGCGCGCTCAAGACCGCTCTGCTCGAAGCGCATCAGCTCGCTCGGGCGCTGGGGTCCACGTACATCGACCCCGAACACCTGTTCCTGGCCTTGGCCGCCGACGGTGATCATGCCGCCGGCCGCCTTCTCGCCTCGCTGGGAATCACGGCCGAGCGCTTGCAGACGGCTGTGCAAGGTGGATCGGTGGACGACGCGCCGGAGTCGAGCACACCGAATCTCGACAAGTACGGATTCGATCTCACCGAGCGCGCCCGCGAAGGCGGCGTGGACCCGGTGATCGGCCGCGGCGACGAGATCGAGCAGACCATCGAGATCCTGTCCCGGCGCACCAAGAACAACCCTGTTCTGGTCGGTGAGGCGGGCGTCGGCAAGACCGCCGTCGTAGAGGGCCTTGCTCAGCGCATCGTGGACGCAAATGTTCCGGATCGGCTGATCGGCAAGCGAGTCGTCCAACTCGACTTGTCCAGCATGGTTGCGGGTGCTCGGTACCGCGGTGACTTCGAGGAGCGTCTCAACTCCGTGATCGACGAGATCACCGAGCATGCAGGCGAGACCATCGTGTTCATCGACGAGATTCACACCATTGCCGGCGCAGGCGGCGGGGCCGAGGGCGCGATGGATGCGGGAAACATCCTGAAGCCCAAGCTGGCTCGCGGCGAATTGCACGTCGTCGGTGCGACGACTCTCGACGAGTACCGCAAGCACATAGAGAAGGATGCGGCCCTCGAGCGGCGGTTCCAGCCGGTCACGGTGGACGAGCCGAGCATCGAAGACGCCGTCTCCATCCTGAACGGCTTGCGTGACCGCTACGCCGAACACCACGGCATTCGGTACACGGACGAGTCCATCACCGCAGCAGTCGAATTGTCGGCGCGGTACATCGGTGACCGCTTTCTCCCCGACAAGGCGATCGACCTCATCGACCAGGCGGGTGCGCGCATGGCGCTGCGTACTCCGAGCGTCGACAAGGAGGAACTGCGCAAGCGGGTCGTGGAACTCGAGGCCGAGAAGGAGAAGGCAGTCGCGGACGAGGACTACGAGCGTGCCTCGGGTCTTCGGGACGAGGTCAATACCGTCTCCGCCCGGATCGACGGCGCTCCGGACGAAGCTGTCGACGCCCCCGAGGTCACGGCAGAACACATCGCCGAGGTGGTGTCCCGAGCAACCGGCATCCCCGCCAGTCGGATGACGCAGGCAGAGAAGGAACGTCTGCGCCGTTTGGAAGAGGAGCTGCACAAGCGGGTGGTCGGACAGGACGATGCGGTGCGCGCCATCGCGCGTGCAGTGCGTCGTAGCCGGACCGGCATGAGTGATCCGGATCGTCCGGTGGGCAGCTTCTTGTTCCTCGGACCGACCGGTGTCGGCAAGACGGAGCTGGCAAAGGCATTGGCTGCAAGCCTCTTCGGTGACGAGAGCAAGATGCTCCGACTCGACATGAGCGAGTTCGGTGAGCGCCACACGGTGAGCCGTCTCGTCGGTGCCCCTCCCGGATACGTCGGCTACGGCGAGGCCGGGCAGCTCACCGAACAGGTGCGGCGCAACCCGTACTCCGTGATCCTTCTCGACGAGATCGAGAAGGCGCACCCGGACGTGTTCAACACCCTGCTGCAGGTTCTCGACGACGGACGTCTCACCGACGGTCAGGGTCGGACGGTGGACTTCAAGAACGCCGTGCTGATCATGACCAGCAACCTCGGGTCGGACATCATCTCGAGCAAGGCGGGCGGCCTCGGCTTCGTCACCGGAAATGCGGAGGCGGCGGAGAAGCCGCTGCGTGATCGGGTGATGGCACGTCTGCGTGAGGCGATGCGTCCGGAGTTCCTGAACCGTATCGACGAGATCGTGATCTTCCGCAAGCTGGACGATCAGCAGCTTCATCGAATCACCGATCTGCTGCTGGAGGACAGCCGAAAGCGGCTCGAGTCCAAGGGTATCGAGATCGAGTTCAGCAACGAGGCGGTCGACTGGATAGCGGAACACGGGCATCAGCCCGAGTTCGGTGCCCGTCCGCTGCGGCGCTCCATCCAGCGCGCCGTCGACGACCGGATCGCCGATCTGATTCTCGACGATGTGTTGGTCGAGGGCGGGCGCGTCAGCGTCGGTGTGGCGGACGACGAGCTCGATCTCGCCGTCGGATAGGGCCTTCGGCCCAGTGAATGGTCAGCGAGTCCCGCTCGTTTCCGAATCAGGGACTCGCTGACCACTCACAGGCGGCGGAGCCGCTTACAGCTCGGCGCGGACCAACTTTGCCGCGTCGACCAGGTTGCGCAGTGACGCCTCGACTTCGGCAGACCCTCGCGTCTTCAGGCCGCAGTCTGGGTTGACCCACAGCCGTTCCACCGGAACGGCCTTCAGTGCTTCACGCAGCGACGCTGCGATCTCGTCCACGCTCGGCACCCGCGGAGAGTGGATGTCGTACACGCCGGGGCCGACCCCGAGATCGAAGCCCACGGCATTGAGATCGTCGAGCACCTCCATGTGCGAACGGGCGGCCTCGATCGATGTCACGTCCGCGTCCAGCTTGGCGATGGCGTCGATGACCTCGCCGAACTCCGAGTAGCACAGGTGCGTGTGGATCTGCGTCTCGTCGGCCACGCCGGACGTTGCGAGGCGGAACGATCCCACCGACCAGTCCAGGTACGCGGGTTGGTGCGCCGCACGTAGTGGGAGCAGTTCGCGCAGTGCGGGTTCGTCCACCTGGACGATCTTGACGCCCGCTTCCTGAAGATCCACCGTTTCCTCGCGGATGGCGAGAGCGACCTGATCGGCGGAGTCCGCCAGCGGTTGATCGTCACGCACGAAGGACCACGCCAGAATGGTCACCGGCCCGGTGAGCATTCCCTTGACAGGACGATCGGTGAGGCTCTGCGCGTACGTGATCCACGAGGTGGTCATGGCGCTCGGTCGGCGCACATCGCCGTAGAGGATCGGCGGACGGACACAGCGGCTTCCGTACGACTGGACCCAGCCGTTCGCCGTTGCGAAGAACCCGTCCAACTGCTCGGCGAAGTACTGAACCATGTCGTTGCGCTCTGGCTCGCCGTGTACCAGGACGTCGATGTCCAGCTTCTCCTGCAATGCAACGACGTCGGCGATCTCCGCGCGCATCCGCGACAAGTACTCGGCCTGGTCGATCTCGCCCTTGCGCAGGGCGGCGCGCGCCACCCTGATCTTGGTCGTCTGCGGGTAGGACCCGATCGTCGTGGTCGGGAGAAGGGGCAGGTTCAACGCGGCCTGAGCTTCACGTCGCTGGGCAGCCGGACTGCGACCCGCATCGGATTCGACGATGTCTGCCAGACGGCTCCGCAGGTCGGCGTCGTGCAGACGCGGATCGCTGTTTCGTGTCGAGGCGGCAGCCCGCGCCAGCGCGAACTCGTCCTCGACGCTCTCCCGGCCCTTCGTGAGCGCGGTGCCGAGGGCAACCACCTCGCGTACCTTCTCAGTGCCGAACGCCAACCACGAGCGCAGCGCCTTGTCGATTCCCGTCTCGGCATCGAGCGTGTACGGGACGTGGAGCAAGGAGCACGACGTCGATACCGCGAGCGTGCCCGTGGACCCGAGAAGAGTGCCGACGGTGGAAAGTGCCTTCTCCAGGTCCGTACGCCAGACGTTGCGCCCGTCGACCACCCCGGCGACGATGTGCTTGCGAGTCAGCTCCGGCACGGACCCCAGTGAGTCGGCGCCTGTCACGAGATCGACTGCCAATCCTTCGATTCCGGTGGCGGCGAGAGCGGGAAGAGCATCGCCGAGACCACCGAAGTAGGACGCCACGAGGATTGCGGGGCGTTGTTCGAGTCCCGAAAGCGAGTCGTATACCCGCTTGGCGATTGCGATCTCCTCGGCCGTGCGGTCCGCGACGAGTGCAGGTTCGTCGATCTGCACCCATTGAGCGCCGTTCTCGGCGAGGAGCGCGAGCAGTTCGGCGTACAGCGGCAGAAGTTCGTCGATGCGGTCGAGTAGCGGCGCATCGGCCCCGACGGACTTCGAGAGAAGTAGGAACGTCACGGGGCCGACGATCACCGGGCGAGCCGGAATATCCAGCGCACGTGCCTCTTCGAGCTCGGCGAGCACCTTGGACGGATCCAGCGAGAACGTGGTGGTCGGCGAAATTTCCGGAACGAGGTAGTGGTAGTTGGTGTCGAACCACTTGGTCATCTCGAGGGGTGCGACGGTGTCGTTGCCGCGTGCAGCGGCGAAATACCGGTCGAGCGCAGTCTCGATACCGGCAACCCGCTCGGGCAGCGCGCCGAGCATGGCGGCGGTATCGAGCACGTGGTCGTAGTACGAGAACGTGTTGATCGGTATCGAATCGAGGCCGGCGTCGCGCAGCTCGGTCCAGTTACGAGCGCGGAGGTCGGCAGCCACCGACTCGAGGGCGGCTGCGTCGACCTTGCCCGCCCAGTAGCCCTCGACGGCCTTCTTGAGTTCACGGTTCGGACCGATGCGAGGGGAGCCCAGCACGGTCGCGGTGAATGAAAGTGTCACGAAATTCTCCAGTTGCGTAGCGGTATGGGACACCACCGGCAAGCGGGTACACCTCTCGAGCCCTGGGTTCTTGCAGTAAGCGCGGAGGTCTACACGCCCAATCCACGAGGCAGTGAACCGTCGGGCACGGCGTGCCCGACACAGTCGGCAGGTCTTCGGACTCACAGGCAGCCGATGTGACGACATCGGACCTAATGGCCGTCGCTTCCCAGGCTGATGCCCAGTGCGTGGTGACGGCGGTCGTTCCTGCTCACCGCTGCGGGACAGTTCCGGAATTTCACCGGATTCCCTCTCACGCGCGTCACCGTTTGCGGGCGACTACGCGCTTCGACGCCGAGTGTGGTCTTCGGGGCTCCTCACGACCGCACCGGGCGAACCAGCTGCAGGCCCCAGCATACGGCCTTCGGCCCCGTGCGCGGTCTGCGAGTGTCTGGACTCGCTAGCCACTCACAGGCGGCGAAGCCGCCCCATTGGCGCCGAACCGGACAAGTGGTTAGTCTGGTCGGCATGCAGCGCGCATATTTCTGGTTTAGCAGGCCGGCCCCGGGTGGGTCGGTCGGTGTAACCACGCGCTGACCTCCCACCCCACGAGCCGGATCGCAGACCGGCTCGTCGGAGCTCTTCGAATTCTTCGAGGGTCGGTCGGAACAGGAAACCGACACCATGTCCCTCACTCTCGACAACTCACTCGACAGTCAGCGAACTGTCTCGCTCAGTCCGCTCGTGCCGCCATCCGTCGTGCGGGAAGAACTGCGCCCGGACGACGTCGCGTCCGCAACGGTCCGAACGGGTCGCGCGAACACCGTCGACATCCTGAACGGCGAAGACGACCGTCTGCTGGTCGTGGTCGGCCCGTGCTCGGTGCACGATCCGGCAGCCGCCATGGACTACGCGCGCCTTCTCGCTTCGAAGGCGGAGGAACTTCGCGACGACCTGCACATCGTCATGCGGGTGTACTTCGAGAAGCCGCGCACCACGTTGGGGTGGAAGGGCCTGCTCAACGACCCTCACCTCGACGGGACCTTCGACATCGACAGCGGTCTGCGGATCGGACGCAAACTGCTACTCGACATCTCGGGTCTCGGACTTCCGGTCGGCTGTGAGTTCCTCGATCCGATTCTGCCGCAGTACATTGCGGACCTCGTGTCGTACGGCGCCATCGGGGCGCGCACCGCGGCGAGTCAGGTACACCGCCAGTTGTGCAGTGCGCTGTCGATGCCGGTGGGAATCAAGAACTCGACCGAGGGTGATGTACAGGTCGCCGTCGACGGATCGCGGGCTGCCGCGGCCAGTCACGTGTTCCCCGGAACCGATCTCGACGGCCATGCTGCACTGGTGAAGACAGCCGGCAACCCCGACTGCCATGTCATTCTGCGCGGCGGCACGCAGGGACCGAACTACGACGCCGAGACGGTCGCGGACACGACTGCGCGGCTGCGTAAGGCGAACCTGCCCGAGCGGATGGTGGTGGACGCCAGCCACGGAAACAGCTCCAAGAACCACGAAAAGCAGGTGGACGTGGTGACGGACCTCGCCGAACGAATCGAGAACGGCGAGAAGGGCGTTGTGGGAGTCATGCTCGAAAGCTTCCTCGAAGCGGGACGCCAAGACCTCACGCTGGGGCGTTCGAACGAACTCGAGTACGGCAAGTCGATCACCGATGCCTGCCTCGATTGGGACACCACTGCTACGCAGTTGGAGCGGCTCGCGGCCGCAGTGGCGAAGAGGCGCGGATAATTCGACGGAGCCTACCGAACGCCTCTGGTGCGGAATTGGACGCTGATTCGCGGACCTGTCGGCCGACTGCTCTTGGGTATGCAGTGCTCCCACGTTCGTTGGCAGGATCCACCCATGACCAGTAGATCGCCGTGTCCGACAGTGAACTTGACGGAACTACCGCCGCCGCGTGGCCGGAGCATGAGCGGCCGCGCGGCGCCGAGCGACACGATGGCGACCATCGTGTCTTCGGCGCGGCTTCGCCCGGTGTCGTCACCGTGCCACGCGACGCTGTCGGATCCGTCTCGGTAGAAGCACAGCCCCGCCGTGGCGAACCGTTCTCCCAATTCGACTGCGTAATGATTGGACAGCGCGTCGCGGCAGTCGTTCAGAAACGAATCCGGCAACGGCTCACCTTCTCGATAGAACCGCACCAACCTCGGAACGTCGACGACGCGGTCGTACATCTTTCGACGTTCCGCCCGCCAAGGAGTTCCGGTGACGAGTCGGTCGAACAACTGCTCGGAGCCGGTGAGCCATCCGGGCAGCGTGTCGACCCACGCCCCATGACTCAGCGAGATTCGACGTGTCGAGCCGCACAGTGCGCCTACCTGCGCGCCCAACGCGGCGTCGTCGAACAACGATGACTGGAGCATGCCAAGAGCATACCCCAGTCATCGAACAGGTGTTCTAAAACCTGACGGTGGTGCAGGTCAGCGGACCGTGGTGAAGTCCCTGCTGCCGAGATAGCTTGGCCGGGGGTTCTTGGCGGAGAAAGGCTCCACCGGCGTGTTCTCGATGCTGTTGAAGACGATGAACAGGTTCGACCGAGCGAACGGCGTGATGTTGCCGTTCGACCCGTGCATGCAGTTGGAGTCGAAGATCGTCGCCGAACCGGCGTGACCGGTCATGACGTCGATCCCGTACTCGTTGGCCAGGCGCCCCAGCATCCGCTCGTCCGGGGAACCGGTGGGCGGTGCGGTGCTGACGAGCGATTCCTTGTAGTAATCGTCCGGCGTCCGTCCCGCGCACGAGACGAAGTCCTTGTGCGAGCCGGGCATGATCATGAGCCCACCGTTGTAGCCGTAGTTCTCGGTCAAGGCGATCGAGATGCTCATTGCGCGGGGGGTCGGCATCCCGTCCTCCGCGTGCCACGTCTCGAAGTCCGAGTGCCAGTAGAAGGGCCCGCCGCTGAAACCCGGCTTGAAGTTGAGCCGGGATTGATGCACGTAGACGTCGGATCCCAATATCTGCCTGGCGATTCCGACTACCTCGGGGCGTCGAACGACCTCTTCGACGACCGAACTGAGTAGGTGAACGTCGAAGACGGAGCGGACTTCGCCGTCCCCGTTCTCGCCGTCCCCGTTCTCGCGGACCACGCGACCGTCGCCGCGCAGCGTCTCGTCCTCCGCCAGTCGTGTCATTTCGTCCTTGAGGTCGAAGACGTCCCGGGTAGGCACGAGGGCTTCCGCCGAATGGAAGCCACGGGAGTTGTAATCTGCGATTTCACGCGGGCTCAGTGGGCCCTTCGTGGGTTGATCTCGGTTCGGTTCGAACCAGGTGACCGGGTCGTGTCGATCGGTCACTGTGCACTCGTTGCGGTCACGTGTGGGGTAGTGGTCGGCGACAGCCGTACGCATATTTTGATCTCACCCTTTCAGGTCAGCAATATCGGTACACGTCCGACGTTCTCACTGGTCGTCGGCGAATGCAAGCCCGTACGCAGGCCAGAAATCCCGGACTGGACCGAGACGAGTGCGCCGCTGCGATGCCACTCTGATGCCCATGATCAGTGCTACTGCCGTCCTCGGTGTCGCCGCCATCGAGTTGGGTCTGGTGCTCACTCCGGGGCCCAACATGGTCTATCTGGTGTCGAGAAGTGTGACCCAGGGGCGGGCTGCTGGATTGGTGTCTCTCGCCGGTGTGGCAGTGGGCTTTCTCTGTTATCTGATTGCCGCAACTCTCGGCATCTCGAGCATCTTCGTGGCCGTTCCGCAGGCGTACACGGCGCTGAAGATCGCCGGCGCTCTCTACCTGGCGTGGATGGCGTGGCAAGCATTGCGGCCCAAGGGGAACGACGTCTTCGCGCGGACCACCACGCTCGCGCCGGACGGTCGACGAAAGCTTTTCGTCATGGGCCTGACCACCAATCTGCTGAATCCGAAGATCGCTGTGCTGTACCTCGCTCTCATCCCGCAATTCATACGTCCCGAGGACGGTCCGGTCTGGGCGCAGAGTCTCGTGCTCGGATCGGTCCAGATTTCGGTTGCTCTCGCCGTCAACGGGCTGATCGTCTGTCTCGCAGGCGCGATCGCCACGTTCCTCGCGGCTCGCCCGGGGTGGGCCCGAATCCAGAAGGCGATGATGGGCACGGCGCTGGGGGCATTGGCCGTTCATCTCCTGCTGGACAGATCCCGTCCTGCGGCGGCGTGACCTTCGAAAAAGGCTGTCGGTGGGTGGATCTAGCGTGGATGCATGTCGATGGAATTTCAGGTCACAGTAGATTCGGAACATCCCCACGACCAGGCAAAATGGTGGGCTGACGTACTCGGTTGGGAGATGGAGCCCAGTGACGAGGACTTCATCCGCGGACTGATCAGCGCAGGTCACGCGCAGGAGTCCGACACCACTACCTACGACGGCGTGCTCGTCTGGCGAAACGGTGCGGCCATCCGCGATCCCGAGCATCCGCAACGCCCACGTGTTCTCTTCCAGTTGGTGCCCGAGTCCAAACAGGTGAAGAACCGTCTCCACCTGGATCTACGGGCCGGCGACGGGCGCGAGGCCATGGCAGAGGAACTCGTCGCCAAGGGCGCGACGTTTCTTCACAGAGGAGGCCAGGGTCCGTACCTGTGGATCACGATGACGGATCCGGAAGGTAACGAATTCTGCTTGTGCTAGGCGGAGCGTCTCTTCGAGGAAAGGCGCTCAGTGCCGAAAGCTGCTGGGAGTGTTACCCGTCCATCGTTTGAAGGCACGCCGGAATGCGCTCGGTTCCGAGAAGCCGAGACGGGCGGACAGTACTTCCACGGCTTCGCCGCGTCGCAGGCCGGCAACGGCAGTATCGCGAAGAACCTCTTCGCGGAGCTGGTTGAGCGAGGTGCCGTCCTGTCGTAGCAGTCGGCGCAGATGCGGAACGCTGATGGAGAGCATGTCCGCGATGTCCTCGGCTGTTGCGGTACGTCCCTTGACGCCGAGTTCGAGTGCTCTGCGTACCTGAGCAGAAGCGGCCGAATCGTAATCACGTTCGGAAAGAAGGAGATTCGGTGACCCTCGAAGATAGTCCTCGAGTGCCTCTTCGGTCCTGATCACAGGTAGCCGCAGCGCAGCGTTGTCGAATTCGAGTGCCGGGGCCGGGCAGCCGAACGTTACCGGAACACCGAAAATGTGGTCGTAGTTCTGGGCGAGTGCAGCGATCGGTGTGGGGTAGGGGACCTCGACGGCGAGGAGGCGAACTCGCTTCCCGACAAGCCATGCCGCGAACCGGTGCAGGAGAATGAGGATGAAGTCCGTGACGATGCGCGCGGCTTCGTCCGGCACGGCCGTGCTGCTCGAGTCCGTGGCAACCGTGATCACGGTGCCGTGCTCGCCCGCGGTGATTCGCAGCGGCGGGAGAGCCGGTAACGCACGCACGAGATCGGCCAGCCGATACAGAGCCGCCGACAGATCAGGGCTGTGAATCAGGGCGAGGCACAGCAGTCTGAACGTGCCACGGGGGACCGGAGCCTGGCCCAATCCGAACAATTCGTCGTCGGTCAGTCGCCACACCTCCTGCGTGAATGCAGTGACTTGCGCGGGGGTCAGACGGGCCAGCGGATCCGCGAGTGCGACATCGCCGATACCGGCCGCCGACAGAGCCGGCTTGAGATCTGCTCCGCCGCGGTCGGACAATTCGAGGGCGCGCCGCACGAAGTCCGCAGGTATGGTTCGAGCGCTCACGTCGTGTCTTCTCGACGAGGTTCGGTTGTTCCGAGCGTGCGCAGACGCCGAGCGGCCTCGTCCAGAACTTCGTCCTTCTTGCAGAAAGCGAAGCGCACCAGGTGGTTCCACTGGTCAGGATGATCGGTGAACACGCTGATGGGTACCGCGGCGACGCCGATCCGCTCCGGCAGCGAGCGGCAGAACTCCACCCCGTCACGGTCGCCGATCGACGTGATGTCCGCGCAGAGGAAGTAGGTGCCCCCGCCCGAGTACACGTCGAACCCCGCTTCGGTGAGTGCGCCGTGGAGTACGTCGCGTTTGTCCTGCAGCTGAGCGCTGGACGATCGGACCCATTCCTGCTCGCGCAGGAGAGCGTGCGCGACGGCGGGCTGAAATGGGGCGCCGCCGACGAACGACAGGTACTGCTTGGCTGCGCGAACGGCAGCGATCAGGTTCGCCGGCCCGCACGCCCAGCCGATCTTCCATCCCGTGACGTTGAACGTCTTCGCCGCGCTGGAGACGGTGATCGTTCGCTCCCACATACCCGGCAACGATGCGAGTGGCGTGTGAACTCGGCCGTCGAACACGAGATGCTCGTATACCTCGTCGCTCAGAACGAGTAGATCGCGTTCACATGCGATCTCTGCGATGCTGCGAATTTCATCGGCTGTGAATACCGTGCCGGTCGGATTGTGTGGTGTGTTGACGACGAGCATCGTGGTTCGCTCGGTGATCGCGGCGCGAAGGGCGTCGACATCCAGACGGAAGCCGGTGCCGGATGGGACGAGGGGCGCAGTCCTCCGGGTGGCGCCGGCGAGCGCGACGGAGGCCGCGTACGAGTCGTAGAAGGGTTCGATCAGAACTACTTCGTCCCCGGGCTCGACCAGGCCGAGCAGAGTCGCGCTGATCGCTTCGGTCGCACCGACGGTGACGAGCACTTCCGACTCGGGATCGAGTTCGGTGCCGTATCGGCGTGCGCGGTCCGTGGCGATCGCGTCGCGCAGCACCTTCATGCCCGCGCCGGGCGGGTACTGATTCACTCCGTCGGTGATCGCCTGCCGTGCCGCCTCGAGCATCGATTCCGGCCCGTCGGTGTCCGGAAACCCCTGCCCCAGGTTGACGGCGTCGTTGCGGATGGCGAGTTCGGTCATCTCCGCGAAGATCGTGGACGCGAACGGCCGTAGGCGCGTGACTGTCCGGTTTCGGGCTCCCTCGGGCATAACTGCAGGGTAGTCGGTATCTCGCGGCCGATTCGACCCGGTCGTGTCACGTTCGGCTGCGCAGCGTCGTCTAGGTGGTGAAGGGGTGCACACCGTGCCCCGAACGACGAAGGAGGCCGACATGCCCCCTGACAACGACGAAGGAGGTCGACATGTCTCGGATACCTGCCGTGACGCCCGCTGAGGCCGGCCCGCTGGTGAAGATTGCATACAAGTTCGCCGCCCGACAATTCGGGGAGGTGCCCGAGCCGTTCGCGGTGGTCGCCCATCATCCCAAGTTGTTCGCAACGTCCGTGATGCAGGAACTGGCGGCCGAGAAATCGTCCAAGACTCTGCCTGCCGGCGTTCGTGAGCTGGCCGTGTATCGAGTTGCGTGGAGCATCGGATGCTCGTGGTGTGTCGACTTCGGCACCATGCTGCAACGTCTCGACGGTCTCGACGTCGCACGCCTGAAGGAGATCGGCAACTATGCCGAGTCGAGCCTGTACACCGACGACGAGAAGGCGGCCATTGCGTACGCCGACGCCATGACGGGCGACGTGCACGGCGAGAACGGCGTCACCGACGAGCAGGTCGCCGATCTCGCGCGACGTTTCGGGAACAACGGCGTCGTCGAACTGACCTATCAGATCGGTCTGGAGAACATGCGGGCGCGGATGAACTCGGCTCTCGGTATCACCGACCAGGGCTTCAGCACGGATGCGTGCCGGGTGCCGTGGGCGGAGGAGAACGTCACCGGTTGACGCGGACGCCGCCGAACTTCTCCGGATTTGCAACGTCGTAGGCGGCGCAGACGAGACCGTTGCGGACTGTGAAGCCGTTGACGCGGGCCGGGTAACTGCGGTCGTGTGTGTCGTCGCCGGGGAATCCGTGGTTGAAGAACCCGAGTTGGCCATTCACCAGTGCGGGTTCGAGCCCGCTGAAAGCGCCGGGCCCGTATCGCTTGACGAGGCCAAGGAAGAAGCGCGCGAACTTGTCCGCGCCGGTGATGACGTTGACCGCGGTGGTGGTGGTTCCGTTGGCGTCGCCGATCACAATGGCGTCGGGATGCAGTGCCGCCACGACGGCATCGAGGTCCCCGCTTGCCATCGCTTCCATCAGCCGCGTGACGGCCGCCGCGTGCTCCTCGTCGGGAACCGGGGGCGCGGCGGTGGCCGCAGCCTTGCGGCCCCGCGAAGCGAACTGGCGAGCCGTGGCCACTTCCACGTCGAGGATTCGCGCGATCTCGGAGAACGGCACCGAGAATCCGTCGTGCAGCACGACGGCGACGCGTTGCTGCGGTGGCAGAGAATCCAGTACTACGAGTGCCGCAAGCCTGTTCTCTTCCTGACCGACCACGTAGTCCAACGGATCCGGCTCTGCCGATGGGCGGATATCCGTGACAATGGGCTCTGGAAGCCATTGCCCGACATAGGTTTCTCTCCGCACGGCTGCGGAACGAAGACGGTCCAGACACACTCTGCCGACGACTGTGGTGAGCCAGGCTCCCAGATCGCGAATTTGCGAGGAATCGTACGAATCGAGGCGAATCCACGATTCCTGCACGGCATCCTCGGCATCACCCACACTGCCCGTGAGGCGGTAGGCCACCGACATCAGATGGCCCCGGTGCGTCTCGAACTCGTCCGCGAGCTGCACAGTCATGGCCTCATCCTACGTCTGGACCCGACATAAAATCGGCCCTGTTCGTAACCATTGCCGGTGGGGGTGGGTGCGAACGTATGGTCTCTCCAACGCCCTCGAGTTGGGCAGTGCACGTCGACCAGGGAGTAGTCATGTTCCAGTGTTTCAGCTGTCTCGGCTGACCCGAACTCTCACTACTTTTCCTTTCACTTCTTTCGGCGCGCCCGAGATCCCGGCGCTGCGCCGGTGGTGTTCCCCTATCCGAAAGTTCGCGATGATTCGCTCACGATTCACTCGTCCCTTGGCCGCCGTGGCGGCCGTGCTCACCCTCTCCACCGGCCTCGTCGCCTGCTCCGGGGCATCCGAAGCCACCAAGACCGCCGACGGTAGGACCGTCCTCCGCTACGAAGGAACGACCGGGCAGGTGAACTTTCCCGAACTTGCCGAGGATCTCGGCTACTTCGACAAGGTGAAGCTCGAGTGGAAGGGGGACAGCACCAGCGGGCCGCAGAGCATCCAGAATGCTGCGACGGGGGAGACCGACTTCGGTGGTGCGTTCAACGGCGCGGTATTGAAACTTGCTGCGGCACATTCGCCCGTGACGTCGGTGATCGGCTACTACGGATCGGACAAGGAGACGTTCAACGGGTACTACGTCTTGGATGGCAGCCCCATCCGAACCGGGCGTGACCTGATCGGCAAGAAGGTCGGGATGAACACTCTCGGTGCGCATCACGAGTTCCTGGTTCGAGAGTGGCTGGCTCAGGAAGGGCTGACTCCCGAGGAGATCGAGCAGGTGGAGCTGACCGTCGTACCGCCCGTGAACGGTGAGCAGGTGCTACGACAAGGGCAGGTCGACGTGAGCACGCTCGGGAGCGTGTTCCGTGAAACCGCGGTCGAGCGGGGCGGCATCCACCCGCTCTTCACCGATGAATCACTGTTCGGCGCATTCACCTACGGAAGCATCGTCTTCCGGGACGACTTCATCGAGAAGAACAAGGATGCGGTGGCCGACTTCGTGCAGGGCACCGCTCGCGCGATCAGGTGGACGCAGACCACCCCGCGCGAGCAGGTGATCGACCGTTTCCGGCAGATCATCGAGAAGCGTGGACGGAACGAGAACACCGATCTCGTCGGTTACTGGAAGAGCCCCGGCGTGGCCGGCCCAGGCGGGGTGATCGCCGACAAGGAGATCACCACCTGGATCGACTGGCTCGAACGGAACGGCGAAGTGGAACCGGGGAAGCTCAACGCCGGCGATGTCTACACCAACGAATTCAACCCGTACGCCAACGGCGCCTACCCCGAGAACAGCGGAGCCGACGGCCAGGCACTGGAGGGAACCAAATGAGCACACCCAGCACCAACGCACAGCCCAAGCTGAGGCTCGAACACGTCACCAAGCAGTTCCCGGTGCGTGGCTCGAAGGAAGAGTTCACGGCCATCGACGACATCAGTATCGATCTTGCAGACGGTGAATTTCTGGTCCTCGTCGGTCCTAGCGGATGCGGCAAGTCCACGCTTCTCGATCTGCTGGGTGGGCTCGGAAAGCCCACAGCAGGTGAGATATTCATCGACGGCAAGCCGATCACTGGGCCTGGTTTGGACCGGGGGATCGTATTTCAGCAGTACGCACTGCTGCCGTGGCGCACGGCCCGTCACAACATCGAGTTCGGGTTGGAGGCGAAAGGGCTCCCCAAAGCGGAGCGGCGTGAGCGTGCCGAGTACTACCTCGAATTGGTGGGATTGCAGGGATTCGGTGACCGATATCCGCACGAGCTTTCGGGCGGCATGAAGCAACGCGTTGCGATCGCCCGCAGCCTTGCCTTCGATCCCGAAGTGCTTCTCATGGACGAGCCGTTCGCGGCTCTCGACGCCCAGACCCGGGAATCGTTGCAGGACGAGCTGTTGCGCATCTGGAAGGCGACGGGAAAGACGATTCTGTTCATCACACACGGCATCGACGAGGCGATCTACCTCGGGCAGCGGGTGGCCGTCCTGACCTCGCGTCCTGGACGAGTGAAGACGATCGTAGACATCGACATCGATCGTTCCGGGGACGACGTTCGATCGAACGAGGAGTTCCGCAAGTACCGGCACCGAATCTGGACCCTGCTGCACGGCGAGGTCGAGCGTGCTCAGGTGATCGAGAAGGAGTCCGTCCATGTCTAGCGCTGTTGCCACCCAACCACGAGAGCTTGCGGCGGAATCGGATCCGGCCGAGACTGCGGCGGGACTGCAGCCGGGCGTCGGAGCGGAGATCCCCGTTGCCCCTTCGCCCGGCTCGAACCGAGAACCGGGCGTGGTGCGACGCATCGCAGGGGCGGTCGGCCCGGTCGCGTGGCGGTTCTTCAAGCCCTCCATCGCCATCTTTGCCTTCCTTGCACTGTGGGAGGTGGCCCCGAGAGTCGGTCTCGTCGACGAAGTATTTCTGCCGCCCTTCACGACTGTGGTGGGAGCGTTCCTGGATCTCGCTCAGTCCGGTGAGCTGTGGGAACATGTGTCCGCGAGTCTCTTTCGCGCACTGGCCGGGTTCTCGGTTGCGATTGTGATCGCCATACCCCTGGGGATCGCAATCGCCTGGTACCGGCCCGTCGCAGACTTCCTCAATCCGATCCTCGAGCTGTTCCGCAACACCGCGGCGCTCGCCCTGCTCCCGGTATTCGTGCTGATCCTCGGGATCGGCGAGGAATCGAAGATCGCACTGGTCATCTACGCCTGCGCCTTCCCGATCCTGCTCAACACCATCTCGGGCGTGCGCACCGTCGACCCGCTCCTGGTGAAATCGGCCTGGTCGCTGGGATTGTCGCCGATTCGCTTGTTCCAGAAGGTGGTCCTTCCTGCCGCCGTGCCCACGATCTTCACGGGCATTCGTATGGCAGCGGCGTCGTCGATCCTGGTACTTATCGCCGCCGAGATGGTGGGAGCGAAGGCCGGACTCGGCTACCTGATCACAGCTTCCCAGTTCAACTTTCAGATTCCGAACATGTATGCCGGCATTCTCGCCATTTCGATTCTCGGGCTGACCATCAACGCGGTCCTCGTCTTGATCGAACGCAGACTCTCGCGCTGGCGTGCCACCACATAGCAGTACGAAGCGCGGACGGCCCGCTGAGCCGTCCGCGCTTCGCGCTCTGGTGCCGACGGTCTTCGTACCGGCGGCGATATTCGGCATAGGACAGGGCGCCGGCGCTCCGGTCATCGCCGTCACCGCGCGCGAGCTGGGCGCCTCCGTGTCCACCGCAGGATTGATCGTCGCAGTCGTTGGCCTGGGTGCCGTACTGGGCGACCTCCCAGCGGGACGCATCGTTGCTCGTGTCGGAGAACGACGAGCGATCATCGGCGGCAGTGCGCTGGGTGCGGTGGGCGTTCTCGTCGCACTGTGCTCGTACGCGCCGTGGATGCTCGGGTTCGGCGCGCTGCTGACGGGGCTTGCCAATGCGGTGTGGGGCCTGGCTCGGCAGAGCTATCTCGCCGAAGTTGTACCTCCAGGTCAGCGCGCCAGGGCGATGTCGTCCTTCGCGGCGATGTGGAGGCTCGGTTTCTTCATCGGGCCCCTTCTCGGGGCAGGCGTGATCACGCTCGTGGGTACACGGGGCGGCTTCGTGGTTCAGATCCTGGGCATCGCCATTGCCGGCTGGTTGATGTCGAGAGTGGCGGACGCGCCGCGAGGGAAGCGTGCAGACGGGCTCAGCCACGTGTCGCTTCCGTCGGTACTTCGTATGCATCGGCGGGTACTTCTCACCCTCGGTAGCGGATCGCTGCTGATGGGCGCGGGGCGTGCGTCCCGAGACGCCGTGCTCCCGCTGTGGGCGTATCACGTCGGCCTCGACGCAGCCCAGATCAGTGTGGTGTTCGGCGTCGGCGCCGCGGTGGACGTGCTGTGTTCGTATCCGGCCGGCAAGTTCATGGACCGATACGGACGACGCTTCGTCGCCGTGCCCTCGCTGGTGATCATGGGTTCCGCGTATCTGTTGTTGCCGTTCACCACCGACCTGTATTCCCTTGCCGCAGTGGCCGTGATTCTCGGCCTCGGTAACGGACTGGGAAACGGCGTGATCATGACGTTGGGTGCGGACATAGCCCCACCCGACGCGCGCGCCGAGTTCCTCGCGGCATGGAGGCTGACACACGACACCGGGATGTTCGCCGGACCGTTCGCAATCGGGACGCTCGCGGTCGCCGTTCCACTCGGTGGTGCGATCTTCGCGTTGGGAGGTGCGTCGGTCGTGGGCGCCGGAATACTGTTCCGATACATACCGATCTATGTGCCTTGGCCACCTGAGAGCAGCCCGAGCTCGCGGGCGAGGATCGCGGCTTGAACACGTGACGTGAGCTGCAGCTTCGACAGCACCCGTGAGACATGGGTTTTCACGGTGGGTGCGCTCACCCCCAGTATCTTCGACAGTTCGGCGTTCGAGAGTCCGGAGCCCAGCAGGCTCAGAACTTCGTGTTCGCGTTCCGTGAGGTCGGCGAACCCCGGCGGTTCCGCGCGCCGAGGCGCGGTCCGAACGAACTGACCGATCACCGCACGGGCAGCCTGTGGAGCGAGAACGGCGTCACCGTCCGCGACGCTGCGGATCGCCCCGACCAACTCGTCGGCCGAGGCGGTCTTGAGAAGAAAGCCCGCAGCGCCGGCACGGAGCGCCGCGAACACGTACTCGTCGAGATCGAAGGTGGTCAGGATCAGCACCCGACTGTCGGTGGACTCGACTATGCGTCTGGTTGCTTCGATTCCATCCGTTCCGGGCATTCGGATGTCCATGAGGACGACATCGGGAGCGTGTGTACGGGTGATGGTCACAGCGGAATCTCCGTTGTCCGCCTCCGCGACGATCCAGATGTCGTCGTGTGCGCCGATCATCATCGACAGACCGGAGCGAATCGCCGCGTGATCGTCGACCACTGCCACGGTGATCATCGGTGGGCACGTCCTTCCGCGACGACGTTGTCGAGCGGAAGTCGTGCTCCCACTACCCAGTAGCCCGCGACGATAGAGGCGTCGAGTGATCCACCCAACAGTTCCGCACGGTGGCGCATGTTGGCCAGACCGTGGCCGAGGGGCGACGGTGAATCCGGCTCGGGCGCTGCAGGATTACGCACGTCGAGATGCAGTTCCGGTCCCTCGATGTGTACCGACAGGTCGATCGATGTTCCGGGGGAGTGCTTGATCGCGTTGGTGAGAGCTTCTTGCGCGATGCGATATGCGGTGTGGTCGACGATGCTTGGGAGAGCGAGGGTGTCGACGTCTACTCGCGCCGCCACATCGATCCCGGTGGCGCGAGCCGCATCCACCACGACGGACAGCTCCGTGAGTCGCGGTGGCGCCGCGCGAGGATCGGACGAGAGACCGTCATGGTCCGATCGCAGCAGTTCGATCATCGACCTCATCTCGGCCAACCCTGCCACACTGCTCGTCCTGATCGCGCTCAACACGGTGCGCAGGTTCTCGTCCCCGCGCGTGGAATCGAACGACAACGCAGCCTCGGAATGAATCGCAATGGACGACAGGTGGCTTGCGATCACGTCGTGCAGATCGCGTGCCATGGTGGCCCGCTCGTGCGCCACCGCGGCCTCACGGTCGGCGGCAGCAAGGGCCTGCTGCGCGCTCGCACGTTCACGTTCCGCAGCGGTGATTTCGAGCTGTCTTCGGATGGCGAGGGCCCACCAGACCGGTGTCCCGAAGAACAAAGCCGTCACCAGTGCGGACCCGGCTGCGAATCGAATGTCTTCGGTGGCGACGTAGACCACTGCCGCGAATACCGCGACTGCGATTGCAGTCAGATAGCAGACCGCGCGACTGGTCCGTGCAGTCCCGTAGAGCGCGGCCGCGTAAACCAGGTCCGACACGACCAACCAGATCGGAACGGTAGGCCCGAGGAGCAGGTCTATAACGAACACGATGCAGCCGACGCCGAGCGCGGCAACGGGCCGTTTGCGTCGGAAGACATCCGCAGCGCAGATGACGGCGAGCAGCGCTACGCGGACACCGAGGGGGAGGTCGGTCGGCCCGGTCCCCAGCTGGTACAGCTCGACGAAGTACAGGACCAAGCCGATGACGAACACACTCAGAGCCAGCGCCGGGTCCATCCAACGCGCAAGGTTCGGTCGTGCTGCCACCGTTCCATCACAGCACAGCAGGTCGGGGGGCACGTCATCCCGAAGTATGACGCCCTGGCACCCGTATCGGCCGATGTGCGGGGACGAGATCGCCTGCAGTCTGACTCCATGGACTTACGTCTCGGATCCCTCATCGGAGTGCTACTCGTTCTCGGTGGCGCCGGCTTGTGGCTGTTTGCCCGCGATACCGAATTCCTCTGGTTCCGTGGCGGCCCGCTCGGCGTGGTGCTGGTGGTCGTCGGGATCCTAGATCTCGCGAACTCGCGGCGGACTCGAACCCGGGGCTGACATGGACACGGTGCTTCTCGTTTCACTCGCGGCGCTGGCACTGCTCGACAGCACGAGCATCGGCACGCTCGTCATCCCGGTGTGGATGCTGATGTCTCCGAAGCGGCCACCCACTCGTCGACTCGTCACCTATCTGGGCGTGATCGGAACGTTCTACTTCGTGGTCGGGGTGATGCTGCTCCTGCTCGCCCGGGCAGGGGCCGGTGTGGACACCGGATTGCTCGAGTCCGCACCGGTTCGAGTGGTTCAAGCGGCGCTCGGTATCGGTCTTCTCGTGTGGAGTTTCCGATTCGATTCGAAGAAGCGCCGTGAGGCGGGGGAGGAGAACAGGACTCAGGCCTGGAGAAATCGTGCTCTCCGGCAGGAGGGTTCGACTTCCTCGGTGGCAACGTTGGCAATGTCGGCCGGCGCCATGGAACTGGTGACGATGCTGCCCTATCTGGCCGCGATCGCCCTGATCGTCTCCGGCGGGTTCGCTCTGGCTGCATCCGTTCCGCTGCTCGTCGGCTATTGCGCGATCATGGTGCTGCCGGCATTGGTGCTGCTCGTGGCGCGCCGAGCAGCAGGAAGCAAGCTGGACGGCCCGCTCGAACGGTTGGACGGATTGTTGTCACGGTATGCGGACACCGCCGTCGGCTGGGTCATCGGAATCGCAGGGTTTCTCATCGCACGTGACGCTCTGGCCGCACTGTTCGTCGCCTGACGCGCGCGTCGCGAGTAGCCTCGCAACTATGCGATTCGGACTCTTCGTTCCACAAGGCTGGCGTCTCGACCTGGTGGGCATCGACCCCGCCGACCAGTGGCCCCTCATGCGGGATTTCGCACTGCGAGCCGAGTCGGGACCGTGGGAGTCGGTGTGGGTGTACGACCACTTTCACACAGTCCCCAAACCCACGCAGGAGGCCACCCACGAGGCGTGGTCGCTGATGTCGGCGCTCGCTGCCACCACCAGCACTGTGCGACTCGGCCAGATGTGTACTGCGATCAGCTACCGCAATCCCGCCTACCTCGCCAAGGTTGCCGCGACCACAGACCTGATCTCCGGAGGTCGAGTCGAAATGGGTATCGGCGCGGGGTGGTACGAACAAGAATGGCGCGCATACGGTTACGGGTTTCCGCCGCCGGGCGAGCGTCTTGCTCGTCTCGACGAGGGCGTGCAAATCATGCGTCAGGCGTGGAGCACCGGATCCGCGACTCTCGACGGCAAGCACTATCAGGTCGACAACGCGATCGTGCGCCCACTTCCGTTGCAGGAAGGCGGTATACCGCTGTGGATCGCGGGCGGCGGCGAGAAAGTCACGCTGAAGATCGCAGCGAAATACGCGAACTACACCAACTTCGACGGCACGCCAGACGTGTTCGCGCACAAGTCCGCGGTGCTGAAGTCGCACTGCCAGAATCTCGGGACCGATTTCGACGCCATCGTGCGGACCGCCAACTACAACGTGGCGATCGGTGCCACGGAAGCCGAAGTCGAAGAGCGCCTACAGACACTGAAGGCCCGCCTCGTTCCGCACGTGGGTGAGGCGGCCGCAGAGGAATCCCTGGGTGCCTTCCGCGGAATGCCCGGCGTCGGAACGCCGGAACAGATCATCGAAAAACTCGGTGCACTGAAGGATCTGGGACTCGAATACGGAATCTGCTACTTCCCCGAGGCCGCCTACGACACCACCGGAATCGAGATGTTCGAGCGGGAAGTGGTGCCGGCGCTGCGGTAGTGCGAGTCGGTTATCCCGCGATCGGGTTGGGCCAGCCGAACCGTTGACTCGAACTGGTGTTCGAACTAGGATTTTGTGTATGGGGTCGGGGGACGCTTTTACAGGGGTGGATGATCAGTTAGCCGATGATGCGTGGCGGTTGGCGGATCGGGTGTTGTGCGAGTCGGTGCTCGAGTTGTCATCGCAGATTGCGGTGTTGGAGGCGCGGCGGGTCCGGTTGGTGGCGGAGGTCGATTCCCGCTGCCGGGTCGAAGTGTTGGGGTATCGGAATGCGAAGTTGTGGTTGGCGCATTCGACTCTGTTGGAGGTCGGTGCTGCGGGCCGGTTGATCGCCTTGGGTGCCGGGTTGGTGCGGTTTCCCGCGATCGGGGCGGCATTGGATGCCGGGCAGATGTCCATTGCGCTTGCGGGGTTGATCGTGGGGTTCTGCGAGAACCCACCGGCAG
>NZ_JBUYWE010000006.1:0-260387 GCF_055231055.1 Rhodococcus huquni
ACCACTCACAGGCCGTAGGCTTTTCGTGCGTTATCGGTCGAGACCTTCGCCAATTCCTCCGGGTCCTCGCCGCGGAGTTCGGCGAATGCCCGGACGGTGTACGGCAGGCAGTAGGACTCGTTGGGCGCGCCCCTGAACGGATGCGGTGTGAGGAACGGCGCATCGGTCTCGAACAGAATCTGTTCGCGTGGCACGAGCAGAGCGGATTCGTGCAAAGCCTTCGCATTCTTGAAGCTGACGGTCCCGGAGAAGCTCAGCAGGTACCCGGCGTCGATGCATTCCCGAGCCATGGAAGCGTCCGACGAGAAGCAGTGGAAGATCACCGTGTCGGGCGCACCCTCCTCGGCCAGTACGCGCAACAGGTCCGTATCCGCTTCCCGGTTGTGAATCATCAGCGGCTTCGACAGACGCTTGGCGAGATCGATGTGCCAGCGAAATCCGTCGACCTGTTCCGCCAGGGAAGCGCAGCCCTCCAACTTGCCCGGCCAATACAGATCGAGTCCCGTCTCCCCCACCGCGACCACGCGGGGGTCGGCGGCAAGCTTCTCGATCTCCGCTCGCGTCGACTCGTCGAGAACGTTCGCGCGCGTCGGGTGAATCGCGACTGCCGCGTACACCCGTTCGTCCCAGTGGGCAGCGTCTACCGCGAAACGAGCGGCGGCGAGGTCGTCGGCAACCGTGACCACACGTTCCACACCCACCGCCGCAGCACGGTCGACGATGACTCGGACCGACTCGGCATCACTCGCACCGCACGCGTCGAGATGCGTGTGAGCGTCGACGAGTGGAGCCAACGGCGCGGGCGCTTCGGGGGCGGGGCGATCTTTGCTCATGGGGTCATTATGACGAGGACGACGCAACCCGGTCTCGGGCCGCCTCGAACAGCGTGACGCAGACTGCGATCAACTCGGTGGAGTCCTGCTTCCGGCCGCCGAGCAGCCAGTCGACCAGCAGGTGATTGACGGCCCCCACCATCCCGACCGCCATGGAAGAAGCGAATCGTCGATCCACGCCGCTCACGTTCTGCATCCACACGGTCCCGACCAGCTCGGCGAATTCGCTCAGGACCGCGTAGCGCCGCTCCTCGAGATCCGGCGAGACCCCCACAACTTCGATCATGACGATCTGTGCCAGTAACGGATCGGCGGTGAAATGTTCCACGAAGGCTCGAACCCCGAACAGCGCCATCTCGTCGAACTCCGACGCCTCACCGAGGGCTGCAAGTGTCGCGTCACGCACCTCGTCGATGATGCCGTCGTACACCGCTGCAAGGCACGCGTGCCGATCCTTGAACGACTCGTAGAAATATCGCTGCGTGAGTTCTGCGTGATCGCAGATCTGCTTCACCGTCGTCGCCGTGTAGCCCTGGGTGCCGAACAGTTCGATCGCCGCTGCGGTCAGGGCACGGCGGCGCGCAGCTTTCCTCTCCTCGGGCTCCAACCCCGAGTAACGGCGACCGATTCGGGTACCCGTTCGACTCATTCTGTGGCTTCTCGCACTTCGGTATGGGATAGTTGGACCATCATCTGACACACAATCGTGTCACATTCACAACGGGGAGACGACAGGTACGTGAGCATTCAACTGAATGGCAAGGTCATCGCGGTGACCGGCGGTGCACAGGGCATCGGTCGCGAGATCGCGAAGCAGCTGGCAGCCGCAGGCGCCCGAGTCGCGATCGGCGACCGAGACGCAGAAGGCGCCCGCAAGACCGCCGCAGAACTGCCCGGTGACGTCGAAGGTCACGACCTCGACGTCACGAACACCGAGTCCTTCACTGCGTTCCTGGCCGCGGTGGAAGCACAGTGGGGACCTCTCGACGTGCTCGTCAACAACGCCGGCGTCATGTGGGTCGGCGACTTCGACGAGGAGCCGGAATCGGCAACCCGTCGCCAACTGGACGTCAACCTGCACGGACCCATTCGCGGCGTGAAGCTGGCAGCGCCTGCCATGCGCGCCCGAGGCCGCGGACACATCGTCACGGTCGCCTCCGCCGCATCGAAGTTGGCACCCGCCGGTGAGTCGACCTATGCAGCCACCAAGCACGGAATCTTCGGCTACCTCAGTGGAGTGCGTGAAGAGCTGCACAAGAGCGGCGTCCAGCTCTCCGTGGTGATGCCCGGAGTGGTGGACACCGAGCTCGCAGCCGGTACGGCGACCGGTTCGGCGAAGATGCTGCAGCCCGCAGACGTCGCCGAGGCCGTGGTCGGCGTCATCGCGAAGCCGAAGTTCGAGGTGCCGGTACCCGCATTCATCGGACCCGCCGTTCGCTGGGCGAACGTTCTGCCGCAGGCAGTCCGCGACATCCTCATGCGAAAGATGGTTCCCAACCAGATCACGTCCACGGACCGATCAGCGCGCGCGGAGTACGAATCGCGCGTGGTCACCGCCGAGAACGAAGGAAAGAAGTAATGACGACCACCTCATCCGACGTGGAATACGACACAGAGCATGCCGACTTGCGCCCGATTCCCGAGTTCGACGGCGTTCACCAGGTCTGGCCCCGCGGCGACCGCCTCGACGCCGTTCGTGAAGGCGCAAAGAAGTACCGCGAGCGCTTCCTGAAGCAGGGCAAGGTCGCGGCAATCAAGAGCTTCGACATCGTCGCGGCTCCGTACCCGAGCCGGTTCGCGTTCCAGGGCTACAACCTGAGCGTCAACCCGTTCATCACCATCATCAACCGCATGTTCGTCATCCAGTTCGAGGGATTCGACGGCAAGCTGAAGACGATGGTGTGGGAGCCGACCGTGCCGGCCGGATCGGCAGAATCGCCGTTCTACCACAAGCTGGAAGAGTTCGGTAAGAAGCTCAAGGCCGACAAGTTGATGGTCAAGTACTACAACGACCCCGACACGATCCTCCCCCGGTTGGGCCTGCGGAACGAGGACGTCGACTACATCAGCTTCGACCACCTGCACGTGCAGGACATGCGCATGGTGCTCGGCAGCGACGAGGTCATCGAGGGTGAGAGCACCCCGCGCGAGCCCATGTTTCCGAACGCCAAGCTTCTGGTGCACCGCAAGGAGCTGGGCACTTTCGAGTCCATGCACCCGATGCAGTGGGCGTGGTACGTCGAGAACGGTATGGCCGGAGTGCCCGAAGACCGGCTCGAGGTGTTCGAGGGCGATGTGGAGCTCGGCGTGGGTGTCAGCCTCCTGTGGACCCCCGGCCACACCGACGGCAACCACTCGCTGTGCGTGAACACCGAGGACGGTGTCTGGATCTCGTCCGAGAACGGCATGGCCCCCGACAGCTGGCAGCCCGAGCAGTCCAAGATTCCGGGCATCAAGGCTCAGGCCGGTTTCTACAACCGCGAGGTGGTGCTCAACAGCAATACCCTCGAGGATTCCCTCGACCAGTACGACTCGATGGTCAAGGAAAAGACCATGGCGTCACGCTCCCCCAGGGATTCGCGATGGCTGCAGGTCATCCCGTCGTCCGAGTGCTCGAGCTGGAAGCGTCAGTGGCCGGTCATCCCGACATTCAGCCACGGCGGTCTGGACTACGGAACCATCACGGTTCCCAAGCGCTGATCCGCACCGGGTAGGGAGTGCACTCTATCTGCGCGTCGCGAACCTGGGACGCGCAGATAGAGTGGTTCCACCATGAATGCTGCTGACTCCACCGCCTCGCGACCCCCCTTCTATCTGACGACGGCAATCGCGTACCCCAATGGCGTTCCGCACATCGGCCACGCGTACGAGTACATCTCCTCCGATGCCCTGGCCCGATTCAAGCGCCTGGACGGGTTCGACGTCCGCTTCCTGACCGGAACGGACGAACACGGTCTGAAGATGCAGCAGACTGCCGCGAAGGAAGGCATCGACGTCCGCGATCTCGCGTCTCGCAACTCCGATGTGTTCGAGGCGATGGACGAGAAGCTGAACATCTCGTTCGACCGGTTCATCCGCACCACCGACGCCGATCACGAGACTGCCAGCCAGGCCATCTGGGAGAAGATGCGCGAACGCGGCGACATCTACCTCGATACCTACGCAGGCTGGTATTCGGTCCGCGACGAAGCGTTCTACACCGAGGCGGAAACGACTCTCCAGGAGGACGGCTCACGGTTGTCCACCGAGACGGGAACGCCGGTGGAGTGGACCGAGGAGTCGACCTACTTCTTCAAGCTGTCCGAATACCAGGACAAGCTGCTGAGCTTCTACGAAGACAATCCCGGTTTCATCGCGCCGGCCACCCGCCGCAACGAGATCGTCAGCTTCGTCAAAGGTGGCCTGAAGGATCTGTCCATCTCCCGCACCACCTTCGACTGGGGTGTCCAGGTCCCGGAACAGCCCGATCACGTCATGTACGTGTGGGTCGACGCCCTTACCAACTACCTCACCGGCGCCGGATACCCGGACACCGATTCCGAGCAGTTCACCAAGTTCTGGCCGGCCAACCTGCACATCATCGGCAAGGACATCACCCGGTTCCACACCGTGTACTGGCCTGCATTCCTGATGTCCGCAGGGATCGAACTGCCCGAGCGGGTGTTCGTGCACGGCTTTCTGTACAACAAGGGCGAGAAGATGTCGAAGTCCGTCGGCAACGTCGTCGACCCGCTGGCGATGGTCGAGCAGTACGGCCTCGACGCCGTGCGCTTCTTCCTGCTCCGCGAGATCTCCTACGGCCAGGACGGCAGCTACAGCCACGAGGCCATCGTCACCCGCATCAACGCCGACCTTGCCAACGAGCTCGGCAATCTCGCACAGCGTTCACTGTCGATGGTCGCCAAGAACCTCGAAGGAAAGGTCCCCACGCCGGGCGACCTCACCGACGACGACCGTGAACTTCTCGCGCTCGCGGACGGCCTGCTCGAACGCTGCCGGGCGGAGTACGACGTGCAGGCGCTGCACCTGGCACTCGACGCGATCTGGTCGACGCTGAACGAGACCAATCGATACTTCTCGCGTCAGGAACCGTGGGTACTGCGCAAGACGGACCCGGCCCGGATGGCCACCGTGCTGTACGTGACCCTCGAGGTCGTGCGCATCGTCGGCATCCTGGTCCAGCCCGTGATGCCGGACGCGGCCGCGAAGATTCTCGATCTTCTCGGTCAGGACCCCGATCGGCGGCAGTTCGTCGATCTGAAGAATCGCATCGTGTCCGAAACGCCGCTCCCCGCGCCGTCCGGCGTGTTTCCCCGGTACGTCGACGAGGAGTGACGCGGGCGGTGGCCCGAGTCAGGCGACGGCGATGCGGTACGGGCCGAGTCCTTCCACCACTGCACCGACGCAGCCGGCCTCGTCCCACAACTCGAACCATCCGTTGTCGTCCTTGACCGCGATCCGATCGAACGTCTTGGACGCGTGGTCTCTCAACTCTCGTGTCGCTTCGAACGGGTTGGAGGCGAGGAACGTAGCACCGGACGGATCGTCGCCCTCGGCACCTGCGCGGAGCGCGACCAGCGATGCGGCGGCCACTGCGGCCTGCGCCCGATCGGTCTCGATGTAGGTCTCGCTCGCGACCACTGCGTCCATCGCCGCAACGAGTGCTGCGGAAATGCCCTGCGGACCGGCCTTCTCGATTTCTCCGAGTGCGTTCATCGCGCCGTCGTTGTCGAAAGGCCCGAGGTCCCATGCGCCCATTCGGGTGCTCCTGCCGTCGTTGTGGTGTGGTGCCGACCGGGAGACATTAGCGGAAGTAAGCGACAGCCACCCGACGACAGGGTTCCGGGTGTGGCAGATCACGGACGCCGGACACCACTGGCGATCGCGGGTGTCGGCACCCGGGTGCACACTTGCCGCCATGACGGCGAATAGAACATACTTTCGATCGGAAACGGGACGAGAGAGGGGCGCGGGTGTGTTCGAAGAAGAGGTGAGCGCGCAGGCGACCGAGGCGGTTCAGCGCCTGGTGCACGAACTTCGCGAAGGCTACGAGCGAGGATGGCAACCGTCAGATCTGGTTCATCTGAGTCGACGCTCGAAGGAGCCGTCGGAAGCGAGTCTCGCGTCCACGGTGATCCTCCACGAGTCACGAATCGGCGGAGCGGGCGAGAGGGCGCCGCAATCCTGGCTTCGGCAGCTCGAGACGATCGCCGAGCAGTACCCCGCCAGCGCGGTGATCGCGGAGCGAGCCGGTGATTCGACGGACGAGATCCGGGCTCTCACGGCAGGATTACTCTTCTCCGATCCGTATCACTCGATGTACCAGATCACGGATCTCACCTCGATCTGGTCCGGCCTGCCTGCGTGGTCGATGCTCACTCCCCCGCCGTCCGAGTGGCTCGGCCATCGTCTCGCAGCAGACCACCGTGACGTTCTTCTGGACGGAAAGATCGGCAACAAGATTCGAGGGTTGCTCGCCAAGGCGGAGGCAACCGAGTTCGCCGAGGAAGCAGAGACGTTCACGGCGAAGGCACAGGAGTTGATGACGCGGTACGCGATCGACACGGCCCTCCTCTCTGCGCGTACCGGAAACGGCTCCACCGCCGTGACCAGCCGACGGGTTCACCTCGAGAACCCCTACGTCAAGGAGAAGGTTCACCTTCTCACCGAGATCGGCGAACCCAATCGAGTGCGTACCGTCTGGTTCGACAAGGTCGCCATCGCCACCGTCGTCGGGACTCCTGTCGATCTGCAGCAAGTCGATCTTCTGTTCACCTCGTTGCTCGTCCAGGCGACGCGTGCGATGCAATTCGCGGACGCCGCCGGACGCAGCGGCTCGCGCACCACGTCGTTCCGAAAGGGTTTCCTCGCGGGCTACGCCGGCAGGATCGGTCAGCGGCTTCGGGACGCCGACACTCGCGCCACCGTGGAGGCCGCCGACGCCGCCCACATCGACGTGGACGACCTCCTCCCGATCCTCGCGTCCACCTCCGAGGCGGTGGACGACGAGTTCGAGCGGTTGTTTCCCCGAACCAAGAAGTCCCGCGGACGTTCCGTCGACGCGGACGGATGGCATGCGGGCCGGGCGGCAGCAGAGAACGCCACCCTCACGCCCGACCAGCGATCCCGGATCAGCAGCTGACGGGTGGTGACCTCGGTACCCGGTTCAGTCGCGCCGTGCCGCCAGAACGGTCTCGTAGAGCTCGCGCTTCGACACCCCGGGGGTTGCGACGAAAGCGCAGGCGTCCTTGAGCCGGGTACCGCCCTCCACCAACCGTTCCACGTCGTCCACGAGATCTGCCGGATCCGCCGCCTTACGGGTCGCACCCTCGAGAACGACCGTGATCTCGCCCCGGACACCGTCAGCCGCCCACTCCGCGAGTTCGGCGAGCGTTCCGCGACGAACCTCTTCGTACGTCTTGGTCAGTTCCCGGCACACAGCGGCTCTGCGATCGCCTCCGAGCACCTCGACTGCGTCGGCAAGGCAGTCGACCAGACGGTGCGGCGCCTCGAAGAACACACACGCACGTTCCTCCGCGACCAACGCCTGCAGCCAGGTCTTCCGTTGCCCCTGCTTGCGCGGCGGGAACCCGTCGAAACAGAACCGCTCGACGGGGAGTCCGGAGAGCGCGAGGGCGGTGGTCACCGCAGAAGGCCCGGGCAGGCACGTCACCGCCAGACCCTCGGCCACGCACGCCGCAACCAGTCGGTATCCGGGATCGCTCACGGACGGCATTCCCGCGTCCGTCACCAGCAACACGGTCTTTCCCGCCGACACGTCCGCCACCAACCCCGGCAGCCGCGATACCTCGACCTGGTCGTAGAAGCTGACGACACGACCGCCGATACTCACCTCGAGTGCGGACGCCAGAGACTTCGTCCTTCTGGTGTCTTCGGCGGCCACCACATCCGCAGTTTCGAGTGCGGAACGCAGCCGCGGCGACGCGTCACCGACATCCCCCATAGGCGTTGCGGCGAGCACCAGACGACCAGTCATGTCCCACAGCCTACGATTACGGGGTGAGCACGCTGACCGACGAGCACCCTGCGCCCTCGGCACAGCCCCCTACGAAGGTCAGTCCTGCACCGTTGGTGCCGGCACCCGACTTCGGACCGACCGACCGTTTTCGCGGTTGGGTCGTCACCCTCTTCCTCACCACGATCGCGGCCGTGACCCGGTTCGTGATGCTCGGCTACCCGACCGATGCCGGCACTCCGATCTTCGACGAAAAGCACTACGCCCCACAGGGTTGGCAGGTCTTGACCGGTGGGGTGTGGCTCGAGGACAACCCGGGTTACGGCCTGGTGGTGCACCCGCCTGTCGGTAAACAACTGATCGCGATGGGCGAGGCGATCTTCGGGTACAACGGCTGGGGTTGGCGTTTCGCTTCCGCCGTGGCCGGAACGATCATCGTGCTTCTCGTCATTCGAATCGTCCGGCGTCTGAGCCGCTCCACTCTCATCGGTGGCTTCGCGGGCATCCTCGTCATCGCCGACGGTGTGATCTTCGTGTCCTCGCGGGTGGGGATGCTGGACATCTTCCTGGCCCTGTTCGCGGTCGCCGCCTTCGGCTGCCTCGTCGTCGACCGCGATCAGACCCGCGAACGCATGGCGCGGGTGTACGAGGAGGGCCGCATCCACGTCACCGAGTGGGGGCCGCGCCTCGGAGTGCGCTGGTGGCGGTTCGGCGCGGGAATCATGCTGGGCCTGGCCTGCGGAACCAAGTGGTCAGGTGTCTACTTCATCGCGTTCTTCGGTCTCCTGTGCGTGGCGTTCGACGTGTCGACTCGCCGGGCGTACGGCGTCTCACGTCCGTGGCTGGGCACCGCGGTCCGCGACATCGGCCCCGCTCTCTACGGGTTGGTGGTCGTTCCTCTGCTCGTCTATCTGGGGACCTACTGGGCCTGGTTCGCGAGCGAGACCGGGGTGAACCGACATGTCGTGGGTACGGAGGTCGGTTCGGGCGGGCCGTGGTCCTTCGTTCCCAGTGCCCTCCGGTCGCTCTGGTACTACAGCGGCAACGTTCTCGAGTTCCACTCCGGCCTGACCAATTCGGCCGGCAATCATCACCCCTGGGAGTCGAAGCCGTGGACGTGGCCCATGGGGCTTCGCCCGATGCTCTATTACTTCGCCGACGGCGGGAACGTCTCGGGCTGCAGCGCACAGTCGTGTGTGAAGGCGATCATGCTGATCGGCACCCCGGCGATGTGGTGGCTGGCGCTGCCTGTCCTCGCGTGGGCACTGTGGAAAGCACTGGTCCGACGCGACTGGCGGTTCGGTGCGGTTCTCGTGGGGTACGGCGCGGCGTTCCTGCCGTGGTTGGTCACGCTCGATCGCCAGATGTACTACTTCTACGCAGTGGCATTGGCGCCGTTCCTGGTAATGGCGATAGCGTTGACCCTCGGCGACATTCTGGGAAGCGCGCGAGCATCGTTCGAGCGACGCGGAACGGGTTTGTTGGTGGTGTGCCTGTACGTGGGGCTCGTGGTGGCCAATTTCGTGTGGTTGTGGCCGATCCTCACGGCCATCCCGATCACCCCGGAGACATGGCAGAACCAGCTGTGGTTACCCAGCTGGCGTTGACGAGGAGAGCCGACAGCGTCGGAACGCAATACGTACGGAACGGAACTTGTGAGACCCGATCGATCGACTACGAGCGGGGACACGACTCTCTTCTCACCTGACGACCGTGGCGCGGCCACGTCCACTCCGTATCGCTACGACCTCGACGGGTTGCGCGGTGTCGCGATCGCTCTGGTCGTCGTCTATCACGTCTGGTTCGGCCGGGTGTCCGGTGGCGTGGACGTCTTCCTCGTACTGTCCGGCTTCTTCTTCACCGGAATGCTGCTGCGACGGGCAGAGTCCGAATCGGGCCCTTCCATTCCCACCGTCGTACGGCGCACGGTAAGGCGCCTGTTCCCGGCCCTGATCATCGTGTTGGCTGCCACCACGCTCGCCACCGCGATCCAGAGACCGTTCACGCAGTGGTCTGCCCTCGCAGATCAGGTCATCTCGTCGATACTCCACATCCAGAACTGGGAGTTGGCGCGTACCTCCGCCGACTATCAGGCAGCTGACGCATCGGTCAGCCCGATGCAGCACCTGTGGTCCATGTCGGTGCAGGTGCAGTACTACCTGCTCGCCCTCGCGCTCGTTGCCGGTGTCGCGTGGTGGTGCCGCCGTACCAATCGCCGTCAGCTCGTACGGCCGATCATCGGCGCCGTGATCGTGGTCGGACTTGTCTCGTCCTTCCTGTACGCGGCCGTCCGCTCGCAGGAACACCAGATGTGGACGTATTACGACTCGTTCGCACGTCTGTGGGAATTGCTCGCCGGCGCAGGACTGGCACTGGTGATCCACCGTGTCGTCCTACCGAGGCCGATCAAGGTGGCCCTTGCCGTAGCCGGGATCGTCGTGGTCGTCGGGGTCGGGTTCGTGGTGGACGGTGGTTCGTCGTACCCCGGTCCCGCCGCACTGATTCCGGTGGGCGCCACCCTGGCGATGATCCTCGCGGGTACGGGTTCCACAGACGCCCACAGCGACCGCCCGGGCATCGTCCAGACCCTTGCCACCCGCCCGTTCGTCGAACTGGGTGCCATCGCGTACTCGCTGTACCTGTGGCATTGGCCGCTCCTCATCTTCTACCTCACCTGGCGCGAGCGCCCCGCAGTCGGTGCGGTGGGCGGACTTACCGTGGTCTGCGTGTCACTGGTTCTCGCCTGGATCACGTATCGGGTGGTCGAGCTACCGATGTCCGGGAAAGGCGATGCAGGGTCGCTCCCCCGGTTCCAGGTCCGCACCATCGTCGCGGCGATCTGCATTCTCGGGGTGGCCATCGTCGGCGCGACCGGGGCATGGAAGTGGTACCTCGCGCAGAATCCCGAGACCACCGCCCGAGTGGGCGACCTCGACCCCTGGCTGTACCCGGGCGCCGCCACGCTCACCGACGGCACCTTCGCGCCCAGCGCGGACATGCGTCCGACAGTGCTCGAAGCCGAACACGACGTTCCGCAGCCGACCACCGATCTGTGCATAACGGATCTCATGAGCACCGACGTCATCGAGTGCACGTACGGCGACCCGGAAGCCGACACCACAATCGCCGTCGTCGGCAGCTCACACGCCGAGCACTGGATTCCCGCGCTGGACATGATCGGCAAGGACCGCGGAATCAAGATCAAGACCCTGCTCAAGATGGGCTGCCCGGTCACGGTGAATCCAGTGCCCATGCTCCACGACACCGAGTACCCGGGGTGCGGGCAATGGTCCACCGAAATCCTGGACCGACTCAGCGCCGAGCGCCCCGATTGGGTGTTCTCGACCGCCTCACGTCCCAACGAGAACGGGGCGGGCGACGTCACCCCGGACGACTATCTCGGAGTGTGGCAGCGTCTCGGCGCGATGGGGATTCCGTTGCTGGGTATCCGCGACACCCCTTGGCTGCACGAGGACGGCTCTCCCTATGGCGCCCCGGACTGCCTGGCCGATGGCGGCGACGCCGACTCCTGCGGGGTGCCACGGGACTACGTACTGGACCCGGTCGATCCGGTCTCTACCGCCGCAGCGGCCTTTCCACTCGTACACCCGATCGACATGAGCGACGCCGTGTGCGACGCGGTCATATGTCGAGCCGTCCAAGGCAATGTGCTCGTGTACCACGACTCGCATCACCTGTCGGCGACCTACACCCGAACGCTGGCTCCCGAACTCGACCGCAAGATCGGTGCAGCCACCCGATTGTGGTGACACTGTGTGGCGACTGTCCGGATCAACGTTCGAGCAGCCCGTCCGCCCACGTGTTCAGGGTGCCGGTGAATTCGAACGACAGCGGCAGCGGCGCCACCGAGTCGAACTGCGTGGGCGGCACCGGGCCGAGCTCGCCGAGACCGTGATTGGACGTCGTCAGATGGACGAAGTCGAGGTCGGTGTGTTCGAGCTTCGTTCGAAGCCCTTCGACCTGTTCGCAGCTGACGTTCAGGTCCTTGTCCGAGCAACTCAGCAGGGTGTGCGAGGAACCGGGTAGCTGCGCGGCAAGTTCTCGCGGATCGTATTGGTCGGCCTCGCTGAAGAACCGGGCCGTTGCGGCCGACACCCCGACCTCGGGAAGCAGCGGATGCAGATCGTCGGGAACGACGCCTTTGGTGCGCATCGAGTCGATGGCTTCTTCGAGACTGGACCGCACCTTGTCACCCTCGGCCGGCTCCATCTGCCCCGCCGCGACAGTTCTGTCGACGTAGGCGTGCACCTGAGCCCGAATCAGATCGAGGTACCGCATTGCGAGCGGTTGCAACAGCCCGAGTCCGCCTACGGCCTCCGGGTTCCGCTCGCTCACGGCAAGGGCTGTCAACGACCCCTCACTGTGTCCGAGGATCGCGGTGCGCTGCGGATCGGTTCCGCTCAGCTTCTTCAGCTCCGCCAACGCCGAACTCGCGTTCTCGATCTGCTGCTCGAAGCCGTAGTCGGTCATAGCCTGCTCGGGCGGGCCGTCCGTTCCGGTGATGCCGGTTCCGTACTTGTCGAATCGAAGTGTCGCAATACCCTTGGCAGCCAGCGCATCTGCCAGCCGAGCAATCGTCTCGGCGCGGTACTCCTGACCGGCGGCGCCGTTGCGATCGATGGGACCGCTCCCCGGCAGCAGAAGCGCCGAGGCGGCCGGCGGCGCAGCAGTTGGACCTGCGGGTCCGCGGTAGGTGCCGTGAAAAGTGTGGCCGCCCGACTCGAAGGAGATGTCGTTGTCGACCATCGCTTGCGCGCTCGGCTGACCAGGGAATCCGGGTAGCCCAGGAACGGACAGTGGGTCTGCGGCCGAGACCGCGGCCCCGCTGGTGAGCCCCACGGAGCCGAAAAGGATGGCTGACGACAAACCGGCGAGAACGCGCGTGAAAGTGGACATCGTCAGCCATCCTACGACGGCTCGACCGGACCTACCGGCGAGTGGGTGCCTTCTCTCGGCTCTTCTCCCGACGCTGTTTTGCGGCCATCCGCCTGAGTTCGCGGCGCATCGCGCGGGCATCGAGCATGAGCGGGTCACGTGAGAGGTCCTTGTACAGCGCCACACACAACCCGATCATCACGAACACGAACGGCGCCGCCGCAATGATCGTCATGGTTTGCAGCCCGTCCAGGGCGTCCGAACCACCGGTCCAGAGGATGAGCGCGGCGACCCCACCGGTGAGGGCACCCCAGAACACGACCACCCAACGTCGCGGCTCCAGCGTTCCGCGCTGGGACAGCGAACCCATCACCATCGATGCGGCATCCGCACCGGACACGAAGAAGATCGCGACCAGGGCCATCACGAGAACAGTGGTGATTCCGGCGAGCGGCAGGTTGTCGAGCATCCCGAACAGCTGCGCTTCCTCGGTGCCACGCGATGCAAGGTCGATGCCGTCTCGCTGGTCACCGATTCCGGCGCCACCGAAGATGGCGAACCACACGAGGCTCACCGTGCTGGGAACAGCGATCACGCCGATGATGAACTGGCGAATGGTGCGTCCCTTGCTGATACGTGCCAGGAACATGCCGACGAACGGGGTCCACGACACCCACCAAGCCCAGTAGAAGATCGTCCACGAGGAGAGCCAGGTGCTCGTCTCCGGATTCGAGGAGGCGCCGGTGCGCGCCGACATCTGCGCGAGGTCGGCGACATAAGCGCCGATGGTCGTGGGGATCAGGTTCAGTATCAGCACCGTGGGCCCGAGGACGAACACGAAGACGGCGAGAACCAGGGCCAACACCATGTTGATGTTCGAGAGCCACTGGATGCCCTTCGCGACACCCGACACGGCGGACGCCACGAACGCGAGCGTCAGGACCGCAACGACGGCGACCAGGAGAAAGGTGCTGACCTCGCCCATCCAGCCGACGACCTCGACACCCGAACCGATCTGCAGCGCACCGAGCCCCAGCGAGGCCGCGGTACCGAAGAGGGTCGCGAAGATCGCGAGAATGTCGATGATCTTGCCGATCGGGCCTTCTGCACGGCGGCCGAGCAGAGGAATGAACGCCGAGCTGAAGAGCTGCTTGCGGCCCTTGCGGTACGAGCCGTATGCGATCGACAGGCCCACCACCGCGTACATGGCCCACGGATGCAGGCTCCAGTGGAACATCGTCGTGGCCATTGCGGCGCTGACGCCCCCTTCGGACCCGGGAGGCGGGTTGACGAAGTGCGCAAGCGGCTCGGACAGTCCGAAGAACATCAGTCCGATGCCCATGCCGGCGCTGAACATCATCGCGATCCAGCTCACGGTCCGGAACTCGGGCTTCTCGCCATCTTTGCCCAGTGGGATCGTGCCGAACCGGCTGAGCGCGAGCCAGATGGAGAAGAGAACGAATCCGGTCGCCGAAAGTACGAACAACCAACCGAGGTCGGTGACGATCCAGTCCAGCATCGACCCGGTCGTCGAGTTCAGATTATCGGGAGCGACGAGGCCCCAGACCACGATTGCGAGTACGGCGACCGCCGCTACAGAGAAGACCACGTAGTCGGTACGGATACCGACCGGGGTGAAACTGCTGCGCGCAGACCCCGATCCGTCGTCCGCGGTATCGCGGTCCGAAGTGTCAGTGTTCATCGCCATGGTGTTTCACATTCCTCGAGTTCGTTCGCAAAAGCAAGCTAGGACGTGACTCGTCACCGGATCGCGACCCATCACACACCCCTCTACTCTGCAGTTCTGCCCCATCCCGAGCCCCTCCCGATCAATCCGTCGATTCCCAGACGACCGGCACCCGATACCGCGAGCAACAACGCACCCGCACCCAGTGCCACCACCAGTTCGTAGCCTCCTTCGGTGACGAAGACGCCCTTGTCGACGTGAACGATCAGGAACGCACCCAGCATGTCGAGGAACAGGAGGAAGCCGGCGATCGATGTCAGCAGGCCGGCGATCAACGCCACACCTCCGCCCAGTTCGATCGCGGCCGCGGCGATGGCGCTCACGTTCGGCATCGGCACGTTCATGTCACGAAACGAGGCCTGGGTGGCGCTCACCCCGTAGTCGAAGAACTTCTGCCACCCGTGAGCCACGAAAACGACTCCGATTCCGATTCTGGCGATGAGAATCGCAATATCGCGAAACAGTGTGGATGCCACCGGAGTCCTTTCTGTCGAATCGTCAGTCCGCTCCCTGCCGTCAGTCCGCTCCCCTGAGGGCGGAGCGAACGAACCCAAGTACATCTTCGTCCGAGATTCCCAGATTTCGCAGTTCTTGGACATATTGAGTCGCGGCGCGTTCCGCATGTGTTCTCGTGGGGTCCCCACCCGCCGCGATGAACGTCCCCTGTTTGCCGTGCGTCTCGATGACGCCCTCGCGGCCCAATTCTCGGTAGGCCTTCGCGACCGTGTTCGGAGCGAGGCTCAATGTGGACGCCAACGCTCGCACCGTCGGGATCTTCGTTCCGGCAATCAACTCACCGGACCGAACCTGCTCGATGATCTGCAATCGGACCTGATCGAACGGGGCAACGCTCGAATTCTGATCGATCGTCAGGTGCACGGTCCCTCCCTTCCGTCACGCTTCTGCGTCAACGCTAAGCGAAGAGGGGGGTCGGGACGTGCACAATGACGGGCATGGCCAAGAACGCGACGATCTACCACAACCAGCGCTGCAACACTTCCCGCACCGTTCTTCGACTGATCGAAGAGGCGGGCATCGAACCGACCGTGGTGAAATACCTCGAGACGCCACCGTCACGTGACGGCTTGCGCAAGCTTCTGGACGACGCCGGTCTTCAACCGAGCCAGGCGATTCGCACACGTGAATCCGTGTACAAGGACCTCGGCCTCGCCGACGCCACCGAGGATCAGTTGTTGGAGGCCATGGTCGACAACCCGATCCTCATCGAACGGCCGATCGTGGTGACCGACAAGGGCACCGTGCTGGCGCGCCCGGCGGAGAAGGTCGAAGAAATCCTCTGACCACGTAGGCCGGTCAGACCGGATCGCGGGCGACCGGGCACGACATGCAACGCGGCCCGCCGCGGCCCGACCCCAGTTCGGAGCCCGCGATCCGCAACACCTCGATGCCCGACGCCTCCAGCCGGGCATTGGTTTCCACGTTCCTCTCGTACGCAACGACCACGCCGGGCGCCAATGCCAGCGTGTTGTTGCCGTCATCCCACTGCTCACGCTCGGCAGTCACGTTGTCGAGGCCCGTGTCGATGACCCGGAGCTTTCCGATACCCATCGCGTCGGCTGCGGCCTCGAGAAACGGATCCGCCCCGCTGATGCTCACGCCCGTGTCCTCACGGCGGATCGTGAATGCGGACAGTGTGTCCTGGATCGCCGGATACATCACCACCGCATCGACATCGACCATCGTGCACACGGTGTCCAGGTGCATCGATGCACGCTCTTGCTCGATGGGAACGACGAGCACGGTGTGCGCCAACTCGTCCTCGAACACGCTCCGAGCCAGCGCCTCCGCTCCTGCGGGTGTGGTCCGTTCGCCGACACCGACCGCGACCACACCGGGCGCGAGCAGCACCACATCGCCGCCCTCGACCGGCGCGGTGTGCGATTCGTAGGCACGTCGAACACCGCGAAAGGTGGGGTGATGGGCGTAGATCAGGTCGGTCAGCGACGTCTCGCGAGCGCGTGCGGGCAGCGCCAACGACGTGATCGCCACCCTCGGTCCGATCCAGAACGACGAGTCTCGTGTGAAGAGCAGATTGGGCAGTGGATCGATGACGAAGTCGCCGCCGTGGTGCATGCGCCTGACCAGCGACGAGGAGCTGGCGTCCACGGGCAGTTCGTCGAAAGTCATTCCGGCGGTGAGGATCGTGGACAGCTCTGCGGCGGGGACGGCGCGCAGGTGCGAGGTGAGTTCGTGCGCCAAGGTGTGTCCGAGCTTTCGCGGGTCGACCGCAGCGCCGATCCCCTGCATGCGTGCCGCCCCGCTCGCGGTCAACGCCTCGGTGAGCAGATCGGACAGCAACATCACCTCCACCCCGCGGCCACGTAGGAGATCCGCGAACGCATCGTGTTCCTCCTGCGCGCGATCGACCCACGGAAGCCCGTCGAACAGCAACTGATCGTTGTTGCGTGGAGTGAGTCGCTTGAGCTCGTCCCCCGGCCTGTGCAGCAACACGCCCCGGAGCGTGCCCACCTCGGAATTCGCCCCCATCGCGGCCGATCCCGTTGCGTTCATGTCTCGACGGTAATGCGCGGAGGGCGTTCGGTCACCACGTACGCGGTTCGACACGACAGGACCTCGAGTATGGTTCGGGTATCCGAGTGGGAGGTGCGTACATGGAGATGCCCGAGTGGTCGGCGAAAGAACTCACGCCCGGCCAGTTGTCGGAACGCAGCGGAGTCGCGGTGTCCGCACTGCACTTCTACGAGCGCGAAGGTTTGATCTCGAGCCGACGAACGAGCGGCAATCAGCGCCGATACCGACGGGACACACTGCGACGCGTCGCGTTCGTTCGCATTTCTCAACGGGTCGGGATCCCCCTCGCCGAGATCAGGCACGCATTGTCGACGCTGCCGGAGGGACGCACACCCAACCGGAAGGACTGGGCACGATTGTCCGCCGAGTGGCACTCGGAGCTCGACGACCGGATCGAGCAGTTGGTACGTCTGCGCGACAACCTCACGGGCTGCATCGGTTGCGGATGTCTGTCACTGAGCAGCTGCACGATCGTGAACAGTCACGACAAACTCGGAGCCGCCGGACCGGGCGCCCGCAATCTGGACGTAGAGCTACGGGACGAACCTCACCGAGTGAGGCTGTCACAGGAGCTCACCGAGTGAGGCTGTCACAGGAGCTCACTGAGTGAGCCAGGCGTGAATCTCGCCGCCGTCGCGTTCGACCATCTGCATCACCATCTGTTTCGCCAGTGACTCGATCTGCCCGCCGACGAGGCGGATCTTGACGGTGACGGCCCCCTCGACGTCGATCACCGAGCCGGCATCGGCGCCGCGGAGTACGAACGTTCCCTCGATGGTCAAGGGAAGCGCCGTAGTGCTCCCACCGAAGCGCCCCGCGGCCCGGCCGGCCGCGAGTGGACCCCAGGAATCGTTGCGTTCGATCTTCATCGGACCGCGCACGACGGCCCGCACCACGGCAGGAAACTTCTCGGGGTCCGTCGTTTCGGTCACCGAGACGGACAACGCGCCCGGGCCCGAGGACTCGATCCGAGTCTGCGCGGTCTCGCTCTCACGCAACCGGTACTGCCAGTAGGCCTCGTCCGTGAGTGCCGCGTGCACAGCCTCGACGTCGTGATCCAGTTCGATGGTGGTGGTGAAACGCTTCGGCATACGGCGACGCTACCGGAAGTCGGCCTAGAGGAACTTGCTGAACTGGTCGTTCGCCTTCTGCATGACGAACTCGTACGGTGGCGCGAATTTACGTGCCCACCAGTAACCGAAGCGAATGTCGTTGGACGTGTAGACCATGTAGCGGTTCTTCGAGATTCCGGCGAGAATGCTGTTCGCGACCTTGGTGGGTGACACGGCGCGCTTCTCGAAGCGGTGCACGAACTTGTTCACGCGAGGATCCTCGCGGTCGATGCCCGCGATCTCGACGGTTCCCACCAACGGTGTCTTGACCGCGCCGGGAACGACGAGGCTGACCCCGATCCCGTGCCGCTTCAGGTCGAACCGGAGCACCTCGGAAACGCCGCGCAGGCCGAACTTGCTGGCGCTGTACGCAGCATGCCACGGAAGAGCGAGGATTCCCGCGGCAGAGGACACGTTGACCAGGTGTCCACCGCGGCCGGCACGAACCATCGGCGGGACGAAGTTCTCGATGATGTGAATCGGACCCATGAGATTGACGTCGACCATCGATTTCCAGTGGCGATGCTCGAGGTTCTCCACCGTCCCCCACGCCGAGATGCCTGCGACATTCATCACCACGTCCATGCTGCCGAACTGGCCGTGCACGTCGGTCGCGAACCGAGTGACCTCGTCGAAGTCCGACACATCGAACGCTCGCGAGAAGCTCACCGTCCCGCCGTTCGCACCGACCTCTGCGACCGTCTCCGCGAGCCCGACCTCGTTCACATCCGTAAGGAACAGTTCTGCGCCTGCGGCCGCCGCAGCGAGGGCAGTGGCATGCCCGATTCCGCTGCCGGCGCCAGTGATCAGAGCCTTCTTACCGTCCAACGTCTTGATCGCCATCGTCTCTCCGAACCCCGTCGCCGCAGATCGCCCTTGCGCCCGGCAGTCTACGCACGCTCGGTCGCGACGGGACGGAACAGAGACTTCGTCAGAGCCTCGAGCAGTCGGCCCGATTCACGGTCACAACCGCTGCCCCATCTCCTCCTGATACTTCCGAATCGATTCCTCGATCGTCGTGACGGCCCCTTGGTCGTCGTGCTTCTTCGCATAGTCGGCTCGGTCCCGCAGGGTCCTGATCGCCCTGCGCAACTCGGCGTCACTCATTCTGTGTTCCATATCACAATGATGGCCGAGAGTGACGCATCAAGCCACCCCTTCGGCTCACCCATCGAGACCTCCGTCCCCCACGACAGGAGGCCCGACGCCATACGGAATTCCACAACCTCGCACCGACCGCCGGCCGATCGATACACATCGTCGGAATCGAGCGACCCGTTACCCCTTCATCCTTACCAACGAGTAAGCTGCACAGGACCGAGGGGGCATCGAGCGACGTTTTGTAAGTTGCATTACGCAACGCAACGCGCGGGCCTGATCAGGACAGATGTCCAACTTTTGGTATACGGACTCCAGAGTTGAAGTGACGTAGTTAACTTTTGGCAATCCCGAGTGAGATTGGTCGCACACCCCACTGGAGCGCGACGAATCCCGGCTGTCGGAACATGAAATTCTCGCTCGGTCCACGTGTGCGCCACCGAGTTCAATGGGGAGCAATTGCGCCGAAGTATCAATCGCTGAACAGACCCCGTGCACCACTCGTCGACAACCGGGACGACTGTCGGTTTCAGACATTTCACGAGCTACTGACCGGTTATTTGGATGGTAGGGTTTTCAACACATTCCAGATGCGCCAACGAGAGAGGACCACGGCGGCTCACATGGCTGATTTTGCCGAGCGGTTGAACAAGCTCTTCGACACGGTCCATCCTCCAGGCCGCAAGCCTCACACCAATGCAGAGGTCGCGTCGGCACTAATAGGCGATGGGCACCAGATTTCGAAGCCGTACATATCGCAACTTCGATCCGGTCAACGCACCAACCCCTCCGACGAGACCGTCGCCGCATTTGCGCGCTTCTTCAAGGTCAAGGCGGACTACTTCTTCAACGACATCTACGCGGCCAAGATCGATCACGATCTGGAACTGCTCTCCCAACTCCAGGGGTACGGGCTTCGCAAGCTGTCGAGCCGCGCGTTCGATCTGTCGGAAGAATCCCAGAGCCTTCTGACCACCATGGCCGAGAAGCTGCGGTCGAGCGAGGGACTCCCCGAAGTTCCGCCCGACGCATCGCGCTAGTTCTCCAGCGTCGTTCAGGCCGTCCGGGCCACCGTCTTCCGGCCACCCGTGTTGTACTCGTCCGCGATCTGCAACGCCCAGCGGCGGGGCGAACAACCTTCCGGCGGAGCAATCCATCGAGTGTCGATCACCGCACTACCCTCTGGGTCCCGAACCCATTTCGCCACCACTCGGGCGTGATCGCGTGACGACGTCGGAGGATCCTCGCGAGTCGCGAACAGACCCGCACCGGCCTGCACGTACATGGCGTCCATGACCTGCGCGACAGAATCGGATGCTCGCAGCACCGTCGTTCCGGCGCCACCGACACCGTCGATCACCTCGGGGAACCGCTCGATCAGCGTGTCGTGCATCGGTCGCAGGCGGCGTAGATCCATTCGGGCCCGCACCCACATCTCGGCCAGAACCCAGACGGAACCGATCGAGATCAACAGGGCCGCCCCCGCATACACGGCCGCCGAGTGCAATCGCTGATCGTGATTGCCCGACAGCTCCCCCGCCAGGGCGACCACTACGGAGATCCACAGCAGTGCAGCGCCCCCGACGATGAGTGCGATTCCGCGCCCCAATGGCGCCCAGGCAACATGCATGAGTCCGGTGCCGACGACAGTCGCCAGCGTCACCGTCATGAATACGAACGCCGGTATCACCAGGTCGAGGCACGCAGCGACGCCGACCACGACCGCCGTCCCGTAGGTCAGCAAGGCCATCGGTCGCATCCAGCGCCGAGACACCGACGGCCACACTGCAATTGCTCCCACGGCGCCGCCGGCGGAACAGAAGAGCCACGACAGCAGGGCCACGGTGCGCGGGAGATCGGAACCGGGCGCGATCTCCGCCACGACAGACGACACCTGTGGAATCACCACCGTCGACGCCACTGCTGCGCTCACCACCGACACCACCATCGCGTTGCGCAGTGAAGTGGGGTGGCGCGCGAGCACACGTCCGATGCGTGCGCCGGCGGCGATCCACACCACCAATGCCACAAACCAGGCAATCACCCGATCGCCTCGTCGTATCGGAGAACTGACACCGGTGCGCCTCGTCCCTTCAATGTCGTCAATCGCATCATCATCATCGAAGCAAAAGTCTCGGCTTCCCATTCGGCGATGTCGTCGGGAACCGAATCCTCGGCCTTCCGCAGCGACCGCTGACTCAGCATGTATGCGATCAGGTCGTCGCTCGCCTCCAAGGTTGCTTCCGCTGCTTCTGCACCTTCGTGCCGAAAGACCACGTGGCCCAGTTCGTGGGCAAGTGTTCGGTCGGTGTCGGGCAGGTTGGGCGCCAACACGATGACGTCGCGATCCGGGTAGGCACGCCGCTGGCCACACACGCCCACAGCGAGATCCTCGGAGTACTCGAGCTCGATTGCGCGCTGGCGTTGATGGGCCACGGACTCCACCACGTCGACGAGCGTGACGGCCTCAGCTGCCACGGCAGCGTCGAGGACTGCGTCGACCGCAGCTGCAACGCGTCGATGAGATCTCCTCGATGACACGACTCACGCACCTCCCATCGATGTAGGTGCCAGGAATTCTGCGCGTGCCGCCGCGAGCCTCGCCTGTTGTGCGCGGGCACCACGGAAGCTCGCAGCACCTGCGCCGGCCGCACAGACGAACAACACGCCGACTCCACCGAGTGTGGCAGCAACCGGCAACGGCTCGGTGTGGACCACCGGCATCGCCGCGGGATTGTCCGGCGGACTCGTGGCGGCGGAGGCGCTCTCCGCGGGCGGAGCAGGAGCGGGCGGAGCAGGAGCGGGCGGAGCAGGAGCGGGCGGAGCAGGAGCGGGCGCTGCCGGAGCCGGAGCCGCCGGTGGTGCTGCAGCTACCGGTGGTGGTGCCGAAGGACCCTGCGCTGCAGGACCGCCGGGCGATGCGGGTGCTGCCGGGGCCGGAGCACCCGGAGGAGGCGCGCCGGTTCCACCACCCGGCCCGGCGGGAGGCGGCGGGGGCGCGCCACCGCCACCAGGAGCCGACGGAAGCTCCGCCGGCTCGTCGGAAAAGTCGCTCGGATCCGAATCACTGTCCGCAGGCGGAAGCGGCACTCCCGGAGCGGACGGCTTGTCGTCCGGTTCCGGGATATGCGGGATGTCGGGGGCCTGAGGCGTCGGCTTGTCCGGGGCATCTGGCTTGTCCGGACGATCAGGGCGATCAGGCTTGTCCGGACGATCAGGCTTGTCCGGACGATCAGGCTTGTCGGGCCGATCAGGTTTGTCCGGCCGGTCAGGGCGATCCGGCCGGTCAGGGCGATCCGGCCGGTCAGGGCGATCCGGCCGGTCAGGGCGATCCGGCCGGTCAGGACGATCCGGACGATCAGGCTTGTCGGGCCGATCCGGCCGGTCAGGGCGGTCAGGGCGGTCGGGACGATCAGGACGGTCAGGGCGATCAGGACGGTCAGGGCGATCCGCGGACGGATCGTCGTCCTCTGCGGACGCTCCGGGGGCCGGTGTGGATCCGGACTCGTCCGAAGACTCCTCCCCGTCTTGCGTCGAAGCGCCCGGGCCCGACGTGTCGGAGTCGGACGTCTCCGTCTGTGAAGTCTCCGTCTCGGAAGCATCGGATTCCGACGATTCGTTCGACGTTTCAGACGAGTCCGAGTCGGTCGTGTCGGAACTCTCCGAGTCGGTGCTCGAGTCGGTGCTCGAGTCGGTGCTCGAGTCGGTGCTCGAGTCGGTGCTCGAGTCGGAATCCGAACTGTCCGCAGAATCGGAGTCGCTCGCGGATTCCGAATCCGACGACGTGGACTCCGAGTCGGATGTCGACGAGTCCGAATCGGAGTCGCTCGGTCGAGCGCTGGCAACGGCCGGCTGCATCAACAGAGATGCCGACCCCGTTCCTGCCAGGAAGACCACTGCGAGGCCACCGGCGGCAAGACGACGAGCGCCGTTGCGGTTGCTCATGTCACCCCTTCGCGAATTGTGGTCGGGACATGCAGGCGCAGCAATGATAACGATTCGTTATCAGGGCGGTGCTGGTGGTGCCGGAGTCGGGGGGCCGACACCACCAGCGGGCGCCCGGGTCAGGTGGGACCCGGGCAGTTCTGGGGAGCCACATTTGGGCTTCGTCACGCAGTTCGACGGAGGCCGTCGTCAAGATCGAGCGGCCTTGCGAGTCAGCGCCGAATTACAGCGTATTGACTAGCAACATCGTCGCGGTGATCGTCGCGATCACTGCGGCTGGCGCGATTGCGCCCGATATACGGTCAACTACCTGCATTTTTCCACTCCGCCCGTCGGACCTATCCGGCAACGGTCACTATCTAATACGAAGCAGTTACCGCATAGCAAATCCAATGTTGAACTTTCTTCCCATAGGAGCCCGCTAACCCCTCGTCAGGAGCGTGCGATCCGTACCGCAGTGATGTCTTCCATGTGCTGGGTTCCCCACTCACCGAGCGGTCCGAGTGCATTGTCGAGAGACATTCCGAGTGGCGTGAGGGAGTACTCGACCGACGGCGGTGAGTTCATCGACGGTGGGATGATGGTGCCCGCGACTCTGGTCGGCAGTGAGGCGGCGTACTGCTTCTACAGCGGACCCCGGAGCGCACTCGACCGGCATGTCCACATTCTCGGTCTCCTCGGCCGCCCGGAGTTCGTCGGAGCGCAGGCCGGCGTCGCGACGCTGTGGTACCAGGCACTGCTCGACGTGTTCATGGTCTCCCTCGCGTCCCTGACTCATGCGACTGCACTTGTCGGCACGGGTGGCGTCACAGCGGCCGAATTCCTTCCCCGCGCAACCGAACTCTTGGCAGATCTGCCGTCGTTCCTCGGCAACGACGCAGAACAGATCGATACTCGGACCTACAAGGACGAAGGCGCGAGCCTGGCAATGACGTCAGCCGGGATCGACCACATCACCACGGCGAGCGAGGACGCGGGAATCGACGCCGGGTTGCCCGCGAGCGTCCGCACTCTGTACCGACGGGCAATGGGAATGGGGTACGCAAAGGACAGCTCGACGAGGCGATCGTCGCCTTCGAACTCGACGAAGGTGCAGCATGAGCACTTCCGAAGTTTCCGTACTGGGCCTGGGTTCGATGGGACGAGCCCTCGCTACGCGGCCGCCCGGACTCTTCCGACAGGAGGCGTAGCTGTCCGATCGGACACCTCCATTCGGATCCAGAGAGGGCCCCGCCTGCTGGCGGGGCCCTCTCTGGATCTGAATTTATGTGGAGCTGAGGGGAATCGAACCCCTGACCTCTTCGATGCGAACGAAGCGCGCTACCAACTGCGCCACAGCCCCTGATGCCGCCCCGTAAGGCTGCTCAGCAACTCTAGCAGCCCGCCGGCGCGGCAACGTATGCCGCCCCCGCAACTCACGACCCGCCGAGTACAGGCCGATCGGACCTACGCGCCTGCCGCTCGTCGCATGTCCGACCGCGCGTATACGGTCTCACGCTCGAAGTGGTCGAGGTGGTCGAATCCTGGGTCACCGTCGTCGATCTCGAGCACGACCGATCCCGGTCGACGAAGCCTGGACGGAACCAGGCGAAGCTCCTCGTCGCTGTGCGACTCGACACCGAGCCGCGACCGGCTCAGTCGAGCCGTCCGGCGACGCCGGATCTGCTGCTCGATCTGAACCTGGCGACGAAGGTAGGCGAGGTAACCGACGAGACCGAGCACCGAGGCCGCGAAGACCCACCACAGCATCGGCGTGAGGATCAGAGCAAGCGCACCGGACATGAGCGCCACGAAGACGAGGCCCAGCATCGACCGCTGGCGGAAGGCGTAGCGCGCCTCCCTGGCAAGGGCGTCCGCCTCGGGATCGAACCCACCGCGGCCGCGCCGCTGAGGAACGTATTCGCGAACAGGTCCACGGTCACCTTCGAACCCGTCGTACTCTTCGTCGAAATCCACCTGGTCCTCCGCGGGGTATCCGTCGTGGTCCGGTTCCGGTTGCCAGTTCGGATCACTGCGGTGCCCCGCCGCGGGGCCACGCTGCACGGGACGTTCGTCACCGCGATGCAGCACACGCGTAGCAAGCGCTGCGTCCGTTGTCTGGCGAATCCGGGGGCGGTTGTTGACGAGCATGGGGACCAGAACGAACAGCCACACGACAACAAGGCCGATCCAGAGAAATGAATTCGGCATCCTGCGGCCCTCCTCCCAATCGTCTACCAGCATCTATACCGCCGTTGACCTGTCAAGGCTAACGGTTCCCCTGCGCACATCCTTGCAGACGCGCCGACCCCACCTTACCCAGCTGTCACACGAGTAACTCGAAACAGTGGTGCTTGGCACGGACGATATAGCCGCGGGACGCACATCACTCACATAATGCCGAAAATTGGACGAACGTGCAGTTATCTTTCGGTAGCCGCGATGTAGCTACAGGTCACGCCCACTGTGCCTTGCCGCTGCGGACCAGCCGATCGGTCACGGTTCCGGGCACATCTTCGACGGTCATCCCGACCAATTTGTGGTCCCGCCACTGCCGATCCACGTCCAAGTAGCGTTTGAGCAGCCCTTCCTCACGAAACCCGACGTTGCGAAGAACTGCCTGGCTCGCCTCGTTCTCGGGCCTGACGGTCGCTTCCACTCGGTGCAGGCCGACCGGACCGAACGCATGATCCAATCCCAACGCGAGCGCTGCCGTCGCCACTCCGCGCCCGTTCACGTCCTGTGCAACCCAGTAGCCGATCCACGCGGACCGCAGCGCTCCGCGGACGATGTTCCCGATTGTGATCTGGCCGCAGTACTTGCCGTCCAACTCGATCGCCATCGGCAACATGCGGCCCTTCCGCGCCTCCGCGCGCAAGCTGCCACACACTCCCGGCCAGTTGGTGACGTGATGTCGCGAGTCCCACGGCGACTCCCCAGTCGGTTCCCAGGGCTCGAGGTGTTTGCGATCCCGGATCCGAAGTCGACTCCACGACGACGCATCGCGCAAGCGGATGGGCCGCACCGTGACTACTCCCCCGGACACCGTCAACGGCCCGAGGTGCGCCGGCCAGCCCGGATGCGTGGACACCCGCTACCCGCGCTGGGCGAGGAAGGCGACATCCACTTCGTCGCCGGTACGGATGTCGGTCACCTCGGGGTCGATGATCACGAGACAGTTCGCTTCGGCGAGGGTGGCGAGCAGGTGCGAGGACGCACCGGGGGCCCCGCCGAGCGCCTGCACCAGGTACTCCCCGGTCCCCTCGTCTCTCATGAGCTGTCCACGCAGGAAGCCCTTGCGGTTCTCGATCGAGGTGATGGGTGCGACGGTGCGAGCCTTCACCACTCGCCGCATCGGCTGCCTTCGTCCGAGCGCGATCCTGATGAGCGGCCGGACCATCACTTCGAAGACCACGAGTGCACTGACCGGATTGGACGGCAACAGAAAGGTGGGCACTTCGTCCCGACCGAGTTGACCGAACCCCTGAACGGAGCCGGGGTGCATCGCAACACGACCCACCTCCACGTCACCGAGATCGGCGAGCGCCTCACGTACATCCTCGGAGGCGCCGCCACCGACCGCTCCGGCGATCACGACGATCTCCGAGCGAATGAGCTGCCCCTCCACCACTTCCCGCAACCTGCGCGGCTCCGTGCTGGCAATCCCCACCCTGTTCACGTCGGCTCCGGCGTCGCGGGCGGCCGCAGCAAGGGAATACGAATTCACGTCGTACACCTGACCGGGGCCCGGAGTTCGTTCGATGTCGACGAGTTCCCCGCCCACCGAGATGACGGAGAGCCTTGGTCTCGGGTGCACCAACACCTTGTCCCGCCCGACCGCGGCGAGCAGACCGACCTGCGCGGCCCCGATGATGGTTCCCGCGCGAACGGCCACGTCACCCGGCTGTACGTCGTCTCCGGCGCGGCGGACGTAGTCGCCCGAGCGCACGGGCTTGTAGATCTTCACCCGCACACGGCCTTGGTCGGTGCGGTCGAGTGGCAGGACAGCGTCCGCCAGGGTGGGCAACGGAGCGCCGGTGTCCACTCGCACTGCCTGGCGTGGCTGCAGCCGAATCGGCTGACGCGAACCGGCCGTCACCTCACCGACGACGGGCAGACTCAACTCGACCGAGGCACCGTCGTCGTCCCGAAGATCGGTGCCCGCGCCCTGGATGTCGACGCTCCGCACCGCGTACCCGTCGATGGCCGCCTGATCGAAGCCCGGCAACGGACGTTCGGTGACGACTTCTTCTGCGCACAAAAGGCCCTGGGCTTCGGAGATCGCCACCCGCACCGGTCGCGGGGCCACCGCGGCCGCAGTCACGATGGTCTGTTGCTCCTCGACCGACCGCATGTAGTTCTGTCCTCCCGAAAGTTCTAGGAACCCGCCCGCTTCAGTCGGTCGGTCAACCAGTCGCGCAGCGACGGGCCGTACTCGTCGCTGTTCAACGCAAAGTCAACAGCAGCGCGGAGGTAGCCGCCGGGATTTCCCAGATCGTGTCGTGTCCCGCGGTGAACGACCACGTGCACGGGATGTCCTTCTGCGATCAGCAGGGCGATGGCATCGGTGACCTGAAGCTCACCGCCGGCACCCGGCTCGATACGGCGTAGCGCGTCGAAGATCGCGCGGTCGAGGAGGTAGCGGCCGGCAGCGGCGAACGTGGAAGGTGCGTCCTCGATCGCGGGCTTCTCGACCATGCCCGTGACCTTGAGGACATCGGGATTGACGGCGTCCGGCACGGTCTCGACCTCGAAGACGCCGTACGAGCTGACCTGATCCTTGGGAACGTCGATGGCGCACAGCACCGTGCCACCGCGCTTGGCACGCACGCGCGACATGGTTTCGAGAACGCCGCGAGGCATCACGAGATCGTCAGGGAGAAGGACCGCGATGGCGTCCTCGTCGTCGTCGAGGACGGATTCGGCGCAACCGATGGCGTGACCGAGACCGAGGGGCTCCTCCTGGATGACCGATTCGACGCGCAGCAGCCCCGGAGCCTTACGAACCTTCTCGAGCAGGTGGTACTTGCCGCTGGCCTCGAGCTTGCTCTCGAGAACGAGGTCCTCGACGAAGTGTGCGACGACGCCGTCTTTACCCGGCGAGGTGACGATGACGAGCCGGTTGGCACCGGAGTCCGCGGCCTCACCGGCGACCAGCTCGATACCGGGGGTGTCGACCACCGGGAGCAGCTCTTTGGGCACCGTCTTGGTCGCGGGAAGAAACCGCGTGCCCAATCCCGCTGCCGGCACGATTGCCGTGCGGAAGGCCTTGTCGATGTCCTGAGCGGCTTCTGTCATTCCCACACCATAACTGTGGAAGCTACTGAGGAGTCATTTAGACCTTATGGTTGCCTTTGTGAGCGTCGAGACGAAGAACGAGTGGCGCAAATCGGTGTTGGAAGCACGTCGCGCCGCGACTGCGACAGATCGCGCGACCGAGGATCTGGCGATCGAACACCACGTGCGCACTGCTGTCCGCCCTGGCAGCACGGTGTGCGCGTACGTGCCCACCAGGCTCGAACCCGGATCGGCCACCCTTCTCGAATCGATCCGCGACATCGCCGGCCGAGTCCTGCTTCCGATCACGGGGGAACCAGGACCGCTGCAGTGGGCCGAGTACACGGGGGGCGAGAACCTGATGCCGGCCTCGCACGGCCTGAGCGAGCCTTCCGGGCCGATACTCGGGCCGGGCGAACTGGCCCTCGCCGACACGATCTTCGTGCCTGCCCTCGCCGTGGACCGCCGCGGCGTAAGGCTGGGCCGCGGCGCCGGGTACTACGACCGCACCCTGCACGCCGCCGCACCCGACGCCCGCCTGGTCACCATCGTCCGGGACTCGGAACTGGTCGATCGTCTTCCCGAGGATCCGCACGACATTCGGATGGGTTGGGCAGTGACCCCCACCCTCGGCATGAAACGACTCGAGGAATAGGACAAGCCCGACAGTCGTTGATCCGGATTGGCATCGTTGGCACTGTCAACGGTAGAGTGCCAACACCTGAGGTGTGATTTACACAGTGCGGAGGAACCCCCAGTGCCCACCTATTCGTATGCATGCACGGAATGCGACAACCGTTTCGACATCGTCCAGTCGTTCACCGACGATTCCCTGACGGTGTGCCCAGCATGCTCGGGCAAGCTCCGTAAGCTGTTCAACTCCGTGGGCATCGTGTTCAAGGGCAGCGGCTTCTACCGCACGGACAGCCGCGCCGGATCGAACACGGCGACCGAATCGGCGGCCAAGTCCGAGTCGAGCACCAAGACCGAGTCCTCGAAGTCCGACACCGCAAGCTCCAGCCCCGCGAAGTCCGAGAGCTCGTCGAGCAATTCCAGCTCCAGCTCCAGTACCACCAAGGCCGCAGCAAGCTGATCCCGCGCCGCCTGTCCACAGGCGCCCGCGTCATCCCCAGGGACTCGTTTTCTCGGAAGTAGGGCCTCCGCGCGCCCATAACCTTCCGTCATGTCACCTGCCCTGCCGACCCGTTCGAAAACACTTCGACCGGGCCCACTCGATCGGGTCTCGGAACTCGTACGCTCCGACCGGGTCCGAGCAGTCCACGTTCGACGCATCCTGGCCGCCGCCCTCGCCGTCTCGGCCGTAGTCGTGATGGTGCGCGGTAACCCGAACGACGATCGCGTCGCGGTGGTCGTTGCAGCACACGATCTTCGGCCCGGCGTGGTGCTGACCGCGGCCGACCTGTCGGTTGCCGAGCGGGACGCCGGCTCGGTACCGGACGGCACCCAATCCGGAATCGACCCGGTCGTGGGCCGCACCCTGGCCGGCCCCACCCGCGCGGGTGAACCGCTCACGGACGTACGAATCCTGGGCCCTCGGCTCGCCGATGCCGCCGCCGGAGTGCCCGATGCCCGAATCGTGCCACTCCGCCTCGCCGATCCCGGCGTGGCAGGCCTTCTGCGCGAAGGCGATCGCGTCGACGTCCTGACAGTGTCACCGGACAACACGGGGACTGCAGCAATCCTCGCGAGCGGGGCCGTCGTGGTACTGGTCACACAACCAGAAAACGACCGTAACCAGCGTGAACGCGTGGTTATGCTGGCACTACCCCGCGACGATGCGACCCGAATCGCTGCTGCATCACTCACGGATGCAATCACAGTTACACTCCAGTGATCGTTCATCGTGTCGCAACGTGTTCTAGGCTTTCCCTGCCAGTGAGCGCTGAATGACAGCAAGCCGACCATCTGAGGAGAAACAGACATGCTCAAGGGATTCAAGGATTTCCTGCTCCGTGGAAACGTCCTCGACCTAGCCGTTGCCGTTGTCGTCGGCGCTGCGTTCACCGCAATCGTCACGGCGTTCACCACCTACGTGATCAACCCGCTCATCGCCGTACTCGGCGGCGGCGGCGACATCGGACTCGGTGTGCAGCTGGGCGACGCCGGAAACGAGGAGACCTTCCTCAACCTGGGTGCGGTGATCACCGCCGTCATCAACTTCGTCATCATCGCGGCGGTCGTCTACTTCGTCCTCATCCTGCCCGCGAACGCCGCCAAGAAGCGTTTCGCCACCGAGCCCGAGGACAAGGAAGCCAGCGAGACCGACCTGCTGATCCAGATCCGCGACATCCTCGAGACCTCCGCCGGCCGCACCGACGGTGGAGCGCACTCCAAGCCCACCCTCGAGTAACGCAATACTTTAATAGTTCGGGCCCGCACAGTGTCACTGTGCGGGCCCGAACTATTGGTACGTGAGCTGTCAGCCGAGGCTGAAGGGCTGTCCCCACAGGGTGACGTTGCCGTCGACCGAGTCGGTCGAAACGTTCACCTTCACGTAGGAGCGAGCCTGGGCGTAGCCGGCGCAACCGGACACGGCGAAGGTCTCGTCCGAGTACGTGAACCCGCCGCTGTTGCCCTTGAACGAGAAGGATGACTTGTGGGCCTCTTCGTCGTAATCGTCCTCGTACTCGATGTCGAGGATCGAAACAGCCTTGGCCTCACCGGGTCCGATGGTCACGCCACCGGTTGCTTCGCCCGTCGGCTCGGCAACGATAGTAGTCGCGCCCTCGTCATCGGTCGACGTATTGAAGTTCGATCCACCCTCGGTTCCCGCGTCGCCACCGAAGTTGAACTGGCACGCCACGATGTACCCGGCATCGATCGAACCACCCTTGGCCGACCCACCATCGATCTTCACATCGATGCTGCCCGACGCCCACACATTGCGATGCAACGGAGTCGAACCCATCGACGGATTGATGTTCGCCGAGTTACCCGTCTGCTTCACCGTCACCACAGTGCCGTCGAGCAGAGTCTGAGTCACCTCGCCGTCCTTGAGCGGAACGAACGTATCCGCATTGGCCGCACCAGCAGAAAAGAAGCCGATCGCGATCGTCGAAGCAGCCACCACACCGGCAGCCTTGGCGCCGTAGCGCACAGTCTTGCTGTTCATGAATTCCCTTTCGAGGGTCCAGCACCACACGAGCATGCTCGCGCAGCATCAGGATGAAAGATGTTGCTACGTAGCAGTGCTCAGCCGATGGTGAAGGGCTGACCGTAGAGAGTCGTCTTCACGTAGTGATTGCCCGGAATCACGACGACGGTGTACGCACGCGCCTGCGCGTAACCACCGCAACCCTGCACCTGCAGCTCGGCGTCCTTGTACTGGATCGCGGAGACGCCTTCCTTCAGATCCGACTTCGACTTGATCTTCGCGAACTTCACCTCACCCGGAGCAACCGGAAGACTCAATGCACCCGACAGATCCACACCCTTCGAAGAGAGCGCACCGGACAGGCCACCCTCGAGACCGGTGATATCGACCTGGCAACCCACGATGTACCCCGTGGTGATCTGCGCACCCTCCTCGGGAACCTCGCCCTTCAGATCGGCGAACACGTCGCCCGACACCCACGCCACACGACCGGCACCGTTCGCAGCCAACGACTGAGAAACGTTGGCACTCTCTGCATTACGAGCAATCTTCACCGACAACTCGCCAGCGTTGGTCACCTTCTCGCCGCCCGGCAACGGAATGAAAGTGTCTGCATTCGCAGTACCGGTGGAAATCAAACCAAGCGTGACAGCTGCAGCGGCACCAAGGCCGGCAATGCGGGCTCCACGGCGCAGGCCGGACTTACGGTTCTCGCTCATTCATACCCCTAAACAGGCGCTCCCCTTCCGGCCTTCGGAAGGGAACGTTTACCTCATGCTTGGGATAAGTTAGCGGAACCTTGGCTCAAATGTGACACCTACGTTCCGCGGTTTCGGGTACAAGAGTCGAACATTTCCGGACAGCCATATGTGCGTGTGCGCATACAGCGAGGCTGGGAGTCCGCGGACCTGGTCCACCGCTCCCAGCCTCGTGTTACAGCCGTATGTGATTCAGTTGTGTGATTTTAGTCTCAACCAGATCAGCCGAGGCTGAAGGGCTGTCCCCACAGGGTGGTGGTGCCGTCGACCGAGTCGGTCGAGACGTCGACCTTCACGTAGGAGCGAGCCTGGGCGTAGCCGGCGCAACCGGACACGGCGAAGGTCTCGTCCGAGTAGGTGAAGCCGCCGCTGTTGCCCTTGAACTTGAACTTGCTGACGTGCTCTTCTTCGTCGTAGTCGTCTTCCTGCTCGATGTCGAGGATCGAAACAGCCTTGGCCTCACCGGGTCCGATGGTCACGCCACCGGTTGCTTCACCTGAAGGATCAGCAGCGAGGTTTCCGCTGTCATCGGGAGCGAAGTTGGCGCCGCCTTCGGTTCCTGCCTCGCCACCGAAGTTGAACTGGCACGCCACGATGTAACCGGCATCGATCGAACCACCCTTGGCCGACCCACCATCGATCTTCACATCGATGCTGCCCGACGCCCACACATTGCGATGCAACGGAGTCGAACCCATCGACGGATTGATGTTCGCCGAGTTACCCGTCTGCTTCACCGTCACCACAGTGCCGTCGAGCAGAGTCTGAGTCACCTCGCCGTCCTTGAGCGGAACGAACGTATCCGCATTGGCCGCACCGGCAGAGAAGAAGCCGATCGCGATCGTCGAAGCAGCCACCACACCGGCAGCCTTGGCGCCGTAGCGCACAGTCTTGCTGTTCATGTTTTCCCTCCAGGGAAGAAGTCGCTTACGCGAAGAGTCTGAAAAGTAGTGCTACGCAGCTACACTCAGCCGATGGTGAACGGCTGGCCGTAAAGGGTGCTCTTCACGTAGTGATTGCCCGGAACCTCGACGACGGTGTACGCACGCGCCTGGGCGTACCCGCCGCAACCCTGAACCTGCAGCTCGGCATCCTTGTACTGGATCGCGGAGACGCCTTCCTTCAGGTCTTCCTTCGACTTGATCTTCGCGAACTTCACCTCACCGGGAGCGACCGGAAGACTCAGCGACCCCGACATATCCAAACCGCTCGACGAAAGCCCGCCGGACAGGCCACCCTCGAGTCCGGTGATATCGACCTGGCAACCCACGATGTAACCCGTGGTGATCTTCGCGCCCTCCTCGGGAACCTTGCCCTTCAGATCGGCGAACACATCGCCCGACACCCATGCCACACGACCCGCACCGTTCGCAGCCAACGACTGAGAAACGTTGGCGCTCTCCGCGTTACGAGCAATCTTCACCGACAACTCACCAGCGTTGGTCACCTTCTCGCCGCCCGGCAACGGAATGAAAGTGTCTGCATTCGCAGTACCGGTGGACATCAAACCAAGCGTGACAGCTGCAGCGGCACCAAGGCCGGCAATGCGGGCTCCACGGCGCAGGCCGGACTTACGGTTCTCGCTCATTCATACCCCTCGTCAGGATTCTTGCTGGGACCCAGCCTCGGCGGTCGAGACTGAGAAGTGGTCCGATTCGAACCCAGCGCAGTATTCACATGTGCTGTGTCCGTGGAGTTAACTCGAGATGTTCACGAATCGACCATTTCGCCCAGCATGAGAGCTCCGTTCGAACTGCGCGAGCGTGTCTGTTTCGTGCAACTCCAGTACCGACTCGCGGAGGACAGTAGCGTCAATTCACGCAGAACGGCAATTATTCGGACCAAATCGCAGAAGTGATGTAGACCACACTTGATCCAGTGTTCAACCAGTGGTCAGAATTTACACATCACACACCGACCGTAACCCGCCTGAACTGCGTGTTAATGCATTATTCATATATTGTTCGGTATATGAATACCTGAAATCACCCTGATCTTTGAATCGGGAAGCATCGCCATTCACCCCACAAATCAGGGAAATAGAAGATGCCCGAATCGGGTGATTGATTCTGTTTACCTGATATTTACAGGGCGGCGAAACACCCCTGGAAACAGAAGTGGAGCCGGACCCTTTCTGGGTCCGGCTCCACTCTGTGTTGCACTCGTCGCCACGACGTCTAGCCGTGGTGGGGAGGCACCTGACTGCGCAGCCATTCGTCCGACCCACCAGCACTGTTGCCGGAGGTGTCGGGTGTCCGCTCGTCCGCCGTGGTCTCGGGGAGAACATCACCGAAGATCCGGGCAAGCTTCGCTTTGTCCACCGGCGTACCGGAGGTGCCCACAGATTTGCCCGCGTGCACGTCCTTCGTCGGACCCTCGGATGTCGAGATGACTCAGTCCTCCAGCCCGGACAGATCGGAGATGACGTGACTGGCCAACAGCGTCAGCGTCGCCATGCCGTCGCGCACCGCAGCGCGCGACGAGGCGAGGTTGACGACCAAGGTGCTGCCCGAGACACCGGCGAGTCCGCGAGACAGGCCGGCGTCGAGCGAGCCCGCCGCGAGTCCGGAAGTTCGCAAAGCCTCGGAGATTCCGGGGATCTCACGGTCGAGAACCTCCGCGGTGACATCGGGGGTGACGTCGCGAGGCGACACCCCGGTTCCGCCGACCGAGATCACCAGATCGACGCCGCCGATGACTGCGGTGTTGAGCGCGTTGCGGATCTCCACCTCGTCCGCAGCGACCGCAACGGTGGCGTCGACGATGAAGCCTGCTTCGTTCAGCAGCTCCGTCACCAGCGGTCCGATCGAGTTCTTTCCGTCTCCGTGAGCGGTTCGGTCATCGACGATGACCACCAGTGCGCGACCAGCCAACGAGGCTTCGATATCCATGCTGTCTACCGTAGTAGCCAGGTTCGGCAGTGACGCGACGTCCCCGACAATTCCCGTGATCATCATCGGCCTCCCTGCGTCTCGGCGGTGCCGAGCGTGACATCGACGGACTTCTCGGACTTACCGCCACCGTCCGTGTACGTGATCGACACCTTGTCCCCGGGGGCATGCGAGCGGATGGCCGCGATGAGCGCGTCGCCACTGTTGATCGACCGGTCGTCGACCTTGGTGATCACCGCCCCCTTCGGGATGCCGGCACCTGCGGCCGGACCGCCCTGAGTGACATCGACGACCGACGCACCGTTCGCGTCGTCCCTCGACGGAACCTGAATGCCGATGATCGCTTGGGTCGCCTTGCCGGTCTCGATCAGCTCCTGAGAAATCCTGCGGGCCTGATCGACGGGGATGGCGAAACCGAGGCCGATGGAACCGCTCTGTTCGCCGGTGCTGGCGCCGCCCATGCTGGCGATCGCGGTGTTGATGCCGATCAGCTTTCCGTTCATGTCGACCAATGCACCGCCGGAGTTACCCGGGTTGATCGCCGCATCGGTCTGGAGCGCGTCGATGACGGTGTTCTGGTTACCCGATTCACCGCTGGTCGAGACGGGGCGGTCGAGTGCAGAAACGATGCCCTCCGTCACCGTGCCGGCGAGCCCGAGCGGGGATCCGATGGCCACGACCTGCTGCCCCACCTGCACGTCCGCGGACGTCCCGAGTTCGATGGGAGTGAGGCCGGTCTTGTCGACCTTGATCACGGCGAGGTCCGACACCGGATCGGCGCCGATCAGTTTGGCGCTCGATACGGAACCGTCCGAGAACGCCACCTTCAGGTCCCCGCCCTGCGCCGCGGCACCCGCGACGTGGTTGTTTGTGAGGATGAGGCCGTCGGACGACAGGATCACACCGGACCCCTCGCCGCCCTGGCCACGTGCGCTTTCGATCTCGATCTGCACAACGCTGGGCACGACCTTCGCGGCCACCGACTGCACCGACCCGGCCGGGGCGTTCGCTGCCGGGTTCGCCGGGCTGACCGGCGCGTCGAGAGAGTTGGTGACGTTGCCGCCCGAGCCGGTGCCGTTACCTCCGGCGGACCATGCGCCGACGGCGCCACCGACACCACCGCTGACGAGGGCCAGTGCGACCGCGCCGGCCACGATCGCGCCGCGACCGGAACGCTTACGTGAATTCTCGGGTGCAGGGCCCAGGTGCCCGTGACCGTCCGGACCTGCGCTCGGCTGACCCAACTGTCCAGGCTGAGGGGGCTGTCCGGGCTGGGGGGGCTGTCCGGGCTGATGAGGAAGGGTGCCACCAGGATGTCCCGGCTGCGGCGGAACGTGGGAGTACGCGTTCTGGGGCGCGGTGTAGGCGTTGCCCGGGTACCCCTGCTGCTGTCCGAACTGCTGCGTGCCGTACTGCTGGCTGCCGAACTGCTGTGTGGGGAACTGCTGCGTCTCAGGCGCCCGGTTCGGGTCCGGCGCAGCATTCTGTGAAGTCGGATTCTGACCGGCCGGATTGTGTCCGGTCGGATCGTGGGGCGAGTTCTCGCCAATACGCTCGTCGGTCATCGCATCACTTTCGTCTCCGGCCACCGCCCTTTCGAGAGGTGGCTCTCTCTAGGTACGAGACTGCCGTGTCGAACTGAGAGAGCCCTGAGACCGGGCTGTCAGTTTACCCACGTATTCGGCCCACTCACCGAGACAGACTGCGCACTTTTCGTCTATTCGGGCTGCCCGGGCAGAACGATCCTGAGCATGGCGCCGCCACGCTCGGAAACGTCGACGGCGATCGTCCCGCCGTGTTTGACGACCACCTGGCGCACGATCGCCAGTCCAAGCCCGGAACCGGGCATCGACCGCGAGGCGGTCGAGCGGTAGAAGCGCTCGAACACCAGCTGCCGATCCTCCTCCGGTATCCCTGGCCCCGCGTCGTCGACCGTCAGCTCGACGAGGCCCACCCCTGCGGGCCGCATCTGCACTCGCACCAGTTCGCCGGTCGGGCTCCATTTGGCCGCATTGTCGAGGACGTTGAGTACAGCCCTCGCCAAGCCGGCCTGGTCGCCGTAGACGAACCACGGCACGGTGTCCGCGGCGAACTCGATCTCGTTGCGGCGCCGACGTACTCGTTCGAGGCAGCGGTCGACCACATCACGCAGGTCCACGCGTTCGAACACCGTCTCCGGTGCATCCTCACGAGCCAGATCCACGAGATCGCCGACCAACGTGGACAATTCCTCGATCTGCGCGATCACGTCGGCCCGCAGTTCCGCCATGTCCTCGTCCGGGATGTGCGGCGCGCCCGGCCGACCGGACGCGATGAGCAGCTCCATGTTGGTACGCAACGAGGTGAGTGGCGTGCGCAGTTCGTGGCCGGCGTCGGCGACGAGCCGGCCCTGCCGCTCACGAGATTCACCGAGTGCCCTCAGCATTGTGTTGAAGCTCTCGGTGAGGCGCGCCAGTTCGTCGCGACCCGCCACGGGAATCGGGCGAAGGTCGTCTGTTCTGGCGACGCGTTCCGCGGCCGCGGTGAGTCGGGCGACCGGACGTAAGCCGGTGCGGCCCACCGTGGTGCCCGCGGCGGCGGCAAGGATCACACCACATCCCCCGACCACGAAGAGCACCCACGCGAGACGATCCAACACCGCCCCCGTCGGCGCCAGCCGCTGCGCGATGACGAGAGTGCTGCCGTCCTGGGTTCGTTGCGCGAGCACTCGTTGGTTGTCGACGGTGCGCAACGACACGTTGCTCTCACCCCGCGCGACGGACAGCTCCGACTCCCCTACCGGAACGGTCGATCCCGGTGGGGTGTACGAGTCCAGGTTCGGGAAGATCAGAGCCACACTGATGTCGGTCGCATACGACGTGGCTCCCGCGATGTAGCGGGGATCGAACGTGACCAGACGGCTGTCCACGAGGGCCGAGGCACGGGTGCGCAGTTGGTTGTCCACGTCCGCGTACAGCGCACGGGCAACCACCGCATACGCCGCGATGGCCATGACGGCCACCGCGATCGCGACGACGGAGGCAGCGAGCAGTGTCACGCGCCAGCGCAGCGACACGGACCGGGTGAGCGGCATCGGCGGTCGCATCTGCGACGGCACCGGCGGGGCCGTCGGCAACGGACCCGTGTTGGGCTGTTTGCGCGAGTTGTCCTTGGTTCCGAACGGGACGGCCATCACGGAGGCGTCTCCCGAAGCACGTAGCCGACTCCTCGGACGGTGTGGATCAACCTCGGTTCGCCGTCTGCTTCCGTCTTTCTGCGCAGATAGCCGACGTACACCTCGAGGGCGTTGCCGGACGTGGGGAAGTCGTATCCCCACACCTCTTCGAGGATGCGGCCACGAGTGAGCACGCGCCGCGGGTTGGCCATCAGCATTTCCATCAGCGAGAACTCGGTTCTGGTCAGGCTGATCGACCGACCCGACCGCACCACCTCACGGGTGACCGGATCCAGGGTCAGGTCGCCGAACTCCATGGTCTCCGAGTCCTCCCCCGGGTCGGGGGCCGTCCGCCGCAGTAACGCACGCAGACGGGCGAGAAGTTCTTCGAGAGCGAAGGGTTTGGGGAGGTAGTCGTCCGCACCGGCATCGAGGCCGGACACCCGCTCCGACACCGAATCGCGGGCGGTGAGGACGAGAATGGGCAGATCGTCACCGGTGCTGCGCAGCCGGCGACACACTTCGAGGCCGTCGAGCCGAGGCATCATGACGTCGAGAACCAGGGCGTCGGGACGTGACTGAGCTACCTGCCCGAGTGCGTCGAGCCCGTCCACTGCCAAGTCGACCGTGTAACCGTTGAAGCTGAGCGAACGCCGCAGGGACTCCCGCACGGCACGATCGTCGTCGACCACCAAGATGCGCATACCAGACAGTTTGGCCCGAGCAACTGAGATATGTCTGAGAAGAGCGATTCAATCGAGGTAGCGTGGCGCCGGCAGGCTCCACTTTCGCCACAGCGACACGAGCCGCAATCCCGCGGCGAACGCCGTTCCGATCACCAGCGCGAGGTTGTTCGCGGCGCCGAGTTCCAGGACCGTGACGGTCAGGGCCGCACCGAGCAGTGCGGGAACCGCATACAGGTCCCGTTGCAGCAACAACGGCATCTCGTTGACCAGCACGTCGCGCATCACGCCGCCACCGATGGCGGCCGTTGCGCCGATCAGACACGCGGCCAGGGCGCCGGAATCGTGTTCGAGCGCGACGACGGCGCCGGTGGTCGCGAAGACCCCCATTCCCAACGCGTCGAGGCTCAGAATCGCCCGCCGCAGTCGATCGAGCACGGAGTGCAGATAGAACACCGCAAGCGACGTCACCGCCGCGGTCCCGAAGTTGGGCCAACTCGCCAGTGACGTCGGCGGATGGATACCCAGCAACACGTCTCGCACGATGCCGCCACCGATACCGGTGAACACCCCGACCATGAAGACACCGAACAGGTCGAGCCGCTTCGCGACGCCGACCAGAGCACCCGACGCCGCGAAAGCGGCGATACCTACCCATTCGAAGATGTGGAGCAGCACCGGATCAGACTGACACAGTGGTAGTTCGTCAGGTGCGATCCAGGTCCACAAAGCCGAGTCGGACCGCCTTCACGAGCCGACGCGGGACGCGGTGCGTCGCGCCGTCCACCGTGACGTCCACGAGATCGGGCGCCTGGGCCTTCCACTGCGACCGGCGACTCCGTGTGTTTGACCGCGACATCTTTCTCTTCGGAACGGCCATCGCTATTCTCCTTTCGCTCGGCGCTTGCCGTACCGGCGCTCGAACTTCTCCACGCGGCCCGCCGTGTCCATCACGCGCTGTGCGCCGGTCCAGAACGGGTGCGATTCGTTGGACACGTCCACGACCATGAGGGGGTAGACGTTCCCGTCCTCCCATTCGACGGTGCGGTCGCTCGTGAGGGTGGACCGGGTGAGGAAACTGTTGCCGGTGGCGGCATCCTTGAACACCACCGGGTGATAGTCGGGATGAATGCCCTGCTTCATTGCTGTCCTTCTCTCTTGTCGTATTCCGCGTAGGGAGATTCGGTGATCTCGCACGGGTCTTCGTGGAACTGTCCGAACGGGTCGTTCCAGGTGGTCCACGCGGATTCGTCGGCAAGTTCGTCGTCGGAGACGAGTGCCCACTGGAGGGTGCGGTCGATCTCGGTCGGATCGGCCGAGTGCACGAGCACGACGATCGACGAATGCCGGTCTCCGAACCGCTCGTCCCATCGCAGTGCCGCCATCGCGCGGCGCGCCGTGGGCACCCGGTCCTGTTCGGCGGGGGTCATGGCCGCAAGCCACCGGTCCGCGCTGGCCACCCGCAGGCCGCCGCCCGCCGACTCGAGCCACAGCGCCTCGTCCGGTTGGGTCGCCACCCACACCCGTCCGCGTGCGGAGACGACGCCCTCGAGGAGCACGTCGATCGCCTCGTGAAGCCGTTCGGGGTGAAACGGCCGCTGAGCCTCGAACTCGACCAACATCACGCCACAGTCGTTTCCGAGCGGTGGCTGCCCTCTCAGCAGGGGTGAGTGCGCATCCGAGACGGCCCCGCGTCGGGCGTCCGCCGGAATCTGCAGCAAGAGGTTGTCGATGTCCGTTCCCGTGCCCCACGCGATCGGCGCCGACGGGGCCAGACGGGTGAGAACGGCGTGCAACTTCGCCTGCTGCCAGCCGTCACCGGCGTTACCCGAGACCACCAGCGCATCCGCGTGATCGACCTGCCCGACAGCGATCTGCGCGACGGTGCGGTCGTCGCCGAGGTCCTCGTCTCCTGTCGCCTCGTCGAGCCAGGTCGATGCGTCCACGCAGGTGACGACTGCTTCGACCCGCACGTCTCGGGACGCCGGGCCGTCGGTCCGTCCGACCAGGCCGGCGACCACCACATGTTCGATCGCCCAGCACAGCGCCTCTGGCTCGAGCTGGCGGTCGAGGTGCAACACGATGCGTTGTACGGACGAGCGCGAGTGCAACGTGCGCAGGAGCGGCAGCAGGTCCTCGCGCAGCGTGCAGGAAATGCAGCCGTGGGCGAGTTCGAGGATGCCCATCCGTTCGTATGGCTGCCCGTCCTCCCAGGTGGTGACGGTGCGCCGCACGACACCCTCTTGCACCAGATCGAGATCGTGGTGAACCACGACGGTGCCGGGACCGAGTAGCGAACGGGCGGTGGCATCGGTGGGTCCGTTCCAGCCGGCGACCAGGATCAGCGGCGTCCGGCCGTCGAGTATCTCACTCACGAGCACCCTTTCGATAACGATTGTCATTACGTGTCGAGAACGGTACATTGAACTTCTGCCGTTGTCGAAAATGATTATCACCCCCATATGTGGCGGGTCGGAAAGGGAACGCCCATGTCGGCGCACTGCCAGGTGACCGGACGCACTCCCGGATTCGGGAAGTCCGTGTCGCACTCCCACAAGCGCTCCAATCGGCGCTGGAACCCGAACATCCAGAAGAAGACGTACCTACTGCCCAGCGAAGGACGTCGCGTCACGCTCACGCTCTCGACGAAGGGCATCAAGACGATCGACCGTGACGGAATCGAAGCCGTCGTGGCCCGCATCCGGGGCCGCGGAGAGAAGGTCTGACCATGGCGAGAAACGAGATTCGCCCCATCATCAAGCTCAAATCGACGGCCGGAACCGGGCACACCTACGTGACCCGGAAGAACCGTCGCAACGACCCCGACCGCCTGATCATGAAGAAGTACGACCCCGTCGTACGGCGGCATGTCGAATTTCGAGAAGAGAAGTAGCGCGCGTGGCAAAGAAATCGAAGATCGCGAAGAACGAACAGCGCAAGGTGATCGTCGCCAGGTACGCCGAGATCCGAACCGAACTCAAGGAGACGATTCGCCGCCCCTCGAGCAGCGACGACGAGCGCGCACGGGCTCAGGCAGCCCTGCAGCGTCTACCACGCGACTCGAGTCCGGTAAGATTGCGCAATCGAGACGCTGCGGATGGACGTCCGCGCGGCCACCTGAGGAAATTCGGGCTCTCTCGCGTGCGTGTACGCGAGATGGCGCACCGCGGGGAGCTGCCAGGCGTCCACAAGTCGAGCTGGTAAAGGATAGTCAATGGCAGTCAAGAGATCACCGTCCAAGAAGCCCCGGCCGGTCGAGGGCCGCAAGCCCAAGAAGAACCCGTTGTTCGCGGCCAAGATCGAGCACGTGGATTACAAGGACATCAACTTGCTCCGCACCTTCATCTCGGATCGCGGCAAGATCCGTAGCCGCCGCGTGACGGGCCTGACCCCGCAGCAGCAGCGCGAGGTCGCCGTCGCCGTGAAGAATGCGCGCGAGATGGCGCTCCTGCCCTTCACGAGCCGGTAGCCACAAACCCACCCCGACCAACGTCACACAGGTTCAGCTCACGCGAACCGGTGTGACATTGGTCGGGAGCAGCGGCCGTGCAGTCCAACTGGACTGCACGGCCGTTCTGCTGTCCGGACACTCACACCGGGCCGTTAGTGTTCACCCATGCGCTCGAGGGAGAAGATTCTGGGCGCCGCGCTCGGACTGATCGAAGAGTCCGGCTTCGATGCGGCGTCGATCGCCGCCGTGTCCAAGTCCGCCGGCGTCTCCCGGCAGACCGTCTACTCGATATTCGGGAGCCGCGAGGAACTCGTATCGCAGGCCGTCGCGAGCGTGGCGATCGCGACGATGGGTGACCTTTTCGAGAAGCTGGACCCCGGCCGCGACGCCACCGAATACGTGGTCGACATGATCGTCCTCGGTCGAGCATCGATCCGCACTCACCCGATTCTCGCCTCCCTCTTCCGTTCCGAACAAGCCAATCCGGTGTTCGACGACGGCGTCGTGGACCGCACGAAAAACGTTCTGGAACAGATCATGTCACCACTGGCGGAGCGAAATTCGGCGGTGGCCGCAGACCTGGACGACATCCTCGAGATCGTCGCCCGACTGACCCTCTCGCTCGTCTTCTTCGACAGTGACGCCGTACGCACGGACGAGCAACTGCGCCGACTGCTGTACCGCACTCTGGGCCCACTGCTTCCTTGACACTTTACGGTTCGAGTGTCTAGTTTTCTTGCGTTCGGTCCGCAGGAAAGCACTCGACCCGTGATCGGGGTACTCGATGACCGCAGTCTCAAGGCGTTCGTTCCTGGTGGGCGCAGCCGCCGCCGGGGTCACCCTGGCCGCTGCGCCGCGAGCGCGCGCAGATACCGTTCCGCTCGTCCGAGAAGAACACCGGGTGATCGTGATCGGGTCGGGCTTCGGTGGTGGTGTCACCGCACTTCGGCTGTCCCAGGCCGGCGTGCCGGTACTCGTGCTCGAACGCGGGAAGCGCTGGCCGACCGGCCCGAACTCTGAGACGTTCCCCCACGCCTCCAACCCCGACCAGCGTATTCTCTGGCACAAGTCCTATCCCGAACTGTTCGGGAAGCCAATGCCTTTCGAGCCGCACACCGGGTTGATCGAGGCCGTGATGGGCGACAACATCTCCGCACTGTGCGCGGCGGGAGTGGGCGGCGGTTCACTCGTCTACCAGGGCATGTCTCTGCAACCAGCCGAAGCCGTGTTCAACACACACTTCCCCGAAGAACTCGACTACCGCACGATGTCGGCGGTCCATTATCCGCGCGTCGCGAAGATGCTCGGACTCGCGGAGGCGCCCGACGAACTGATCGACAGCCCGACCTACGCTGCGGCTCGAATCTTCGCCCGCAATGTACGGGGTGCCGGTATGCCCCTTTCCAAGATTCCGATGCCCGTCGACTGGAACTACGCGCTCGCCGAGGTGCGCGGAGAGATGAAACCCTCCTACACCAACGGCGACGGCGCACTCGGAGTCAACAACGGCGGCAAGCAATCCGTCGACGTCACGTACCTCGCGGCGGCCGAGGCGACCGGCCGGACCACTGTCGAACCACTGCACGACGTCACCTCCATCGAACGGGCCGAGGACGGCCGGTGGCGCCTGCACGTCGACCGCACCGATACGACCGGAAAAGTTGTCGAGAACAAGATCCTCACCACTCCCACACTCGTGATGGCAGCGGGCAGTCTGGGCACCACCAAGCTTCTCGTACGAGCCGCGGCCACCGGCGCCATCCCGGACCTGCCCGAAGCCCTCGGCGAAGGCTGGGGCACCAACGCGGACCGGATCTACGCCTGGAACGACATGACGGAGAACTTCGGTCTCGGCCAAGGCGGACCCGTCGTGTACGGCAGCCTGCAATGGGACGACCCGGGTTCCGCCATCACCCTCATCCAGGCGTCCATGCCCCCGCTCGGAGTGGACATGCACACCACGATGATGGTCGGCTACGGAGTGAGCGAGGGCCGCGGGCGCCTCACCTACGACCCTGCCGGACGCGATGTGGTTCTGCAGTGGCCCAAGGACGGCGACAACCGGATCCAGAACGAGCACATCGGTCCCGCGGCCGCGAAGATCGCCGGGCCGGGCGGTGTCCTGATCGACACCAACGCCGTCGTTCCGTCCACGTGGCATCCGCTCGGCGGTGCCTGCATGAACACGGTGTGCGATCTCGAGGGCCGGGTCCACGGGCAGCGCGGCCTGTACGTCCTCGACGGCGCCCTCATGCCGGGCAATACCGCCGCGTGCAATCCGTCGATGACCATCGCGGCCGTCGCAGAGCGCGCGCTGGATCACCTCGTCGAAAAAGATGTCGGGACGATCATCTGACCGATTCCGGTCAGACGAGGCCGGCCATGATCTCGTACGCCGCCGATTGGAGCGATCCGATCGTGTTCGAGAGGATCACCACTGCGCGGTGGCGATCACGGTCGAGCACCATGATGCTCTGGAAGCCGCCGGTACTGCCCGAATGCACGGTGTACGCAGCGCCCGCCACCTGCTCGACCTGCCAGGACATCGCGCCCTGCGCGCCGTTCGGCAGGGGCCAATGCGGAGTGAGTGCACCTTCGCCCGGCACCGTCCCGTCCAACAACTGTTGTGCATAGGAAGCCATGTCGTCGATCGTCGACCGAATGCCACCGGCCGGCGCGTACCCGTCGAGTGGCCACGGCGCCTGTTGCCGGCCGAGTGCGTCGAACCCACGGGAGGCATCCGCCGGAAGATCCGTTGCGCCGATCGGTAGCCAGGTGTCGGTCAGATGCATCGGTACGAGCATCCGCTCCGTGAGCAACGTCCGGTAGTCGGTGTCGGCCGCGACGGCCAGAGCCTGACCGAGCAGCGCGTATCCGAAGGTGGAGTACTGGTATCGGCCCGGCGTCCAGAGGGGAGTCTCGCGCGCCTGCTGGATCAACTGATCCCGGTCGAACGGAAACGGGTTGGTGGCGCTCACCCACCCGAACGCATTGGTTGCCATGTCCATCGTGATGGCGAACGGAGGAAGACCGGACCGGTGCGACGCCAAGTCCACGAGCGTGACATCGCCGACCGGCGAGCCGTCCAACGGCAGCAACTCGCCCAACCGCGTGTCCTCACGAACCTCGCCGCGCGCCACCGCGTCCATGAACAACTCCGCAGTGAACGTCTTTGTCAGCGAGCCGATTTCGTACTCCGTGTTGTTCTCCGCACCGAAATTCGCGAACGCCGTCTCCGGGCCGTCCACGACGGCGACGCTCACCCCGTGCTGATTGCCGCGCTCGAGAACGGGTTGCGCCAGCCCAATGACCGTGGGGTCACCGGACGTCGGCGGAGCCAAGGCCTGGGCGACGGGCGTCCCCACCACGAACCCGAACATGCACACCGCGGCCACCGCGGCGAATCTTACGAACATCGAGCCCACCCCTCGTCACACCGAGGCGTAGCGGCCTACGGTTTCCCAACCCACATTCATTCTCCTACGCGCGCTACCCGCAGCGCCAGACGCTGCACACTTTCTGCGGACGGCCTCCCGCCGATTCCCGGCGAACACCACCACCGGCGTAAAGTGCTCGACGGTTGCTCGGCCGATCACCGGGCCGAAAAGGTTCGGAAGGAATCGGTGAAGTAGTTGTCCGGCGTCATCGCGGGTTTCACCGTCATCTTCGTCATCATCGCGATCGGCTACGCGCTCGGTCGATTCGAGACCCTCGGTCCGGAAGGCGAGACGGTTCTCGGGCGACTCGTCTTCTTCGTCGCGACTCCGGCGCTGTTGTTCGACACCCTCGCCACATCCGACCTCTCGGTGATCTTCTCCCCGACACTCGCCGTCGCGTCGGCCACCGCGTTCGCCGTCGGCGCGCTGTACGTGGTGATCGCCAAGCTGTGGTTGAAGCGTCCGGTACCCGAGCTGACCATCGGCGCGCTGTCCTCGTCCTACGTGAACTCCGCGAACCTCGGTATTCCGATCGCCGTGTTCGTCCTCGGCGACGCCTCGTTCGTGGCTCCCCTGCTGTTGTTCCAAATCGTCGTCTACTCCCCCATCGCGCTCAGCATCCTCGACATCGCGGCCCTGCCCGGAGGTGCATCGAGATGGGAGACGATCAGCGCACCGTTCAAGAACCCGATCGTCGTGGCCGGCGCCGCCGGACTGTTGCTCGCGGTCACCCACTGGACGCCGCCCGAAGCATTGATGCAGCCGTTCCGTCTCGTCGGCGGAGCATCCGTACCCGGCGCTCTCATCGCGTTCGGTCTCTCGCTCTACGGCGTCCGGGTACTCGAAAAGGGCACGAGTCCCCGCCGCGACGTCGCCCTCGCGTCGGCCCTCAAGATCGTGGTGCAGCCGGTCTTGGCCTACCTCATGGCGCACTATCTGCTTGGGCTGGACGGGCACGAACTGTTCGCGATCGTCGTGGTCTCGACACTGCCCACCGCACAGAACGTTTTCGTGTACGCGAGCAGATACCGACGCGGCACCGTTCTCGCCCGCGACAGCGCATTCGTCACCACTCTGGCGGCTATTCCGGCGATCGCGATCGTCGCGGCGCTGCTCGCCTGACGGGAAGCTACGGTTGGTCATGCGTGTTTTCGCCCTCGCAGCGTTGATCTGCCTCACCGTCGCCGGCTGCTCGTCCGGCGACGAGAACGAGGCCGAACCACCGCCGAACCCCGAAGCCTCGACGACCACTTCCGATTCCGCCCCGACAATCCGGAAATCGCCCGTCGAGGAATTCCGCACAGCTTTCACCCCGCGGCCGGACATCGTGCGAGCGCGAGACACCCCGGTGGAGTCGTGGTCGGAGGTGAACCCGAACACCATCGCCTTGAACTTCACCACAGGCACCCCCCAGTGCTACGGCGTCGACCCCGTGGTGACCGAGACGGACACCACCGTGGAGGTCTCCGTGCGCACCGGCGTTCTGCCCGAGAAGGCCGACCAGATGTGCATCCTGATCGCAGTGATGGGCACGGTCGAAGTGCCGTTGCAGGCGCCCGTCGGCGACCGCACGGTTGTCGGTCGCTGACACGTGGGGCGATGGTTTCTCCAGGTCTGCGTTGCCACCGCACTCCTGCAAGCGGTGTATCACGCCGTCCGCGTGCTGGTGTCGTACCGGATCCTGGACCTCGGCGGCGACGCCACGACGGTCGGCGTCGTCACTGCCCTGTTCGCACTGACTCCTTTGCTTCTCGCCGTACGGATCGGCAGGGCCGTCGACCGGCACCACACTGCGACGCTCATGCGCATCGGTGTCGCGCTCACGGTTCTCGGCGTCATCGTGATTGCGCTCAGCGGGAACCTGGCGACCGTGGCAGCTGGAAACATTCTGTTGGGCTTCGGTCAGATCCTGGTGACTCTCACGGGACAGAGTTTCGTGTCGCTCCTGTCGCCGCCCGGTGAACTCGATCGAGGCTTCGCCGGCCTCACGCTGGGCGTCTCGATCGGTCAGGCCGTCGGTGTTCCGGCGGTGGGGTTGATCGTTTCCCTGAGCAGCGACGGTTCCGGCGTTCACACCACGCTTGCACTGTTCGCCATGGCCGCAGTGGCCGCGCTGTCCGTTCCGTTCGCCTTCGCGCTGCGCGAGCGCGACCCTTCCGAACCCGATGATGCGCGGGCCCTCCCACAATCGATGCCGAGCATGTTCGGGACTCCCGGTATGAAAGCTGCACTGCTCAGCAGCCTCGTCGTCCTGTCCTCGATGGATTTGGTCCTCGCCTATCTGCCGGTCCTCGGCAACGAGTTCGGGTTCGGGGTGATGACGGTGACGCTGCTCCTCACGGCGCGCACCGTGGCGACGATCGCCTCGCGAGCATTCCTGCCCCGCTTGCTGAATCGTGTTCCACGAGAACGGCTGCTCGTGTCCGCGACACTGTGCTCCGCGGTCCCGATGGCGCTGATCCCGTTTCTCCCCCACCCGATCCCGATCGCGCTGCTACTCGTGATCGCCGGCCTCTTCTGGGGAATCGGCCAGCCCCTCACCATGACGTGGGTAGTGGGACTCGTGGCACCGACCGACCGCGGCGCGGCCCTCTCCCTTCGCCTGACCGGAAATCGTCTCGGTCAGGTAGTGGTCCCGCTGGCCGCTGCCGGCGCTGCGGGCGTCGCCGGTGTGGCTTCGATCTTCGTGATCACGGGCGGACTACTCGGCGTCTCGGCCGCCACCACGTGGCGAGCAGTACGGGAGCCGAGCCCCTAGCTCTCGACCGATGACCGCAAGAGTTCGGCGCGAGTGCGGGGCATGTCGCTGCGGCCCCGTTCGGTGCACTTGACCGCCAGCACCTGATTGATCCCGAGCCGGTTTCCCTCGAACCCCAACGCCGCGCCGGCCATGTACAACCGCCAGACTCGTGCCCGCCCAGCGCTGCTGTGGGCCACCGCCTCGTCCCAATTCGCCTCCAGGTTCCGCACCCAGGCCCGCAGGGTCAGCGCGTAGTGCTCACGCAGAGACTCCACGTCGCGCACCTCGAAGCCGGCCCCTTCGATCGCCTCGATCATCGGCGCGAGCGGCAGAATTTCCCCGTCGGGGAAAACATAGCGATCGATGAAGGATGTTTTGGAGAACGTGGCGGGCGGACCCGGGCGCCGCGAAATCGCATGATTGAGCAGCCGCCCCTCCGGGCGTAGCAGCGCGAACAGGTCCGCGGCATAGGTCGCCAGCATCACGTCGCCGACGTGCTCGGCCATACCGATGCTCGAAATCGCGTCGTAGGGGCCGTCGGTGACGTCGCGATAGTCCTGGACGCGGATCTCCACCAAATCGCTCACGCCTGCGTCGACCATTCGCTTGCTCGCGTAGTCGGCCTGTTCCTTCGAGAGGGTGACACCGACGACGTGCGCGCCGTAGTGACGTGCCGCGTGCAGCGCGAACGTTCCCCAGCCGCAACCGACGTCGAGTACCCGCATCCCTGCGGTAAGGCCGAGCTTGCGTGCCACGAGATCGCACTTGGCGAACTGTGCCGCGGTCACATCTTCGCTCTGCTGGTCCCAGTATGCGCACGAGTACGTCATCGACTCACCGAGCACGAGCTCGTAGAAGTCGTTACCGACGTCGTAGTGGTGGCTGATCGCGGCGGCGTCACGGGCCTTGTCGTGCCGGCGCCCGCGTCCCGGCTTCATCTCCTCCGCCGGCGGTGCCGGCGGCGGACCGATGATCCCCAGGCGCAGCGCCGCTTTCGCCAGTGCCTTCTTCGTGTTCCCGTCGATCTGCACACCGGGGCCACGAGTCGGATCCGCTACCTCCTCGAGCGCGTCCAGGCCGGCGAGCAGGTCGCCCTCGATGTCGATGTCACCGGAGACGTAGGCCCTCGCGAAACCCAGGTCGTTGGGAGCCCACATCAACCGACGCAGACCACGACGATTGTTGATGCGCACCTGCCACTGCGCGTCCGGGGGTCCGCTCCGGCTCCCGTCCCAACACGCGATCCCGACCGGAACCTGGTCGCCCAGCACTGCACGAGCGAGCGGCGCCACCGTGTCAGCAACCGTCATACACACCTCCGTCGCAGGGTGTCTCCGACACTACCGGCGCGGTGGGAACTCGGTCACCGCAACGCCAGAATCGAATGTGCGCGTGTCGATCAGCTCGCCAGGAAGGCTATCGACGCCTACGCACATAGTCACCGACCACTGCCGCCCCGAGGCCGTCGAGACCGGGGGCCACCACTCGGCCGCCGACGCGCTGAGCCAGCCGGTCCACCACGCGCGCCAGGCCCGGATCGTCACCCAGCCGAAAGAAGGTCACACGGGCCCCGATACGAGCGACAGAATCCAGTTCCCGCACCGTCAATCCCAACGTCCGCGCGGTGGGCGGATAGTCGAAATGGGCATACCCCTCGGGTTCGAGGTGCGCGGTCGGTTCACCGTCCGTCACGATCATCACGACCGGTTGCGCGTTCGGGTGCCTGCGTAGATGGCGTTCTGCGAGCAACAACGCATGATGCAGGTTGGTGCCTTGCTCCCACACTCCGTCCAGGCCCGCCAATTCCGCCGGTGTCACCACCTGGGCGTGGCGACCGAACGCGATGATCTGCAACTCGTCACTTCGAAACCGCGTCGTCACAAGATGGTTCAAGGCGAGTGCGGTGCGCTTCATCGGCACCCAGCGGCCTTCCATCACCATCGAGAAGGACGTGTCGACGAGCAGCGCCACTGCGGCGCGGGACCGTAGTTCGGTTTCGGCCACCTCCACGTCCGACACCTGTAGTCGCACCGGAATCCGGCCCGGGTCACGCAACACCGCATTGGTGATCGTTCGAGTCACGTCCCACGGTTCCGTGTCCCCGAACTCCCATTCCCTCGACGCTCCGGTGGGCTCGCCGAGTGCCCCCGCCCGTCTGGTCTCGCGTTCACCACCGCGCGCCGAAAGTTGGCCGGCCAAGTCCCGCAACGCGGTCTGCCCCAGTTGACGCATCGCTTTCGGCGACAAGCGCCACTGCCCGTCCGCGCCGCGATCGAACAGTCCTTGATCCCGGAGTGCCTTCTCGAGGTCGGCGAGGGTGCGCGCATCGGCGACCGCGTCGTCACCCAACTGCCGAGCCAGAACCTCGGGGTCGATGTCGTCCAGCTGCGCACCCGCGTACTCCTGAGAGAGTTGCTCTGCCAGCGATTCGAGCTCGGCGATGTCCTGCAGCGCTCCGGTGCCTTCACCGAGACCCATTCCGTCGTCGCCACGGAATTGCTGCGAACCCTGCCAGTCCTCGCTCGGTCGAGCAGCCTGCAGGTGCCGGTCCAACCGGGCGAGCCTGTCGGCCAACGACGGATCACCGAAAGCCTGCTGTGCCAACGCATCCAGTTCGTCGCGCTGCTCCTGGGTCAGCGAGTTGCGAAGACGTTCCGCAGCCGCCGCCCGCTGCGCCAGAGAGTCCAGCAGTTCCTCGACATTGCGTGGATTCTCGGGAAAGAACTCGCCGTACTCGTCCATGAACTCGTCGAACTGCTGCTGAGTGTCGGCTCCGCGAGCATGATCTTCGAGTAGTCGATCGAGGCTGTCGAGCATGGCACCGATGCGTTCACGGTCCTCGTCGGTCGCGCCTTCGAGTGCCTGCTTCATCCCCTCGAACCGCTGGTCCAGCATTTCCCGACCCAGCAGATCGCGGATCTGCTCGTACTTCTCCCGAGCCTCGGCGGCGCGCCAGTCGTAATCGGCCAGATCCTGCACCGCCTGCGCCGTGGACGGCGGTAGCTCTTCGATGCGCATCTCCGAGAACCGCGCGTCGTCGTCAAGTGCCCGCGCCAGTTGCTTTCGCTCCTCGAGCACCGCCTCGTCCAGGAGCCGACGGACTTCTTCGAGGGTCCCGTTCAGGTTGTGCTTCTTCAACATCTCGCGGCGACGCCGGTGCGCTTCTGCCGCAAGCTCGTCCAGTCCGCGCATCTGCTCGCTTCCGCGGCGCAGGTACTCACGCAGCGCGTGCCGCGGCGACGTGCCGGCAAGTACGTCGTCCCCGATCGACGAGAGCGCCTCGCGCAGATCGACGGGCGGCGCCAGCGGATCGCCGCCTTCGTACGGGCCGTAACGCGAGCCGTGAGACATCAGGAATACACCGATTGCCCTGTCGAATCAGGGTTCTTGGAGATCCGCCGAGCGAGGTAGAGCCCCTCCAGAGCCAACTCGGCGGCAGCGGCACGCTCACCGTCCGACTCGGCACCGAGTCGCTGCGCCAACTCGTCGAGCACGTCCAACTCGGGGAGTTCGTTCAACAGTGCCTTCGCGGTGATCCGCTCGCCCGTCACGACGGGATCCCCCTGTTCGACAGCAGCCACGAGAGATGCCAGATCGATGCCGCCCAGGCGACCACGCACGGTCTCCATGGTCGCGCGGCGAAGGAGATGCGACAGCACCTCGAGCTCACGGCCCTCTTCACCGGACTCGAACTCGACCTTGCCGCGCAGCACCTCCACCACGGTGTCCAGATCGACGGGCCTGGCCACCGGCTCCGCCTCACCGAGCACTGCCGCACGATGCACCGCAGCCGCGCCGACCGTCTCCGCACCGGCCACCGCGAATCGCGCAGACACACCCGATCGCTGATCCACCGAGGTCGACTCCCGCAACAATCTCGTGAAACGAGCCAGGATTTCGAGGAGGTACTCGGGCACGGTGGCCGTCAGTTTCGCTTCCTGCTCGATCACGGCGATCTCGTCACCGAGTTCGGACGGCTAGTGCGTGCGAATCTCCGCACCGAAGCGGTCCTTCAACGGGGTGATGATGCGGCCGCGGTTGGTGTAGTCCTCCGGGTTGGCGCTCGCCACGAGAAGCACGTCCAGCGGGAGCCGTAACGTGTAGCCGCGCACCTGGATGTCGCGTTCCTCCATCACGTTGAGCAACGACACCTGGATGCGTTCCGCCAGGTCCGGCAGTTCGTTGATCGCAACGATTCCGCGATGTGCGCGCGGGACGAGGCCGAAGTGGATGGTCTCGGGGTCGCCGAGGCTTCGACCTCCCGCGACCTTCACCGGGTCCACGTCTCCGACGAGGTCGGCGACGGAGGTGTCGGGAGTCGCCAGCTTCTCCGAGTAGCGCTCACTGCGGTGACGCCACCGGACGGGCAGCGCGTCGCCAAGTTCGTCCGCCCGCCGAATCGAGGCGGGTGTGATGGGCTCGTACGGATGTTCGCCGAGTTCCGAACCGTCGATCACCGGTGTCCACTCGTCCAGCAGCAGGTTCAGAGTCCGGAGCAGGCGCGTCTTGCCCTGACCTCGTTCACCGAGCAACACCACGTCGTGGCCGGCTATCAACGCGCGCTCGAGTTGTGGCGACACGGTGTCCTCGAATCCGACGATGCCGGGCCACGGATCGCGACCGTCTCGGAGAGCCGCGAGTAGGTTCTCGCGAAGCTCTTCCTTGACGGTGCGATGCACGTGGCCCGACTCGCGAAGCTCACCCACGGTCGAAGGACGCTGTGCCGATGGACGCTGTCCGGTGGAAGTCACCACTCCAAGCTACGAGGGTTCACCGGAAACGTCACGCGATCACCGACTGAGCGGCATCACACTACGAACCCGCTTGTCGCGCAGGTAGAGCGCACCCCACACGACGATCCCCACGTAGACGGGAAACAGAGTCTCCCCGAAGAGCGAGGACTCGACCCGCATGTGGGTGAAGACCGCGCCGCCCAGGTATCCGGTGAGCAGGACCGCTCCGAGGAACGCAGTGGCGGGAACGACGTACAGCACCGTGCATACCAGCAGCACCACCCCGATCCACACGACGATGCTCTCGGGAATCCCCAGGTCCGGTAGCGAATCCTTCACGGCCTGCGCCTTGGTCAGCTTCCCGAACGCGTCGAACAGGAAGAACAGCGCCAGCAGGGTGGTAAGCACCCACCCGACCTTGACGCCGATTCCCGCCTTGCCCTTCACTGGCGAGGCCACTGTGCTCATGGCTGTTCACCGGCGGCCGCGGCGGGGTCCATCCACATGATCTCCCAGAGGTGCCCGTCCGGGTCCTGGAAGCTGCGGCCGTACATGAAACCCTCGTCCATGGGCTCGTTGGAGAACAATCCGCCGGACGCGAGGGCCTTGTCCGCAATGGCGTCCGCTGCTTCGCGGCTGTCTGCGGAGATACAGAGAATCGCCTCGGTGCTCTTGGTGGCGTCGGCGATCTCCTTCTTGGTGAAGGTCGTGAAGAACGACTCGACCAGCAGCATGAGATGGATTTCTTCGCTGACGACGATGCACGATGCGTTGTCGTCGGAGAACGTGGGATTGCGCTTGTAGCCGAGGCCCTCGTAGAACTCGGTGGACTTGCTCAGATCCTTCACCGGCAGGTTGACGAAAATCATGGTGGACATCAGGTTCCTCATTTCGTGTGCAACGAATCCAGCAGTGGAGTGGTGCTTCAGATCACCCTTTAATGTTGCAAAATGAAACCACTAGATGTCAATAGGCAACTTTGATCTACAATCAGAACCATGGCTAAGCAAGGTTATGGGCAGTACTGCGGCCTGGCGCACGCACTGGATCTCGTCGGTCAGCGGTGGGCGATGCTGATCGTCCGCGACCTTCTGGTCGGACCACGCCGCTACACCGACCTCCGGCAAGGTCTTCCGGGAATCCCCTCGAACATCCTGTCCACTCGTCTCAAGGAACTCGAGGAATCGGACGTCATCGAGCGCCGAGCCCTACCCAGGCCGTCCAACGCGGTGGTCTACCAACTCACGGACTACGGCCAGGGCCTCGAGGAAGCCGTGAAGGCGCTCGGGCGATGGGGGGCGCGAACACTCGGCGATCCGCGCCCGGAAGACGCGATCACCGTCGACTCGATGGTCATGGCGTTGCGATCCACCTTTCACCCCGACCGTGCACGCGGCACCGACCGCACCTACGAACTACGCCTCGGCGACATCGTCCTCGCAGCGCACGTCCACGACGGATCGGTCGAGGTCACCGAAGGTGCGGCCGCGGCCGCGGACCTCGTCATCACCACGGGGCCTGCAATCAAGGCCATCATGGCCGGCGAGATCACCCCCGACGACGCAATCGAGCAGGGCAGCGTCGCCGTCTCCGGAGACACTGCCCTGCTCGAGGAATTCGCGCGAACGTTCGCGATCGATCAGGCGTAGGCGAGTACGTCCACGCGGTCGAGGGAATCCCACACCATCTCGAAGCGCTTGTGAGTCATCTCGTCCGCATCTGCGAGCAGGGCCATCAGCAGAAGTCGTGGATTCGCCTCCCAAGCGAAGGCTGCATCTGCCACCACCCGATTGGAGAAGAGGCCCGAGCGGGCGATGGAATCCACCCAGTCGTCGACCTCGCCGTTGTGAATGCGGGCCACGGACTCGAGGCTGTACGGCCCCGCCAGGAAGTCGAGCCCGAACACCGCGCTGATGTAGTCACCGGGAGTGAAGGTCGTTGCGTTCGAGGACAGGTTCGCTGCGCTCATTGTGGGCCGCCTTTCCTATGCTGCGAGAAACTTTCTCGCTGCTGTCGAACTGATGAGAACGACATTAGGAGCGGGTTTTGTGAGGACCGTAAACCTTTTCTGAGAGCTCGGACAGTTCACGAAACGACGGTCCGAACTGGTAGACAGGGCGGCATGTCCGACAACGAGATCACCTTCGACAGCGGCGACGTCACACTCCACGGAAGCCTCCGGATCCCGGAAGACTCGAGCAAGGCCCCGGCGGCCCTCATCCTCGCGGGCAGCGGCCCCACCGATCGCAACGGCGACAGCGGCCTGCTGGCCGGTGATATCGGAACCCTGCGTCACATCGCGGATGTTCTCGAGAAGAACGGCTTCGCGAGCCTGCGCTACGACAAGCTCGGCAGCGGAGAGACGGCGCTCGGCCCGTACGAGGTCGACGACATCGCAGAACTCGGATTCAACACCTTCGTGGATGCTGCATCGGCCGGACTCGACTTCCTCGCTTCCCAGGACGGCGTCGACGCATCCAAGGTGGTCGTCATCGGACACAGCGACGGCGCGCTCGTGGCCATGGCGCTCGCCACCGGCAAGGATTCGTCCCGTGTGCGCGGCCTCGGGCTCCTCGAGCCGCTCAGCGTTCGCCTTCTCGACCTGTTGACCACCCAGATTCATGCGCAACTCGACGCGGTGGTCCAGACGAACCAGCTCCCTGTCGAGCTGGCCGACGAACTTCGGCTCGCACTCGCCGGCGCGGTCGAGTCTCTGCGCAGCGACGGCACGATCAGCGACGAACTGCCCGAGCCGCTTCGCAACGCGGGCCTCGTACATGCGAACGCCAAGGCACTCGCCGAAGAAGATGCCCTCGATCCGCGCGAACTCGCCGGGTCGCTGCCCGCAGACTTCCCAGTTCTCACCAGCTGCTCGGACAAGGACATTCAGGTCGACGCAGCAGACGTCGACGGTCTCGACTCCGCGCTCGCACACACCAACCTGGTGTCGGTTCGTATGCGCAACGCCAATCACGTCCTCAAGGACGTCGGAGACGAGCCGTCGACGGGTGCCGATTACGTTGAACCACTCCCCTACTCGGCCGAGTTCACCGAACCGTTCGAGCAGTGGCTGACCTCGCTCTGATCGCCGCCGTGCCTACTCGGTGACGGCGCCGCCCAGTGCCCCGAGCAGTGCGCTGGCCAGATCCGAGGCGAGTCCGATGTTCTCGTCGTTGACGAGATCCTGAAGTCCCTCGACCCCACCGGCCTCCATCAACGGCTTCAGCATCGCCAAGACTCGCGACAGGATCTCGGACGAGTCCGAGGTCTCGTCGTCGGCACCGGGCTCCGTGGACTTCGGTGTCTGCTGAGCCTTCGGCTGCTCCTTCGGGGTCGTCGGGGTTGCCTTCGGGGTCGACGGTGCGGCCGGTTCTGCCTTCGGCGTCGTCGGTGCTGCCTTGTCGCCGCCGGGTGGTGTGGCCGCGGCGGCCGTGCCCGCATCCGCGGCCGGTGTGTCGGCTCGCGTCAGCAGGTCCGTGACGATGCCGGTCGTGATCGCGATGGCATGCTTGACCTGGCCGTCCGGACTCTCGAGAGCCGCAGCGTCCTCGGGGTTCGCGCCGTTGCCCATCTCGACGAACACGAGCGGTACCTGAGTCAGCGCCGGCCCGGCGATGTCGGCCCGAGTCTGAATCCCGTCGACGACACCTGCGTAGTTCGCGGGAACCATGCCGTTGGTCTTGTACGCGTCACGCATCGCATTGGACGCGGCCAAGCCGGCACCCGACTGCGCAGCGTCCGCCTTGGCGTCGGGAATCGGCAAGGTCGGGACGATCATGTGGAAGCCGTGATTCCCCGCGTCTTCACCGACTGCGGTGGAATCGGCGTGGATGCTGACCGCAAGGTCGGCGCCGGACTCGCTGGCCGCCCGAGCACGCTCGTCGACGCAGCCTCCCCATCCGGTGTCGTCCTGGCGGCTCTTCTGCACGTTCGCTCCGAGACTCTGGAGACTCGAGGCCACCATCTCCGAGATCTTCCAGTTGATGGTGTGCTCGGGGACGCCTCCGAGTGACGTCATGCCGGTGGTCTGGCAGTCCTTCGTCCCGCCACGACCGTCGTCGACCTGCTTGGCGAGGTCCTGGCCGTCGGCCGACCCCTGGTGCCCCGGATCGAGGAAGACGGTCTTGCCTGCGAGTTCGTTACCAGCGGGTGCGGCGGGGGCCGGCGGTGCCGGTTCGGCATTGGCGGCCACCGGAACGAGAACCGATGCCCCTACGGCAACGGCGCAGAAGCCAGCCCTGATTGCACTTTTCTTCATACGGAAATTGGACGATCGATGTGCGATCGCCACTCTCCTTCCACATCACACGGCAGATGCCACTCGAGTCACATCGCCCACAAGTGAAACACCAACCACAGTGGTAACCGCAAGTTCGCCACCGGATCGAAAGCAACCTGTGACCTGGAGAATCGGGCATGAACGCCGGGCGACAAGCGTCTCACCACCGAGTATTCGAAGTGCAAAGCGCACGGACTCGAGGTAACGTCGTTGGCCAATCAGCGATACACCGGATGAAAGGTACGGCCATGATGCAGCTTCACGCGCTCGTCGGCTCCGTAACTTCCTGGCATCGCGACGCCGCAGACAAGCAGATTTTCAAGCGTAAGACCCCCCGAGAATGACCAGACTCAGTCGATCCGTTCTCGGGCACCCCAGGCAAACGCCTCGGGTGCCCTTTCTTTTACCTTTCACTTTCAGGAGAACCACATGAAACTTCGTATCAACGAACTGTCCACCTCGCCCCCGTATCTCGATCTACCCGACGACCTCACCGGCTATGCCGTGACACTCGACCTCTCACACGCCGAGGCAGGCGACGAGGCCGGGTTGGGCGCACTGATCAGTGAGATCCGCAGTCGCGGCGCAGCACGAGTCGTGATCAGCGGATCCCGCCGTGAACTGATGGGAACAGGCCAAGCCGCCTGAGCACCGAGAACACAAAGCCCGGCCCGGCCGCACTCGAGCGGCCGAACCGGGCATTGGATGGAAATCAGTGCGCGAAGTGACGCGCACCAGTCAGATACAGGGTGACACCGGCTTGCTTCGCGGCGTCGATCACCTCGTTGTCCCGCACCGAACCACCGGGCTGAACAACTGCACGAACGCCACCGTCGAGAAGGACCTGCAGTCCGTCCGGGAACGGGAAGAACGCGTCCGATGCGGCAACCGAGCCCTTGGCCCGATCACCGGCGCGCTGCACGGCCAGATGTGCGGAATCCACGCGGTTGACCTGGCCCATCCCGACTCCGACCGACGCGCCGCCGGAAGCCAGCAGGATGGCGTTCGACTTCACCGAGCGGCAGGCGCGCCAGGCGAATTCGAGATCCTTCAACGTCTCGGCGTCCGCTGCCTCACCGGTGACGAGGGTCCAGTTGCTCGGATCGTCACCTTCGGCGTCGAGAACGTCGCGCTGCTGCAGAAGCGCACCACCCGACACCGGGCGCAATTCGATTCCGCTCGGTGACGGCGCTTCCGCGAGGAGAACGCGAATGTTCTTCTTCCGCTGTAGGACTCCCAAGGCTCCGTCCGCGTAGGACGGCGCGATGATCACCTCGGTGAAGATCTCGGCGACCTGCTCCGCCATCTCGACGGTGACCTCACGGTTGGCCGCGATGACGCCGCCGTAAGCGCTGACCGGGTCGCACGCATGCGCCTTCCGGTGTGCTTCGGCGATGTCCGCACCCACGGCGATGCCACACGGGTTGGCATGCTTGATGATCGCCACAGCCGGGTCCGCGAAGTCGAACGCGGCACGCCAGGCTGCGTCACCGTCGGTGTAGTTGTTGTACGACATCTCCTTGCCGTGGAACTGCTGCGCCTGCGCCAGACCGGCCGGTGCGGCAGCGTTCACGTACAGCGCCGCTGCCTGGTGCGGGTTCTCGCCGTAACGCAGAACGGTCGATCGCTCCCAAGTGGCGCCGGCCCACGCCGGGAAGTCGGACTCGGTCTCGGGTGTCGCGACGGCAACACTGTTCATCCAGCTCGCCACCGCCACGTCGTAGGACGCCGTGTGCTGAAACGCCTGAGCAGCGAGAGCCGTGCGCTCCGCGAGGGTGAATCCGCCACCCGACACGGCGGCGAGCACGTCCTCGTACTTCGCCGGGTCCACCACGACAGCCACGGACGGATGGTTCTTGGCGGCAGCCCGGACCATGGACGGCCCACCGATGTCGATCTGCTCGACACACTCGTCGGGCGTCGCACCGGAGGCGACGGTCTCGGTGAAGGGGTACAGGTTCACGATCACCAGTTGGAAGGCCTCGATGCCGAGTTCGTCCAGCTGCGCAAGGTGCTCCGGCTTGCGAGTATCGGCCAGAACACCGGCGTGCACGCGCGGGTGCAGGGTCTTCACGCGGCCTTCGAGGCACTCGGGGAATCCCGTCAGTTCCTCCACCCGGGTCACCGGAATGCCGGCATCTGCGATCTTGGCGGCGGTCGAACCGGTCGACACCAGCTCCACCCCGGCTTCGTGCAGGCCGGTGGCCAGCTCGACCAGCCCGGTCTTGTCGTAGACGCTGACAAGTGCGCGGCGCACAGCCTTGCGTTCACTCACTGGGGATCACGGCCTTTCGTCCATCGGATAGAACTCCATGGGTGGCGACGGCGGCGATGACCTCCGCCAACAACCGTCGCTCCACAACTTTGATGCGCTCGTGCAGCGTCGACTCGTCGTCGTCTGCGAGCACCGGGACCGATTCCTGGGCCAGTACCGGCCCGGTATCGATACCCGAATCCACGAGGTGCACGGTCGACCCAGAGACCTTGACGCCGTAGGCGAGCGCGTCGGCCACTGCCCGAGCACCGGGGAAGGCGGGCAACAGTGCGGGATGCGTATTGACGATCCGGCCACCGAAACGCTCGAGGAAGGCCGGGCCGAGGATCTTCATGAAGCCCGCGCTCACGACGAGGTCGGGCTCGAAAGCAGCTACCCGCTCGGTGAATGCCGCGTCCCAGGCTGCGCGATCGGCGTGGTCTCGCAGCGAAACCTCGAAATGCGGGATCCCGGCCTGCTCGGCCTGCCCACCTGCGCCGCACTGCCGATCCGTGCCGACCGCCACGATATCGGCGGGGTAATCGTCGACGCCGGACGCGTCGATCAGAGCTTCGAGGAGAGTGCCCGCACCGGAAGCGAGTACGACGACCCGCGCCGGCGTCGGCGGCCGCACATGTACCCGCGGGGCAGTCAGCGCTCTACTCCTGAGAACTCGAAAGGTGGCAGCCGAGATCATCGACCACCCCGAAGCCTAGTCGCTGGGGGTGTGCCTGCTCGTCGGCAGGTCGCCTTCCGTCTCGTCGGAGTGCTCGTCGGAGGGCTCGTCGCCCTTGTCGGCCGCGGCCCCCTCCAACTCCTCCACTTCGGCATCCACGACCTCGGTCTCGGCCGGAGTGGGGCTCTCGTCCTCCGCCTCGATCGCACTACTCGCGTCCGGGTCCTTCACTTCTTCGTCCTCGACGATTTCGGCTTCGAGAACGCGACCCGGCGCACTCGCGGCCGAAGCGGCGGCGGGGCGCGCGGTCTTCTCACTCCCCTGCTCGAGCGCCTCCGGCGCACCCGACGGCGTGGCCACGATCGCCTCCGGATCGGTGGGCTCCCCGGGCTGCTGGGGTTTGTCGGACGGGTCAGCCGGGGCCTCGTCGGCAGGCGCGCGACGCGAACGCACCCACGCGACGGCAACCGCCGTCACCGATCCGGACAACGCAAGCCACACGAACGTCAACAGGCCGAACGCCCACCAGTTGAGGTCCACTCCGCCGAAAGTGCCCAGATCACCACCGGCCATCAGGCCCGCGAATGCCGCAACCACGCCGACACCCGCTGCCGCCGCCAACACGGTGAACAGCGCCTGCTGACCCGAGACCGTGCGTCCGCAATCTCGGCCAAGAAATATTCCGATCACGAAAGGCACGGCCAACAGGATCGGCCACAAACCACCGGCGGGACCGTCCGGCACCGCAGCAAGAACCGGTAGCGGTGGCAACGCCCCGCCGACGTCGCCGAACACACTCACCGACACGTCGCCGATACGGGCGGTGGCTCCGGTCAGCGCCGCAGTCGCTCCGATCACGACGTTGGGGAGATACAGAACCGACAGCACCGTGAGCCCGAGCATGCCGAGGACGGTTTCACCGCGTTCGAGCAGTTCACCCGTCGTCGACCACGCGAAGACCATCGACACCAACACGGCCAGCGCACCGACTCCGACGAGGGCCGCCAGCGCCCTCGCGGCCGGACGGATCGCCCCGAGGACCCAGGCCGGAACCGATTCCTGCACGTTCGGCCACAGGGACGTTCCCAGTCCGATCGCGAGCGCGACCCCGTGTACCGCGAGCGTCCACAGCACTGCCACCACCAAATTCGGGGTGGACAACGGGATGACGACGGAGGCGTCCGCAATCACCGCCATGGCTGTAAGAGTGATCAGGAAGGGACCTGCCAGCGACGCACCCGCCACGCGAAGGATCCAGTTGCGAGAACTCGCCGAATTCACCGCGCCGGCACTCCCCTTGACGGAGAACCAGACCATCAGCACCGTCGGCAGTATCGGCAACACGCCGAGCGTCGTGTCGTCGATGGTCACGGGAACCTGATGGATGGCGAGCCACATGGAGGCAATCGCACCGAACGTTCCGGTCAGATCACTGTTGGCGGCCATCAGAGTGACCACCACCAGCACGGACAACAGCACCAGTGTGACCACAGCAGGACGGAACGCCGCAGTCAGCAGCGTCCGCACCTCATCCGGGTCCGTGCCTCGGCGGCCGCGGGTGGATTGCCGCTGCGCACGATCGATCAAAGAACTCATCCCCTCGAGAATGGCACCTCGGCGACGGCAGACCCCTCAGGCGCGCCGCCGCAGCGGTCCGAGTGACCGCATGACGGTGGCCTCCGACCGCTTCGGTCGGAGGCCACCGTGACCAGCCGAATTTCTACTTGTCGTCGGTCTTCTTGGAGTCCGACTCCGAAGCCTGCTCACCGTACTCGAGCGGACGCTCGAACGGCGAAGCCTCGGACGGGTTCTGGCCGTACGTCGGCGCTGCGTGCTGAGCCGAACCGAAATTGCTGCTTCCGGCCTGGAACTGCGCGGTCGGCGCTGCGGAGCCCGGGGCCGAATCCTGCGAAGTGGAACCCGCCGTGTCGCCGCCGCTCTGGCCTGCAGGCGAGGTGTAACCCTGGTACTGCTGCTGGCCGTAGGCCTGTTGGTAAGGCGACTGCTCGCCCGAGACCGGGTAGGCACCGAACGGGCCGGTGGTGTCGTTGTCGGCCGACCCCTGCTGCGACTGCGAAGACGCCTGGTCCTGCGCAGACGGCTGGCTGGTGGGGACCTGCTGGGTCGGCGTGGAGGCCGACGAGGTCTGAGCCTGACCGAACGCAGGCGCGGCCGGCGAGGTGTAGCCGGGGTACTGCTGCTGCTGGCCGTAGGCCTGCTGACCGTACTGCTGCTGTGCATAGCCCTGCTGACCGTAAGGCTGCTGGCCATACGCCTGCTGACCGTAGTTCTGCGACTGATCGGTCGGCGCCGACGCCTGACCCTGGCTGTACGGCGACTGCTGACCGTAACTCTGCTGCTGAGCCTGTCCGTACGCACCTGCCTGCTGGCCGGTAGGTCCATAGCCCTGACTCTGGCTCTGCTGCTGACCCGGCACCTGCTGCTGGCCCTGACCGAAGGCCTGCTGCTGCTGGGCACCGTGACCGAAGCCCTGCGACGGCCCGGCGAAACCCTGCGGCGTCGCGGGCTTGGGCTCCGGGGCCTTGACGATTCCCGTCGCGAAGAGAAGTGCCGCCACGGTCACGACGACCTGGATGAAGCCCAGAACCAGAATCGCGATGGCACCGATCTTCAGTGAGCCGTCGGACGACAGTGCCTCGGCCAGAACCGTGAGGAAGCCTGCCACCGTTGCGGCCGCTGCGGCCCCGCCGTAGTTCTGCTTCGGAAGCAGGGAAACGCCGGCGAGCAGACCACCGAGGAGCAGAAGTCCCACGCCGTAGATGCCCGCTTCGAAGGCGTTGGCCGCGATCGCGGGAACGCCGAACGTCGAATCGCCGCCGATCTCGAAGAACTTCGCGAATCCGAGCAGGAAGCTGATGACACCGAGAGCCGCCGCACCTACGAGGAGAAAGAAGCCGAGATCCTTCGAGCTTCCCTCCGAATTCGATGGCGCCGGGGTCGGCTGCGCGGGCGGGCCGTAGCTCGGCCCTCCGGGCGTGAACGTCATGACTTCTCCTTGTCGACATCGTGGTCGTCGGCGTTGTGCGTGTTCGTTTCGACGCTAGCCTACGTAGTCACTCAGGTCACGGCGCGAGTCGGCGGTCTGGCAGGCTCACGAAACCCGCGAGAATGAGGTCATGCAGTACACGCTTGCCGGCCCCGTCGGAACCGAGACGACGGTGGAGACGGAGATCAAACACTCCCGCTTCATCGCCACCCTGCGCCGTGTCTCGACGGAAGACGATGCGCGTGGGTTCGTCGACGCGCAGCGGCGACGCTTCCCCGACGCACGCCACCATTGCTGGGCCTACATCGTCGGCGACGATCAGGTCGACCGAGTCGAACGGTCCAGCGACGACGGCGAGCCCGGGGGCACGGCGGGTCTGCCCATGCTGCAGATGGTGAAGGGGCGTGAACTCGTGAACGTCGCGGTGGTGGTGACTCGCTACTTCGGCGGAATCAAGCTGGGTGCGGGTGGGCTCGTACGCGCCTACTCCGGCGCGGTGGGTTCGGTCGTCGACCAGGCGACGTTGACCGGACGTAGCCGCCTCGAGATGTTCACGCTGAGTGTGGGTCATGCAGATGCAGGGCGGGTGGAAGCGGAATTGCGTGGGCGTGGTGTCGTCGTCATCGACACCGCCTACGGGGAGAGTGCCGTTCTCACCCTCGCTGCGCGCGATTCGGGGGCACTCGAAGAATTGGTCGCCGCCGCCACATCCGGGACGGGAACGCTGGAACCGGCCGGCGCGATGTGGATCGACGCCTCCGGCCTGTGAGTGGTTGACGAGTCTCTGGACTCGTCAACCACTCATAGGCGGCGAAGCCGCCTATGCCTCGACGGAGAGGCTCTGCAGGATCTCGCGCGCGAGGGCAGCGGTCTCGGACGGCGTCTTGCCGACCTTGACGCCTGCAGCCTCGAGTGCGTCCTTCTTGGCCTGCGCGGTTCCCGAGGAACCGGAGACGATGGCGCCGGCGTGGCCCATGGTCTTGCCCTCGGGTGCGGTGAAGCCTGCGACGTAGCCGACGACCGGCTTCGTCACGTTCGCCTTGATGTAGTCGGCGGCACGCTCCTCGGCGTCGCCACCGATCTCACCGATCATCACGATGACCTTGGTCTCGGGATCCTTCTCGAACGCCTCGATCGCGTCGATGTGGGTGGTTCCGATGACCGGGTCGCCGCCGATACCGATGGCGGTGGAGAAGCCGTGCTCACGCAGCTCGAACATCATCTGGTAGGTCAGCGTGCCCGACTTGGAGACCAAGCCGATCGGACCGGAGCCCGCGATGTTCGCCGGGGTGATCCCGACGAGCGACTCGCCGGGCGTGATGATGCCGGGGCAGTTCGGGCCGATGATGCGGGTCTTGTTGCCCTTCGACTCGTTGTACGCCCAGGCGTATGCGGAGTCCTGCACCGGGATGCCCTCGGTGATGACGACGAGCAGCGGGATCTCCGCGTCGATCGCCTCAACGATGGCGTCCTTGGCGAACTTCGGCGGGACGAATGCGATCGAGACATCGGCAGACGTCTCTTTCATCGCCTCGGCGACGGTGCCGAACACGGGAAGCTCCACGCTCGAACCATCAGCAGCGGAGTGAGCCACGGTGGTGCCGGCCTTGCGGGCGTTGACGCCGCCGACGACCTGCGTGCCGGCCTTCAGCATGAGCGCCGTGTGCTTGGTGCCCTCGCCGCCGGTGATGCCCTGGACGATGACCTTGGAGTCCTTGGTCAGGAAGATTGCCATTTGTATATGTCCCTTACTTTGCGGCGAAGGCCAGCTCGGCTGCCTTGTCGGCTGCCTCGTCCATGGTTCCGACTACCGTGACCAGCGGGTGAGCGGCCTCGGCGAGGATCCGGCGACCCTCATCGACGTTGTTGCCGTCCAAGCGGACGACCAGCGGCTTGTTGGCCTCGTCGCCGAGAGTCTTCAGTGCGCCCACGATGCCGTTGGCAACCGCGTCACATGCGGTGATACCGCCGAATACGTTGACGAACACACTCTTGACCTGCTCGTCGTTCAGGATGACGTCCAGGCCGTTCGCCATGACCTCTGCGGATGCGCCGCCACCGATGTCGAGGAAGTTGGCGGGCTTCACGTTGCCGTGCTTCTCACCGGCGTAGGCGACGACGTCGAGGGTCGACATGACCAGCCCGGCTCCGTTGCCGATGATTCCGACCTGTCCGTCGAGCTTGACGTAGTTGAGGTCGTTCTCCTTGGCCTTGAGCTCGAGGGGATCGGTTGCGTCCTTGTCCTCGAACGCGGCGTGCCCGGGCTGACGGAACGATGCGTTCTCGTCCAGGGTGACCTTGCCGTCGAGGGCCAGGATCTGGTCGTCCGGCGTACGCACGAGCGGGTTGACCTCGACGAGGAGAGCATCTTCGTTGATGAAGACCTCCCACAGCTTCTGAATGGTGACCGCTGCGGCGTCGAGCACCTCGGCGGGCAGCTTGCCGGCTTCGGCGATACTGCGCGCGAAGGCGAGGTCCACACCCTTGACGGCGTCGACCGGAATCTTCGCGAGGGCGTCGGGGTTCTCCTCCGCCGTGACCTCGATCTCGACACCACCCTCGACGGAACACATCGCGAGGTAGGTGCGGTTCGTGCGGTCCAGCAGGAAGGAGATGTAGTACTCCTCCGCGATGTCGCTCGCTTCGGCGACCAAGAGTTTCTTGACGACATGGCCCTTGATGTCGAGCCCGAGGATCGACTCGGCGTTGGCCTGAGCCTCGTCGGCGTTGTTGGAGTACTTCACACCGCCGGCCTTGCCGCGGCCTCCGACCTTGACCTGAGCCTTGACCATCACGGGCTTGCCGATTTCTTCGGCAATCTCACGTGCCCCGGCGACCGTGTCGGTAACACGCCCCGCCGATGTCGGCACCTCGTGCTTGGCGAAGAGTTCCTTCGCCTGGTATTCGAAGAGATCCATCTGCTCACCGTCTCGTCTGCGTTGACACCCGCTCGAGGGGTAGGAGCGGGCCTGTTTTGGACTTTAACTAGTTGTCGCGGTCCGATTACGTCCGCATACATGCTATGTGGCCCAGATCACGCAACTGAAGCCTTTGAGGTGCACCTCACCGAGATTTCGTGCGTGATGTGAGGATGGCTGCAGCCCCGATCAACACTATGCCCAGACCAGTGGCGACGACACCCGCCCCCGGGCGAACCTCGTCGACTCGCGCGCTCGTGAGTGGCAGTGCGAGGAGATGCACCACGCCGAGGACCGCAGCGCCGAGCAACAACGCGGCCGCCCGCGCCGGACGTGAACGGGACGCGACCACGAGAGCGACGAGCACGGCGACCGCAAGAATCGCGGGCCCCCACCACTCGAGGCCGCGGCCGAAGTCGGCGAGAGTCGCAGCCGAGTACTCGTCACCACGCACGTCCACCCCGCGATAGAGCGGGAGGGCGAGCCCGACGACGAACGCCGCCACACCGAGCCCACCGACGACCAGAACCGCTTTGTTCGCCGATCGCTCGTCGGACACGTCGATCTCTTCCCGCTCCGCCGACCCTGCGAGTCCGGCGAAGAATCCGACGACCACGGCTCCCGCAGCCGCCACCCACATCACGACGACTCCGATGCCGATGCCGACACCGGGTACATCCGCGGCCGTGACGGCCGATGCCGTGACACCGGTGACGGCGAACGGCACGCCGACCCACAGCACACCGACCGCGGGTCGTAATGCCGCCGCGAACTCCGAGAACCACAACCAGATGCTCGCCACGACGAGAACGACACCGGCGACGAGCACGAGCCGGGTGGCGTAGATCTGCGGCGATGCCGCGACGACCTCTTCGGCAGCCGCATCGAGATTCAGCACGGGAAGAAGCGAACCGACCGCGGCCAGGGCACCCACCACGACTCCGAGCGTGCCGGTGGCGACGTGCCAGCGGGTACGTCTCTGCGCCGCAGCGGTCGCCTCGGCACGCATGGCAGCTTTCGCGACACCCTTCGCGGAAGGAGCGACAGCGCCACTCTTGGCTGGGCGCGCGCCGCCGGCCTCCGAGTCCGTGGACACCGCGAGCGTGCGGAGAACCCGGCGATCGCGAATTCGGTCCAACGGCACGACTGCGAGTCCGGCGAACAGGAGCACTGCCGCCGCGGCCGTTCCGATCACCGATCCGATACCCGGGTCGATGCGATCACCTGCCGACACGGCCGCGACCAGCCGAGTACCTGCCACCGCCAACGCGGCGAGAGCCGAGCCGACGATCGCCGCGGCCGCGACGGGCGGTGCGATCGACGCGAGAGCCGAGGCTGCCACCAGGAGGACTGCGACGGCGATGATGGCTGCGCCCGCCGAGGCAGTGACGTCGGAGTCCACTACGGGTGGCACCAGAATCATCGGATCGTGGGATTCGAGGGCCGGGGCGAACAACGCGCCGCCGAACACCACGGCCACGACGACCACCAGCGCGGAGAGCAGAAACCCGATACGCGACCCGGTGGCCCGTCCGACCTGCTCCGAACTGCGAGCCGAACCGTAGCCGTCCGCAAGAGAAGCCCGGTGCACGGCGAACAAGCCGAGCAGTCCGCCGAGGACCATCAGGAGGTGGCCGGCGAGAACTGCATAGGCACCCGGCCCCGGCCCGAGATCCACGGCGGTCTCCGGCGTGAAGAGTTCGAGCCGGTTCGCATCGACGGCGTCGGTCCACAGTTGAACATCCGCGACGGCGGCACCGAGTGCGACGACTCCGGACCCCGCCAGCAGCGCGCCGGACACCGCCACCCGCCGCGCCAAGAGCGCCACCAGCGCAAGCACCGCCGGCGCGAGGGCGAACACCGCAGCCCAGGCGACTGCCGGCACGGCGCCGGACGCCCAGTCCCCCGCCGATTCGGAGCGGACTGCACCCAGCATCGGGCCGGCCGCTACGGCGGCGCCGCCGACGATGGCGAACGCCACGGCGAGAACGCCGCCGCCACTGCTGTCGGGTTCGTCGTCGAGTTCGGCAAACACGGAGCGTGAGGGAATCCGCTCGGGCTCCGCGCGGCGACCGTCGCCGGCCGCTTTCCGGTCCCCCGGTCGAGTTGTTGATGCCACGTGGCGACGCTAACGCGTCGAGGCTGATTTCGGCGTCGGCATGACACGCGTCGACCGCGTTCCCATCCCGCATGGTGGACACCCATGCGTTCGGCGTCTGTGACACAGATCGTTTCCCCAGCTCATGAAGTGATGCACGTCACATATGGCCAAACGGGCGCGTTACAGGTTGCGCCCATCGCAACCGTTTCGTTACCGTTCCCAGGTCTTAGTCACAGGCAGGTCACAAGCAGGAGGACGAACGGGCACATGCATCATCGCAGCCAGTTCACGACCAGCCGATTCAGAAAGTCCTCGGATCACGTGAACCAAGGCACGCCCGCTCATTCCACGAGGTCGGTTCCGAGCTATCTCGGCGCTGATGGTTCCGAAAGTTCGACCAGCATGTTTCGTAACGAGAACAACGCCGACGCGTACGCCGGCCACTACGCGACCGACTACGGTTACGACGCCGACTACCAGCCGGAATACGAGTACCGAGAGCACGAGTACACGTACTCGCAGTCGCCCACCTCGTACTTCACCAACCCGGGATCCGCTTCACAGGACCGGATGACGCAAGAACCAGCTCCTGCCACTCGTCGCAGTGGAGCTCACCGCATTCCCACCCCTCCCACCGCCCTCAAAGGCCGCGCCGCAGTCCTCGCGGTCGCCGCAGGCGCCGTGGTCGCAGCCGGACAGGCCGGACTCTCCAACAGCTCTTCCGATTCCAGCCAGACCGAGGTCGCGCTCGCATCGGACAACGAATCGACCATCGGCACCACCGCCGAGCCGCAGGCCGCCCAGTTCTCCACGGTCGCAGACAACGGTTCTTCCGCCGCGTCGAAGTCGGATACTCCCCAGGTCCTCAACGTCGCGAACCCCGCGGACCTCTCGCAGTTCAACAACCTTCTCGCCAAGGGTCAGCGCTTCAGCGAAGAGCGCGCCGCCCGCGAAGCCGCTGCGCGTCGCCCGCTGTTCGTTCTTCCCGCCATCGGAAACTTCACCTCCAGCTTCGGCAGCCGGTGGGGAACCTTGCACGCGGGCGTCGACATCGCCGGCCCGATCGGAACGCCGATCGTTGCAGTGGCAGACGGCAAGGTCATCGACTCCGGCCCGGCCTCCGGCTTCGGAATGTGGGTTCGACTCCTGCACGCGGACGGCACCATCACCGTGTACGGCCACATCAATACGTCCGAGGTCACCGTGGGCCAGGAAGTGATGGCAGGCGATCAGATCGCCACCATCGGCAACCGCGGATTTTCCACGGGCCCCCACCTCCACTTCGAGGTGCACCTTCCCGGCGAGAACAAGATCGACCCGATTCCGTGGCTTGCCTCGCGTGGCATCAGCCTCGGTATCGAGCGCGACTGATCCGTTCACCGCTTCACCATGTCTTCCGGTATCACCGACGTTCAACGACGCCTGCTCGACGGCTGGTTGGGGACCTGGCAGATCGTCGACGACTACTCGTGGCCACTCCAGGACACCACCGTCCTGCACGTCCGCACCGCGCACGAGGACTGCATCGTCAAAGCCAGCGCCTCCAGTCACCACATTCCGCGTGAGATCGCAGCCCACCAACAGTTTCTCGGTGACATCCCCGGCGCCGCGCCCACGCTCCTGCACGAATCCGCTGGCGACTTTCTCCTAGTGACCCGCTACGAGCCCGGTGAGATCGTCGAGGGTTCACCAGCCGAGTGGGCGAGCGACACGTACCGACAAGCGGGTGCACTACTCGCTCGGCTACTCGTTCCGGGAGAACAGTCGAGCGACTACGCGGAGAGACTTCGTCGGCAGTGCGCCTTCGATCTCGACAACGCCGCCGGACTGGTGCCGGACGACCAGGTGACCTCACTACGGAGTCAGCTCGATTCCGTTGTCGTACAACCAGTCCCCGTCTCCTTCACACACGGCGACTTCCATCCGCGAAACTGGCTCATCGACGAGGGCCAGGTGTCGGTCATCGACTTCGGCCGTGCCGAACAGCGACATTGGACGAGCGAGTTGTTCCGCTTGCGCAATCAGCAGTTCGTCGGTCGCCCACACCTCGAAGAAGCCTTTCTCGAGGGGCTCGGGCGCACCCTCGACGAGGCCGACGAACACGTCTGGAAGCTCGAGCAGATTCACCAGGCGCTGTCCACGGTCGTCTGGGCGGACAGCATCGGCGACTCGCAGTTCGCCGATGCCGGCCGTGTGATGGTCGGACGACTCGCCTGACGGTTCTCTACAGCTTCACCATCGGCACGCCGCCGATCAGCATCAGACGCACTTTGCCCGCACTGCCGAAGTCGATGGTGACTGTCGCGGTCGCACCCGCCCCCTTCGTTTCGAGGACCGAGCCGAGGCCGTATTTGTCGTGGCTCACCCGATCCCCCACCGACAGAACCAAATTGTTGTTGCGCTTCGCCGCGCCGAACCCTGTCGAATTGCCGCCCGCACCGCCGCCGCTGCTGCCGTAACCGCCGCCGTAGCCTCCACTGCCACGGAGTCGGCCACCGCCGATGGCACCGCCGGCACCGGGGCCGGGATCGACCCGGCGCCAGTCGAGAAGTTCCGTCGGTATCTCCTGCAGAAAACGCGATTCCGGGTTCTGGATCGGCTGACCCCACGCGGACCGCATCACTGCGCGAGTCAAGTACAGGCGATGACGCGCACGCGTGATTCCCACGTAGGCGAGTCGTCGTTCCTCGGACAGTTCTGCCGGATCTCCCAGTGCCCGCATGTGCGGAAACTGGCCGTCCTCCCAACCGGTCACGAACACGACCGGGAACTCGAGGCCCTTTGCAGTGTGCAGGGTCATCAGCGTGACGACGCCGTCTTCGGAGTCGGGGACCTGATCGGCGTCGGCAACCAGCGACACACGCTCGAGGAAGGCTGCGAGCGAACCGGGCTCGGGTTCGCCGTCGCGATCTTCTGCCACATCCGGGGCTTCGTCGAGGCCTGCCGCATTGCGCGCGTCCGCACTGAATTCGCGTGCCACGCTGACCAACTCGTTGAGGTTGTCGAGCCGAGCGCCATCCTGCGGATCGCTGCTGGACGCGAGTTCGGCCTGGTAGCCCGTGCGTTCGAGCACTGCTTCGATGACCTCGCCGAGGTCGCCGATCTCGTCGCTGTCCGGTGCGGGTAGGAGCGCTCGAAGCTCGTCGGTCATGGTCACGAACGCCGCGATGGCCTTCTGCGATCGGGTGTTGAGCAGCGCCACCTTGCCGTCGGCGCCGTCGCGCAGGGCTTGCGCGAAGCTCATATCTCGCTGTTCGGCGTGCACGGCGACGCATGCCTCCGCGCGGTCGCCGATACCGCGGCGCGGCGTGTTCAGGATGCGGCGCAGGCTCACCGTGTCGTTCGGATTGGCGAGCACCCGCAGGTACGCGACGATGTCGCGCACTTCTTTCCGCTCGTAGAAGCGCACACCGCCGACGACCTTGTAGGGCACGCCGAGGCGAATGAAGATCTCCTCGATCGCGCGCGACGAATTGTTGGTGCGGTAGAAGACGGCCATGTCGGCGAACTTCGCGTCTCCGGCATCGACCAGCTTGTCGATCTCTGCGGCGACGAAGGACGCTTCGTCGTGCTCGTTGTCGGCCACATAGGCGGTGATGAGTTCGCCTTCGCCGGAGTCGGTCCACAGTTGCTTCTCGCGCCGTCCGGAGTTCCTCGAGATCACCGAGTTGGCGGCGGACAGGATGTTCTGAGTGGACCGATAGTTCTGCTCGAGGAGGATGGTGCGCGCATCCGGGTAGTCGCGCTCGAACTCCTCGATGTTGCGGATGGTCGCGCCGCGGAATGCATAGATCGACTGGTCTGCGTCACCGACGACGCACAGCTCTGCGGGAGGCACACCGTGCTCCCCCTCCGCCGGCTCGGATCCGACCAGTTCACGCACCAGCATGTACTGGGCATGGTTGGTGTCCTGGTACTCGTCGACCATGACGTGCCGGAATCGGCGGCGGTAGTACTCCGCGACCTGAGGGAACGCCTGCAGCATGCCGACGGTCTCACCGATCAGATCGTCGAAATCCAGCGCGTTCGCCGACCGCAGCCGCTGCTGATAATGCCCGTACACCTTGGCCACGAGCTTCGGGAGCTCCGACGGCTCCTTCTCGGCATCGGTCACCGCCTGCTCGGGATCGACGAGCTCGTTCTTCAGGTTGGAGATGTGCGTGGCGAGAAGCCTGGGCGAGTGCTTCTTCGAATCGATCCCGAGGTCCTTCGAGATCATCGTCAACAACCGACGCGAATCGTCCGAGTCGTAGATCGAGAAGTTGGAGTTGAGCCCGGGCAGAAGTGCTGCCTGAGCACGCAGAATCCGGACACAGCTCGAGTGGAAGGTGGACACCCACATGCTGTGAGCACGGGGGCCGACGAGCTGCGCCACCCGCTCGCGCATCTCGGCAGCAGCCTTGTTCGTGAACGTGATGGCGAGGATCTGGCCGGGGCGTACGTCCCGCTCGGCCAGCAGGTATGCGATCCGCCGGGTGAGGACTGCCGTCTTGCCCGACCCTGCACCCGCCACGATCAGCAGCGGCGACCCGGCGTGCAGGACGGCCTCACGCTGATGTGGATTCAATCCGTGAAGCAGGGCGTCGGACCGAGAATCGGAGTGCGCCGAACTGTCGAGGGGAGCTGTGGTGCCGGCTGGAGCATTCCGACCTGAAACCGACGGGCTGGGAAAGGTAGTCATCGCTCCTCTACGCTACCGTCGCGCACCGACAGGATCGCAGGCGCGCACCTGCACTTGGCCGCGAGACGACGAGCGTGGCAAACTGGTACATATGTTCAGCGCTTCACGTCGCGCACTGCGGCGATTTTACGGGCACCGGCCGCCGGTGCCCGTGAACTGAACAGCTCACGAGCCTCGAGGTCCCACCCGGATCCCGGGGCTCTTTTCGTCAGTGAGCCTGGATCGGTAACGACCCGAGCCGAAACAACGATCCAAGTTCTGAGAAGAGGAGACGAACCCATGAGCATTCAGACCGTCACGGAAGCCGGGGCGAACACCCCCGTGCCGACCACCGAAGCGGAGATCGACGAGCTTCGTCACGAGATCGACCGCCTCGACGCCGAGATTCTTGCTGCGGTCAAGCGCCGCGCAGAAGTGTCACAGCTCATCGGCCGCACGCGCATGGCATCCGGCGGTGTCCGACTCGTTCACAGCCGCGAGATGAAGGTTCTCGAGCGCTACAACGAGCTGGGCCAGGAGGGTCACACCCTCGCAATGCTGCTGCTTCGTCTCGGACGCGGACGCCTCGGGCACTGAGCCGCAGGCGTCTCTCTGGCACTGAGCCGCAGGCGTCTCTCGGGCACTGAGACACCCATACTTCGCGCGACCTCGCGCACCGGATTCGAGTAATCGGTGCACGAGGTCGTTCGCGTCTGTGCCTACTCCTACTGCAGAGCGATGTACTTGGTCTCGAGGTACTCCTCGATTCCCTCCGAGCCGCCCTCTCGTCCGAACCCGGAGGACTTGATTCCGCCGAACGGCGCGGCCGGGTCCGAGATCACTCCCCTGTTGACGCCGACCATGCCGGTTTCGACCGCCTCGGCAACACGTAGCGCCCGATCGAGATCCCGGGTGTAGATGTAGGACGCCAGGCCGTACTCCGTGTCGTTGGCCGCCGCGACGCCCTCTTCTTCCGTCTCGAAGGTGGTGATCGCGGCGACGGGTCCGAACACCTCTTCCTTCAGAATCCGGGCGTGTGCAGGCACCTCGGCGAGCACCGTCGCCGGGTAGTACCAACCCGGCCCGTCCTGCGCCTTACCGCCCAGACGGACTGTCGCACCCGCGGCCACCGCGTCGTCGACCAGTTCGGACACCGTCCGGAGCTGCTTCTCGCTGACGAGCGGTCCGAGTGTGGTGGCGGAGTCGGAACCCGGTCCGAGCACGAACTCGCCCATCTTCTTCGTCAGCTTCTCGGTGAACTCTTCGTGAATCGACTCGGCCACGTGGAATCGGTTGGCCGCCGTGCACGCCTCGCCGCCGTTGCGGAGCTTCGCAAGAATCGCACCGTCGACCGCTGCGTCTACGTCGGCGTCGTCGAACACCACGAACGGGGCGTTTCCACCGAGTTCCATCGACGTGCGCAGCAGTCCCTTCGCCGACTTCTCGACGAGCATCCGGCCTACCCCGGTCGATCCGGTGAAGGTGAGCTTGCGCAGTCGCGGGTCTTCGAGCAACGGGTCGGTGATGTCACCCGATCGGGACGTCGGCAGCACGGACACCACGCCCTTGGGTATTCGCGCGTCGTCCATCAATCGCGCCAGGTACAGCAGGGTGAGCGGCGTTTCCGACGCCGGCTTGACGATCATGGTGCAGCCCGCGGCCAACGCAGGTGCCAGCTTCCGGGTGCCCATCGCCAACGGAAAATTCCACGGCGTGATGGCCAGGCACGGCCCTACGGGCTGCTTCGTGACCAGGATCCGGCCGGTGCCTGCGGGAGCCTGCGTGTATCGGCCGGCGACCCGCACGGCCTCCTCTGCGAACCACCGGAAGAACTCTGCGCCGTACTTGATCTCGGCGCGACTCTCGGGCAGGGCCTTACCCATCTCCAGGGACATCAGGAGCGCGAGTTCCTCGGTGCGTTCGACGATCCTGTCGTAGACCCCGCGCAGCAGCTCACCGCGTTCACGGGCGGGTGTACGTGCCCACTCCGATTGCACGGCGACCGCAGCATCGAGGGCGCGTCGGCCGTCGTCCGGGCTGGCGTCGGAAACCGTGGTGAGCACGTCACCGGTCGCCGGGTCGTGTACCTCGAAGGTGGCGCCGGCCTCGGCGTCCACCTCGTGACCGCCGAGATACAGCTTGGTGGGAACCGTTCGAATGAGTTCGAGTGCATCCATGGCCTCCATCATGCGCCCGAAAGCTCGGTAGAGGCTGGTGAAGGACAACGCGGGACGATTCGGGCACCAGACACTAAGCTCGACTCTCGTGAGCACAGACATAACCCGAACCGACGCCTGGCAAAACCTTCGCGCCCACCACGCCGGTATCGAATCTGTGCACCTGCGAGAGCTCTTCGCGAACGATCCTGCCCGCGGCAGCGAACTACAGGTCACTGCCGGCGATCTGTACGTCGACTACAGCAAGCACCGTGTCGACCGGGAGACACTCGCTCTGCTGGTCGACTTGGCTCGCACAGCTGGAGTCGAGGAGCGCCGCGACACCATGTTCGCCGGCGGCCACATCAACACTTCCGAGGACCGCGCCGTCCTCCACACCGCACTTCGACTCCCCCGCGACGCCACGCTGGAGGTCGACGGTGAGAACGTCGTCGCCGAGGTCCACGAAATTCTCGATCGCATGGGCGATTTCACCGACCGAGTGCGCTCCGGACAGTGGCGTGGTGCCACCGGCAAGAAGATCGAAACGGTCGTCAACATCGGTATCGGTGGCTCCGATCTCGGCCCCGTGATGGTCTATCGCGCGCTGCGGCACTACGCCGATGCCGGTATCAGTGTCCGGTTCATCTCCAACATCGATCCGTCCGACCTGGTCCGGAGTCTCAACGGGCTCGATCCGGCGACCACGCTCTTCGTCGTCGCGTCCAAGACGTTCTCGACACTCGAGACACTGACCAACGCTACCGCCGCGAAGCGCTGGCTTCTCGAGTCACTGGGCCTCGGAAACGATGCGGTGGCAAAACATTTCGTCGCGGTGTCCACCCACGCCGAACGCGTCGCCGAGTTCGGTATCGACACCGACAACATGTTCGGATTCTGGGATTGGGTCGGCGGGCGCTACTCCGTCGATTCCGCGATCGGACTCTGTGTGATGGCGGCGATCGGCCGCGAGCGATTCGCCGAGTTCCTCGCCGGCTTCCACCTGGTCGACGAACATTTCCGCACGGCTCCCCTCGAACACAATGCGCCGGTCCTTCTCGGACTGCTCGGCCTCTGGTACTCCAACTTCTTCGGTGCGGAGTCACGCGCGGTACTGCCGTACTCCAACGACCTCGTGCGCTTCGCCGCATACCTCCAGCAGCTCACGATGGAGTCGAACGGCAAATCGGTCCGGGCCGACGGCAGTCCGGTGTCGACTTCTACCGGCGAGATCTTCTGGGGAGAACCGGGTACCAACGGTCAGCACGCTTTCTATCAGCTGCTCCACCAGGGAACCCGACTCGTGCCCGCCGACTTCATCGGCTTCGTCCAACCCACCGACGACCTGCCGACCATGGACGGCACGGGCAGCATGCACGACCTGCTGATGAGCAACTTCTTCGCCCAGACCAAGGTCCTCGCCTTCGGGAAGACGGCAGAGGAGATCGCGGCCGAAGGCACCGATCCCGAACTGGTTCCGCACAAGGTGATGCCGGGCAACCGGCCCTCCACCACCATCCTCGCGCCGAAGCTGAGCCCATCGGTCCTCGGCCAGCTCATCGCGTTGTACGAGCACCAGGTGTTCGTGGAAGGCGTCATCTGGGGAATCGACTCGTTCGATCAGTGGGGCGTGGAACTCGGCAAGACCCAGGCGAACGAACTGCAGCCCGTCCTCACCGCGGACGAAGCGCCCGAACCGCAAGACGATTCGTCCACCACAGCGCTGATCGACTGGTACCGCAAGGGCCGCGGAAGGGCCTCCGGCCCTGTGAGCGGTTAGCGAGTCTCCGGACTCGCCCGCCGCTCACGGTCGCGTAGCGCTCAACGTCCAGTTCTGGGTCGTGTACTCACGCCCGTTGCGGTCGACGAACCGCGCGCGCAGACCATGTTGCTCGATCCATCTGATCGCTCCGATTCGGCGGGACAGCGCCGCCTCCGCGGCCGCGTATGCCCACAGCGGGTCGGCGCCGACGACGGTCACCTGGTCCCACTCCGTTTCGTCCGGCACCGGATCGTCCGCCGAACCGGACCTGATCGCGGTGGCCATCGCCGTTCCGTTGACGAGTTCGACCACGCCGTCGGAGGGAACGTCGATCTGCCAGCCCCCAGCCGGACAGTGGCCGGCGGTCGCGACCACCTCCCCGATCCGTACTGCGGCACCACACTCGAGTTCGGCAGCGACGAGCTCGGCCGCACGCGCCACCGTGTCGGCCTTGGCGGTCTCCGTGAGGTCGAACGAAGCTCCCCACGGGGCGAATACGACGTCGTCGTCGATCTGCACGTCCTGGTACGTAGGTACCGGGTGAACGGGCGGCATCTTCTCGTCGTCGAAACGCGGCAACGCGAGTGGTCCGACGACACCGTCGGTCATTCGGGCCGCCCACAGCGACGACCGCAGCAGCGACGACATGCGTTTGCTCACCTTCACCGGCGCGCCCTGGGAAAGGTTCACACCGTGGATCTCGGCGTCACCACGCCGTAGATCGCAGACCGACGCCGCATCCTCGATGACTCGGGCGATCAGCGCACTCGCAGCCGACAGCGCCGCGCCCTCGGTCACATCGACCTCGACCACGGAATCCCACATAATCCACTGCTCGGCACTGACCATGTCCCTACTCCGTGCGCTAGTCGTCACAGCTCACGTTTCCAGTATGCGCCGTTTGTCCAGTGCTGCCTTTCACCGCTGGTCGCACGCCCGGCGGCCGTAGACTTCCGCTCGTGAACGCCGGACGCCTTGCCCCCGACGCGACCCGACTGAGTGTGGTCGACGAGATCTTCCTCCGCACCCACCACGGCTGGGGCAATCCGGTGGTGATGCAGGGTCTGTGGCGGTGCGCGGATCGGATCGGCCCTGTCCTGCTCGAGTCGGTGCACCAGGCGATCGCCCATGGTCGTCTGGGACGACGCGTGGTGCGCTCCCGCGTTCCCCTGGCGAGACCACGTTTCGTCGCCGACGTTTCGGCCTTTCCCATCGAGTCCCGCTCGCTGCCTGCATCCGACCTCATGAGGTGGGCGGACGAGCAGGCAACGTTCGATATCGACCCGGAGATCGGTCCCGGCTGGCGAATCTCGTTCGCCGATCTCGACGACGGCGGGACCGTCGTGTCACTGGTGTGTTCCCACGTGATCGCCGACGCGCGGGGTCTCGCCGCCGCGATCGAAGACGCGCTGACAGGGGCGTCGCGCGTCGAGCCATGCACGCCGCGCACATCGGACCTCCGTGACGCGCTCGGGCTAGCGGGCAAGGTCCTGTCCAGAACTCTGGTGGCCGTCGCAGGTCTGGTGGTCCACCCGGAACGCCGTCGTGAGCTTCGGCAGCCGGACGCCACTGCAGTCCCCTCCGTCAGGACGTGCACTCGCGTGATCGCCGAGTGGGACGCGAAAGCGTGGGATGCCGTCGCCGAAAGTGACGGCGGGACACCGAACAGCCTGTTCATCTCGGTGGTGGCCGAACTGGCGCGCACCTATCCAACCGAAACAGTCATCGTGAGCGTTCCGATGGACGTCCGCTCGCGTCCGGGCATCGACAACTCGGTCGCAATGGTCGAAATCGTGCTGTCCGGCAACGAATCGGGCCGCCGGACACGCGATATCAGCCGCGCTGCCTACGCATCCCCACCGATGTCCAGCCCCGCGGGCTTCCCGGAAGAGCTGCTCCAGGTGGTACCGGATCGGCTTGCCCACAAGTTGTCGGGCGAGGCGGGCGAACGAGATGCCCTGTGCTCCAACATAGGAAAGCTTCCCGACGGCATGCGGTCGCTCGGCCCCCACACCGCAATCGGAATCGCGACCCGAGCCGTTCACCCACACCCTGTGGTGACCCGGTCCCGAATATTCGCATTCCTCAACGAGTTCGACGGCCGATACACCCTGGCCCTGGAGAGCTCCGCGGATCGGTCGCCCGATGAACTCCGCGCCCGCGTCACGGACGTACTGACCGGGCGCGGCCTGAACCCTGATTTTTGGTAGGTACTACTGCCCGAAGGTGAAGCGAAGGTTCCCATTGATCAGCTCGTTCAGGCGCTTGCGCATTCGAAGGACGGTTTCGTCATCTGGGGGCGGATCGTCGACGAGCAGTGTCCACCGCAGAACCGTGTGGCCCGAACCCTCCCCTTCCAGGTCGAACCTGATCACCGCGTCCGGTCGCCGCGCCCAGATGGACGACCACACGACGAGATCGGGTTCCACCTCCTCGAGCACGGTCGGACGTTGTTCATCGTCACGCATCGTCAACCACCGACGCCGCGGATCACGGTCGGGTCGAATCAGAGCCTCGAAGACCACCTTCTTCGGCGGAGGCTGGGTGCGCCGTCTGGTCGCGACCTCGATCATGGCAACACCGTAACTAGCCGTCATAAGGCTGACGGGCGGTTTCCGGGTCGCCGTATGTGACGGCGCGCTCGCGTCGGGAGTCGGTGGCGAGAGTGGCGGCCCAGTTCAGGAAGGTGCCCATCCGGTTTCGTGGACTTGCCAGGAACGCGATGTGGATCGCTCCCCATGAGACCCAGCCCAGGAAGCCCGAAAGATTCACCGGCCCTACCTGAACGATCGCCTGACGCCGCGCGATGTACGCAGCGGTGCCGAGATCGCGGTACTTGAACTTGGGCCGCAGCTTTCCGTCGCCGAGCACGGCGCGAATCTGTTTACCCGCGAATCGGCCGCCCTGCATGGCGACTTCGGCCACCCCAGGAAGCTTGTCGAGTGACATGACGTCACCGACCACCCATACGTTCGGATGGCCCGGAACGGTCAGATCCGGGAGCACCGGGATGCGTCCACCCGAGTCCGGCTCGACGTCGAGCGCGGTCGCCAATGCGCCCGCGAAGGGCACCGCCTCGACGCCTGCAGTCCACAGCACGGTTTTCGCCTCGTACCGCGTGACCGTTTTCGGTTCGGCTTTGGCCGTGGCTTCGACACCCGTCGCGGACACGTCGGTGACGTGGACGCCCAGATGCGTCTCGACACCGATCAAGTCGAGGGTCTTCTGAGCGGCAGCCGACAACTTGCGATGAAATCCTGGCAGCACACGATCACCGCCGTGGAACAGCAGGACTCGCGCCTCGGTCGGGTCGATCTCGTCGAACTCGTTTGCCAACGCTCGGGTGGCGAGTTCGCGAATCTGTCCGGCGAGTTCGACGCCGGTCGGACCACCGCCGGACACCGCGAACGTCAGCCACGGCCGTCGTTCTTCGGCGGTGGGGAGCGTCTCGGCCATCTCGAACGCGGTGACGATCTTTCGCCGAATCGCGAGTGCATCGTCCAGCGTCTTCATGCCGGGCGCCCACTGGCTGTATTCGTCGTGCCCGTGATACGACTGCCGCATTCCTGCCGCCACGACCAGGTAGTCGTAGGGCAGCGTGAACGTCGTTCCGTCCAGACGAAGGGCTGTGAGCTCCCCCGCTTCCGGGTCGATCGAGTGCGCCTCACCGAGGCTCACCCGCAGGCTCGGCCCCTTCCGGAGCAGGTGCCGCAGCGGGCTGGTGATCTCGCCCTGCGACAACAGCCCGGTCGCGCACTGATAGAGCAGTGGCTGAAACAGGTGACTGGTGCCGCGATCGATCAGCGTGACCTCGGCGTCGACGTCGCTCAATTGCCGCGCGGCGTAGAGGCCCCCGAATCCACCACCGACGATGACGACGCGCTTGACCATATTCGAAACCTACGCCTTCGGCCTGTGCGCGGTCAGCGAGTCCGGAGACTCGCTGGCCGCTCACAGGGGTCAGGCCATGCGAGCAGTGAGAGCGTTCGGGAGGAATCGCAGCGCCACGTCCACCACCTGCCACTTGAGGCCGGGCAGAGCCACACGGGTCGATTCCTTCTCGATCGCGTCGACCATGGCGTCCACACCCTGCGTCAAGGTGGCCGTCATCTGTGCGCTGTCGCCGGCCTTGGAAGACATATCCGTTGCGATGAATCCGGGCAGCAACGTCGTCACCGCGATGTCGGTCTTCGCGAGTTCGGTCGTCAACGATTCTCCGAGGGATGCCACGGCGGCCTTGCTCGCCGAGTACGCAGCCTTGGGCCCGGTCAGACCCCGGTCCGCACTGATGGACGACACCAGCACGAGATGGCCCGAGTTCTGACCCCGGAAAGTCTCGAGCGCTGCCTCGCACTGGGACAGCGCGCCGACGAAGTTCGTTCGTGCCGTCGCGAGATTCGCATCGGCCCGGCCGGTTCCGATCCTGGCACCCTTACCGAGTCCCGCGTTCACGATCACCCGGTCCAGTCCGCCCAACTCGTCCCGCAGCTCCCCGAACACCCGAACGACAGCCTCGTGATCGGTGACATCGAGAGCACGGACGGCGATGCGAATGTTCGGGTGCTTCACCTTCAGCTCCGCTGCCAGAACCTCGAGGTTCTCGAGACGACGCGCGCACAGCGCAAGGTCGCGACCCATCGCGGCGAATCGTCGCGCCATCTCCTCTCCGAGACCCGAACTGGCACCGGTGACGAGGATCTTCTGTCGTTTCATGCAGACACCGTATCGGGTCGTCTCCGGCGGCTTACCGTGGACGAATGGACGAATTCGATGTCATCGTCATCGGAGGCGGGCCGGCAGGCGAAAACGCCGCCGACTACGCAATCGCAGGCAGCACGCGAACCGCGGTGCTGATCGAACACGAACTGGTCGGCGGCGAATGCTCGTACTGGGCCTGTATGCCGAGCAAGGCGCTACTGCGGCCCGGGCAGGTACTCGGGGCGGCGCGCCACATGCCCGGAGTCACCGGGAACGGGCTGGACGTTCCCGCCGTCCTCGCGCGCCGAGACTCCTACACCAGCGGCCACGACGACTCGTCCCAGGTGAAGTGGGCGAACGACCTGGGCATCGAGGTGGTCCGCGGCCATGCTCGCATCAGTGGCGAGCGCACCGTCACGGTCGACGACGGTCGGACACTGCGTGCCCGTGAAGCCGTGGTGATCGCCACCGGCACCACCGCGTCGATTCCAGGTACCCCGGGGATGAAGGAATCGCTCCCCTGGACTTCACGGGACGTGACGAACCTGCGCGAGGTCCCACGCCGAGTGGTGGTCGTCGGCGGTGGGGTCGTGGCGTGTGAGGCCGCGACTTGGCTTCTCGATCTCGGTGTGGAGGAACTGACCCTCGTCGTCAGAGGCCACGGCTTGCTCGCCCGAATGGAGCCGTTCGCAGGTGATCGCGTTGCCGAGGCCTTCACAGCTCGCGGTGCGACGGTTCTGCTCGGCACGGACGTCGCGTCCGTGTCAAGACCGAGCGCGGCGGACACCGGGATCGGCAACATCCACGGCGGCACGGTCACGGTGAACACCTCGGGCGGCGAATCCGTGGAAGCCGACGAAATCGTCGTGGCCACCGGCCGAGCGCCGAGCACAGCAGACCTGGGCATCGATTCGAACCTGCTCGACGACCGCGGGTACGTCGAGGTCGACGACACACTCGCGACCGAGAACGGCTGGCTGTATGCCGTCGGCGACTGCAACGGCCGGTCTCTGCTCACTCACATGGGGAAGTACCAGGCCCGGGTGTGCGGGGACGTCATCGCCGCGCGGGCCGAGAACCGGAGCACCGACAGCCCCCGACTGCGGGCGACGGCCGACCACGGACAGGTACCGCAGGTCGTGTTCACGTCACCGGAAGCCGCCTCGGTGGGGATGACCGAGGAGGAAGCACGAAAGGCCGACATCGATGTCGAAACCGTCGAGGCGGACATCGCGGTGGCCGGATCCTCACTGGCTCGCGACGACTTCTCCGGCCACGCGAAACTGGTCGTCGACCGAGCGACCGACACCCTCGTCGGCGCGACGTTCGTGGGAACCGAGGTGTCCGAACTCGTGCACGCCGCGACGGTCGCGGTGGTCGGGCACGTCCGCATGGACACGCTGTGGCATGCCGTTCCCTCGTACCCGACCGTGAGCGAGGTGTGGTTGCGCCTCCTCGAGGCACGCGGCTGACTCTCAGGTCGGCTCAGCATCGCTGCGTATAGTCGCCGCTATGGCGCGCAGCACAGTCGTGGAGACGACCGAAGGTCCGGTTCGAGGACGTCGGTCCAAGGGCCTCGTGGCGTGGCGAGGGATCCCCTACGCCGCCCCTCCCGTCGGCGAACTCCGCTTGCGCGCGCCCCGACCCGCAACCCCGTGGACCGACGTCCTCGACTGCAGCGCTTTCGGCAACGCCGCCCCGCAGGGCAAGACCTATACGACGTTGCGCCCCGGGAAGTACCAGCCGACCAGCGAGGATTGTCTGACGGTCAACGTGCTGGCGCCCGACAGCGACCCCACCCGGAAACGTCCCGTGATGGTGTTCGTCCACGGCGGCGCCTACGTCCTGGGGATGTCGGCAACCGGGTTGTACGGCGGCTCGTCGCTGGTCCAACGCGGGGACGTCGTGTACGTGTCCCTCAACTACCGACTCGGCGCACTCGGCTACCTCGACTTCAGCACCTACTCCACCCCACAACGCACCTTCGACTCCAACCTCGGACTACGCGACCAGGTCGCCGCACTCGAATGGGTCCAGCGCAACATCGCCGCATTCGGCGGAGACCCCGACAACGTCACCCTCTTCGGCGAATCCGCAGGCGCCAACGCCGTCACCACCCTCATGACCACCCCCACCGCCGAAGGACTCTTCGCCCGCGCCATCGCGGAAAGTTCCGCGCCAGGTCTGGTCACCACGTCGGAACAGGCAGCCGTATGGGCGAAGAGTTTCGTCGATCTGCTGCCGATGGATGTCACCGATCCCGTCGAAGCCCTCGAGTCGGCGACACCTGCGCAGTTGGGCCGTGCCGCCAATCGTCTGAATGCCAAGGTGGTCACCGAAACTCCCGGCCGGCATCCGTTCGGCCCCGTGGTGGACGGGGACTTCCTGCCGCGCACTCCCCTCGAGGCGTTCACCGACGGCTCCGCCCACCGGGTCCCGCTGATCATCGGGAACAACTCGCACGAGGGCACACTCTTCACGAAGTTTCTCGGTGGACTTCCGACCACGCCCGAGCGGATCCACAAGATGTTCGCTCTCACCGAGCCCGAAGCGGAGTCTCGCATCACGGCCGCGTATCCGGAGTACCCGGACGAATCGGCGGCAATCGCCATCGGCGGCGACATCACGTTCTGGGTGCCGTCCATCGCGATCACCGAATCGCACGCGGACCACGCACCCACGTACAGCTACCGGTTCGACTTCGCCCCCAGGTTGTTGGACTTGCTCGACCTGGGCGCCACTCACGCTTTCGAGATGTTCGCCGTGTTCGGCTACGGCAACAGCCTGCTGGGGCGGGCGATCACCCTGCTCGGTGGCCGCCGCGGGATGCGCGCCGTCACGGATTCCGTGCAGGAGAACTGGCTGGCGTTCGCGCGTACCGGGGTTCCGTTGGCATCGTGGCCGGCATACGACTCGGACACTCGCGCGACGATGATGTTCGATGCGACCAGCACGATTCAGAACGATCCACGTCACGAGCGGCGGCTCGCCTGGTCCGGGTACCGGGGCTACACGTCCACACCCGATTCCTCCACAGACGATGACGAACCGACTCGAGACGGGCAGGAGGAACATGCCGACAGTAGATGAGCGGTCGATGCACCTTCGCATCACGACGGACGCCGGCGACGTACTCGGCAAGGAGATCGACGGCGTCACCACCTGGCGCGGAATCCCCTACGCCGCACCACCCGTCGGCGCTGATCGCCTGCGCGCACCGAAACCGGTAGCCCCGTGGTCGGGGGTTCTGCATACGCACGAGTTCGGTTCGCACTCGGTTCAGCCGTCGGTCGAGTCCAGCGAGGACTGCCTGATACTGAACGTCGTCACCCCGCCCGGCGCACCCACCGACGACCAGGCGCCACGTCCGGTGATGGTGTTCGTCCACGGCGGCGGATACTCCGGCGGCTCGTCCGCGTCGGGACTGTACGACGGGTTCTCACTGGTGCGTCGCGGAGACGTCGTGTACGTGTCCCTCAACTACCGGCTCGGCGCACTCGGCTACCTCGACTTCAGCACCTACTCCACCCCACAACGCACCTTCGACTCCAACCTCGGACTACGCGACCAGGTCGCCGCACTCGAATGGGTCCAGCGCAACATCGCCGCATTCGGCGGAGACCCCGACAACGTCACCCTCTTCGGCGAATCCGCAGGCGCCAACGCCGTCACCACCCTCATGACCACCCCCGCCGCCGAAGGACTCTTCGCCCGCGCCATCGCGCAGAGCCCCTGGCCTGCCGCGGTATACGGGTCGAACCGAGCCGCGCGGTGGGCACAGGAGTTCATCGAGACGGCCGGGGCGTCCGATGCCGACGCCGCCGAGTGGCTGGCCGGCACGGAGCCGAAGGCGATCGCCGACGTGGGCCGCCGGCTCGCCAACCGAATCGCCGACGACGAGCCCGGCACCCGAGTCTTCGCCCCCACCGTGGACGGTGACTTCCTTCCGGAACATCCGATGGACGTCTTCGCGTCGGGCAAGGCACATCCGGTTCCTCTCATGATCGGAACCAATGCCCATGAGGGGCGGGTCTTTCCGTTCTTCCTGAACATTCTGCCGACCGACCGGGCCCGCATCGAGCGCATGCTCACAGGCCTCGACCCGGCCGTCGTGAGGCGGATACTGGATGCCTACCCGAAGTATCCGAAAAGGTTCGCCGCGGCGGACCTGGGCGGCGACATCATGTTCTGGGAGCCGTCGATTTCGGTAGCCGAGGGGCATTCACCAACCGCACCGACGTATTTCTATCGGTACGACTTCGCCCCTCGCCTGCTACGGATCACCGGCCTCGGGGCGACGCACGCGACCGAGATGTACGCCGTGTTCGGGCTGAGTGGACTGTGGCGGCGAGTGTTGACGTTGCTGGGTGGGTCCGATGCCTTCGCACGAGTGACGGATTCGGTGCAGGGCCACTGGCTGCATTTCGCGAAACACGGGACACCGGATGCCGATTGGCCCGGCTACGACGAAGAGGATCGCCGAACCCTGATGTTCGACGACGTGAACCGTGTCGAGAGCGATCCGCGGCGTCACCGCCGACTTGCCTGGCAGGGCTACGAGCACCCGCGGTAGGTTCGGTCGTTCACTTCAGCAGGCGCGACATTCTGCGGTCTGCCAAGATTTTTCCTCCGGTCTGGCAGGTAGGGCAATACTGAAACGACCGCTCGGCGAACGAAACCTCGCGGACCGTGTCGCCGCACACCGGGCACGGTAGTCCGGTGCGGGCGTGCACTCGCATTCCCGATCGCTTCTCGCCCTTCAACCTTGCCGCATCCTGCCCGGCCGAACGCTCGACCGCATCGGTCAGCACGGTGCGCATCGTCTCGTACAGGGTGTGCACCTGTTCCGCCGGTAGCGTCTTCGAGGTGGCGAAGGGTGACAGCGTTGCCGTGTGCAGGATTTCGTCGGAGTAGGCATTACCCACGCCGGCAAGCAGCGATTGATCCACCAGTGAGTTCTTGATGCGGGCTGTCGTCGATCCGAGAATCTCCGCGAACTCCGGCTCGGTGACGGCCAGTGCATCCGGCCCGAGCCGCGCGATACCGGGCACCTCCTGCGGATCGCGCACCACCCACACAGCCAGGCGCTTCTTGGTCCCCGCCTCGGTCAGATCGAACGCCGGCGTCGCGCCTTCGCGTGTGAAGAAATGAACCCGCAGCGCGAGCGGCCCCTTCCCCGGTTTCGGGGGCGCCGACGAAGGATTGTCCGTCCAGCGCAACCAGCCGCCCCGGGAAAGATGGGTGATCAACGAGATGTCACCGCAGTCGAGGGCGAGATGCTTTCCATAGCGCGAAGCCCCGGTGACATCGCGGCCCTGCAGGTCGGTGATGGGCGGGTCGAAGGTCTTGAGGACGCTGAGAGCGGCCACGTCGATGCGGCCCACGACCGCGCCTACCGCGTGGCTGCGCAGGAATCCGGCGAGTGCCTCGACTTCCGGAAGTTCTGGCATAGCCGAAGACTACCCACGTCGGAGCATGTACGTGTCCATGATCCAGCCCTTGCGGGCACGAAGTTCGGCGCGCAATCGCACGATCTCGTCCTCCACCTCACGCAGATTTCCTGAGACCAGCACCTCGTCGGGGGTGCCGAGGTAGGCGCCCCACCAGATGTGGACGTCGTCGCCCGGCACCTGGGTGAAGGTGCAATGCGCGTCGAGCATCACCACCGCGTTGTCGACGCCCTCGGGTAGGCCCTCCGCCAGTCTGCGCCCCGTGGTGATGTGAACCGGCTCCCCCACGCGGTGCAGCACGGTGCGATGCGCGGCGGCCAGGGTGTGAACGCTCGTCACGCCCGGAACCACCGACCACTCGAAGGTGACGGCTCCCCTGGCGAGAACGCGCTCGACGATCCGAATGGTGCTGTCGTACAGCGCCGGGTCGCCCCAGACGAGAATCGCGCCCACGTCCTCGCCGACGGCAGCGAACTCGGATTCGAACAGCTCCGCCCGGCGCTCGTGCCAGTCGACCACGACGCCTTCGTAGTCGGCGGGCGTGCGATCGCGGGGCGGATCGACGATGTCGACGACACGATGGGGGTGCGTCACGTGCTCGGCGAGCAGACCGGTGCGTAGGTCGACCAGGTCCTGCTTCTCGTCGCCTTTGCCGATCACGAAGAACACGTCGACCCTGTTCATGGCCTTGACGGCCTGCACCGTCACTTGGTCGGGGTCGCCGGCACCGATACCGATCACGAGTAGTTCACGCACACCCGAACGGTAGCCTCGGCCGAGGTCAGTCCCCGATCCGGTCCCCGGAATCGGGGTGGAACAGATGCACAGCCCCTTCCTTCTTGCGCAGGGTGACCGTGTCGGCGAGCCTCGCCGGAGTGCGGGTGAGCGACCGTGCGACCAGTTCCTCTCCGCCCTCACGGACGTGTGTATGGACGTAGGACTCGCTGCCGAGTTCTTCGATGAGATCGACGACCACCTCGATACCGGCGCCGTCGGTCAGTTCGAGTTGTTCGGGACGCACACCCACGGTGACGGTGTCCACGCCCGCCGAATGCAGACTCGCCATCTGATCGCGCTGGAGCTCGAGCACCGAGCTACCGATTCGCACACCGTCGCTGACGATCGGCGCCGTGAACAGGTTCATGGCCGGCGATCCGATGAAACCCGCCACGAACGCATTGATCGGCTTGTCGTAGAGGTCCGTCGGGGTCGAGAACTGCTGCAACTTGCCGTCTTTCAGAACCGCGACCCGGTCTCCCATGGTCATCGCCTCGACCTGATCGTGAGTGACGTAGACGGTGGTGGTGCCGAGCCGACGCTGCAGAGCCGCGATCTGCGTTCTGGTCTGCACCCGCAATTTGGCATCGAGGTTGGACAGAGGTTCGTCCATGCAGAACACCTGGGGTTCACGCACGATCGCGCGCCCCATGGCGACGCGCTGACGCTGACCGCCGGACAGCTTGGCGGGCTTGCGGTCCAGGTAGTCGGTGAGATCGAGCAGTTTCGCCGCCTCCGCGACCTTCTGCTTGCGTTCGGCGGTGCCCACTCCACGCATCTTGAGCGCGAAGCCCATGTTCTCGCCGACGGTCTTGTTCGGATAGAGAGCGTAGTTCTGGAACACCATTGCGATGTCGCGGTCCTTGGAGGGCACTCCCAGCATGTCCTTGCCGCCGATGGTGATCGTTCCCTCGTCGATGTCTTCGAGCCCGGCCAGCATTCGCAGTGCGGTGCTCTTCCCGGATCCGGACGGGCCGACGAGGACGATGAACTCGCCGTCCTCGATCTCGAGGTCGAGAGAATCGACCGCGAGAGTGTCGGCGCTCTCGTAGATGCAGGATGCTCCCTTGTACGCGATGTCAGCCATGATTGCTCCTGAGTTCGAATCCGAAGTGGGTGTGGACCGGGAGGTGGATCATTTGATCGCTCCGAAGGACAGGCCGCGAACGAGCTTGTTCTGCGCGAACCATCCGGCGAGGATCACGGGCAGAGCCGCCAACGTTGCTGCGGCGGACAGGCGCGCCCAGTACAGCCCTTCACCGGTGATGAACCCGACCAGGTAGACCGGAATGGTCTGAGCCTGAACGGCGGTGAGGTTGACCGCGAAGAAGAATTCGTTCCACGAGAAGATCACGCAGATCAATGCGGTGGCCGCGATACCCGGCGACACCAACGGCAGGATCACCTCCCGCACGGACGTCCACAGGCTCGCACCGTCCATCGTCGCGGCCTCGAGCAGTTCACCGGGAACCTCGAGGAAGAACGACCGCATCATCCACACGGCGATCGGAAGATTCATCGCCGTGTAGAGGATGACGAGCGCCCAGATGTTGTCGAGCAGGCCGATGTCGTTGACGATCACGTACAGCGGCACGATGGCCGCGACGATGGGAAGCATCTTGGTGCTGATGAAGAAGAACAACGCGTCCTTCGTCTTACGCACGGGCCGCAGCGACAACGCGAACGCGGCCGGCACACCCAGCAACAGCACCAGGATCGTCGACATCCCCGTCGCGAACGCCGAGTTGAGCAAGCTCGTCCCGATACCGCTCTCGAGGACCGAACGGAACTGATCCAGCGTCGGTGTGAAGAACAGCTTCGGCGGATCGGTGTAGGCGTCGCTTTCCTGTTTGAACGCGGTGAGCACCATCCACGCAATCGGAAAGAAGAACCCGAGGGCGACGATCCAGGCGACCACACCCCAGATGCTGAATTTGCGAGTCTTGCGTGCCCGTGTGGTCTTGCGGCCCACCGGTGTCGACGCCACCTGGTCAGCGGCGGTATCGGTACTCATCAGGCTGCCTCCTCGTTGCCCGTGAAGCTTTTGAAGATCAGACGTAGAGCAAGCGTCGCAACCACGATGGTGGCAATCACGACGATGACGCCCATCGCGGCCGCTTGACCGATGTCGAACCCGAGGAAAGCGCGCTGATAGATGTAGAACGGGAGATTCGCGCTGGCCGTACCCGGCCCGCCCTGCGTCATCATGTAGATCGAGTCGAACGTGTTGACGAGATAGATGGCTCCGAGCACGGAGCCCAGTTCGATGAACCGCCGCAGGTGCGGCAACGTGAGTTCACGGAACATGGCAAACGGCTTCGCGCCGTCCACCCGTGCCGCCTCGAGGATGTCTCTCGGCATCGACTGCAGGCCCGCAAGGATGAGCAACATCATGAACGGGGTCCACTGCCACACCAGATTGGTCATCACCGCGGCGAGCGGAAACCTGCTCACCCAGTCGATGTCGCCGACCCCGAACGGCGACAGCACGAAATTGATCATGCCGAACACCGGGTCGAACATCGTGGTCTTCCAGAGCAGCGCACCGGCGACGGGTGTCACCAGGAACGGCGTGATGAGAAGAGTTCGCACGATCCCGCGTCCCAGAAAAGCCCGGTCGAGAAGCAGTGCAAGCAACAAGCCGAGGACCACCGAGATCAGCACCGTGCCGACGATGAGTATCACCGTGTTGACCGCGACCTCACGAAACTGGCTGTCCTTGAACACGTCCACATAGTTCTGCAAGCCGACGAAGGCTCTCGAACCCGGCCGCACCAGGTTCCACGACTGGGTGGAGTAGTACAGCGTGAAGACGAAGGGAATCTGCGTCACCACGACCATGAATATCAGCGCCGGCAGCAGCGGCCCTCTCCGCCGCCATCCTTCGGCCTTCGAAACGCTGTCGTCCTTGGCTGCCCGCAACTCACGAGCCCGATCGGCCGTGCGTTCGGCAGGTCTCGCCGCGATGGTTGTCATTGGTCCTCCCGATACGTGGCGCCGACCACCTCGGCGTACTGCTGTGCCTGAGCGAGCGCATCGGGCACCGACTTCTGGCCGGCTATCGCCGCACTGATCTGTTGGCTGACCCTGGTACCCAGATCCTGGAACTCCGGGATGGCCAGGAACTGCACCCCGGTGTACGGAACCGGGTCCACCGTCGGAGCCTCTGGAGTCGCGTTCTCGATGGCTTCGAGAGTCAGCGGTCCGTATGCAGCCGCGGCCTCCTTGTATTCCGGAATCTCGTAGGTGGACAGGCGACTGCCGGGCGGCACCCGCTCCCAGCCGAGTTGTTCACCGACGGTGCGCATGTAGTTCTTGTCCGTCATCCAGGAGATGAAGCGCCACGCTGCGTCCGGGTTCTCGCTGCTGACGGGAATTCCCAACGCCCAGCTGTAGAGCCAGCCCGCGTTGTCCTTCTCCTCGATGGGCGCGGGTGCGTAGCCGATCTTGCCGACGACCGCGCTCGACGCCGGATCCTCCAGCGTGGACACGGCGGACGTGGAGTCGTACCACATGGCCACTCGCCCCTGAGAAAGCTGCGTTGCGCACTCGCCGAATCCACTGGTCGCCGCACCGGACTGGCCGTGTTCGCGGACGAGATCCACGTAGAACTGCACTGCACGTTCCACCTCTGGGCTGTCGAGCTGTGCGTTCCAGTTCTCGTCGAACCACCGGCCTCCGAACGTGTTGATCACGGTGTCGAGCGGCGCGAGAAGCTCGCCCCACCCAGGCTTTCCGCGAAGGCAGATGCCGGACACGTCCGGGCTGTCGAGCCTGGCCGCCGCGTCCGCGACCTCGGTCCAGGTGGGCTTGTCGGACAGCTGGATTCCGGCCTGCTCGAACAGATCCTTCCGATACATCAGGAACGAGGATTCGCCGTAGAACGGCATCGAATACATGTCGCCTTCGTACGAGAGCGACTCGCGAAGGGTGGGAATGAAGTCGTCCTGGTCGTACCCCTCGGTCTTCTCCGCGTAATCGGACAGATCGGTGAGCCAGCCGTTCTCGGCCCACTGCGGGGTTTCGTAGTTGCTGATCATCACGACGTCGAACTCGCCGCCACCGGTCGCGGTGGAGGCGGTGATCTTGGCGCGGGCCTCGTTCTCCGAGAGCGTGACGAATTTCAGATCGACGTCGGGATTGTCGGCCTCGAACTGGGATGCGAGTTCACGTGCGTCCTGCATCTGCGAGTTGGAGACCATCGCGATGGTGATGGTCTGATCCGAACTGCCGAACGAGCCCGCCCCTGCACACCCACTGAGCGTGAGACAGAGCGCACCTGCCCCTGCCGCCAGCGCCATTGCCGGTCTTCTGCGTACGGTCACCAGTTCTCACCTCTCCTACACGGCTACTGCTCGAGCAGCCAACGGGCACAGTCGATATCGCAGACGAGCATCTTTGCCAGCCCACCGCGGAGGGCACCGAGTGCCGCTCGATGTTTCACGACGCCGCCGGTCACGAGAATCGACCCCTCGCAGGCACGAATGTCGTCGAGTCGCACGGACATCGCCCGCCGATCGAGCTCGCCCCCTACCTCGGTGCCGTCGATTCGATAGAAGCGGCCACCGACCTCACCGACCGCACCGAGCCCGGTCAGGACCGACAGCATGTCGGTGTCGATGAAACTGCCCTCGAACAACGTGGTCGATCGGGACACGTCCCCGGTGCCGAACATCATCATGTCGGCACTGCTCCCGGCCGCCAGGGCCCGCGAGAGCACCGAGTCGTTTCGCATCGACACCACCGTCGACTCGTCCGCGTACAACGGGACCGGAAGTCGAACAGTGTCGGCATGCAGTTGCTCCGCACACCTACCGAGGATGTACTCGGTCCCGGTCTGGTAGTTGATCGCACTGACCGAGCCGTCGAGTTGGACGACGGTGGCGCACGTTGCGGTACCGGACGGCAGCGCCTGCGCGAGCGCCACCGTTTCGGGGCCCCAGGTGAATCCGAGCGTGTCGCCGCGTCGAATGCGACGAACCACCAGCGACGCTGCCGCTCGGCCGACGCCGTTGAAACTGTTGTGATCATCCACGGAACCGGCGGCATCGACCGAATCCGCCACCACCACAGCCTCGACGAGACCGAACTTCGCTTCGAGCGCGTGCTCCTCGCCGGAACGCAATGACTCACGCAAGTGGTCCGGCACCGACACCTCGATGCGGACCAACCCCTGCGCCCGCGCCCGCGCCACGAGGCGGCCGGCGGTCGCACGCGAGACGCCCAACCGCGTTGCCACTTCCGCCTGAGTGAGGCCGTCCAGGTGGTACAGCGTGGCCGCCCGCAAAGCCAGGCGCAGATCCTCCGTCGACGCGGTGAAGGCGGTCCGCTCGCTGGACGTCACTGTCACTCCTCGTCGTGAAAGGGAAAGAGTCGGTGAGCAGATGCTCACTAGCCGCTCTTATGCTCAGTAAGCTAGCATCGAAATGTGACCCACACAACAGTCTCGCCGCAAATCCCCAGCACGATGCGTGCGTCGGTACTCGCGGAACCGGGCCGAGTCGAGGTCCGTGAGCTACCCGTGCCGCTGCCGAACCGGGGCGACGTCCTAGTTCGGGTCCACTCGGTCGGTGTCTGCGGATCGGACACTCACTATCTGCGCGAAGGCCGAATCGGGGAGTACGTGGTGGACGCGCCGATCGTGCTGGGCCACGAGGCCTCCGGCGTGATCGTCGACGTCGGGGCCGACGTCTCCCCCGAGCGAATCGGGCAACGGGTGTCGATCGAACCGCAACGCCCGGACCCAGCCAGCGACGAGACCAGGCGGGGTCTCTACAACCTCTGCCCGCACATGCAGTTCTACGCAACCCCACCGATCGACGGCGCACTGTGCGAGTACGTCACCATCGGATCGGCATTCGCGCATCCCGTCCCGGACGACATGACGGACGACGCGGCTGCACTGTGTGAACCCCTGTCCGTCGCCATCGCCGCCGTCCGGAAAGCGGGGGTCTCCGCAGGTTCCCGTGTTCTCGTCGCAGGCGCCGGCCCCATCGGAATCGCCACGACGCAAACCGCACTCGCCTTCGGTGCGGTCGACGTGATCGTCTCCGATCTGGATTCGGGGCGTCGCGACGCCGCCACCGCCTTCGGCGCCACCGATGTGGTGGATCCGAGAGAATCGGACCTGTCCGAACTCCGGGTCGATTCGTTCATCGATGCGACCGGTGTTCCTGCCGCGGTCGATTCCGGCATTCGGGCCGTGCGCCCAGCGGGGTCCGTGGTGCTGGTCGGCATGGGCGCCTCGGACATGAGCCTCCCGATCCAGGTGATCCAGAATCGTGAACTGGTATTGACCGGCGTGTTCCGATACGCGAACACGTGGCCCACCGCAATCGCCCTCGTCGGCTCGGGGCGCGTGAACCTCGATGCGATGGTCACCGCGACCTTTCCGCTCGACGAAGCCGAGGCCGCGTTGAATGCCGACAGGATTCCCGGCAACCTCAAAGCCGTCGTCCGTGTTCGATCGTGAAGGGGTGGACAGTGGACCGGCCAGAACGAGAAGAGGAGTGATCCGATGCGGCTGAGCGCGCAGACGTTGCCGAGCCTGGGCAACGACGTGGCGGTGCCCGAATACGACCGTGACGACATCACGGTGGGAATCGTGCATTTCGGTGTCGGCGGGTTTCACCGTGCCCACCAGGCGATGTACGTCGACCGCCTGCTCCGCTCGGGTGCGGCCCGCGACTGGGGCATCTGCGGAGTCGGCGTCCTGCCCGGCGACCGGCGCATGAAGGAGGTGTTGGACGCCCAGGACGGGCTGTACACGCTCGCGCTGAAGCATGCCAACGGCACCTGGGATGTCAGCGTGATCGGCTCGATGGTCGAGTATCTCTTCGCACCCGACGACCCGGAAGTCGTCATCGAGCGAATCGCGGCCGAGAGCACCCGAATCGTCTCCCTCACCATCACGGAAGGCGGCTACAACTTCACCCACGACACCGGCGAGTTCGACCTGCAGAACCCGGACGTCATCCACGACCTCACCGACGGTTCCGCTCCGCGAACCACGTTCGGCCTGGTGGTCGAGGCCCTGTCCCGCAGGCGCGCGCGGGGGCTGACCTCGCCGACGATCATGTCGTGCGACAACATCGAGGGCAACGGCTCCGTCGCCAGGACGATGTTCCTCGCCTACGCAGAGCGCAAGGATCCCGAGGTCGCCGCCTGGATGCGCGAGCACACCTCGTTTCCCAACTCGATGGTCGATCGCATCACCCCGGTCACCACTCCCGAAGTCACTGCGGCACTGTCGGACCGGTACGGGATCGACGACGCCTGGCCGGTAGCGGCCGAGCCGTTCACTTCGTGGGTTCTCGAAGACTCGTTCGTTCTGGGCAGGCCCGCATTCGACGACGTCGGGGTGCAGGTGGTCGACGACGTGGCCCCGTACGAGTTGATGAAGCTGCGCCTCCTCAATGCCAGTCATCAGGCCCTCTGCTACTTCGGGTACCTGTCCGGATATCGCCTCGTCCACGATGCGGCCGGCGACCCGTTGTTCGCGCGCTTCCTGTCGGCGTACATGGACGAGGAGGCCACACCCACCCTGCGGCCGGTTCCCGGGGTCGACCTGGACGGGTACAAGCACACACTGATCGAGCGATTCTCGAATCCGGAGATCCGGGACACCATCGCGAGGCTGTGCGCCGAGTCCTCGGATCGGATTCCCAAATGGCTCCTCCCGGTGATCCGCGAGAATCTCACCGCAGGCGGCTCCGTTCGACTGTCGGCCGCGATCGTGGCGAGCTGGGCCAGATACGCAGAGGGGGTCGACGAGGAAGGTGCGCCCATCGACGTCGTGGATCGGTTGAAGGAATCCCTGATCCCCATCGCGCAGAGCCAACGCGACGACCCGACCGCATTCATCGTGAACCGTTCGGTGTTCGGCGATCTCGCCGATCACGCAGCGTTCGTAGAGGCGTACGTGTGGGCGCTCGACTCGTTGCATCGACAGGGCGCCCGCGCCACTCTCGAGTCGCTTCTCGGAGAGGGTGCGTCATGACGGTTGTGATCGGCGAGGCACTCATCGACGTCGTGCGTGACGTCCACGGCAACACCGCCGAGTACGTCGGTGGCAGCCCACTCAACGTGGCCGTCGGGCTCGCACGACTCGGTCACCCCACTTCCTTCGTCACCCGCATCGGAGACGACGAGCGGGGCAATCGAATCCGTGCTCACCTCGACGAGTCGGGTGTGCGCCTCGCCCCGGGTAGCGTCACGACCGCGCGGACAGCGGCCGCACAGGCCACGCTCGACTCGGCCGGTTCGGCGACCTACGAGTTCGACATCGACTGGGACATCGACGGCGTGCAACCTCCCCCGCGGCCGCTCTGCGCCCACACCGGATCCATTGCCGGGGTGATGGATCCGGGCTGTCAGACCGTCGCCGAAATGCTCGCGAACTACCGAACCTCCGCGACGATCAGTTACGACCCCAATGTGCGGCCCAGCCTCGTCCACGACGCGCAGGCTGCGCGCGAACGGATCCGGCGGCTCGTGAACCTCGCCGACATCGTCAAGGTCAGCGACGAGGACCTGCACTGGTTCGATCCGGACAACAGTCCTGAACACATTGCTCAGCAGTGGCTTTCGATCGGACCCGCCGTAGTCGTGGTGACTGCGGGCGCCAAGGGCGCGTTCGCGCTCACCGACACCGGGCGCATCGACATACCCGCGCACGACGTGCAGTTGGTCGATACCGTCGGAGCGGGAGACTCTTTCATGGCAGGGCTCCTCGACGGGTTCGCGGCACAGAAACTCCTCGGCGCCGAACGTCGCGAAGCCCTGCGCGCCGTCGACGACGCATCACTACGAGTGGTGATGAACAACGCCGCAACCGCCTCGGCGCTCACCGTCGCGAAGGCCGGCGCCGACCTTCCGACACGTGCGATTCTGGACGAAGCCTTGGGAGGGCAGCCATGACCCTGGTCGCCGGAATCGACTCCTCCACTCAGTCGTGCAAAGTGCTCGTGTGCGATGCGGACAGCGGAAGCATCGTCCGCGAGGGACGTGCTCCGCACCCGGACGGAACCGAAGTGGATCCCCAGGCCTGGGGGCACGCGTTGGACGCGGCAATCGGTGATGCGGGCGGGCTGGACGACGTGGCGGCGGTCTCCGTCGGAGCACAGCAGCACGGGATGGTCTGTGTGGACGACTCGGGTTCCGTCGTGCGCAAAGCACTCCTATGGAACGACACCCGCTCCGCCGATTCGGCCGAGCATCTCGTCGCGGACTTGGGCGGCCCGGATGCGTGGGCGGAGGCGGTGGGCGTCGTTCCACTGGCCGCCATCACCGTCACGAAACTGCGCTGGCTCGCCGATCACGAGCCGGTCGACGCCGATCGAACGACGGGGGTCTGTCTACCGCACGACTGGCTCACCGGACAGCTCACCGGCGCAACAACTCCGGATGCGCTGGTCACCGACCGGGGGGATGCCAGCGGCACCGGCTACTGGTCCGCCGCCGAGAACAGGTATCGAACCGATCTGTTGTCTCTTGCCCTGCGCGGACGAACCCCCGCCGTGCCGCGCGTGGCGGCCCCGCACGAACGCGTCGGCGAGACATCGTGGGGCGCTCTCGTCGGCCCCGGGACCGGGGACAACGCTGCGGCCGCGTTGGCGCTCGACGCGCAGGAGGGCGACATCGTGGTGTCCGTCGGCACCTCTGGAGTGGTGAGCGCGGTGTCGAACACGCCGAGCCACGACGCCAACGGATTCGTTGCCGGGTTTGCGGACGCTTCGGGCCGGCACCTGCCGCTGGTGTGCACTCTCAACGCCGCACGGGTGCTCGATGCCACGGCGACACTGCTCGGAGTCGATCACGACGAGCTGTCCCGACTGGCACTTTCTGCGCCGTCCGGTAGCGGCGGTCTGGTGATGGTGCCGTACTTCGAGGGTGAGCGAACGCCCAACCGACCACACGCAACCGGGGCCGTTCACGGGCTCACCCTGTCCAATACCACCCCCGCGCACCTCGCGCGTGCGGCCGTCGAAGGGTTGCTGTGCGGTTTGGCGGAGGGAATCGATCATCTGGTGGAGCAAGGCGTGAACGTGCGGCGGATCCTGCTCGTGGGCGGTGGCGCCCGATCGAAAGCACTGTGCGAACTTGCCCCCGCAGTGTTCGGTGCTCCGGTCCTCGTTCCACAACCCGCGGAGTACGTCGCGATCGGGGCGGCCCGGCAGGCCGCATGGACACTGGCCGACGAGGAAGCACCGCCACGATGGCAGGGCTCACCCGCCACGACCTTCGAAGCGGACCCCACGCCCACGGTCCGCGAACGCTACGCAGAGGTTCGCGGGTAAGACCCCTCATTGCTCCGTGAGTTGTTCGCGGAGCGTGCTCAGGGTTCGCGCCAATATGCGGGAAATCTGCATCTGGGACACTCCGACACGACTCGCTATCTCTGTCTGCGTCATCGAACCGAAGAACCTCAGCATGAGCACGCGCCGTTCGATCGCCGGAAGCTTCTCCAACACGGGCCTTATGGCATCGTGAATCTCCACGTTCGCCAGCTCGGCATCCTCCTCACCGACCAGTTCGGACAGTGACAGATCTTCCGAGTCTCCGAACGTAGCGTCCATGGACAACGTTTGATACGCATTCTTGGCGAGGAGACCCTCGGAAACCTCGTGAACATCGATACCGAGTTCCGCAGCGATCTCACTCGCAGAGGGCGAGCGGCCGAGCGTTTGCGACAGCCGATCCACCACCTGGTTGATGTGGGCGTTGAGTTCCTGAACTCGTCGTGGAACGCGCATGGTCCAGCCGGCATCTCGGAAGTGACGCCGAACTTCGCCCATGATCGTCGGAACGGCATAGGAGACGAATTCGAAGCCGCGTCCCGGCTCGAATCCGTCGATCGCTTTCACGAGGCCGAGGCGCGCGACCTGCACCAGATCGTCGTGGGCCTCACCGCGCCCTTCGAATCGACGTGCGATGTGCTCCGCCAATGGAAGGCACCGGGTGATCGTGGCGTCGCGCAGCGTCGATGCGGCCGCGGAAGACAGATCCAGTTCAGCGAGCTCCGACAGTGCGGGCACCACATCCTTGTAGTCGTCCCGCTCTCTCCGGCGCCGCTCACCGGGCGGGGATGTGGGTGCCATCTAGTCCAAGTTCTTCCGCTTGACCAGTTCGATCGTCGTTTCGTGCTCCCCTGTCGCAGTCTGGTCGTGAGACACCGAGACACTCGACATCAAAGTCTCCAGCACGTGCCAGCCGAAGCTCTCGCGTTCGGGTAGTTGCGCAGCCCCTGTGACAGAGCTGAGCGTGACCCGCATTTCCGATTCCGTTACCGCGAACGCGCAGGTGATATCCGCACCGATCGGAGCTGCCGCAACAAGTTCGGAGCACACTTCGTCGACAGCCAGTTTGATATCGGCGACATCATCGAAGACGTAGTCGCCGAGAATTGCGAGTGTTTCGGTGACCGCACGCACCACCGGAAGCTGCTCGAACTCGGCGGCGATGTGCAGTACCACCGGAGTGTCCGATCTAGCCTTCATCGAAGTCACCTCGTCGACCTTGCGCATCTGATCTCCACATCCGTGCCCTCCATCCCAGCAGCACTTCACGCGCAGCATACCCAGCCGCGATTCCGTGTAATCGCGCCTGAATCAGAACCAAGCTTCGGTACTGGGCTGAAGCCTGCACTTCACTTTCTCGCAATCCGCCACCTCTTCCGTGCGTCGCCCAGCACTTTGGTCGGCAGTGGCCGTGCGACATCCGTCACGGAGGCACGCCGGTCGCTGCCCGACGTCGGAGATCCGATCCGGACTGAATTCACGTGTGCCTCCTCGGTATGTTCGACGCGACCCGTCGCCGTGTGCCCACTGTTCCGTTCGGATAAACGATGGGCTCAGATATGACGAAGGAGTGCCGCGCATCCGTCGGTGGGGGCAATCCGGTCGTCGACTCTGATCAGTTCTCCACCCAGCGCCAGAGTCGCGTACGGCAATGCTTCGTCGGCGCGACGGGTGCTCACCGTTGCCGATCCGAATTCGGACAGCTGCCCGGCGTCGGTGGCGACCCAGGTCGTCTCGTCCCCCACCAGCACTGTGCGGTCCGCAATGTCGCCGATGACGAGAGTGTCCACGTTTCCTGCGCGCAGCGCATCACAGACCGCGTCGAGGCCGTCGGCCGCCAGGCCGGAGCTCTTGCCCAACTCTGCGTTCAACCGCTCGGCGATATCGTCGATCGCCCCACGTCTGAGTTTCGCAAATTCCTCGGCGACGGCGGTGCGCACGGACTCCGTGTCGGCTCCCTCGGCCCGCGCTCCCGCCTCCAACTCGACGGCAAGTGCCCGCGCGCGTTCCGACAACGCCCCGAACAGGTCCTCACGCGAGCGTGTCTCGCCGACGAGGAATATCGGGTCGGGGTGGTGTTCCCCCGACAACTTGTCGATACGGTGGGCCACCTCGGATACGTTGCGTCGCATCGCCTCCTCCGCGCGCGGCTGCGGGTCGCCATAACCGGGTGTCTCGGCGCCGGCGGCCTTGTGTATCGGATAGTCACTGCCACTCAGCGTTTCGGACAGCAGGGTGCTCTTTCCGAAATGGTGGATCGAGATGTCCGCGCCTTCGTGGTCCACGAACACCAGCATGTAAGTCTGCCCACTGACACCGTGTTCGACCGCCGGAACGAGGTACGGCTGATCCGAGTACCGTGCCTCCGATGCGTCGGGTGGGCGCAGAAGTGGCTCGTCCACGAGGACCCTCTCCTCGTTCGCGATCACAGCGCGTCCGCTGCGGCCCACCGCAGGGGTGGCCTGCTCGACCGCATCCGCGAGAATCTCGAGTGCCTTCGGCGAGGCCCCCTGCTCTTCGAGACGAGACCTCATGTCGCGCAGTTCCAGTTCCAGGCGTTTCGCCGCGTCTTCGGTCCTGTGAGAATTATCGAAGTAGACGGACGTAAACGGGCCCGGAGCCGTGATCAAATCGTGAAACCGATTGGTGTGCACAGTCACTCCTCCAATCCGTGCGACGTTCACCGAACGTGTGCCCGGAAGTCGCTGCGGCAAACAAAACGCCGCTGGTTCACCCGGGCCAACTCCACTCCGCAACTTCCGGAATATCGGCGCCGTACTGCCGGGTCCACGCACGAGCATTCGCTCTCGCGTCGACCATGTTCTGACGAAGCCCGGCTGCGCTCTCACGTAGGTGTGGCACGCGGTCGACGACATCGATCACGAGATGGTATCGGTCGAGGTCGTTGAGCATGACCATGTCGAACGGCGTAGTGGTGGTCCCGTTCTCCTTGTAACCGCGGACGTGCATTCGACCGTGAACGGCGCGCCGATACGTCAAGCGATGAATGAGCCAGGGGTAGCCGTGGAAGGCGAAGATGACGGGGCGATCACGTGTGAACAACGTGTCGAACTCACTGTCGGGAAGGCCGTGCGGGTGCTCCGTGTCCGGCAGCAGACGCATCAGGTCGACGACATTGACGACCCGAACCCGCAAGGAGGGCAGACGCTCTCGCAGAATCGATACGGCAGCGAGGGTTTCGAGTGTGGGGACGTCTCCGGCACAGGCCAGGACCACGTCGGGAGTTGTCCCGGGATCATCGTTGGCACTTGCCCATTCCCAGCTTCCCACGCCGCGCGCGCAGTGCAGTGCTGCTTCTTCTGCAGACAACCAGTCGGGCTGCGGCTGCTTCCCCGCGACGACCACATTGACGTAGTGGCGTGAACGTAGGCAGTGATCGAACGTCGACAGCAACGTATTGGTGTCCGGAGGAAGGTACACCCGCACGATCTCCGGCTTCTTGTTCACCACGACATCCAAGAAGCCCGGGTCCTGGTGGGTGAAACCGTTGTGATCCTGGCGCCACACATGGGACGACAACAGATAGTTCAGACTTGCGATGGGGCGTCGCCACTCGATCTGTGCGCTCGCATCGAGCCATTTCGCATACTGGTTGAACATGGCGTCGACGATGTGCACGAACGCCTCGTAGCAGGTGAACACGCCGTGCCGGCCGGACAACAGATACCCCTCCAGCAGCCCTTGGCAGACGTTCTCGGAAAGCACCTCGACGACCCGGCCGTCGCGCGCAAGATTCTCGTCGAACTCGCCGATCCGCGGCTGCCAATCGCGGCCAGTGACCTCGAGAATGTCCTGAAGACGATTGCTGGCCAACTCGTCCGGCGCGAAGGTGAGAAAGTTGTCGACGTTCCGGGCCGTGACATCACGCAACCAACCGCCCAGCACTCGTGTCGCCTCGTGATTCGTCCGGCCGGGGCCGGGCACGTCCACCGCGTGGTCACGCCAATCGGGCAGACGCAGATCACGGAGCAGAACCCCACCATTGGCGACCGGATTGGCACTCATCCTTTTCTCTCCGGCCGGGACGAAGTCGTAGATGCCCGCGACCGGCCTGCCGTCCTCGTCGAACAGTTCTTCCGGCCGATACGACTGCAGCCACTGCTCGAGCGTTCGACGATGAGCCTCGTCCGTTCGTGCGGTCGGCAACGGCACCTGATGAGAGCGGAACGTGCCTTCGACCTTTTCACCGTCCACCATCGGCGGGCACGTCCAGCCCTTGGGGGTGTGCAGAATGATCATGGGCCATTCGGGCATGGCCTCCTCCGCACCCCTGCTCCCGCCGCCGCGCGCGTCCGCCTGGATCGTGGCCACTCGATCGAGGCATTCGTCGAGCGCCGCCGTCATCGCCTGATGCACTTCGGCCGGATCGTCTCCCGCGACCACGAACGGGGTGTAGCCGTAGCCTCTCAACAGCTCGAGCAACTGCGACTCCGGTATGCGGGCGAGGATCGTGGGGTTCGCGATCTTGTATTCGTTCAACGCGAGAATCGGGACCACCGCCCCGTCTCGCGCGGCATCGATGAACTTGTTCGAGTGCCAACTCGCTGCCAGCGAAGCGGTCTCCGCCTCGCCGTCACCGATCACGCAGAAAACGGTGAGTTCAGGGTTGTCGAAAGCTGCACCGTAAGCGTGCAACAGCGAGTAACCGAGTTCGCCACCTTCGTGGAACGATCCGGGCGTCTCGGGGGCGCAGTGGCTGGGTACTCCGCCAGGGAAGGAGAACTGCCGGAAGAACGTCGACATGCCCTCGACGTCCTGGGAAATGTGGCCGTACAACTCCGAGTACGTTCCCTCGAGCCACGCGCAGGCGTTCGGCCCTGGTCCGCCGTGTCCCGGGCCCGCGACGAACACCGAATCGAGATCACGCCGAACGATCTGTCGGTTGACGTGCGCCCAGATCAAGTTCAGTCCCGGAACAGTCCCGAAGTGCCCCAGCAATCTCGGCTTGATGTGCTCTGCCTGCAACGCCTCCCGCAACAACGGGTTGTCCATGAGATAGATCTGTCCGACCGACAAGTAGTTCGCGGCCCGCCAGAAGGCATCGATGCTTTCCACTTCTGCACGAGAGAGAGGGCCGGACGCGTCACCGAGTTCGTAGGGACGCGGAGCAACCGTCTGCAGACCGTTCTGATCCGCCTCGGCATCCGGTGCGTCGTCCGTTCGTCTGCCCTCTCCCAGCGCATGCTCGATCATCTCGAGCGCCTGGGCAGTGGCGGCGTCGACGACCGCTTCCGGATTCCCCTCGAATCGATGCAACTCGGCAGTCGTGCGCCCCTTGTCGAACAGCCCGAACCATACGGTGCCGGGCGAGTCTCCCTCCTGCGAATCCGGGCCGCCGACACCTGTCACGGAAATGGCGATATCCGCCTCGAGTAGGTCTGCTGCGGACCTCGCCATCGCACGCGCGCTTTCGTCACTCACCACTGACCCCGGCACACCGAGGATTCGGTGTTTTACCGAGGACGCATAGGCGACGACGCTGCCTCGGTACCACTCCGACGAGGACGACGCTGCACCGAGGAGGCACGAAATACGCCCACCGGTAAGCGATTCCGCCGCAGCGACCGTAAATGCTCGTCGCCGCGCCACCTCGGCGATCCTTTCCGCGGTCTTTTCGTTACTCGTCATGGCACCTCGGCCTCTTCCGTAGGTGATGTCGGTATGCGTCGGCGTGCGCGATGGCTGGTGTCAGACAACGGAAAGAGCTCGCTCCGGCGACACCTGCACACGGCCACCACGAATCGGTCGGAGGACACCACGTGCCCGTCGGGCATCGTGATGCTCACGGGACCCCGCACCAGTGTGGGCCGCCCGGTATTCGTCGAACGCATTCGACCCCCGGCGAGTTCCATTCCGGAAAGGCACGTTCACTGTCGCGGCAGTCGGTCATCCCGGCGAGTGCCCACAGCGGCCGCGAACGAAACGCCTGGACGAGAACGATTTCACCGGCTTCAGCCAGATCGGATACTCGAGCCCCATGTCGGACGGATGATCGGCCGTCCCCGCTAGTGATAGCCGAAGAACTTGGTGTGTAACCGTCCAGCGGGAGTCCTCGGGTCGGCACGGACCCGGTCTCTGCCACCGATGTAGCGCTCGATGATAGTCACGAGGCCCAGGCTCGCAAGTAGCAAGACGACGACGAGCAGAACGTTGACATCCATGTTTACTCCTCGATCAACCGGTGACTGCTACGCCACCGAAGATGAACAAATACACCAACATGAGAGTGAAGAGGACCCAGCCCGCCCCCTGCCATAGCGGCCAGGTCCCGCCTCGCGTCCAAGCGCGGTACGCGCGTACGAACGCGCTCACCCCGCCGGCGAGCAGAATCGCCGTGGGGACGCCCGCCAGCAGGTATCGATCGGGACTCTCGCATATACGGAAGGCCGCGTCGTCGCACGCTCCCTCGGCCCCGATCGTTGCCCACACGACGATCCCCACCATCGAACCGAGCGCTAGAACTATCGCCACGCCGGTGTGGAGCGCCGCTTTCCGGAAGGTGGTTCGGTCGGACCATCTCTTCTCGACGTCGTTCACCACGGCGACCGTCCTTACTACCCTCGATTGCTATCCATTCGAGCCGAGCCGTGCAGCAAGTAGCTCCTTGCCTGCTCACCGCCCTTCCGGCTCTCGGCCTGTGCCCGACGGAAGAAGTCGGCCAGTCATGTGCGCTTCTCCTTCTACCGTGGACGGTCCGCTACGCCTACCCGAACCGGGTCGTTGCCAATCAGGCCGCACCATCGCTCACCAGTTCGCGTGCGTTACCGCTGCCGCTGCGTTCGCTCTCGCAGTGTTGATGGCAGTGTGGTGATCGGAGCGTGCGAATTGCCGCGCACCAAACAGGAGGTGTGATGACCGACCCGCTCGGGCACTCGCTTGCCGACATGGCCCGCGATCTGCTCGCAAAGCCCACGGTCCAGCAAACCTTGGACGCCATCGTGAATCACGCGGTGGACCTGGTCGACGGATGCGAGGCGGCAGGCATCCTTATCGTGCGTAGTGGCGTCGTGGACACTCTCGCGGCGAGCGACAACGTCGTCCGCGCCTCCGACCGGATCCAGAGCGATCTACACGAGGGGCCGTGCTACGACGCATCCCGCACGCTCACGGAGGCGTACCGCCTCGCCGACGTGTACGCCGCCACCGACAGGTGGCCGCGGTACGCGCCGCGAGCGCAAGAGCTGGGCATCGGCAGCGTCCTCGGCTACTTGCTGTTCACCCACGATGACCAGAATCTCGGCGCGTTGAACCTGTACTCGTCGCAGCCCGGTGTCTTCACAGATCAGTCGGAGACAGTGGGTTGGTTGCTGGCCTCCCACGCCGCGGTGGCTCTGTCGAGTGCTCGCACAGACGCGAACCTGCAGGAAGCGATCGAGACGCGGCAGAACATCGGCGAGGCGGTCGGGATTGTCATGGAACGACTCAAAATCACCGACCATGCCGCGTTCGATCTACTCGTGCGCATCTCTCAACAACAGAACGCCAAACTGCGCACCATCGCCCACACAATCGGCACCACGGGAGAAATTCCGGAGATCTCCGATCGATAGACCCCGAATATATTCTGATGCACTAGGTTCCGCGAGTTGTCTGCGTTCGACGTCAGAAGCGGTCACCTCATCGGCAACGCGGCGATCACGTATTCGATGGACGCCACGACCGAAAACGATCTCGAACAACGAGTTCGTTTGAGCTCAGGGCCCTCGGGTAGTCGGTGCCGTGCGCGGAGCTGCGTGCACGGCAGCACACCACCGTAGGAGGTGACGTCGATGGCGAATGAGAATTCGGGACCAGCAGAAGGCGTAAAGGGCGTCGTCGAAGGTGTCAAAGGCAAGGCAAAAGAAGCGGCCGGCGCCCTCAGCGGAAACGACGACATGACTCGTGAGGGCAGGGCCCAGCAGGACAAGGCCGACGCTCAGCGTGAAGCCTCCGAGAAGGAGGCAGCGGCAGAAAAGGCCCGTAGCGAGGCGAAGGCCGAAGAACAGCGCCAACGGGCGCAGCAGGACGACTGACTACGGCCTCGATTCCGCCTCGTCGAATGGCGTGGCGGAATCGTGGGGCGTTCGTCCAGGGCCGACACTATATCTCTCGTTTCGTGCTGCCCGAAAGCGGACGATCGGCCGCGGTAGATGCAGCCGCGATTGGCGGCCACGCGCCCCTGGCCGGAGACGGATTCCAGTGCGGGGATGTCCACTTCGCCGCTACGGCCGAACTCGCGACTGCACGAATTGCGAACGGGCGTAGGGATCGGTCGTGACCGGCGTCCGGGCGGAGTTCAGCGGTTGCCGAAACACTGGGCTCGTCGTAACGTTGACCGTGCGTGGTTGAGAACACAGCCCCAAGGATGGTCCGGAGACCACCGTCGGTGGCGGCAACGTACTTTGCGTACGCCTCCTCGACCAGCTGCCTGGCGCCTTAGGCATCAGCTGCACTGGCCGAATCTGATACGGCCCTCTTCGGACATCGGAGATTGCAGTCGATATTGCATGCGCGATCGGAGAGTCATGAAACTGTCACGTACCGCCCTCTCGACGAACCACCTGCCCGCGCCATCGAACGCGGCCTATCCGGCAGAGGACGCCGAGATCGTTTCGGATCCGGGACTTCAGATCGTCATCGATACGTACAACCCCGTGGTCGTCGGCCGCGTTCTCGGCGATATCGACATCCTGACCTCCCCATCACTGGCGCTCGCTCTCGCTCAATTGGCAGAGACCGAGACCCCTTTCGTGCTCGACATGACAAATGTCGGCTTCGTCAGCGCGTCCGCTCTCTCGGTTCTGTCCGAGTTCGCCACCACGTCTCGCGACCAGGGCATCCCGTGGACACTGGCCGGGAACCGTTCTCTCTTAAACCTTTTTGAAGCCACGTCGATCTGTACGGATATGTCGACATGCGCTTCGGTCGAGGAAGCGTCGCGGCAGGCTCGCGCATTCTGAGTCAGGGAGACTTGAACCTACAGTGAACGGCCCGTGGGAATTCCATTGCGTTCGTTGCGAATACGTCTTCGCCGCACCCGCAGAGGATCGTATTGCCGCCACCACCGCCGCGCGCCTGAACGGTTGGATCGTGAATCGCTCCGTGCGCGGTGACGAGATACACGAAACGGCGCTGTGCCCAGGGTGTGCCGGCGCCGCTGCTCGGCCGTCTTCGCCGAATCCGACTCGAACCACGACGGATCATTCAGTCATCCGCGAATGGGTCGAGAATCGGGGCGGCGCACCGGCAACCACCACGGATCGAGCGGAATACGAAAAGCGATTACGAATCGACTTCACCGGCGGAGCATCCGAAGAGCCCCTCCAGCGAATCGGATGGGAGCCGTGGCTGGCGAGGTTCGAGGCCGAGGGACTGGCTTTTCGCTGGCACGATGCGGATGTACCCGGCGTCGACACCAGCTATTTCGAACTCGTCCCTCGGGCCGCCGAATGACCTATGTCAAGGCGCCGGGACGGCCGGCGCGAACACGCAATACATCCTGAGCTGCGTGTACGCCACGATCGTGTGCCGCTCATGCCCATCCAGGAGGTACATGGTGCCGGGCGCCAGTGGATAGGTGGTCTCGTTGTCCCGGTCGATCAGTTCTCCGCGCCCCTCGATCAACCACACTGCTTCGATGTAGTCGGGGTAGTGGAGCGGAGTCTCGGTGTCCGGCGCCACTGTCGTCTCGTGGTAGGAGAATCCGACCTTGTCGTCCGCGAGGATGATCCGCTTGGAAGTCCAGTGATCGGAATCCACTTGCCTGTCGGTATCGGTGATGCCGGCCGTTGTGCGTACGATCATGCGTCTACCTCCGTCCGTGTTCTCAGGAATCTGTCCAGTTCGTTTCGCGCCGAACGCCCCTCGGGCATGCGGTGCATGATCCAGTTGTGGAACATGGCATGGAATTCGTTGTAATCGACGTGTACCCCGGCCGACGTCGCCCGCTCACGAAGGTGTCGTGCATCCGCCAACAGGATGTCGCTGGTGCCGGTGAAGACCGCGATCGCTGGAAATCCCGTCAGGTCCATGAACAGCGTGCTCAACTGTCGGTCGAGTGGCGACTCTTCGCCTGCGTACCAACGTCCTGCCTGTTGTAGACCCGCCATACCCAGTTCCGGGTCCTTCGGATCGATTTCGACCGAAAGCGGATCGTCCGTCGCGAGATTCAACCACGGCGAGAACAGTGCAAGCGCGGCCGGCATCGGCCCCTTTTCTTCCCGCAATTGCGCGGTCAACCACAGCGCCAGGCCGCCACCGGCTGAATCGCCGAAAACGATGCGGTCTTCGTCCGCGCGCGGGCCGACGAAACGGTCGTACGTGCCACGCACCATTCGCTGTATCGCTGGATGATGATATTCGGGAGCCATCGGATAGATCGGAAACACCACTGTGGCATCGGTGGTCTGGACGATCCGAGTGATGAACCGCCAGTGGTGTCGTTCCGGTTGTTCGACGAAAGCGCCGCCGTGTATGTGCAGTATCCGGACCGAACTTCGACGCTCTTCAGGCTTCGGGGACAGCAGGTAACACGGGAATCCGTCGACAGTCTCACGCCGTACGTTGGTCGCGCGTCGTACGAATCGAGGCGGAACTGTCCGCTTGGGGTCCTGATGGTGAGACAGGCGATCACGCATCTTGTGTGGGTCGGTGTAGAACTTCTTGCTACGCCGCGCACGTAGCGAAGCCGTCACAGCCCACGCCCGTAACGAAACCATGGACCCGCATTGCCCGGATTCGGGACTTCTCAAACAGCGTGGACCTCCGATCCGCCAGCCACCGATTCGACCTTGATTGCGTACCGCACTCTCGGGTACCCGGCCGGAAGATCGGAACGGACATCTAAAAGATGAGGTGGCGAGGCACGTGGAACGGAATGTCGAACGCGGACGCTACGACGGCGATACGTCGCGAACTCAACGCGAACACGCCGGCGAAGCTTTGACGGATGCCCGCGGGTATCCGGGCTTCATCGCGATAGGCGTGTCCTTCGTTCTTCTCGGACTCTTCCTGGTTGCTCTGGGCGGAGGGTTCGAAGGCTGGGCGATCATCGCCGGAATTGCTTGTGCAGTACTACTGATCGGGGGCGTGGTCCACGTACTCCTCGAGTACCGGCGAGTTCGTCAGATCAACAATCAGCAAGGACGGCCCGACATGGAAGGCCACTGATTCTCACAGCACGTCGAGAACAACCCATACAGCGGCTGCGGCGAAGAGCAGCACCAGCACCACAGTGGCGATGATGGCGCCTATCCCGGTAGGTGGAAAGGACCAGCTCGTTCGCGGCTCCGGTGCTGAGAGTCCTGAGGTCTGGCCCGACTCGGGCGGAGTCTCCCCGGGCGACACCCCACCGCCGGCTTCGAGGTTCGGAGTGTCTTCCGGGTCCGGGTCTGGTCCCGAAGTCGGGTCGGTCATCGGCAATTCTCCTCGTCCTCGAAATCTGCAAACGGAGCTTTGTTGTTCAGTTACCCGAAATCCAGATTTCGACACGAGGGATCTCGAAGTCACGCAAAGTGCATGTTCTCTGCTGATCTGGGTAACACTCGGCCATGACTGATCTACGCGCACTTGCACTCAATTGCTCACTCAAACCCTCACCGGCAGAATCGAGTACCGATCTGCTCGTCAAGCAGGTCCTCGACGAACTCGAAAAAGCAGGCGTGGGAACAATCGATACCGTTCGACTTGTCGACGTCGATGTTCGGCCCGGCGTAGAACGAGATATGGGCAGCGGAGACGCCTGGCCCGGCGTCGCCGAGAAGGTCATGGCGGCCGACATTCTCGTCTTCGGTACGCCGACCTGGCTCGGTCACCCCTCCAGCGTCGCGCAGCGCGCTCTCGAGCGGTTGAACGCCGAGTCTTCCCAGACCAGCGATGACGGTGTGCCAGTCCTGTTCGGAAAAGTGGCCATCGTTGCCGTGGTCGGCAATGAAGACGGCGCCCACTCGATCATCGCCGACACGTTCCAAGGGTTGAACGACTGTGGATTCAGCATTCCAGCTCACGGCGCGACTTACTGGAACGGTGAAGCGATGAGTGGCACCGATTACAAGGACCTCGAGGAAACCCCGTCGGCCGTGGTGGGCACGAACAAAACGTCCGCTCGGAACGCCGTTCATCTCGCTCGATTGTTGAGTAAGTCGGGATATAAGCCGAGCGATCAGTAAGGACCCCATGGAAACCGGGCAGTTGCATCGACTGGCGGCCGTCGACGGTCCGTTCACGTCGATCTACTTCTCCGATCCGGGAATCACGGTCTCGGCGTTCGAACGAGAAGTCCAATGGCGAGAAGAGCTGCGCCGACTCGGCGAACTCGACGTACCGAAACAACACATCGAGCACCTCGAGTCGACGGTCCTCGATGGGGCGCCGCCAGAGCCACTCGTCGGTCGCGCACTGATCGCGAACGACCAACAGATCTGGCTCGACCAACTCCTGTGCCGAGCACCGAAAACAACAATTGCGCGACACTCGCGCCTACCGCATCTGCTTCCGCTCATCGAATCCGGCCTGCCGACAACGGCGTACGCGTCGGCAGGCCGTCCGTTCGACAACCCGACTTGGGTGGAAGGTTTGTGGGCTGTGTGCGACGCCCTACGGCGCGGAGCCGTCGGCACTCTGGCAATCGGGGATCTGCGCGATCGAGAAGTCGTCGTCGGTGACATGCCGAACTGGGTTGCGACCGAGACCGACTTGGTTTCAAGCCTCGGCTCGATCACGGCAACGACCGAGCTTGCTGTCGACGCTTTGCCCTATGCGGCCGTTGCCACCGCCAGCGCGATCGTTCTCCTGCGCGGTCAGTTCTCGGTCACCGACGGATGCGGTGCTTTCATTCGCTCCGACGTCGACCGCCACGTCCCCACGACGGGAGAAACTCTTCCGGAAAGCTCGAGACACCCCGGGCCGGTGGCCGACGTCAGGCACATATAGCGCGAAGACTTCGAGGTCACGGACCTGCATCTGGCGTTGTGCGCCTGCTACGAACTGCATTGTCTTGAAGGAGGCGGAACCCCACATCTGGGTCGTGCGGCGCCTACAAGGGCAGTCGAAGGCTCAATGCCGGGCTCCGCGCGCATGGTCGCTGCCCTGAAACGTTTGGAGGCCCCGAGGGACTGCGTTCACTTCTACGCGGAACATGTGGAGGCGGATGCCGTACACGAGCAGGTGGTGCGCCACGACGTCGTCGGTGATCTGCTTCGCCGGGAACCGCACCTCGAAGCAGACGTCGTGTTCGGCATCGAGGCCACCGAATTGCTCGAGAGTCGGTTGAGCAATCACCTACACGGCGCCTGGATCGTCGGACACAACTCGTTCGTTCGTAGCAGTGATTGAAAGATGTTCATCCGGGTAATCGCCACCGTCATGGCCGCACTCTGTGAATGTCAGGAGGTCAAGGATGCCCAAGACGGCAAAGTCCGGAAGTGCCGAGAAAGGCGAACTGCCCGAGACGCTGAGGCGCTCGTCTGCGAAGGCTCAACGCACCTTCGCGAAGTCACACGATTCCGCTGCCGAGGAATACGGCGAGGGTGAACGGGCACACCGCGTCGCGTACGCCGCCCTCAAAGACAGCTTCGAGAAGGTCGGCGATCACTGGGAGGAAAAGAAGTCTCGTGGCCCGTCGGACTCACGAGCACGCAGCGGTGGTCCGAACGCCAAAGGCACATCGGCCGAAGGTGTCGATGCCAACTCCTCGAAGAAGCATCTGTACGACATCGCAAAACGACTCGATATCTCGGGACGTTCCACGATGTCCAAAGCGGAACTCGTGGAAGAGATCCAGAAGAGCAACCGACGTTCGTCTGCACGCAGCCGCGGCTGAAGGCGCTATACGGGCCGCAGGTCCGGAACGTCCTGCGCTGTGCCCGAGCCCAAAGCGTATGCGAGGTGCCCGCCGAGGGCGCCGGCTGCACCGACCAGCGAGACGGCACCAGCGCTGAGCGCCTTGGTGAGTGCATCCGGGGCCCCGCCATCGCGCCGCCGTACGTACGAGACCAATATCAAACCTGCTCCCGTGGCATTTCCCGCAGCATGTATCAATCCCACACGACGTTGGCGTTCGTCACCCACGGACCAGTCCGCCCATCCGGTGGCCAACACTCCCCCGAGAGACAGCAGACCGATCCCCAGCAGACGTCTGGACGCTGCAGCGTCGTCGGTGAAGGTGTCGAACACCGTCGCAGCAATCCAGGTGCCGATCGGGAGCGAGACGAGCGCAGGATGCAGTGGATGCCCCAGCCAGTCACCACGTAGAGCGCGATCCGCCGCCGAATCGTTCAGAACTCGCCGGATTCCGTCACGAATCGGGGTGCCGATTCCGTCGAGGGCCGTTGCCTTCTCGCTGTAGCTCAACAGCTTTCGCACAGGACGTGTCATGGTGTCAGTCCAATCTTTACGGCTCCGTCCAGCTTCTTCTGGAAAATGTCGTAGGCATGAGGGGCGTCGTCGAGCGCCATTCGGTGGGTCGCGAATCCGTCGACACCGAGAGGATCCTCATCGGTCAGTAACGGCAGAATCTCGGGAACCCAGTGCTTGACATTTGCTTGCCCCATATGGAGCTGAATCTGTTTGTCGAACATGGTCAGAAGCGGCATCGGGTCCGCGACGCCCCCGTAAACGCCGGACAGTGAAATGGTTCCACCGCGACGCACTATGTCTATCGCGCTGTACAGCGCGGAGAGACGGTCCAGTCCGGCCTTGGACAGCACCGATTTTCCCACCGCGGACGGAAGAAGTGAGGTGAGTGTCTGCGCCGCCTTCGCGACCGGCGCGCCGTGCGCTTCCATGCCGACTGCATCGATGACCGAATCGGTCCCCCGCCCGTCGGTCTTGTCTCGCACCGCGTCTGCTGGGCCGTCACCCAGAGATGCGAGGTCGAGTACGTCCACACCACGCGCTGCGGTTCGCTTCAGCCGCTCCGGAACCAAGTCGACGCCGATCACCCGGAATCCGCGATGGTGCGCGATCCTAGCCGCCATGTCGCCGATCGGCCCGAGCCCCAACACTGTCACGGAGCCGCCGGGCGGAATGTTCGCATATTCGACTGCCTGCCATGCGGTGGGCAGAACGTCGGAAAGGTATACGAAACGCGAATCCGGAGGGCCGTTCGGAACCTTGATGTGGGTGTAGTCGGCATGTGGCACGCGCAGATATTCGGCCTGACCACCCGGGACGCTTCCGTACAACTCGGAGTATCCGAAGAGGGCAGCGCCGCTGCCCATCTCACGAACCTGCGTGGTTTCGCACTGAGTCTGCAGTCCGACATCACACATCACGCAGGCACCACACGAGATCTGGAAGGGAATCACCACTCGATCACCGATGGACAGATTCGTCGCCTCGGCGCCGACTTCCACCACCTCGCCCATGGCTTCGTGGCCGAGGATGTCTCCCTGCTGCATGAAGGCGCCCAGCACTTCGTACAAATGTAGGTCGGAGCCACATATGTTCGTGGTGGTGACACGAATAACGGCGTCCGTCGGCTTCTCGATCCGTGGATCCGGAACGGTGTCCACGCGTACGTCTCTCTTACCCTGCCAAGTGACGGCCTTCATCTCGAGATCGCTCCCTTCCCGAACCTGGCGGTTCGAGCGACCGAGTACCCAAGCGCGACGTGCTCAATCCGGAGCCGCGATATTCATCTCGTCCGGGTGCGCACCGACGCGGTTGCCGTTGTCGAGGGTGTCGAGTTCGCTGAGGTCCTGATCGGTGAGCTCGAAGTCGAAGACGTCGATGTTCTGCGAGATCCGCGCCTCGTGCACCGACTTGGGTATGACGATCAGACCGTTCTGAAGGTGCCACCGGATCATGACCTGGGCCGGCGACTTGCTGTGCCGATCGGCGATGCGCGTGATCATCGGATCGACCAGCAGAGTGTTGGGCTTCGACGCCTTGCCCCAACCGGAGTTGCTGGTGCCACCGAGCGGACTCCACGACTCGACGGCGATACCGTGCTCGGACGCCTTTTCACGAATCGCACGTTGAGGCAGGTTGGGGTGCAGTTCCACCTGATCGACGGCGGGGAGCATTCCCCCGCGGTCGACCAGAAGCTGCAGGTGGTGCGGTTCGAAATTGCACACGCCCACCGACTTCGCGCGACCGGACTCGGCGATCTTCTCCAACGCCTCCCACGTGCGGAGCAGTCGCTCGTCGTTCTTCAGCGGCCAATGGATCAGATAGAGGTCGACGTAGTCGACGCCGAGCTTGTCGAGACTGGCGTCGAACGCTTTCTGCGCCGGCTCGTACCCCTGGTCGGAGTTCCAGAGTTTGGTGGTGAGAAAGACGTCTTCGCGGGCCACGCCGGAGTTGACGATTCCGCGCCCCACACCGGTCTCGTTGCCGTACGCGGCGGCGGTGTCGAGATGACGGTATCCGGCCTCGTCGAGCGCATACGCGACGCCGCGCTCCGTCTCGTCGTCGGTGGCCTGCCAGACTCCCAGACCGAGCTGCGGGATGGTGGTTCCGGAATTCAGCGAGATGTCGGGAATGCTCATCAATCCAGGCTAACGAGCCGCCGCAGTGCCTGCAGACCTCCTGCGTAAACTGGCCGACGTGACTGTGCCTACCCCGTACGAGAATCTCCTTCGGCTGGTCCAGACCGAGGGCACCGCCAAGGCCGATCGCACCGGGACCGGGACCCGGTCCGTGTTCGGCCACCAGATGCGCTGGAACCTCGCCGACGGTTTCCCGCTGGTCACCACCAAAAAAGTGCATCTCAAGTCGATCGTCTACGAACTCCTGTGGTTCCTGCGCGGCGAATCGAACGTCGGGTGGCTGCGGGACAAGGGCGTCACCATCTGGGACGAGTGGGCAGCCGACGACGGTGAGCTGGGGCCTGTGTACGGCGTGCAATGGCGAAGCTGGCCCACGCCGTCAGGCGAGCACATCGACCAGATCACGCAGGTCATCGAGACACTGAAGACCAACCCGGACTCACGGCGCATCATCGTCTCGGCCTGGAACGTCGGTGACATTCCGGAGATGGCACTCGCGCCGTGCCACGCGTTCTTCCAGTTCTACGTCGCCGACGGGAAACTGTCCTGCCAGCTGTACCAGCGCAGCGCCGACCTGTTCCTGGGCGTTCCCTTCAACATCGCCAGCTACGCCCTGCTCACCCACATGGTGGCGCAGCAGACCGGACTCGAGGTCGGTGACTTCGTCTGGACCGGCGGCGACTGCCACATCTACGACAATCACGTCGACCAGGTGAACGAGCAGCTCACTCGTGAGGCGTTCCCCTACCCGACGTTGAAGCTGAACAAGCGCGACTCGATCTTCGACTACACCTTCGAGGACGTCGAGATCGTCGGCTACGAACATCACCCCGCGATCAAGGCGCCGGTGGCCGTCTGATGGCGGATCGAAAGGTGAGCCTCGTCTGGGCGCAGACGCGCGGCGGCGTCATCGGAATCGACAACACGATTCCGTGGCACGTCCCGGAGGACATGGCCCACTTCAAAGAGGTCACCGCCGGCAAGCCGGTCGTGATGGGCCGACGCACCTGGGACTCGCTTCCGCCACGATTTCGGCCACTGCCGGGCCGACGCAACATCGTCGTGACCCGGCAATCGGGCTGGACGGACGTGGGTGCCGAGCCGGCGACTTCGGTCGAGGAAGCGCTCGCCCTGTCCACCGAGGACGTCTGTGTCACCGGCGGCTCCCAAATCTATACAGCGGCAATGCCGTTCGCCACGGAGCTGGTGGTCACCGAGATCGACGCGGAATACGACGGCGACACCTACGCACCCGAAATCGGCGAAGACTGGAAGGCCGGCACCGTCGGCGCATGGTTGCGCTCGGAGAAGAACGGGGTTCGCTTTCGTTTCGTGACCTGGACACGGCCGCGGACCGCACGCGGTTAGTCGATTCGGCGCTACCGCCACAGCCTGGTGGGTCATACTCCAAGGAAGTAATTCGCAGCAGCCCCTGCGATGTCGGACCCTGCCAGGAGTGGCTCCACATGGACAAGAAGTCTCTGACCGCCCTTGCACGCCAGCAGCTCAAGCTGGCGGCCGGAGCGTCGAGCGGCCGCAGTTCACAAACCGTGTACGGCGGACACGCACGCAGCCTCCGCCAGACGCTGGTGGCACTGACCGCCGGCCAGGGAATGGCAGAACACGAGAGCCCCGGAGAGGCCACCGTCCTGGTTCTGGACGGAAAGCTGACCCTGACGTGCGGTGACGACTCGTGGAAGGGCTCCACGGGAGACTTCCTCGTCCTACCGGCAGGGCGACACAGCGTCGAGGCAATCGAGGACGTCGCCTTCCTGCTCACCGTCGCAATGTGAGGGACCGCCTCTCCACCGCCGTCCGCGGCCTGAATCCCGGGTACTTCGCCTTCGTCATGGCGAGTGGGATCGTCTCGGTCGGTCTGCATCTACAAGACGTACGTGCGCTGTCGGCTCTCCTGCTGGTGATCGCCGCAGCCGGGTACGTCCTACTCCTCGCACTGAACGGCTGGCGCCTTGCGTGCCACCGGACCGAGATGCTCGACGATCTGAACGATGCACGGCGCGGATTCGGCTACTTCACCTTCATCGCCGGGACCAACGTTCTCGGTGTTCGCCTCGCTATGGACGACCACCACATATTCACCGCCGTCCTGTTCGTGATAGCCGTGGCGGTATGGCTCGTGCTGGGATACGTCGTGCCGTGGACCGCTGTACTCGGCACCGAGGAACGGCCGGTCATCGCCCGGGCCAACGGCACGTGGTTCGTGTGGGTGGTGGCGAGCCAATCGATCGCGGTCTCCGCTGCGACCCTCGAGCCCATCTACGACGGTGCCCGCGAGATCCTCGCGGGTGTCGCCGTCGTGTCGTGGTCGGTCGGCATATTCCTCTACGCGGCAGCTGGAATCTTCGTGGCAGCGCGCATGCTGATGTACCCAGTGCGCCCGAAAGACCTGTCGGCGCCTTACTGGATCGCAATGGGCGCGTGCGCCATCACCGTCCTCGCCGGCGCACGGATCCTCGAGATGGCCCACACGCCCATGACATCGGCGACCCACGGTCTCGTTTCCGGTCTGTCCGTGATGTTCTGGGCGTTCGCCACCTGGCTCGTTCCGGTCCTGGTCGCGGCCGGTTGGTGGCGGCACATCCGCAATCGGGTCCCGCTGCGCTACGACGCATCACTGTGGAGCATCGTCTTTCCGCTCGGCATGTACGCGGTAGCGGGGATCTACCTGGGTGACGCCGACGACCTATCCCTCGTGCGCGCCATCGGAAGCGCGGAACTGATAGTCGCCGTCGTCGCCTGGATCTGCGCCACCGCGGTCATGTCACGTCACCTGTGGCGCACGATCCTCACCGACAGGGCCGCGTGACAGGCTCGGCGCCGAGCCGAGCCTGTCACCTTCGACAACCGTGCGCAGCTACCCCGACAAACCCAACTTCAGCCCGTCCGCCGAGCCGCTGGGTAGCCGAAGGTTCGCGTCCGGGACGCCCGTGCCATCCGGGCCGAACGGCACCTCGGGCGCGTAATCACTGGTACCGGGCGCAGCCTGCAAGGTAGTGATGTATTTCCACAATCCGTCGGCCAGCGCTCCGCCACCGAGTGCCAGCGTGCCGATGACACCGCCTCCGGCGGCGAACGCAGCCATCGTCGCCGGCACGGTGGCCAGACACCCGGGGCCGACGACCAGGCACGAGCCCAGCCCGACCACTCCCCCGACTGCCGCGCCGACCAAGAGTCCGATGAGGCTGCCCACAGCAGGCCCCTTGCTCATCTGACCGGCGAAATCGTTCATCGCCAACTGGTTCTCCATGGGAGAAGCCACGGCGTGGATGCCGGTCTCCGGCGCCAACTCCAAGGTGCGACCACCGTCGGTGATGTCGTGGTCGATCGAGTGCGATACGCCGTCCAGGATGTAATCGAGCGGAAGTGCGACCAACTGCACGCCTTCGTCGTCACGGACCGCAACCGATCGGCCATCCGGCGCCGGAACGAAAGTGGCAGCATCCATGGTCGTGACGACGGAGCCGTTGCCCGTCGAGATGTGATACCCCAAGGGCGCGTCCGATTGGGGTGCGGCGGTCGCGGGAGTCGCAGCGATCGTGACCGTGCACGACACTGCGAGCGCCACCAAAGCTGTTGCGCGAAAATTCTTCACGTCGCCCTCGGTTCAGTTCTCGGCTGCGGGTTGCGGGGACGGCACGCCCGGTTGCCCCTGAAGATCGGCGGCGTACCTGCTCGTACCCGGCTCGGCATCGAGGGTGGTCACGTAGTCGTACACGGCCACACCGGCAGTGGGGCCACCGCCGATGACCAGACCGGCAATGCCGCCCACACCCGAGACCAGTGCCATGATCGGCAGTACTGCAACCACACATCCGATGCTGAGCACCGCGCACGCAGCGCCCGCGAGAACGAAGCCGACACCGACACCGAGCACTGCCCCGACTGCCGTACCCACGAGGGACCCGATCGATGTCCCGATACTGACCGCGTTGATCAGATCGTTCATCGCCAACTGGTTCTCCAGAGGAGAAGCCACGGGCTTCAGCGCCGAGCGATCCAGATTATCGAGGTTCGGCGTGAGCCGCAGCATGCTGCCGTCCTCGGAGATCGCCGATCCGACCGGTACGTTCTGGCCATCGAGGTTCACTGCCAAGGGCAGTGAGTCCAACAGATTTCCAGCCGTGTCCCGGACACCGATGGATTGCCGATCGTCGGCGAGCACGAACGTTCCGTTGTCCAGAGTGGTGAGCACCGAGTCGCTGTCGAGTGTCGCCTGGTAACTCACCGGCGGCGGAGCACTCGGAGCGGGGTCCGCGACGGCGGGGGTGGCACTGACGATGCTGGCGGCAACGGCGGCCGCTGTGAGCGAGACGAGACGAAGTTTCATTCCTGGTTCCTCATCATGTTGCGAGTGTGAGACCGATTGCTGACGTGTACTTTTCGAGCCGCAGATCACGAACGGGTGCTCACCACCTCCCCGTCTGCAGTGCTGCGTCGACCCGCGAGCGCGAGCGACAGCACGACACCGAGAATCGCGACGATGCCGCAGCATCCCCAGACCAGGACGTACGCGTACTCGTTCGAGAGGGTGTAGCCGCCGAGTGACAGATCGAGGAGGTGTCGGTTCATAAGGACGGCGAAGACGGCACCGGACAGCGCGCCGGCAATCGTCTTGAGAGTGTTGTAGACACCGGTTCCGATACCCGTCTGGTCGTGCGGGAGTGCCGCGATGATCAGCACCGGCAGCGATCCGAGGACCAGGCCCATACCCAGGCCGGTGAGTGTGAAGGCGACAAGAAACTGCCACGGGTGATCGTGTGCGACGACGAAGAAGCCGAAACCACTCGCAAGCAAACCGAACCCGACCGTCATGGTGATGTGAGCGCCGATGACCTTGACGATGCGATCGGCCAAGGTCGCACCCACGAACGCGCCGAGACCCGTGGGTAGCGCAAGTAGCGCCAGATGCATGGTGTCGTAACCGAACCCGAAGCCGACTTCGGAGGGTGTGGCGATGAAGGTCGCGCTGGCAGTCTGGTAGCCGAACATGATGAAGCCGAGAATGAAGCTGAGCGCGTACAGCGGAGCAAGAGAGCGATTCGCGATCAGACGCAGGTCGATGAGCGGACTGCTCCCGGTCAGCTCGACGCGGCAGAAAACCAACAGGGCCACAACTCCGCACACGAACAACGCGATGACCGCGGGCGAACTCCAACCCCAGGTTCCGCCCCTGGCCAAGCCGAGCAGCACTGTTCCGATACCCAGTGACAGCAGTGCGGCGCCGGGCCAATCGAGACGGCTGAAGCTACGAGTGGTCGACTCGGGAATCAGGAAGTAGACGACCGGCAGGCAAGCCAGGGTGCACGCGGCAGGAAACCACAAGAGAGCGTGCAGGTTCGAGGTGTACTGAGACAGAAAGCCGATACCCAGCGAACCGATGGTGGCACCGAGAAGAATTGCTCCGGCGAGCATCCCGACAGCCGCACCGGCTCTCTTGCCTCCGACGCGATCGCGGACGATCGCGAACTCGAGTGGCAGCCACACTGCGAAAACGCCCTGGAGAGCACGTCCCACCAGCAGCAAGGTGAAGTTGTCGGCCGTCGCGACGATCACGGATCCAAGAGCGACGCACGTCATCGTGATCTGGATGATCCGGCGGTGACTGTAGATGTCTCCCAGCTTCGCGAGCAGCGGAACGGAGATACTCGAGACGAGCAGGAAGACGGTGTTCACCCAGTTCAGATCGCCGGAGCTGACCTCCATCTCTCGTCCCATGAGCGGAATGACCGCGGGTATGGAGCCTTGCAGAATGCCGCTACACAACTCGATGAACACGAGAAAGCCGATGACAGTGAGCAATCGGCGGTTCGGTTGATGCTCGTCTGTGGTGCCGGTTGTGGCATAGGTCGCGGACATGCTTCTCCTAGCTGTGTGAGTGGCGGGCATGCGAATCGCATGCGAATTGGAGAACGACACACCGGCACTGGAAGCCAGGCATTCAGGCGCGGCCCTCATGGATTCCGTTTCGTCCGGGTCGACTCACAGTCCGCTGAACCGCGCCCGGTGTCAATACGCTACCGTCAGTAGCGCTAAACGTTACCAAACTGTTACTTTACCGAGAACTGGGTCGCCTATACGCCCGTCAGAACGGATAACGTCCCGTACGGTGGCCGAACAGAACAGGAAACGATTAGTGTCGTTTAGGTACGAATTGGAGGACATCGATGAACGGGACACCACGAGGCGCGGGTCTCTACACCGACGCACAGCAGGCCGTGACTCACTGGCGGGATCGCCTCGTCGAACTGAGCCACAGCCTTCACCGCGAACCGGAACTCGCCTTCGCCGAATACGCGTCGGCCGACAAGGTTGCCACCGCGCTGGAGGACGCCGGCTTCGACGTGCAACGCGGGGTATGCGGCCTGCCGACTGCCCTCGTCGCCGAGTACGGCACAGGAGATCTCACTGTCGGAATCTGTGCCGAGTACGACGCCCTGCCGGAGATCGGACATGCCTGCGGCCACAACGTCATCGCCGCGGCCGGCGTGGGTGCGGCGATCGCACTGAAAGCCGTCGCCGATACCGCCGGCATCCGGGTGAAGCTGCTCGGGACACCTGCCGAGGAGCACGGCTGCGGCAAGGTGCTGATGCTAGAACGCGGAGCCTTCGACGACGTCACCGTCGCGATGATGGCGCACCCGAGTCCGGTGGACCTCGCCTCCGCAGATCTGGGGACGATGGCGTCCTGCCGGTTCGAAGCGATGTTCACCGGCCGATCCGCCCACGCGGCAGGCATGCCGCAGCAGGGCATCAATGCCGCGGACGCCGCTGTGGTCGCGCAGGTAGCGGTGGCGCTGCTCCGCCAGCAAACAGCACCGGACGCCCGAATCGCCGGGTTCGTGCACGAAGCTGGAACTCGCACGAACATCATTCCCGACCGTGCGGTTCTCGAGTACGAGGTCCGGATGCCCACCATCGCTCGACTCGCGGATCTGAAGGGACGCGTCCTGAACTGCTTCCACGGCGCTGCGCTGGCCACCGGCACCACCGTGGAGATCGTGGAGTCGCACCCCGACTACATCGACATGCGCAACGATCCGTGGCTGACAGAGAGGTACGCGGAGCATCTGAAGGCAGCCGGTCGCACGGCGTTCCCGATGCCGCCCGGTCCACTCGGAGCCTCGACCGACATGGGAAACGTCAGCCACGTCCTGCCCTCCATCCACCCGTGGATCGGTATCGAGGGGATCGAGGCGCTCCCGCACAGTCCGGCGTTCGCCGAAGAAATGACCGGCGCCGCGGCCGACGCTGCACTCCTGGACGCCGCAGTGTTGCTCGCACACACCGCGATCGACCTCGCTCTCGACACCGAACACCGCTCGCACTACGTGGAACTGCACACCGCTCGGCTCTCGACGCCACCACGCGCTTCCACCCAGGCCACCAGCTGACGCCTGCCGCCGTCACTCGGCGGCTAGGCTCGTCCCCGAGCAACCGGTGCACCCGACAACCGACACCGGTGCACCGACAACCGACAAGGGGAGACGCATGTCTGCGGAATCCACGGGCGTCAACGCACGGCGGCGGGGGCGGCCACGCGACGAGCAGGCTCGCCTCCGCGTCATGGAAGCCGCCGGCGAGCTCCTCGACGAAGTCGGTTACGCGATCACGATGGACGGGCTGGCCGCCCGCGCCGGCGTGGCGAAGAAGACGATGTACCGGTGGTGGCCGAACAAGGCTGCGATCGTCACCGACGTACTGATCGAACGTTCCCCGGTCCTGTCGATCCCCGATGTCGGTGACACCCGCGCCGAACTGCTCAGGACGTTCGAACTCGGAGCCAGTTACGCCGAAGGTGGATTCGGCGGCAGCATCGACGTGATGCTCGAGGTCGTACGCGAAGACGTCGCGGCGGCAACACGTCTGCGCGAGCACGTCATCGGCCCGCGCCGAGAAATCGCACGCGGCGCAGTGCAGCGCGGCATCGCGCGCGGAGACCTCCCGGCCGACATCGATATCGACGCACTCATCGATTTGTGGAACGGCTTCGTCTTCTTCCGAGGCTTCGTCCGCCCGGCGACGTTGCCCCCGCACACCGTCAACCAGTTGATCGACCTGGCGGTAGCAGGCCATGTACCCAGATTGGCCCGAACGTCGACCTCGTGAGAGGTGGGTGGGCTACCGCTCCCGCCGGGGGCGGACGACCATGACCGGACAGTCTGCAGTGTGAACCAGGGCGTTACTGGTGGACCCGAGGAGCATGCCGGTCAGCCCGCCGCGGCCGCGCCTGCCGACCACGATCAGCTGTGCGTCCTCCGCGAATCCGCTCAGGACTCGCACGGGGCGGTCACGCGCCACGATCCGTTCCACGACGACGTCGGGAAAACGGCTGCTGTGTCCCGCGATCCGCTCGGACAGCACCGCTTCTTCCGCAGTCTGAATTCGACTCCAGTGTGGATCCGCAGGGGCGGCGCCGAGTGACGGTTGCACACTCACATCGCTCCACACGTGCACCGCGACGAGCTTCGCTCCGCGCAGGGACGCCTCCTGGAAGGCGACCTCCGTTGCCGCCTCGCTGTGTTCGGAACCGTCCACGCCCACCACGATCGGCCCCTCGGCCGGAGGCCGGCCGTCCGTCGTGCGCCCCCGGACCACCACTACCGGCGACTCTGCGTGGGCAAGCGTGGCAGCGGCTGTCGATCCCACCACGAGGCCGGTGAACTCGCCGTGGCCTCGTGATCCGAGCACCACCATGCGAGCCGCCTTCGACAGCTCGACAAGGGTGGACGCAACCTTGCCGCGGTGCCCCTCCGTCTTCACGTCGAGGGTGCCTGACGCGGACTGCCGGGCGAACGCCTTCGCGTCCGCGAGGTACCGACGAGCAGATTCTTCGAGCTCGTCCCGAAAGCTCTCCGCCAGATACGGCTCGGAGTAGTAGAACGACGGTATGTGGACAACCGACACGATGTGGAGCGGCCGCGATGCAGATACTGCAGCGCGCGCTGCCCATCCGACTGCCTGCGTCGCAGATTCCGATCCGTCGACCGCCACCACTATCGGCCGGTTGTCACTCATACCCTCACTCCTGTCAGGCGTCGCAGATCTTCCGGAACTGCTCGATGAGCTCGACTCGCCCAGCCCGGTCCGCAGCGAACGGAGTGACGTTCACCGTGGTCACACCGGATTCGGCGAAGGCCGCGAGACGCTCCTTCACGTAGCTTTCGGGGCCGATCAGCGAAACCGCACGAACCAGATCATCGGGGACTGCCGCGGCGGCTTCCTGCTTCTTTCCCGACAGATAGAGGTCCTGGATGGTCTCGGCTTCCTTCTCGTACCCGTAGCGGACTGCCAGGTCGTTGTAGAAGTTCTTGCCCTTCGCACCCATACCGCCGATGTACAGCGCGAGGCTCGGGCGCACCCAGTCGAGCATGTGGTCGACGTCGTCACCGATGGCCAGCGCCGGCGATGCGTACACCTGCAGATCACCCAGACTGGGATCTCGCTTGGCCTTACCCTTCGCGAGCGCCTCGCCCCACACGCTCTCTGCCTTCTCGGGGTGGTAGAAGATCGGCTCCCAGCCCTCGGCGATCTCTGCCGTGAGCTCGACGTTCTTGGGTCCGAGTGAGGCAATGAGCACCGGGATGCGCTCACGCACAGGGTGGTTGATGAGCTTGAGCGGCTTTCCGAGGCCGGTGCCCTTCTCGGCGGGCAGTGGCACCTGGTAGTACTTGCCGTCGTACTGCACCTTCTCGCGCTTCCAGACCTGACGGCAGATCTCCACGACCTCGCGGGTACGGCCGATCGGGGCGTCGTACTTCACGCCGTGGAAGCCTTCGACCACCTGTGGGCCCGAGGCTCCGATGCCCATGACGAAACGGCCGTCGGACACGAAATCGAGGCCCGCCGCCGTCATCGCGGTGAGGCTGGGGGTACGGGTGAAGATCTGGAAGATCCCCGACGCCAGCTCGATCGTGGAGGTCTTCGCAGCGAGGTACCCGAGCTGGCTCACCGCATCGAACGAGTACGCCTCCGGAACGAAAGCGACGTCCAGTCCGGCCTTCTCCAGATCGCCCACTTCGGCTGCCGTCTCGGCGAACCCGCCGCTGTAGTTCAAGCTCATTCCGATGCGCACTCTGCTACCTCATTCGTCGACCGACAGTGTTGTCCGAACGTTCTGTCCCGACCCTAGTTCGCCTTGGGCCGCACGACCACGACAGGGCAATTCGCCTGACTGATCAGACTGTTGCTGGTGGAGCCCAACAGCATGCCGCGGAATCCGCCCCTGCCGCGGCTGCCGACCACTACGAGCTGAGCCCTCTCGGTCCAGTCGAGCAGCCGGGCCCGCGGATTGTCGATATAGATCTTGCGCTCGACCTGCACGTCCGGAAACTGCTCCTGCCACCCGGCCAAGGCCTCGGCGAGAACTGCTTCCTCTTCGTCCTCGATTCCGCGGGGAACCAACGCCGCCGCGCGCGGGTCCTCGAACGCAGTCGGCCCCAGATCACTCCATATGTGCACGGCCACGAGTGGCACGGAGCGCAGGTCCGCCTCCTGGAAGGCGACCTCGACGGCGCGGACGCTGGTGGAGCTCCCGTCGATGCCCACGACGACCGGGGCTTCGGGGCGAATCTCCCCCCGCACCACAACCACGGGACAGTGGGCATGTGTTGTCACACTGACGGCGTTGTTTCCGAGAAGTGCAGTGGTGGCCGCCCCCACACCGGAAGCGCCGATCACGATGACCCGTGCCTGCTCGGAGAGATCGACCAACCACTGCGCACTGCTCCCGATCGACAATTCCGTCTTGATGTCGAGGTCCGCCTTGTACTCACGCGCGAGCGCTTCGGCATCCTGCAAGATGGACTTGCCGCTGGCCTCCACCCACTCGAACACGCCCCCGGAATCGATGTACGGGCCACCGAACCCGTACGGGGCGAAATCGAGGGCATGGATGATCTCGAGGCGAAGCCCCCGCTTCGCTGCGACACCTGCTGCGACTCGAAGCGCCGCCCACGCGGAGTCCGACCCGTCCACACCGACAACCACACTGTTGCGATCAGCTGTGCTCATGGTCACACACTAACCCTCCAGCGGTGTTCATCACTTAATTCGTATCCTGGATGCGAATTAACCTACCGTGGGGATCATGCAGCTCACGCAGTTCACCGACCTCGGATTGAGGGTCGTGATGCGCTTGGCGGTGGAAGAGTCGGATTCGCGTCCCGGCAGCCGCGACATCGCGCGGCAGCTGTCCATTTCCTACACCCACGTGACGAAGGTGATCACCCGGTTGTCCGAGCTGGGAGTCGTGGATGCACGTCGCGGACGTGGCGGCGGTCTCGCCATCACAGAACTCGGGCGCACCACTTCCGTCGGCTGGATCGCCCGACGCCTGGAGGGCGAAGGTGAGGTAGTCGAATGCGAGGGCGCGAACCCGTGTCCACTGCGCAGCGCATGCCGACTCCGCTCCGCGCTGAAAGCTGCCCGTGAGGCCTTCTTCGCGTCACTCGACACTGTGACTGTCGAAGATCTGACGGCCCAGCCGAGCCGAGGCGTACTCCTCGCGCTGCCCGGCGTCGGCGCCCCCGAAAACGACAGCGGAGCAGAAGGTTCCGCCCGATGATTGGAGAAACAGCCATGCTCTCCCCCGAATCCCGCGAGACGATTCGCGCCACCCTCCCGGCCGTCGGTGCCGCAATCGGAGAAATCACCACACTCTTCTACAGCACGATGTTCGCCGACCATCCCGAGCTCGAGCGTGACCTCTTCAACCGCGGCAATCAGAAGCAGGGCGACCAGCAGCGCGCACTTGCGGGCGCCATCGCCGCCTTCGCGACGTTGCAACTCGAGCCGGACGAGGCACGCACCCAGGCAATCCTGTCTCGGATCGCCAACAAGCACGCGTCCCTCGGCATCGAGCCCGATCAGTACTGGGTCGTGCACAAATACCTGTTCGCGGCCATCGTCGAAGTACTCGGCGAGGCCGTGACCCCCGAGGTCGCGAAGGCCTGGGACGAGGTCTACTGGCTCATGGCCAACACCCTTATCGCCATGGAGGCCGGGCTCTACGAGGATGCCGGCGTCGAGGTCGGCAAGGTGTGGCGCGAGGTTCGCGTGGCCGAACGGACCCATCAGTCGACCGACACCGTCTCCTTCGTCCTCACCTCCACCGACGGCTCCAACCTCCCGACCTTCGTTCCCGGGCAGTACCTTTCCGTCGGGGTGACCCTTCCGGACGGCGCACGACAGATCCGGCAGTACAGCCTCTCCTCTGCGCCGGCCCACGGTGATTGGCGCATCACCGTGAAGCGAATCGCCGAGCGTAGCGGACACGACACCATTGCTCCTGCCGGCGAAGTGTCGAACTTCCTGTACGACAACGTGTTCGAGAACGACACCCTCTCCGTCTCGACGCCGTTCGGCGACCTGACTCTCGAGGACGACGATGCACCGGTCCTGCTGGTGTCCGCCGGCATCGGCTGCACCCCGATGATCGGCATGCTCAGTCACCTCGCCGAACGTGAAGATGCCCGAAAGGTCAGCGTCGTTCACGCGGACCGCTCCCCCAGCAATCACGCCCACCGCCTCGAGCTGACCGAACTCATCGGCCGCCTTCCGTCCGCGTCGATGCATCGGTGGTACGAGGACCTCGGATCCCGTAGTCCAGAAAGCGACCTGAGGGCAGGCCGCGCCGACCTCGAAGAATTGGACGTCACGCCGGAAACCCGGGCCTACCTGTGTGGACCACTGCCGTTCATGCTCGGCATGCGGGAAGCTCTGCTGGCGAAGGACGTTCCCGCAGAGAACATCCACTACGAGGTGTTCGGCCCGGACAGCTGGGCGGGGGCACCGACGCCCACCGCGTAGCCACTCACCTGGCGACGGCCTCTTCCGTCGAGGCTGCTGTCCTGACCGCGGACCCACCGGTGCTCCGCGGACTCAGGAACAGCAGTCCGACGGCGGCCGCACCCTGTCACTTCGGCCAGGTGTGGACAGCGGCACCACTTCGCATGTGCGCGACGTAGTCACCGAGCATGCCTGCCAATGCTTTACCCCTGGATTCGCCGCCGCGCTCCCGCTTCGCCACCTGCTCACGCTGCCACGAGGCACCGTTCTGTCCTGTCACGCAACGCCCCTCGATCACTCCGAGGTATCGATCCCGTGCCTCGGTGTCGAGCCCGTAAGCAGTGAGTCCTTCGTCAGCGAGCTTCAGCAGCCGCCGCAGCACCAACTCGTCGACGCGAACGTGACCGATGTCCGGCCAGTACTGGTGAGCCTCGAGACCGTATTGCGCGCCCGTGTGAAGGTTCTCCCTGGCCGCATCGAACGACATGGACGACCACAGCGGGCGTTCGGCGTCGACGAGTCCGCGCACCAGCCCGTAATAGAAGGCCGCGTTTGCCATCGTGTCGAGCACGGTGGGACCTGCAGGAAGAACCCTGTTCTCGACCCGCAGGTGGGGCTTGCCGTCCGCGTGGTCGTACACCGGGCGGTTCCAGCGGTAGATGGTGCCGTTGTGCATCTGCAGTTCGTGCAGGTCCGGAAGCCTGCCTGCATCCAGTTCGGCGATCGGATCGGTTTCGGACACCTCCGGCAGCAGCGCCGGAAAGTAGCGCGAGTTCTCCTCGAAGAGGTCGAACACCGACGTGATCCACCGCTCCCCGAACCACACCCGGGGCCGTACCCCTTGATTCTTCAGCTCGAGCGGACGAGTGTCCGTCGCCTGCTCGAAAATCGGAATACGCGATTCGTGCCACAGTGCCCGCTCTGCAAGGAACGGCGAGTTCGCTGCGGTTGCCGCCTGAACACCGGCAATACATTGGGCCGCATTCCAATGCGCCGCAAACGCATCGGGGGCAACCCGCAGATGAAGCTGCAACGAGGTGCAGGCGGCCTCCGGGACCACCGAGTTGGCATCGGCTCGCAGATGTTCACGTTCGCCGCCGGACAGGGCAACGCCCTCGAGATTCAACTCGATGTCTTCCCCGCGAGCAGCGAAGATCTGGTCGTTGAGCAACTCGTAGCGCGGATTTGCGGTGATCCGGTCGCGGCCGAGGTGTTCGAGGTCGAGCGTAGGCAGCATTCCCACCATGACGAGCTGTGCGTCGTGACGATGCATACGGGCGTCGGCAACATCGAGGGACGCACGCAGGTTACGTTCCAGCTCCACGGCACCGTCGCCGGTGAGCGGTCCGGGCACGACGTTCATCTCGACATTGAACTGCCCGAGCTCGGTTTGGAAGACGGCGTCGTCGTCGATCGATTCGAGGACGGCCTGATTCGACATCGCCGGCTGCATGTCCGCCTGCACGAGATTGAACTCGATCTCCATGCCCAGCAACGGCTGTGGTGGTGCCACGTCGTCGACGAATGCGCCCTCGGCCAGCATCCGTTCGAGCGCGTCGGAGCACATGCGCACCTTGTCGCGAAATGCCCTGCGATCAGCGCGGGTGAACGTGCGTGCAGTCACTTCGGTACCCAAGAACGCGCTCCGATCGCCTCCGTCGCAGCCCTCGCGGCACTGCCGTGAGCATGAGCATAACGATTCGTCCCACACCGCGAGCCAATCACGGGTTAACCTCGGAACAGCACATGTGAGCGGAAGGAACGATGATGAAAACAGGAACCGACCCCAAGAAGAAGAAGGCGCAGTTCGCAGTGGGTTCACGCGTGAAGACGCGCCACTCGACCGACTCCGACATACCTGAAAAGAAGCGTCCGCTGGAGGCCGGCGAAATCGTCGACGAGTTCGGCGGCGTGGAGAAGATCGACAACGAGCGATACGGCCGCGACTGGGCGGTCTCGAAGCGCTGGGCAGTCGCTCTGGACATCGGAACCCTCGTGTTCCGTGACGACGTCGACCTGGAGGCCGAGTAGGGCCCGGCCTGAGCCGGGCCCTACTCGGGGGAACTATCGATCGTGGACGACGCTCACATGCTGCTGGATGCGTCCGTCCAGGTGACTGCTACTCCGCGGGTCTGCAGCCACTGTGCGGGGTCGACCTTGCTTCCGCTCGGGTCGTGGACCTCGAAGTGCAGGTGCGGGCCGGTGGACTGGCCCTGGTTGCCGACGGTGGCGATCGACTGACCCGCCGTCACCCGCTCGCCGGTGCTGACCGAGTAGTCGTTCACATGTCCGTAGACAGTGACGGTGCCGTCGTCGTGCTGCACACGAACCCACTGGCCGAAGCCCGAAGCCGGGCCCGCGTCGATGACCTGCCCGTCCGCGGCCGCAAGCACCGGAGTGCCGATCGGTGCCGCGACGTCGAGTCCACCGTGGTGCGCTCCCCACCGTGACCCGAAGGACGACGTGAGCGTGCCGGAGACCGGCTGAACGGTGGTGGGCTTGATCGGGTTGAGCGAGTTGATCCACTGCTGGGCCTGAGCCGCCTGGGCCTCGAGGTCCGGTGCCACCGCGTCGAGTTCCGTGGGGACCTCCGGGATCTCGAACCCTTCCGGAACCACGCCGGCGGGAACCTCGAACGGCAAGCCCGCGATCGACTGTCCGACATGGTCTGCGGCGTTGCCGGGGCTGGCCTCGAAGGACTGAGCCTCGACTGGCGCAGCGGCTGCGCTGCCCGCTCCGAGCTGAGCACCTCCGGCGACGATGGCGCCGGTAGCTGCAGCAACCGTGGCTGCCTTCAGTCCGAATGCCGAACTGGTCTGGTCGCGGTGGCGACCACGTTCTGCGCTCGGATCGATAGCGAACGGGACGGAAGAATTACCCGCCCGGTGGTGGGAGCCCACAGTTGTTACCTCGTCAGTCGTCGGAATGCAGCTCGCGCTGTGAGCGCTTGCTCCTCTGTCTTCGCGAAGCAATGTAACAAATTGATATAGGTGAGCGCCACCGTTACCCGTTCTTGATCTTGGCGTGTGCCTCGATGTCGGCCTTGAACGCCTGATAACGGGCCACATGCTCGGGGCGGCGGCGAATGATCGCCCACGCCACGCCGAGCACGACGAACCACACCGGCGTCACCAGAAGCGCCTGCAGCGTGTCCTCCTCCTGCGTCAGCGCCCACACGATGAACACGAAGAATGCGAGCACGACCCAGCACATCACGACGCCGCCGGGCATCTTGAACTTCGACGCCTCGTGCAGATGAGGCCGACGACGGCGGTACACGAGGTAGCTCGCGAGGATCATCGTCCACACGAAGATGAAGAGGACCGTCGAAATGGTGGTGACCAGCGTGAATGCGTCGATCACGGATTCGCCCGAGAACAGTAGGACGATCGCCGACAGCAGGAAGATGCAGGAGAACATCAACGCGTTCGCGGGGACCTTCCGCCCGCTCAGACGACCGAGGGCTCGCGGCGCATCGCCTTCCTTCGCGAGGCCGAACACCATTCGGGACGTCGAGTAGATCCCAGAGTTCGCGGACGACGCCGCCGACGTCAACACCACGAAGTTGACGACCGACGCGGCGATGCCCAGACCGGCCAGGGTGAACATCGCGACGAACGGGCTGCGCTCCGCACTGATCTCCCGCCACGGGGTCACCGCCATGATCACGAAAAGAGCAAGAACGTAGAAGAGCAGGATGCGAATCGGAATCGAGTTGATCGCCTTCGGCAGGTTCTTCTCCGGGTTCTTGGCCTCCGCGGCCGTCGTTCCCACGAGTTCGATTCCCACGAACGCGAACACGGCGATCTGGAAGCCCGCGACAAACCCCATGATGCCGGTCGGGAACATGCCCCCGTCGTTCCAGAGGTTGTCGAATCCCGCCTCCGAACCGTTGGGCGCGGTGAAGTTGCCGAACACCATCACCAGACCCACGATGATCAGGGTCGCGATGGCGATGATCTTGATGAGGGCGAACCAGAACTCGGTCTCACCGAAAGCTTTCACCGTCGGAAGATTGAGAGCGAGCAGCACGAGGATGGCCGCGAGCGCCGGGACCCACAGCGTCAGATCGGGCCACCAGTAGGCGATGTAGCCGGAGATCGCGACGATGTCTGCGATTCCGGTGACGATCCAACAGAACCAGTACGTCCACCCCGTGAAGAAGCCTGCCCAGGGACCGATGAGGTCAGCCGCGAAGTCCGAGAACGACTTGTACTTCAGGTTCGACAGGAGCAGCTCCCCCATCGCCCTCATGACGAAGAAGAGCATGAAGCCGATGATCATGTAGACGAAGAGAACCGACGGGCCGGCCAGCGATATCGTCTTGCCGGACCCCATGAAGAGGCCGGTGCCGATGGCCCCACCGATGGCGATCAGCTGGATGTGTCGGTTCGCCAACTGGCGTGACAGCTGCGGTTCCCCGCCCGGCTCGGCCGGGGTAGCAGGCACGGACACGTCACGGTCGGACATGTAGATCTCCTCGTCGTCCTTGTGTCGGATGTTCGTAAGGTACGCGGGAGTCCCGGTGCGCGTGCAGCATCCCTACCGAATGTCCGTTTCGACCGAATGCCGTGTCGCCCAATCAGACCAGGGGCGGGACGAGCGCGAGCCGTCGCGCCGGTCGGCGCCCCTCGGACGCGAATTCCTCGACGAACTGCACGAGTGATCGGTGCAGCACGGACAACTCGCCGAGCGTGTAGGTGTTGCTGTTCCCCAGGAGATCGATGTTCAGTGCACCCATCGCGCTGCGGTACACGTCCACCTGCAGGTCGTGTACCGGCCCGGACGTGAGAATCCCGACGCCTGCCCGGAATCCGGCAATGTCGACGGCCGCTTCCTCGAGCATCAGGTTGACCACCGCACCGAAAGGGCGCGCTGCGGGGTGTGCGCCCCGATCGCGTTGCATGTCCTCGAACCGGTACCGCTGGTGCCGGAGCGCACCCAGAAGCGTCATGCGCGCCATGTCGATACGCTCGGCCGCCGAACTCTCGGTGACATCGGCCAGCAACAGTGGAACGACGTTGTCGACCGAGCCGGCGGCATCACGCATGGCGCGACTCGTCCGACCGGAAGTCATCAGCCCCAGAACCACATCCGAACGACCGGACCGCTGGGAGAAGAACGTGGCGAGGGCGGCGATCACGACCGAAGCCATGCCTCCGGTCTCGCTGCCGAGAACTTCGAGATCACGTCGATGAGCCGAACTGAGTTCTGCCGTGCACTGCAGTGGGACCGTGGCCATGACACGCAGGTCGTCCTGAGTGCTGAGATTCGACAGACGGTTACGCCAGTACGATCGATCGTCACCGAACCTCGGTGACGATCGATAGCGGTCTTCGAGATCTGCGAGCTCTTCCAGGTCCGCAGCACGCGTTCTCGGAGCCGCGAGCCCTGCGATGTCTGCGTTGTAGATCTGCGCGGTACGGCGCACCAACGCCACGACTCCGTAACCGTCCAATGCAACGTGGTGAGCACGGACGTACCAGAAGTAGCGGTCGGGACCGACACGAAGCAGTGCCGATGTGACGAGCTGACTGTCGGTCATCGCGACAGGCGCGGCGCAATCGGCCCTCATCCACCGGTGCGCGGCACCTACCGGGTCCGGCTCTTCGGTGAGGTCGACGAAGACCACACATCGTTCCAGGTCGGTGTCCACGAACTGAAACGGTTCGCCATCCACCTCGACGATCCGCAGCGCTCCGGAACCGTATTCGATCGCGGCTGCCCCGGCGGCCCGTCGTAGCACCCCCACGTCGACGTCGTCGAAGACCTCGACGTACCTGCCGATCACCAGAGGAACTTCGGGATCACGCTTCTGCGCGACCCAGAGGCCGCGTTGCGCATTCGTCAAAGGGAACACGGCACGCTCCTCCCCGGTCCGATTCGTGGTTCCTCGAGTCAGTGTAAGCACGCAATAGTGTCCCGAACCACACCACCGCCCCCGCAGCCCCCACCTCGAGAGGCGAATCTCCCGGAAATGTCAGAGCTCGGCGCGCTCGAGGGCATCGTCGAACCGCTCCGACGCCTCCGACTCACTCGCGCCTTCGGCAAGCGCGCCCGAGTACACGGCGCGCATTTCGTCGGCCACCGCGTCGAACTTCTTCATCCAACGTTCGGAATCGTCACGCCAGTATCCGACGGCGGACACTCTGTCGAGCGGCCACTGTCGATCCTTACGAGCGAGTTTCCGAATCCGCCGGCACGCGGCGGCTTCGCAGGCCAACCACAGGTACTGCCCGGTCGAGGATGCGAGGTCGACCGACACGGCCAGGTCGGCAAGGGCGCTCGGGGCTTCCCCGTTACCCGTTCCAATCCTGCTCAGCACCTCGACGCCGTCCCGGGTTTCGAGGTAGTCGAGTTCGTCGGCCGTCGGTACCTCGAGAAGCACTGTGGCGGTGACGGACGGCGGAAGCTCCTCGACTATTCGCGCAAGTGCCGGAAGCCCGGCCAGGTCCGCACCGAGAACGACATGGCGCACATCGTTCGGGGGTCGGTACCACCCACGTCCCCTGGTGAAGAGCACCTGGTCTCCCACCTCGGCTTTCTGCGCCCACGTCGTGGCGACGCCGTTCGAGTGGACGACGAAATCGACCAGGACCGAGTCCGATTCGATCTTCCGGATCGAATAGTTGCGCGCCTCAGGCGGTTCGGCGACGTCGAAATACCCCCATGCCCCGTTTCGAAGTTCCAAAGGCGGCGGCGGCGCGCCGTCGGCGCCGAAGAAGATCGCAACGGCTTCGTCTGCGAGTCCGGGCAAAGGCACCGAATCGAGTCCGGGAACGGAGAATTCCACCCGAATCAAGTGAGGTGTCAAAACCTGCGTGGACACTACCGTGGCGTACGCGAATCCCATGACCTCGAGGCTAACCGCTCACGTCCACGGCATGGTGTGCCACGTTCACCGCTCGGTAGCACCGTCTGGAGCTCCGACGAACTGCACGAGCTCACGAGCGAGAACCTCCGGTCTGTCCTCGCACACGAGGGTGTAACTGTCGGCCACTTCGACCAACCGCGCGTCGGGGAGAATCCGGGTCCAACGCTCAGCGTGCTCGAAAGGAAAGAAGGGTGCCTTCCGTGGCCACAACAGCAGTACTGGCTTGTCGAATCGGCGCAATCGCTCGGCGGCCGCGACGGTGTCGCGGTAGTCGATGCCGACGAGAAACCGCCTGAGGTCGTCACGGACACCGGGCTGGGTGACCAACGGGAGGAACCAGGCCTCCGCAATGTCGTCGGGAACTCCATGTGTGGCGAGCGTACCGACGCCGAGCCGCCGTACCAGCCGACTTCGCGTCGCCTGGCACCCGAGAGTGAACAGGGCCGGCACGCGCGCAACGTACTGCGCGATCCGGATCGAGCGCGGCAGGAAGTTGTCGAACGAGTCGCATGGCGTGAACAGAACGCGGGCGACCCGGTCGCACCCGCTTGCCAATAGAAGCTGCGCGATGGCGCCGCCCGTGTCGGTGGCCACCAGAGTGACGTCGCGGAGATCGAGTGCGTCGAGGAACTCGCCGAGCAACGCCGCCACACCCGAGGGTGTCGTGTCGGCGCCTGGACGCATGGCAATTTCGTGAGCCCCCAACGGCAGATCGGGCGCAACAAATCTCAGTCCTGCCGAGACGACCGGCTCCTCGAGCTTCCGCCAAACGCTCGAATTCACGAACACCCCGTGTACGAAAACGACCGGCGAACCTTCTCCGCTGTCGCGGTACCGAATGATTCCGTCCGACAGTTGGACTTCTCGCGTCGATGTCATCTCGACTCCTTCGTAATCCGGCGGCCGAGGAAGCGCCGCCGACCCAACAGTGGCCCCAGACCCGAACGCCACCACGGCAACCAGGCTCGCGGCCGACGCACCAGCGTGGCCGACAGCGGCGTCGGATCGAAGAACGACGTGCGCTCGGAGACCAGGCCGTCGCCGTTCAGCGTCAGTCGATCCACCGCCTGGACGGATACCGGGCCGCCACCGGCGGTTCCACGAAGCTCCAGGTGAATGAACAGCACGTCGTCGCGAGCGGCCCAGCTGAGTACTTCGCCGCGTACGTCGGGGATGAGACCGATCAGTCGCGCAAATTCGTCATGCCAGACCGCCAACCCCCGGCCCGCTCGGAGGAGTGGCTGGACGAGCTCGACATCCGGCGCGAGCAGGTCGTCCCAGGCGTGGGCGTGCGGGTTACGCCAGCCGGTAGCGAAACGCTCGACGGCAGCGGCACGCTGTGCATCCGTGACATCTGAAACCATGCGACTCTCCAGTACTTCAAGTCTTGGTGATACCGATAGTATCTCAAGTACAGTCGGTCGCATGACCGAAGTCAAGCCCCAACGTTTCGAGTACGTGGAACAGACCCGCCGAGCGCTCCTCGCCGCGGCCGAAGACCTCTACATCTCGCAGGGCTACTCCTCGACCTCGATCGACGCCGTCGCCAACGCCGCGCGGTTCACCAAAGGTGCTGTGTACCGGCATTTCTCGGACAAGAAGGCCCTGTTCCAGGCCGTTTTCGAGCAGGTCGAGACCGAGACGATGGCAGAGCTCGAACGCCGACTCGGCCCTCAGAACGTCGATTGGGCAACCGCTGCAACGGCGCTCGAATTGTTCCTCGATGCCTGCGTCGAGACCCGATTCCGTCGCATCGTCCTCGAAGAGGGACCGACCGTGTTCGGCTGGGCGCAATGGCGCGCCCTGGACCAGCAGTTCACCGGAGACGTACTGGCCCGCGTACTCACCGACCTGATGGATGCAGGCCTGATCGAACGGCAAGACGTGGAACTACTCGCGCGCCTGTGCTGCGCGACCATTGCCGAGGCCGCGCTGGCCGTCGCTCAAGCCGCCCCCGAATCCACCCAGGTGAAGGAACAGTCACTCCACACCATGCTGCGCATGATGTCGGGGCTACGCGCGCCCTGACATCACTACGTCCGAATCGGACTGTCGCGATCGACGCGCGGAGAACGTTGCGAGAACACACAGCACTGCAATGACGAAACATACGACCGTGTACCAGAGATTTCCGATCGGATCGCCATTGCTCGTCACGCCGCCCACCGCCCCGAAATAGTCGGGCAACGCCGCGACCCAGAGCAGTGCCATCACGCAGAGATAGACGATGCTGTATGTCCGCACGAATCTGTTGTCGTAGGCCGGGCCGTCGAATGTGCCTTCTCGTAGCCTGTTCCACTGTCGATACAGAACGATGACGGCCACGATCGCCACCACCGCAAGTTCGGTGGCATAGAGAATCCCTCGGATCGCGTCGCTTCCCATCCCCAGGACGGTTGCTGGAATCGGCAACAGGAACGTGCCCAGCGAGGCAAGGAGGCCGATGACAACTGTGCGCCACACCAACCCGATCCCGGAGAAACGACGCCCCTGATCGACGTGTCTTCCGACGAAGAACTGGACACAGAAGGCCAACGACATCGGCCACAACGCCGCGAACACCACGACGCTCGGCAACGGGACCGAGTCGAACATCGGTTGATTGATCGGATTGGTCGTCGACCACTCCCACCACCGAAGCTGTGGTCCGAGGTGATCGAAGATCTCGTAGAACGCGTGGTGAACGAATCCGGCGCAGACTGCCCCGACGAGCACGCCGTATCGACGGAACACGCCCAGCATCTTGACGATCTCGAATGCAATCGTGGCCATCAGCGGATAGATGGCGATGATGTAGAGCGGCAGTCGACCCCACATGAAGTCGACGGTGAACACGTTGTGCGCGAACATCGTGTCGACGTGTTCTTCGATTCCGAACGCAGCCGGGAAATACAGTGGCGGTTCGATGATGAACAGATAGGCCGTAGCGCCGAACCACAGAACCAAGTTGGTCGGATCGCCATGCTTGCGCAGGCGGATCACTGCGAACACGAGGGCCAGTATCGAGCCCACGACGATGGTCAGCTCGAGGACCGGCAGGGTCCAGTTCTCCAAGGCCAACGGGTTACGGAACTCCACCAACCCGCCGGCCTCTCGACACGAGAACCCCAGCGCCGTGGCAAGTTGATCGAAGGTGGGTGAGCAGAGCTCGGTCATCGATTCGCTCCCCTACGACGTGACGGTGTCGGCGGTGTACCAGCGGGTGACGTCGTAGCCGGCCTCGTACCTCGAGAACCACACATCCGCCAACGCGGGGAGCTTCTCGTGATCCGGATTGTGTTTGGGTAGCTGGCTCCGAACGACGCCGGCAAGGGCGACAAGTTGCTCGCCGAGTGGAAGATCGTCGAATGCGCGGGGCATCGTGCCGTTGTACTCGGCGTGCAGAAAAGGCAACCGGCTCTTCAGGTTCTGCTTACGCCGGTACGAAGCGAACATCGAGAGTGCGTCGATCTTCCGTTCCTCCAGCGGTACGTACTTGTTGAATCCTTCACATGCCAGCCTGATCACGTACAGAACGTGACGGAAGATCGACGGCGCCACCCGCATCCGGTAGAAGTCGCTGCCCACAACCGAATCGAAGATGATGAGCGCGGAGCTCCGGTGCTCCACTTCCTCGACGAAGTGCCAGATGAACAGTGACGCAACGCGATCGTCTCCCGGACGGAACAGACTCGAGTCATTGTCGAGCATCAGCTTGAAGACGGGGGTGAACGTGGCTTCCAGATCAGCGGTGTAGGCGAGTCGGTACTCGACCGACGTTTCCGCCGTGAGCTTGTCGAATGCGCCGATCACTTCATCGAGCGTCTCCTGGAGCTGCGGGTACGCCTTGATCAGCCCCTTCGCGTGTTGCCGGTGCGCTGTCGAGTGCTGACCCTCCTGGCGCACGAAGGCGTCGGCCTCCTCTGCGACCGCAGGATCGGCGATCAAGGGCATGGCCTCGCGAATGAGGTTCACGATCATCTTCTCGAAGCCGATCGCGAGAAACGACACCGCGTTGGCCATGCTCGAGAACGCTGGGTTCTCCTCGTTCCACAAGAACGGGACGTCGTAGTCGGCAAACGCGAAACGCATCTTTCGAATCTGTAGGTCGGTCACTGCGTGATACCTCGTCTTCCCGGAGTCGGCATTTCGTGTGACGCCGGATCGGGTCACCGCAGCCATAGTGACAGCAACCATACATAATGGCAATGGTTTGTATGATTACTTCGGAAGCTCAACGTTTCCGCTGGTCCAGCGAGTAAGCGATGCTCCTGTGTTAACGTCTCGACGTGGCACGCAGGCGCGGTTGGGGTGGGAGTCCACCAGGGAGCGACGAAGAAGCTTCGCGTCGAATCGTTTCTGCCGCAGTCGATCTCATCGCAGAAACCGGCTCGGCCATCAGCATCGCCGATGTCGCCGAGACTCTCGGGGTCATTCGCCAGACGGTGTACCGGTACTTCCCCACTGCCGACTCACTCATGCGCGCTGCCGCCATCGCCTCTGTCGACGGATTTCTCGACCGCCTCGCGGAGCGGGTACACGGTCTGACCGATCCGGTGGAGTCGATGACCGAAGGCGTCGTCTACACGCTGGCGGAGGTCCGCCGCACCCCACACCTGGGCATTCTGCTCACCGGCACCTACTCGAGCGCCCATCCGGACGGGCTGACCTCATCGGAGGCCCAGACGTTCGGCATGACGATGATCAAACGCTTCGACGTCGACTGGGAGCAGTACGGGTACGACGAGACGTCACTGGCAGAGCTCGTCGAATACATTCTGCGGACGATGCAGTCTTTCTTCCTCTCACCGGGCAACCCACCGCGCACCGACGACGAACTGCGGCGCTACCTCCGGCGTTGGATGGGATCCGCAATCAGTGCGCAGAAGCAGATCCAATGATCCAAACCACGACGACGCAACCCACAATGTGCGCGGTGGGCCGCCCTGCCGATACACTCACCTGGCGCAAACCCCGCCCTCGGGGACCTGATGAAAATACTATTGCACCAGTTCAGAGCGCTGCCAGAGTGCGCAGTGGAACGCGATCGGCGAAATTGGGAACGCGAACGGCCCCTAACCGCTGGTCGACCGCAAAGTACCCGGCCTTATGGGACGGGCTCCCACCACCCGTCAGCTGGCTTTGCGTGGGGTCGCGCAAGCACAGCTTCAATTGGCGCTATCGTCACAGCGACGTACCAGGTACTACCTTTGGGGTTGAGATGACGACTGGACTTGCCTCACCTCCGGTGAGCACCCTGGCGGAGACAACTCCACGCCTCCTCGCCTCCGCCTTCTCCACCGCGATGATTCGGCAGCTGGCTCGAAGCGGACGATTGCCAGAGCTTCCGCCGCTCGATCATCTTGCTCGGTCGGTCGACGCCAACACGTCGTTAGGCGACGCCTTTGAGGCCGCGTACCAGGTCCTGTCGGCGTCGTACCGGTCCGAGTACATCTACAAGAACTCCGTGGTATCGAAACTCATCTTCGGTCGTCATCGACCCACCACGGCGAATGCTCTCGTGGAACAGCCGATGGGCAATTCGATAGCCGACATAGTAGTGGTCAACGGCACGACGACGGCGTATGAAATCAAGACTGATCTGGATGACTTCGCCAGACTGAAATCGCAGTTGGATGACTATGCGAGCCACTGCGAAAGTGTGTGAAAGATTCCTTCGTCACCAAGCCGACGAACGCCGAATATTCGGGGGCTGAGTGGTTCACGAGCGATCATCTCAGCTTCAAGGCCGATGGCTGGCCGGGCCTATCGGATTTCACAGTCCTCCCACCCGAACCACCGAGGGCAGGCGGACGACAACCACGCGTCGTCGTTGCACATATGACATACCAACACACGAACAAGTCGCTGTGGGTTCAGCACCTCCAATCAATCGACCCACCCCACGCAGCGAGCACTTCTGGCAGTAAGATCCTTGAGGTCGCAAAGAAACTCGACGACGAAAAGACCGCGGCGCCAACAAAATACGAAAACTCGCCGGGAGTCGATTCATATGACAAACTACTAACAACTGGGTACTCCACCAGTTTGCCCAAGAACAAGCAGTTTCAGATTGCCCATCATCTCTACACGGTCGCAAGCACTATCTGACCTAGCCCGACTTCCGCCGATACTCATACCTCGGCAGTGATTCTGAGCGGCACTTAGTCTCAAGCGGCGACTGAGCACGGTATCGATTGCCCTTGTTTCAGCCTACCTAGGGGGTACTACGCGATGCTGTCGTTCATGAGCCAAAGTTTCGCGCGGAGCACATACAGATGGCGAAACAGTGGGGACCCTGCGGCAACTTGGGAGGTAACGCTGCCAGAAGCTGACGTGAACCGGTACAAGCGTCGGGACTGGTGGGCATCAACGGGGTGGGGATGCACTGTGGCCGTCTCCGCATTGTGGATCGCGATCGTGGACGCCTTCCCAGCTGCGAACAGCCTGTTGATACTGCTCGTATTCATTTTGCTTGCCCTCCTCAATCTGGGTCTTATGGGCCGTCGCTGCGTCGTTTGGATTCAAGTGGCGACTGCTGATGCGAAGGGCCCGTCGCCAAATCGTTGGCCCCCGACGTGGCTGAAGCAGGCTAGTGATGGATTCAAGAGTCGACTGGAGTCCGATGCAGACCGTGAACGTTTCTCGCGGTTCTGGGAGGATACGTTCTACTCACTCTTCGTCTCCGTGGTAATTCCGGTTGGTGTCGTGTCTGTCACTGCAATCGCGAAATCTGCTTTGCAGAGTCTCAGTGTCACGCCAGAGCAGCAAATACTTTGGATGGCAATCGCCGCTGGCCTCGCTGGCCTAGCTGCACGATTGGCAAGTCGTGGTTTCACTGCCTTTCCGCCACTCCTTGTCACCGTTGCTGCCGAAGAGTGCGAGTCCGCTTGAGGCCCAGAATCCGAAGCTATTCTGGCAGAACACTTTTCCCGTTCGACGCGCGAAATCGGAGTCAACCTGGATTTTGCTTGACTTCACAGCTCTCGCATTGGCGCCGGCATCCAGGTGGTGGCCCGGTGCGAGCACTCGCAACTACGTCGTAATCGTCGGGACGTTCTCACGGCACCGCACGGACTGCGTCTACCTCAACGGGGGTTCAGGTCGACCATCCGATGGAGATGTCACCGAATCGGTTGCGAACAGCCCCCAACGGACGTCGACGTAGCTTCACGGTGCAAGAATGATTTTGTGCCGATCACGCCCGAGGTTCGCAGTCGAGCCGCAGCCGAACTTGCGCACTACTTGAAGGACCGGCGCGAGCTTCCGACCCCTTCGGTACCAGTTGGTGACAATCAGTGGGATGCGTTTGTGCACCAGTTCGCGTCCGTCCCTGACGCATTCGCCAACGTGTCCAACGTCGTACGTATTGCGGCTTCCGATGGCCAGTTCGGGGTCTTGCGAGCCGCGTCCACTGAGGCCGTCGCACTCCTGTCAGAGATGAGTGGGCGGATTCGCGCGGGGTGCATGCTCGATCACCCCAAGAGCATCTACGCCATCCAACTTCATGAACTACTTGATAAGGCGGCAGACCGATGGCTTGCCCTTCTGATTGACGGCATGCTCCAACCAGCGCATCAGAATCCGCCAAACTGCATTGCCGAAGCCTTCGAAGCTATCTTGACCAATGCCTCGACCAATGCACAATCAGTCGGTGAACGCGACCACTTTGACCCATGGATGTCCGTCTTCGGCGTGGAAGGCTCCGCCCTCCGCGACGCCAATGACACATTCACAGTTCCACTACTGGTCGCACAGTTCCACAATCGACTCGACGACCTTCAATTTCGGATCGACCGCCTCTACGGCCCACTGGACGCCACGAACCTCGACAGAATCAAAGCTCTTCAGTTCACCCAGGTACTACTGGAGTCCGCGAATCCCGCCGAAACCATATGGGCAGCGCAACACACCCGAGTGCTGCTGGGCGACCGCTTCGCGACGAATCCGGACAATACCGCGAGCGCACTACGTGCGCTGTTGGACAACGTCGAAGAAAGCTACGCCAACTGGCTCATGATCCGCGAGGCCAACAGCAAATTCGAGACAACAACAAAGCAGAACCTTCGCGCCATGATCCGCCTTGACCTGTACCGACGGATGACCGAAGGTCAAATGAAGCCCTGGTGTTGGACATTGGTGCGCTTAATGACCGACGCATCAGGCGCCCCACCGATGCTGTCACAACTAGTAGACCGCCTACGCGCCACCAACGATTCACTCGCAGTGGCATTCGCGTCCTGCATCGTGCCCGCGCTTCGAAACGCAGCAGCGCACGAGGACTACCACTGGGACTCGCAGAGACTCAAGCTACTGAGCAATGACACCGAACTGGACCCAGACGTGCTGTGGCAGCTAGCTATTCGCGGGCACGGTCTCATGGCCGGCGCTGAACTTGGCTGGGCTATGGCCTGCGCCGACAACCCCCAACTCGTGAACGCCCAGCAACAGGCCAGCGATCGTGAATCGTCCACGCTCCTGCAGATCGACAGCGCGCTAACACGATTCGCCACAAACGGCCTCCACGTCCGCGAATGGGAACTGGAACGCGGAGAACTGACAGTCCAACTCTCGGATCTCTCATTTTACAAGATCAATCCGTGTGCACAGGCAATGATGGAGGCAATTCTTGCGATCGATGACGTCGAACGCATCAAAGTCGATATTCCGACGATTCACGGTCCCGCCATGGTTGCCGGCCGCAGCTTACTCGTCGCAATGGTCCAGACGTGGTGGACAGCCAGATGCAACTTCAAGGAAATGCCGTCGGCCGTCTTCCTCCCCGTTCTCTTCGAATCACGAATGACAATCGAGGCACCTGATCTCGCCGCTCAATCCATGGTATGGCTGGCACTCAACGAAGCTGCATTGTCATTCGAGGAGTGCCACCACACGTCGTCGCTCGAAACAGGTTTAGTTCGAGCCGAACTCGGCGTTTTGACGCTCAAGCTTCAGATGGTCTCGCGAGCACTTGAGATTTGCTCAATAGCCGAACCAGTTCAGACGCAACAGCTCTGCGGCCGCGAGTATCGCGCCATCGTCGGGGCAGCAACCTACGCGAACGAGGCATCAAAAGCAGACATTCGGCCGCACCAGGTTGTCCCCTCCCTGACGCAACTGACACGGATGGAAAACAGAGTTTACGACTTACTAGAATCGAAAGTGGCGGTCGCTCCACTCCCCACGATCGAATCACGACCGTTGGAGACACCGGAGACCTGAGAGATGTTCTCCTACAGCGACTCTACTGCATCACGCACGAGCGCATTGGTTTTCGCTGTACCGCGCAGGTCGCCCAAGAACTCGTCAACATTCCGGCTCGCCCAATTCACGCCACACCCGAGCAGCGGCGCGGGAACGATCGCTCCAGCGAAGTCAGCGTGCCCGAACATGAAGCGAAGCTTGGCCTCAGGACCCCGATCTCGCGATCTGTTGGGCGACGCCGTCAAGAAGCAATCCCACACCTCGCCGGTAGGCGCCTTCAGGGTCGTTGGCCTTGCCGGTCTCCTCCCCGAGAGCGCGGGATACGCGTGTCGCGGTTGGGAATCGGTCTGGGTCGCCGATGGCTGCGGTGAGGGCGGGTTCGATGTGCGACCACCAGTCGGCGTCATGGTCTTCGCCGAGCTGGCGAGAGTCTTTGTTCGCAAGTGCCTCCCGGGCGGTCCCGTGCACGAGGGATAGCAGCGCGGTCAGGGTGTGGTCCATGTCGATGTCGGTCAATCCGATCCCGTCGAGGGCACGTAGCTCGGCCTCATACTTGGTCGATGCACCGGGGCCGGGGACGACCCGTCCCGTGGCAAGCTCGGTGATCCATGGATGGGCCTGGCAGCTCACCCAGTTCGCTTCTGCGATCGCCGTGACGCGGCCGCCAGTCGGCGTTTTCGGGGATCGTGAAGGCCGTGTAGGTCGCGTCCGCGACGTGATCGAACATGAGCTCGACGAGTTCGGCCCGGCCACCGGGGCGCACGATCGCCCTCGACGAGCCCACCACAGGACTCCACATCGCCGACATCGCCCGACTTATCGAACTGCTCGACCGACTCATCACAAACGGGGCGACACTCATAGTCATAGAGCACAATCTTGACGTCATCGCCGCCGCCGACTGGATCATCGACATCGGGCCAGAAGCCGGACACGACGGCGGCCAAGTCGTCTACGAAGGCACCCCCAGACAGATGATCACAGGCAGCGAAACCCACACCGCCGAACACCTTCGGCGCCACCTCAACAACTGATATTGACCGCCGACGGCGACTCAGTCCGACCGCCACTCGCGTATCAACGACAGCAGCACCAGCAAATGCTACCCAGAGACCTTGTCACGAAGCACATTTCGCTGGACGTAAGTGCCCGGAAACTGAGACTGAGTGACTTGCTGGTTCTCCAGAGCCTCTATGCGTGCACCCAAGGCCGATATACGCGACGCGAGGAAGGAATCGATGCCACCCCATAGACCACTCGCAAACCAACCCAACCGTCGACACCCGGCACTTCGTGCCCGTTTACCGCCTGCCCACGCTAAGACAAGCATGATCACCGGTGGTGCACAAAATGCCACCGACGAAGCTGCGATCACGCCAATCGCAGAGCCGCCCATAACCACACAACACATTGCCGTCATAGCTACCAAATACACGCCCATGGACGAGAGCAATATTTTGGGGAGCTTTGTCCGCTCCTCGTCCTGCTTGGAGTACGACGTCCAGCGCAGGAGAACCGTGTACCAGACAAATATCTGGGCACTCAGAACGATAGTCGCCTGTACGACAACGAACCCCCACGGAATCGCAACGCTGCCAACAAAGGCTGAGACGAGCACCAGTGTCGCCACGAGCGCGAGCACGAAAGCGGCAGCAGCGGAGCCAAGGGCGCGCCAAAGCAGCGCGCCGTCATCCGAGCGATCCTGGGTATCCGTCTCGACTGCCGTGTATCCCGCGGCCCGCGACGTCGCCGACCCCTGAGCGTTCGGCCACTCGACAAACCGCCCTCTACGGGCGACGAACTGCTTACGCTGCCGCCTCGCGTCCATGAGCAACCGACGGCCCTCCGCACCCGACCGGTCCGACACCACAACTGTTGCAGCGAAACCGACACTAAAGAGTGCGGCCACAACCACCGCCACCAGCTCTGAGCCTTTGTGGCCATCGGTCCCAACTCCAACGGCCAAAACTACAGCGAAAACCACACAGGTCACCGAGGCAAGCAACGAGAGAAAGGACAATAGCTTGGCCCACAAAGCTGTCAACGTCGCCTCGTGCAGCGTGCCTGCGTCATGACGCGCCAACGACACGGCGACATTCACTGTCACGATGACAGCGACCAGACCCGAGCTAAGGACCAGGGCGACTTGAGAATCAATCAGTCCTGAGAGATTCGCTCGCCACGCCGCAAAGCTGGCATCACCAGCATGTTCCGTATCCGAGGTCGTGAACAGCGCCACCAATGCGGCGAGCAACCCGCAGATCGCAACGGACATAACTGCTACCAGCAGTACACCGCCCCACATCACCCCGCGTGCATTTCGCACCGCAGAATCGAACTCCACGTCGTCCACCTGCAAGACTGGAGACTGACCTCCCGCGGCAATCGCTCGCTCAGACGAATTCAATTCCGCCTGCGTCGACCCTGTTGACCTACCCTCGCAGTTGAAGCGGCCAGTCCGCTGCGTTGCAATCGTCGCTCCAACCGAGGCCGCCGCCACAGTCCCGACAATAACCGCACTACGAGCGGCTCCCCAGCGTTGCCCGTTCCTATTCACGTCCACCCCTGTCGTTCGAATCCGGTCAGTTCATTTGAGCGACTACTTCGCCTGAGGATGGCATAGCGTACGCACCGTTCGTGGGACCACACGAATTTCCCAGCGGCAGAGACAACACCGTTCGTGAACCGCGAAGTGCACCTGCCCGATGAGATTCATGGACGGCAAATTTGGAACGAAGTGGGGCTCCATTCAGAAGCCGGGCGTTGCTGTCGCAAGCTCCTGATCGCGCCCACAGTCACTGGCAAGTAGGTAAGAAGGCTGAGTCCCCGCGCCAACGAACGTGCGCGCGCGAAGATCGCCGCACCAAAGCTTCACCCCACCCACTTCATAGGGGCTTGCAAGTCGAGCACCCGAACGAGATGTCACCGAGACGTTCGGCGCTGATCCGGCCGCACCGTCGACATCGCGTGTGGTGCGGGTCGTCGATGAAGGACGGGGCTGTCAGCGGCCCAAGGTATTCGTAGCCGTGTTCTTCGGCATGAGCTTTCGCCTCTTCGAAGGGCACCGGGACCGGCTCGGCTGACGCCCATTCGCTTTGCATGTCCCGTGAGTGGCCAGCCCATGCGCGCCAGTGGCAGGCACGGCACGTCGGCTCGCCGATTGCATTCTTGTCCAGGGTGTACTCGAACCGGTAGTGGGCCTGGACTGTGCAGGTCAAACATTCGGTCAATTGCCAGTCATCGACGCGGGTGAACGATTCCAACGCTCTGAGCCCGCCCTTAAGCTGCTGCTCGACGATGTGGTGCTCGCACCACGTTGGTTTGGTCCTGGTCCTGAACGCGGCAGTGTTTGCGCAGTCCGCGCTCGAGCAGAGTTGTGTTGTCGGTACAGGTTCTCGCCGCAATGCCCTCGGCGGCTTCGGTTTCGGCCTCTCATCCAACGGCACCTTGCGAAGGCGAGGAGTTATCGGCAACGAAGACAGGTCACCTTCGACGGTTTCCAACAGGGCGTCTGGGCCGGCCAGCGGCTTTCCTTCCAGGCATCGCAGGAAGTCGTCCTCGGTCATCACCTCGATCGGTTGGCCCTTTGCTTGTAGCTCGAAGGCCCGTCGAGTTTTACCGGTGACGTTCGACCCTGGCCGCAACACCGCCGGATTGATGTCACCTACCACCAGCACCTGAGTCTTCTTCGTCGTCGCCTCTGCAGCGATCGCGCCGACACGCGCACACTCCTGCCACGCGATCTGTCGAGCCATCGACATCAGCGTGCCTGTGAACACCACCACCCGCCCGAACAGATACCCGTCGACGTCCGCGTCGGGGTTCAACTCGGGGCGGACGAGACGGGACTCTCCCGAAACAGAGACTGCCACGCTGCCGCTGTACAAGCCGGCAGTCATTCGGCCGACACGAACGCCCACCGACTCGGCAAGTTCGTCGAGCGTGTTCGCGCCTGCCTCAGCCGCCAAGCCACACACAACCGCAACCACTGCATGCGCATCTGCGAGCGCATCGTGATGATCCACCGGCGCACCGCCGAAATGCTCAACCACATACGGCAGCCGATACGTCGGCAATGCCAATGCCCGACGAGCGGTCACCAGCGTGCACAGAAACCGAAGCTCGGGCCACTCGATATTGTCCGCCGCACACGCATACCGGATCACACCGACGTCGAAACCCGCATTGTGTGCGACCACGACATCGTCACCGATGAAATCGACGATCCGCGGCAGCAAATCTCTCCACCTCGGCTCACCTGCCACCCGCTGGGCGGTGATCCCGTGCAAGGACACGTTGAACCCCGAAAAGTGGTCCACTCGCTCAGGCGGACGCATAAACCAATGACGCTCTGCCACAGGAACACCGCCGCGAACCCGCACCAAACCAATCGAGCATGGCGAGCCTCTATATGAGTTCGCTGCTTCGAAGTCCACAGCTACGTAGTCGAGCATCACGCCGCCCGAACCGGCAACACCCGGGCTGCGAACTTCGGTGGCAACTCCGCGAGTATCGGGCTCCTCATCTCCTCCGGCAGAATCAGCGAGGGCTCACCGGTGCGTGAGTCCACCGTCCGCCGCCGACGCTGCTCCTCAGCTGCCAACCAGCCCGCCCACATACCGCGGACATAATTCGCCACCGCCAGCGCACGGTATTGCGGCTCGTCGGCCACCGGCAGACCCAACACCGGGACATCCGGGAAGACAGGGCGAACCAACTTCTTTTTGTTCCGGCGCCTGTACTCAACGATCGCGTGCACAATCTGTTGCTGCCAGTCGGAGGTCTCTGAGATGAAGTCACCGAACTCACTCACATCCAGCGCGCTCCCTAAGTCAGCCAGAGGCACGGTCCCGTCAGTCAAAACCACCACGCGATTCGTGATCAACGCCCGCACCCGAGCGCTATACCTATCGTCATCGTTCTGGAGCACGACCGCGTTCGTGTGACGTACCTGTGCACCCTCACGCGACGTCAACCACACCGCAGTCTCATGCCCACCCTCAGACCGGCCCACCACCGCAAATCCGAGCATTACTCCCCCACCTGTCCACGCGCGAATAGTCCAGTAACGATACGACGCCCACTCGCCGGCGAGCTGTAGATCAGTCGACGTACAGCAGCCATCCCGCAACGCTGCGCTGCGGGGTGGCTGCGCCACCATTCAACCTGCTTCTGATCATTCCGACGCGGTACACGTCCGGCAGACCGTGCGTGGAACTGCACTGGCGCGCCGGACCCAATCCGGTCTCCTAGAGGAGGAATCTGACAGTTGTCACGCATCATCGGTGCCAGAAGATCACCGATACGTTTGCTACCAAGGCGTGCATGCAGAAGACAAGCCATCCACGGCTGATGGCCTCCCCACCAATTCGTGGATAGTGACAATGGATTCGGATTCGATGCATCGAGCGACTCTGGTTTGATCAAGAAAATCGGCGTCTGCCTGCAGACAGAAGGGCTCCCACGCAAACTCTCTACAGACAGCCGACTCATTGTTATCGAACCCGCAGTGGCAAATGATCCCGGGTTCACGACTGTGCATGCAGCAGCCCACGCCAGATCGTGTCGGCGAAGGTCACAGCATTTGGGCGGAATGTGCATCGCCTGTCTTGACGCCTATCCGTGCTCACGCGGTCACCGATTCGGAGCGGGTACTCGATTCGGCTGACGCAATCTTCCGCTGGCTGAGAACTGCGCTCGCACTCCCGACGACCAGAACCAGCATCGCGAACCCGCCGTAGAGCAGGCGTGCCGAGCCGAGATCCGTATCGGCGAGGTTTACCAGTACGCCTGCCAGTGCGGCGCCGAAGGCGTTGGCCACGAGTTGGACGATGTTGATCGCCGCAGACGCCTTATCGCCCTCAGTCGGATCGGTGACGCTGTGCATCGCTCCGGACGCCAGATGTGGCCAGGCGATTCCGATTCCGGCACCGAGCACCAACAGGGTCACGGCCCACAGCAGAACGCGAATGCCGCTCGCCGACTCCGTCTGCAACAGTGCGGTGGCCGCCAATCCCGCCGCGATGACGAGGGGTGAGACCAGGACGATGAGGCGCGTTGTCGCCGGTCGTGATGCACTCGCGCTGGGTATCTCACCAAGCGTCCAGCCCGCAGCCAGAGCGGCACCGAGGAACCCTGCGGCAAGGGGTGCAAGCCCGCCCAGTCGCTGGCCGAACAGCGGCACGAAGGTTTCGGTGGTCGAGGCGATCGCAAGGATCGCGATGGTGAGGTATATCCATCGCAATGTGGAGCCCGGGGCGAATGTGGCGGCTGGCAGAACCGTCGCGCCACCTCGGCGTTCGTGCAGGTAAAACACGACAAGCAGCGCGATTCCGAAGGCGACCGTGCCCAACGTCGCGGCGTGCGAGGACAGCAGACCCGCCACACTGATCGACATGGCGGCAGCCACGATCAGCACTAGCGACGTTGCGGGGAAAGCTTCGCGTTCACCGCGTTCGGTGGTAGCGGCACTCAGTGCTCGCGGCACCGTGAGGGCCACGCCGATCGAGACCGCGATGAGGATCGCGAAGGCAAGGCGCCAGTTCGTGTACTCGGCCATCGCGCCACCGAGGGTAGGGCCGAGAAAGGTTCCCACGCCCCACATCGCCGAGATCAGAGCAGTGCCACGGGCCCACAATGCCGACGGCAGGGTCGATCGAATCAACGCGTAGCCCAGTCCGGCGAGCAGGCCGCCACCGAGACCTTGCACCGCGCGGCCGCCCAACATGATCGACATGGTCGGTGCCACGGCACAGATCACCGATCCCGCGGCGAAGGCCCCGAGCGCCGACAGGTACGCCGCTGTGGGGCCGACCGCAGCGAGGAAGCGGCTGACGAGCACGGACGTAATGACCGAGCCGAGAAGGAACACGGTTGTGGCCCAGGCGTACAGCTCTTCGCCGCCGATGTCTTCGATGGCCGAGGGTAACAAGCTGGTGGTGAGAAAGACGTTGGTCGCGTAGAGGGCGACTCCGCCGGCGAGGACGGTGATCACGCCGCGATGGCGCGGTCCTAGTAGTTCTTTCCAGCTCCCGGTTTCCGGCTGATCGGCAGCAGTTTCAGACATCGTGTCGATTCCCTTCGGATGTCGATCGTTTCAGGTTGACGGCACCACCGTAGCAAGTTGTCGGACGTCTGGCGACTTACGTCTGACGCGATGTAGTATGACCTCCCGACGGCACCATCCCGCGAACTGAAAGGCCCCTTCATGGCACTGAAAGCCATCGAGTCGTCTCCGACGACATTGGACCTGGTCACAGCACAGATGATCGAGCAGCTCACCGGCGGCGAATGGCCGGTTGGCAGCAAGCTTCCCGGCGAGGTTGCGCTGTCGAATCAAATGAATGTCTCCCGCACCGTTGTAAGGGAGGCAATTCGCGGCCTGGCGCGACTGGGCATGCTCGATCCCGTGCACGGTTCCGGCACCTATGTGCGGACCACGCACAGCCCTGCCGCGATGTTGGAGGGTCTCGATCACGCCGGTGTTGCCGAGATCTTCGAGGTTCAGATGGCCTACGACGTCCAGGCAGCGGGTCTGGCAGCCGCTCGGCACACCGAAGACGATCTGATACGGCTGCGCGCCCTACTGGACCAGCGTGACAAGTCCGAGTCGGATCGATCCGACCCGCAGCAGTTCGCTGCAGACGACTCCGATTTTCACATGGAGATTGCGCACATTTCAGGGAACGCGTTGCTGTATGAGACGTACAGGTACTTCGTCGGTCGGCTTCGCGACGGCCTGCATCTGGTGCATTCGGACACCACGGTCCCCTCGTGCGGGCACGACTCCCATGCCGCGATCGTCGAGGCGATTGCGTCTCGTGACGTGGCCGCAGCCCGGCGGGCGGCCTACGAGGTAGTTGCCATGTCGATTGCAGCCATCGACAACAGCGATGACGCGGAAGCGAACTGATGGAGCACCAGAGCGTCACCGTCCGCGAAGGGCACCTTCTCGGAATCCGCAGTGAGGGGGTGGCCACGTTCCACGGCGTGCCTTACGGGGCGTCAACCGCGGGCGCCAACCGCTTTGCGGCACCGCAGCCCGTCGAGCCATGGGGCGGGCAGCGTGACGCCACGCGGCCGCGCGGTTCCGCACCTCAGCTGCCGTCGCCGTTTGCTGAGATATTCGGCGACCCCCCGCCAGACTCGTTCGATGAGGACTGCCTACACCTATCGATCTGGACTCCGGGAACAGAGGGTGATTCCTTACCTGTGATCGTCTGGATTCACGGCGGGAGCTTCCTGTCGGGGTCGCCCTACCTTCCCCGTTACGACGGCGCTGAGTTCGCACGCGAGCACAATGTCATCGTCGTGCTCATGGGGTACCGGCTCGGCGTACTGGGTTTTCCTCACTTCACAGCCGATACACCAGAGTCAGCTCCCCTTCTGAATGCAGGTGCGTGGGACGTCTTGCAGGGGCTGCGATGGATCAACGCGAACATCACTGCCTTCGGCGGCGATCCCTCCAGGGTGTGCACGATCGGGCAATCGGCGGGAGCGCAGCTTCTCGCACACCTGCTTCCCCGCGAGGAGCTGGCCGAATACACCCACGCCGCGATCTTGCAAAGCGCCCCGTTCGGGATGGCCCCAGTTGCGGAGAGTGAGCTCGACAGCAGTGGCGTGCGATTCGAGGAACTACAGCCGCTTGCTCTGTCCGGCGTCATGGAAGAACAGGCGCGTGTGGTGCGTCAATCGGCACAGGCAGGTCTTCTGAATCCGCCGCTGCGATTGACGCTCGACGGTGACCTCGTACCCGACACGAATCTGCCCAGACCACCAGCATCCATTCCTGTCCTGGTCACAACTACTGTCGATGAGTCGTCTCTCTGGTTCGACCCGAGGGCGAAGAACCCTGGTCAGACAGAAGCAGGAACTGACAGTCCGTCTCCGACGAGTGCGGCGTTCACCTCGTCAATGTTCACCGATCCTGCGCACGACTATCTTCGCCAATTCGAGTCTGCTGCGACGCCTGGATACTTTCTTCAGTTCGATCTCAGCACCCGTGGCGCTCTGCGTGGGATGGGGTCCCCACACTGCGTCGATATTCCCTTCATCCTCGGCCACGCGCATTCGCGTACCGCGCCACTGCTGCAAAATTGGAACGATGAAGAGTTGACGCGAACACGGACTCTGGTGCGCGGAATCTGGGCCGAGTTCGCAGCCACGGGTCGGCCACCCCTACAGCCGTTCCCCCACCGTAACGTCGTCAGCTCTCACGGCCTGTCCGATAGCGAGTAGTAAACTGTTCGACAAGTGATGAGCGTCCAGCATCATGCCGATCAATGCACATCCGGCCTTGGAACTGCCACTCAGACAACGCGTTCGGCCGGGAGCTTTCCGCCCCCGGCCGAACGCTTCTGACGCTTCCTACATCACTCCCAAGTAACAGTGAGCGGTGAGTGGTTCAAGCTCATCACAATCGGGCGTGGGATCCGACGCTGCCGGCGCAGGAGTCCCGTGATTCCGTTCAGCAGAACACGTGGCCGCCGATCGAGCCACGTCAGCGATTCCTCGGCCGCTTCGAGGACCTGCTCGATGTGCTCAGGTAGCACAGTGAGCGGCGGATAGAACCGCAGGACCGGGGTCTGGAGCTCCTCGTTGAGAGAGTGTCCGAGGTGAATTCCCCTCTGCCCCATCTGCATGGCCAATAGTGATTCGGCTGCAGGATTGCGCATCCGCAGGCCCGCCATCATCCCGATGCCCGGCGCGTCGACCACGTGCTTGGGGTGCCGCGCAGCAATGTCTGAGAGCCCTTCGCACAGAATCAATCCGAGCTCCCGGGCACGCTCGACCAATCCACCGTTGACCACAGCCTCGATAGCCGCGGTTCCTGCGGCCGCCGAAGCCGGGTACAACAGGTGCTCGTCCTCGACGTGTTCTGCCTCGATTGAGGTGTCCGACTGGACCCGCGCAATGAGCTCACTGGTCGTGGCCAGGACCGCGACAGGAACGTGGCCGCCGGTGAGCGCTTTGGATAGCAGGAGGACATCGGGAGTGACGCCCTCGTGGTCACTCGCGAGCATTGCGCCTGTCCGACCGAACCCAGTTTGGATTTCGTCGGCGACGAGCAAGGTCCCCGTCTCCGAACAGGCCTCGGCCACACGCGTCAGCCACCCGGAGGGAGGCACTCGGAGGTTTCCCCCGCCGAGCACGGGCTCGATGAACGCCGCCGCAACATCACGGCGAGCTACCGCTGCGGCGAACGCATCTGCGTCGCCAGGCGGCACCGTCACGACGTTGGAACCCGGATCGGCGAAGGGCGCGCGATGGGCTCCACCCAGCAGCGAGACCGCGCCCAAGGTCTTCCCGTGGTAGCCCCCGGCAACGACAACAATCTTGTCGCGCTGAGGCTGCGCCTGCATCACCAGCTGCAACGCGAGCTCTGCGATATGTGCGCCCGAGTACCCGAACCGCATTTCGGTCAGCTGCGATGGAAGAACGTGCCGGACGAGCGCGTCCATGAGCTGGGTCTCAGCAGAATGTCGAACTCCTGGGAGGATCGGTTCAGCATCGAAAGCGTCGATCACTTGTGCCGAGACCGCGGAGTTGCGGTGACCGACGAGAAACACCCCGTAGCTTCCGGCCCAATCCAGATATTTGCTCCCGTCTTCGCCGTGGACGTAGTGGCCGGCGGCATGCGATTCGATCGGCCTGTTTACCGAAGCGAGCATGGTTGTCAGCGACGGATTCCAATGTCGACCAAGCGTGTGGAGAATTTCCTGGCGTTCCACTTCAGACGTAGCAGTCACAGTTTCCTCTCCTCGATCTGCGAGACATCTAGCCCCATAATCGTTTCCGCTGCAACCTGTATGGCGACGTCAAAGTCGTCGTCGTCGATTGTCAGAGGTGGCGCAAAAGTGAGGGTTCGCCCTGCCGCCGGATGCCCCGGGTAGAGTGACTGTTCCTCGAGGAGACGTTTCGCTGCCAGCGTTGCGATTGGTGTCGTGAACGTCACCGAGGCGTGGAGCCCGTCCACTGAGACCATGGCAACGAGGTCGTTGTCCAACAACGGTTCCCAACACTGCAACCATCGTGCCCCCCGCTCTGCACACCAATCCGTCAGGGCTGCGATACTGTCGGGTTCGAGCACGGCTGCAATCGCAGTCGACGCCATTGGGTTGGCCCCGAATGTGGAGCCGTGCACGGTGCCGTTTCTGTGACCGAAGACTTTCCGATACAGCTCGTAGCTGGTCACCGCTGCGCCAACCGGTACGAGGCCCGCGCTAAGCTGACTGCCGAGAACCATGATGTCAGGGGTGATCCCCAGCGCACTGAACCCGTATGGGTGACCCAAGCGGGCTGGCCCACTAGCCCGTTCGTCTCCGACCAGAAGAGTTCCTGCAGACCAACACTTCTGGCGGAGTGCACGCCACCACTGGTCGTCCAACGCAGCGAGGGGTCTTTCGGGCCCTACCGGCGAAATGACCACGGCGGCCACTGTGTCGTCGATGAGGCCGAGAAGGTCGGCCGCTTGGTGGCCGGGCACCGTCCGAGGCATGAGTGCCTGCCCCGCCCACAATGGACGGCCCGCCATGATGGAGCGGCCGTGCACGAGTGCACCGTGATTCTCTCCAGACAGTCCGACGACGACCGAACGTTCGGGGTTTAGGCCACGTGAGAGCTTGAGTCCGAAGTCGAGAGCCTCGTCCCCACTGTTGCAGACGTAGCTTAGATCGAGTGGGCCCGGCGCGTAGTTCGCGAGAGCGGTGACAGCTCGTGCCAACGGCCGGCTCAGCAGACCCCGGCTCGAGAGTGGCACCTTCCGAAGCTGTGCGATCATCCGTCGCTTCATGTCCGGCGATGGGCTTCCGTGCCCCGCTGTCCGGAAGTCCGTCTCTGGTGCCGAGACCGACTCCCACGCGAGGGCATACTGCTTGAGAACTGTCAATTTGTGTCCTTGTTCAGTGTGGGCTCCAGCGGATTTGGCTGTCGTTTGACTAGCCGACGAAGCTCTGGGCGTTGACGATGTGTCGGGCCGGGTCGGTGATCGCACGGCGACCGTGCATTACGCGGGTGTTGTCGATGAGCACGGTGTCCCCGTCCTGCCAGGCGATGTCTTCGGTGACGACGGCGCTGGCACGTCGGCACTCGTCGAGCAACTCGTCTGGAATCGGCTCGCCGGTGTCGAAGCAGATCACGGGTGATTCGTAGTTGTACGAGGGACCAAACACACTGTTTGCCCATGCCAACTGGTCTCCTCCGCGCGGGGTGCGCGCTGCTGGGGAGTCGAAGGTGTAGGTAATCGCGTCGTCATCGGTGGAGTCGATGGTGGTGGATCCGTCTGAAGTGACCAGAGATCGCAGATCGTCAAGGTCCACGGCATCGGGTTCCATGCCAGTTCCGAGCGAGTACGCCGTGAATCGTCGCCATGCGGCGCTGGGTACCGTCCGCGTGAAGCGCAAGGACCGTCCTTTGAACTGGGATTTGGCATCGTCGGAGAGTTCGTCCCAGACACGCAAGCCGTCACAGACTGTCGTCTCGGATCCTGATTCGGCTGCTTGGAGGCAGTGGAACCAGACGAGGTCGGGTAGGAACGGTGTGGCGCCGTTCTCAAGATGTAGCCCGATCTCGCCGGTGCCCGAATCGACCTTCTGTGCCACCTTCCCTTCGAACTCACGGGCCGGATCAAGGCTCAGCTTGCCACTGTGATGTCCGACCAGTTGGTTGAAAGTCTCTATGTCACTTATGAATCCGCGTGCCAGAATGTGTCCTGCTTCACTGAGGGTGGTGAGTAGGTCGTAGTCCAGCAGGCGAAGCAGGCTGGTGTCGCGATCGACCGGCTCGATGAGGATTCCGGTGCCTTCCCCGAGCGGGGAAATTTCGAGTCCGTAGTCGGCGATACGCTCGACGGAGGTCATATTGTTCTTCCCTTCTAGTGAAGCTGTTGGTTAGTTGGAGGTCGCTGCGCTGGGCTGCAGCCACGTTGCGGCCAGGTCGCGCCAGATGTCGTCGCGTCGCGGTCTGCCGGTCACGGTGAAGTAGTTGGCGCGAACGTTCTCGGTGTCGGGGATGACCCGAAATCGTTCGGGCTGATCGGTGTAGGAGAGATTCGCGGTTGCGAACCCCTCCAAATCGGATGCGGTCACGTCAGATCCCGGGGTGACGAAGACCAACGCGACGACGCGGGGCAGATCATTGCCGAAGACGACGACGTCAGAGACCCCGGGGATCCTTCGCAGGTTGGACTCGACATACTCCGGCGAAACGTTGCGACCGATGCTGGTAATGATCATGTTCCGGCTGCGGCCACGGATCACGACATAGCCGTCACTGTCGATGTCTGCGAGGTCCCCGGTATGGAGCCAGCCCTGTTCGTCGACCGGCAAACTCGTGGGGTCGAGCGCTTCGTATCCGGCAAGCAATGAGGATGAGCGCACTAGCAGCTCACCTGAATCGTCAGTTTTGACCTCGCAGTGCCTCAGTGGTTGACCGACGGTGCCGATCTTGGTACGCCCCGGTGCGTTCCACGCGACCACGGACGAGTTCTCGCTGAGTCCATACCCCTCGAGGACATCGATCCCGTGGTCGTGCAGGGACTGAAGGGTGGCGGTAGATACCGGCGCCCCGCCGGTCAGGAGCGTTCTGTCGCGCACCCGGCAGAGTAGGGCGGGATCGCGTGTGGTCCGCTCATCGAGCAAGTCAACCAACACCGGCGGCAGGAACGCCGTGTTGCTGTCCGAGTCGAGGAATGTGTCGAGGACGGTTCCTGGTTCGGCGCCGGGCATTCCCAGTTCGGCCGTGCCCTCGGCGAGAAATGTGACAGTTCCTCCGCGAACGAGAGGCAGGTAGATCGCTAGGATCTGCTCGATGAGCAGGCTCAGTGGCACCGTGGACAGATAGTCTTGAAATGCCCCCTCCGCTGCAAGTTCGTCGATGGAGTGCACGACCTCGGACAAGCCCCGTCCGCTTACTTGGACACCTTTCGGTGCTCCTGTCGTGCCTGAGGTGTGGATGACTTTGGCCACGACGCCGACTGGGTCTTCCAGGTCATCGGCGGACAGAGTAGGGAGGCCCGACGGCTCCACTCTTGCAGCTGCGGTGCTGATTTCGATCAGGGGAACCTCGTCTCCGAGTCCCCACTGGTTCATACTCTCGCGGCCTTGCTGGTCGACGAGGCAGAAGTCGCACCGACTTAGCAGACTTCTCGCTTGTTGTGCTGTAAACGAAAGGGGCACAGGAACCTCGACCATTCCCGCGCGTAGAAGTGCGAGGTCACCGATCACCCAATACTCCGAGTTCTTCGCGACGAGGCCCACTCTGGTCTCTGCGACGAGACCGAGACCCTGTCGCAGGTGTTGCGCTAGTTCTGCTGTCTGCCGGTCGACTTCGGTGTAGGTGAGCACCGTTGAATCCTCGCCCTCACTACCGAGCCGTTTGACGAACACTCTTTTCGCATTCGCCGGGTCGGAAATCGCTCGGATGATCCACTCGTTTGCCATGTCAGCCCCCTGCTGTAATTGTGTGGTCCTTGTTGTCGAGTTGTGGACTCATCAGCTGCTCGCGGTGTTGAGCACTCGCGGTTGAATGAGTTGCTCACCTTGAAGAGTCAGGTCGATCACTGCGACCTCCGCGCCTGAGTCGTAGTACGAGCCCCAGTCCGACTGCATCTCAGCGGGCAAATGACTCTTGTAGGCGGGGCCTACGGTCTGCAGATCGATTCCAGCGCAGCGGATCTGTGCAGCTACGGCGCTACTGACCGTGCAGACGATCGCAGTTGCCCCACGGCACCAGCACAGGCTCGGTATCAGCCTGATCAACGCACCGCCGAGGCCTGCAGAGGAAGTGACCAGCGGGCCGACTTCTACGATCTCTTCTCGCCGGGGCACCGAAGACAGGCCTGTTGTGCGCGCAACGACATCTTCTACTGGAGCATCGAGATAGTACTCGCAAAACAGTGGATCGTCGGGCTCACCGAACGTGACTCCTGCTACGGCCAACCGCGCGTCGGCGCTGATGCCGTCATCGCTTTTCGACAGGGCAGCAAACAATTCGGGGCTCGGATCGATATCTGCGCCGTGATCGCGCAAGTATCGGGTCTGAACCAGATCGACGCACGAATCCCAGTCAGTCAATCCTCGTCGTATCCAGCGTAAACGCATGCAAAAATCCCCCAATCATTGTGTGCCTACGAATGTCATCAGAGGACTGACAACTACGATCAAGTTAGCCTGGGGGGCAGAAGCGGTCAACAGGACGCCACCCTGTTCACCGCACATTCAGTTCGAGTCAAGAACTTCTTAGCCTCACTCCACCGATGGGACTGCTGCACTGCGGATGGCCGCAGTCGTAAAGTGGCGTGATGTGTGCGCAGATCAGACGGGTGCGGCGTTGACGAAATCACGCCCCCGAAATAGATGCGCCAAGCCACGATCGAAGCCGGGTACAGACCTGGGTCCGCTTGCGGCGATACGAGGAGTCTCGCGGTCGAGCGGCCGGAATCGCCTGCTCAAGCAGGAGAATAGGATTCTGCGTTGTGTTGCTGCATAGCTGTCGCAAGCGAACCTACTGGGGAAGCCTCTACCCGTTAGGTAGGGAGTCGACTGCCGACGGGATTGTCGCCGCGGTTCCTTTTCCTCGAACGCCGAGCACCAGGATTTGTCTCGGCTGATCGTGTTCAATGGGTGGTATGGGAACGGACGCCACCCCGCCAACCTCCTCGGCATCGACGGGCGCCAGAGGGTGGCGGTCAACGCGAAGTGTGCGAAACGATCGGATCACATCAGGATTGGACGACGATCCCCTTTCTCCCGCGCGTATCAAATACCTGATCGGCAACTTCGGACGATCGCGCTTGGCGGACGCGATCGATGTCAGGCCCTCGCAGCTGACCAGCTGGGCCGCAGGAGAAAAGTCGCCAACGCCAGAGTCGGCAGTGACCATCGTCGATTTCGAGCACATCTTTGCCCGCGCACGCCTGGTCTGGGGCGTCGACGCCGCTAAATCCTGGATGACGAGTCCGAATAGTTTCCTCGCGGGCGCTCGGCCTGCCGCCGTCCTACGTCAGGAAGGATGTTCGCGCGTACTCGAGGCTCTCAACGCCGAGATGTGGGGAAGCTCCGCGTGAGCTGGCCCAATAGTTCGTCGTGACGATCGTAGCCTCGTGGACGAGCAACCGGTGTGTTCGTGGCCAGGCAGCGCTTCACCGGCCTACAGAAGTCTCCCTGGTTCGTCGGCGTGAACTCGGATGCGCGAACGGTGCACGCACACTGCGGCTCGCAGCTCATCGGCCTGGGACTCACACTCCCAAGTGCGCACGGTCCACCTGCGGCCGGCGACTCGAGAGTTCCTGTTGGCGTCCCGATTCTGGTTCCGGATAACCTTCGGTTTCAGTATTCGGAATTGCGTTTGGGCGGTTCCGTACTCAGGAAGGCACTGCCGACGGGCCTTCACCGCTTCCAAGCGCCGGGTGCCGTGCTCTCGTCCGTTTGCACCCTTCAACCCAGACTCGCGCTGACCGCCTCCGCCGGCGTCGTCACTTGCCACCAAATTTTTCGCGTCATACACCGGAGTGGTTCCACTAGCCGGCGCGCGACGTCATGAAGCGGCCGTGATCGTCTCGTACTGACGACGTTTGCCGCGGGCACACATGCTAAGGACGCTTCCTCGGTCGGCCCTGCCAAAGGCTGCCCCTAAGGGCCGTTCGCCGAATTGATCGGGACCGGTCTATCGTCTACTTTGTTTCACTTCGCTGCTGCCGTCGATGGTCCGCGGGTGCTTTCTCTCGACCTACCCCTGCTCGTCGCGCACCGAAATGTGTCGACGTCGCGAACAGTATTCTCAGCGCTCCTGCCCAGATCAGAGCGGCACCGAGCATGTGCACGATCACCAGCGGTTCTGTCTCTCTCCACAGTGCTTGCAGCACGCCCACGGCGCCCTGCATCAGGAACAGAGCCAGGAATACGCGTACGCGCGCGGTAACGTTTCGCACTCCTTGTGCGCATGCGGTGCGCCATACCATCACGCCCACAACGAAAGTGAAGATCGCGACGAGGGAGTGTGCGATCACGATCACGGTCCAGTCGAAGGGCATCCGGTGAATCGCCGACGAGTCGCCTGCATGAACTCCCGAGCCGGTCACCGCCGCGCCGAGTACCACCAACAGCGAGGTACTCGCGACCAGCCACCGAAGGCGCACTGACAATGTCCGACTGGGCCTTTCGCCTCTTGGCGTTGAGTCCCGGTACTCGACGAGCTCTATTGTGTACGTCGCCGCGGTCAGCAGTAGCATGGCGGCGAGGAAATGCCCAGCGACCACGTAGGGACTCAAGCGAGCCAGGACAGTGATTCCTCCGACGATTGCGTTGAGCACCACGATCCAGAACTGGATCCATGCCGAACGCAACACAATGGGGTCCGAGGTGCGTTGGTAGCGGGCGATAACGATCAACGCGAGTACGACGACACTCAGCACCCCGGTGAGTAAGCGGTTTCCGAATTCGATGACGCCGTGGATTCCCATCTCCGGCGTCGGTGCCAGCCCCTGCTCAGTGCACGATGGCCACGTCGGGCAACCCAGCCCGGAGCCGGTCACACGAACAACTCCTCCTGTCACGATGATCATCACAGTCCCGACCATGGATGTCACCGCCGCCGACCGTAGACTGTTCCGTCCGAACGACATTCGATCCGCGAGTCGCCCCTGCCGAGGGACGCGGCCTTCGGACGCCCGCTCACCGTTCGGCACGGCCGAACGCTTCCCTGCGCAACACGTCCCAGAACGTCGGGGTTCCGGACGTCGTGATCGCCTCGATCACGTGGCCGACGTGCGCATTGCTGACCACCACGCGAACGAGAGCGTCGGCTAGATCGACACGGGCTGTGTAGTGCCCTGGTTGGCCCGGGATGCGAATGGCGTAGTCGGTCACGGAGTCGCGGTCGAAGAGCCCCGCCGCGCGAACGATCGTCCAATCCAACTCCGAGCAGTGGACGACCTCTTCCATCCGTGCGTTGTCCTCATACACGGTCCGACCCATATGAAGCAGGACCTTGAACATCAGCCGGCGCAGAAGATCCTCGTTCGGTGGCGACTCGAACGTCACACCCATCGTGCCGACGCACGCGAATCGCCCGACGCCGTGCGCAGACATTGCCTTAACGATGTTGGCGGTTCCTTCGGAGTAAATACTCACCGCCTCTTTGGTGTAGCCGGGGCCGCCGAGCGCGGAGATGACCGCTTCGTGTCCCGCAACCGCCCGGTCGACGGCGGTCGGGTCCATCGCGTCGGCCTGCACGACCCGCAGACTCGAGCTGTCGATGGGGACTTCGCTCGGCCGACGCACAACAGCAGACACACTGTGGCCTCGCTCCAACGCTTGCTGCACAACCAGCCGACCCGTCTTTCCGTTCGCTCCGAACACGGCAATCTTCATATATATCTCCTGGTAGAACATTGGTCTAGAAACCGAACGTTGATCTGGCGTGGACCACCGTACTACGCTCACGGGGTGGCTGACCCATCGAACATCGACGGCGCACGCAGCGTATGGCTGCGCCCAACACCACCAGCACGCACAGTTCCCCCGCTGACCAGAGAAAGGATCGTCGCTGCAACAGTGGCGCTACTCGACGCGGAGGGCCTTGAGCGGCTCACGATGCGCAGACTCGCGGAGCGTCTGGGAACCGGGGCAACGACCCTGTACTGGCACGTCGACACAAAAGACGACGTGATCGAACTGGCGATCGACGCAATCTTCGCCGAAACATCAAAGCCCGCACTACACACGGACGATTGGCGACGCGACATCAGCGCACTGCTGACCGACTGGCGCGCAACACTAATGCGACACCCTTGGACGGCCGCACTGGCCGCGAACAAGCGACCTCTCCTCGGACCGGAATTCCTCGAATGGATGGAATACTTGCAGGCAGCTTTGCTGCGAGCCGGGGTCAGTAGCACTCATGTCTCAGCGGCCGCCTGGACCTTGGTCAGTCACGTGACAGGCAACGCAGCAAGTCGTTCCAACCGCAGAACCTCACCTGAGGACGAGCGTGCGAGCCAGGAACTGTTGGCCGCGGACCAAGACCGTTATCCCACCCTGGTCGACCATCACTACCCGGTCGACCACGACTGGGACTCCAACTTCGAGATTGGTCTGACGTTCATTCTCGACGGACTCACCAGTCACATCACCGCAAATCGACGATCCTCGAGATCGACCTTCCGCGAGGGCGTCGCTGGGATATGACGTGAAGCCCGAGCACGCCTTTGAGCGCCACCAGAGGCCCGGCAACCATATGTAATGTGATGAATATCACATTTGGGCGGATTTGCTTAATACATTGAACCGGCGCGCCGAGTGAAATACCGCCCGACGATCCCAGAATGCCGTACGAGCTTTTCGGCGTACGCCATCATAACCAACACAATATGTGTGCAATGAATTGTTTCCATCGCCCAACTAATCGCACACACAACCCGCGCGGTGAGCCCACACCAAGATAGGTCGAACCGACGGGTCTGACGCATCGCATTCACCTGCGCGCGCATCCGCCCAGACGTCAAAGCTAGCCTCCCCCAAGGTTCGGGCCATCTCGAAACCTGTAGTTCAGAACACATTTCACGGCGCTGCACGAACTACAGTCGGAGGACCAGCGGCACCACGGTGCCGCATCACCGACTCACTGGGAGGCCCAAGAAGGAGCGCATACTCAAAAGAAAAAGCAGCCGGACTGCAATCCGACTGCTTCTCGAAAACTTCGTTCAGCGCACCATCGCTGAATCTCACACCCAGGCCATGAACCTTGGAGGCTTTTCTGTGTCCATTTCACCTTGCAACCCCAACTTTGTCAAGCGGAACACGTCCGACTTACGGGGCGTGCGCTGATGACACATCACCCACATCCACGCAATTCACCCTCGGTGACTGTCAGCGAGGCCATCGAAGTCGTCCTCGAAGACTGGGCCCAACGGGTTAAGGACGCAACACTCTCGCCGCAGACCCTCGAAAAGGCGACGATCATCCTGCGCCGTCTTGCAGCGTTCGCAGCCGCTCACGACATCACTCACCTCACGGAACTCACCCCGGAGCTAATCGGTCGATTCGTGAGTGCACAGGGGCGCAGTCGACACGGCCATGTCGCCGAATCCGCGCTCGCAACTAGGCACAACCGACTCGCAAATCTGCGGATGCTGACCCAAGAGTCGATCCGCCGAGGATGGCTGAGCTTCGACCCGACTCGACTCGTCGACCTCGAGCCACGCCGACAGTCCACTACTCGCCCCATCACAGAAAGCGAAGCTGACCTGCTGCGGCTCTACGCCGATCGAGGCGGCAGCACCCGCCACGCATCTAGTGTGGCATGCCTCCTGGCCGGGGCACATTCCAACGAGGTGGGGTACCTCCCTCGATCAGGTTTCGATCCCGACCGAGGGCGTATCCAGTCCCCTGGCGCGACCGGTCGACGACCCCGCTGGCTGACACTCGACCCGTGGGAACTGCGCGTCCTCACTGAGCGTGCCGCGTACCTTGACAGCACACCAGCCGACCCCTACAACAATCCGCCGATGCTATGCACCCGCTCCTACGGAAGTGAGAGCCAGAGACAAGCACGCATAGGCGTGACGGTGCGGGAAATCACCACCCGCGCAGGCCTATGCGGTGACCCGACCATCAAGCCAAGCTCCCTCACCGCCTACGCCGCCCGCCGAGAATTCGAGCACCGCGGGATCGAAGCCGCAACTCTCCGAGTGGGCGGAGTTTCTCTCGACCACACATCAAGAATCATCGGGTACCGGTGGCTTCCCGATTCCGACGAGACCGAATCATGAAGCGGGCACATGGTGCCGAGCGCATCAACCAGAGTGAGATCCGCCAGCGCGCAACACCACTGGACCGCACGCTTCTCGAGATCGACATCGTCGAGGCGGTCGCCTCCGCGCCCACCGCCTACGAGATGGGGGCCGCGCTCCCACAATTCGAGCCTGGTGGCCCAGGATGTCCGCCCCACTTCCCCCGGTGGGTTCCCGTGATGCACCAGATCCTCGCCGGCGCCCTCGGCTCCCATTCCAAAGCGTCCCGGGTAATGCAAAACCCCTACTACTGGAGGGCAATCCGGCGTCACGCCCGCAAGCACGGCGCACAACAAGCGCGTAGACAACCCCCAGAACACTGGCACCACACGTACTCACACAGGATGCTAGACAGGCACATCGACACTCTCCAGCACGCGCTCCGTCGCGACGCATGTGACCTCGCCCGCGAGTTGGGTTGCCTGGACCCAGAAGCACCGTTCTCGCATACAAATCCTCTACGCGGTCAATTCGTCTGCGGTGACGGCAAAGTCGCCGCATCGCCCGTGCGCAAACGCACTGTCGAAAAGTGGGCGGAATCCGGAGCCGGCCGAATTGTCTACGCGCATCTAGAGAAGCAAAACGGCGAGGATCATGAATCCACCTGGGAATACGGGTCCAAGTTCGCGTTGCTCCACACCAGACCGGACAGCACCCGCAATAACAAGGTGATACTCGACGTCGACCGGGTGCCTCACGGTAAGGGCTATGGTGGCGAGGCACGCGTCAGCCTCCAGATGATTGAACGTCTGGCAAGCACCAAGAATGTACGTATCGACGGTATTTGCTATGACGGCGCCTTCACTGGGATGCATATCGACCCCTTGCTGAAGCGAGGGATGACAGTCCTCTCCCCCATGCAAAAGCACAATCGGACAACACCGTTGGAGTTGCTCCCCTGCGAGTGCGGCGACGTCCATGACTTGGTACTCAAAGGCGGAACCCTTCACGAACGCACCATCCTCGACACTGGAGAGAAGCACGAGACCGCTCGCCCTCGAGCGAAGGTCTTGCGGCGAGAGAACGCCAATGGAGTGTTTCGCCAATACGTCGAATTCGCCATGCGATGCGGGACCATCCATCCGATTCGCGTCGATACCACCCCCGAAGACCGAGCACGCGATTTCAACCGAGCCCACCACTTGCGGCTTCACATCAAGACAGACACCGGAGACAGCGTCTACGACCGTTGCTACGGCTGGCGCGAAGACGCTGAATCAGCTAACAACACGCTTGATCGCACTCTCTACGGCGGCCGCATGATCGCCTACACCGCTATCCGCCAGCTCACCGTCATGATCGGATTCGCCGCCGGACGCAACGCCATCGCCCGATGGCTCCACCGCCGCCAACACCCCGAAATGCCAAAGAGCAGCTGAACACCACCGCACACAAACTGCACGACCGTCGCCACCCCGCACACCCCACGGTGTGCGGGGCAGACGGCATTGCCGATACACTCACCGAGCGCACGTGAGAAGTCGAACGCCACCATCGTTCGGCAGCCCACGACGCAAGGACACCGCGAAAAAGAAGAAACGCCCAGATCACCAGGGTTTTACTCACCTATTCGCGTACGTCCCCCGCCCTCGTAGCTCAGGGGATAGAGCAACCCTCTCCTAAAGGGTAGGTCGCAGGTTCGAATCCTGCCGAGGGCACCATCTGACCTGCGGTTACTTGTCAGAATCACCCTCCGTGCACCCCGCGTGCACTAACACCTCCCCCACTGCCGAACTTAGAACGGCCCCCGAAGGTGCTACCAACACCGATCGAGGGCCTCGGCACAACGGAGAACACCCGTCATGAACCGTTCCCGCAGTCTATCTGCACCCCCTAAACGTCACCGTGGGCGACTTTTCACCGTCAGCCTTGATGCTGGGACGGTCGGCTCCTATGCCGTCACGATGGGCGTTCTACGCCTCGCAGACGAATTGGGTTGGCACGCATGACAACGGCCATTGCGTGCCTGGGATTGAACCGCCCTGTGACGGTGAGTCTCATCCGCGTGCGCTTCCCGTAGTCGCTCCCCACGTCGTCATCTGCGGGAGCCCGACGCTAACCAGCCCCGACCGAGTACGTGCTGACAATCCGCTGAGACTCGGACAGCGGAGCTTCCCGGCCGACTGATCCCCGACCGAGAGGTCAACCAACAGCTCCACGCGCCCACGAGGCCGTGGGGCTATAGGTCGTGGGACGGAACGACGGTCAGCGGAAAATTGGGAGGCATGGCTTGGGAGGTTCCAAGCAAGGCCTTCAGTCCGTTTGGGAAACGTGCCCCTAGATTCGTGCGGGGTTGGAACCGATCGAGCATCGCCTGCGTCCGACTAGGCATGGACGACGAGGACAAATACACCGAGCACGAGCACTTTATGATCTGGGAACTTGAGATGTACGCCAGTCGGCAGCGCGAGGGCAGCGGCCTCGGCGCCGGGAATACGACGAATAGCCTCAGTGTGCTTTGCGTCGGTCGATAGCTTCCTTAGCGGCCAGCACCATATCGGGCAGTTCCAGCCCGAGCGCCTCCGCGATATCGGCGTAAACGTCTACGTTCGGGGCCGTTTCAGCTTTGCGGATCCGGCCGATGGTTTGCTTGCTGACTCCGATTTTGTCTGCAAGTTCGACGTCGGTCATGTTGTCGAGCTCGAACATTCTGTTATGGATCTGCCGCCCCAGTTCGACGGTCCATTTCCCGGGGGTTCGGGTTGCCGTCGCGGCCCCAGCTTTTGAGTCTCCGCGTGGCCCAGCGGAGCCGGGTGGCGTCGTCTGCTGTCCCTGTCCACGTTCCGCCCGCTCGGCGTCGTACACCTTCCGTGCCACCTGCTCAAGAAGCGCTAGTTGCTCGGCCGTCGGCGGTGGCGCTCTGTCCAGAAAGTCCTGCACCCACTCATCCTCTGTCATACGGAGATTATGCCCACCAATGCGGGTGGCCCGGCGGACCTTCCCTACCCACCTGGGCGACCAGAAACCTCTGAGGTCCGTACACCACCGGCACGGGTCGCTAACGTTGTTCATGTGAGAGCGAAACCGATCGAAGTTGAACACGCACGCGAAGCTCTCGGAAGGGCCATCAAGCACGCGATGATCGACGCCGGACTCAAAGACGGACCCACATCACTCGCAGACGCCACCGGAAACAGAATCGGCCGCATAACCGCTTGGCGAATCCTCGACGGGACACGGGCAACCAACTTTGATGAGCTACTCGTCCTTGCGGCCGCACTAGGTCTCACCTACCCCCAATTCGCCCAAGCCACCGCCGATGAACTCGACAACCTGCACGGAACGGCGGGCCGGGCACGTCTTCCCTACGCACCCGGCCCGCCGGCACAACCATAGTCGAACACTTGTTCGATAATATGGGACGGGTGAGAACGGTCGAACCATCCCCGGACCGATGCCCCGACGGCCACCCTCTCGGCCCCCACCGGTGCCTAGTCGGGTGGATGGCGTGCGCCTGCACCAACGCCCGAAACGGGGGTCACCGGACGTTCTACTGCCGGGAATGCGGGACCGTCATCTACCGGCCGCCGTGCGAGGGTGCGCAGCCGCAGCGGGATCGCTGGGCGCACTAGGCGTATCCCGCACTTGCTACGGCACAGTCGTCCAAAGCGGCCGTTCTTGCCATCCCTCAGGGAATCCCATGTCTCCCTCTGGAGACAGTCCGTCAATCCTCGGAAACTTCTTTACGTGGGTTCGGAGATCCAGATGCCAGGTGGACCACGGTGATATCTGACGAGTCAGGTACGCGAGGTAAGCAAGCGGAAAGTAGACCCTCTTTCGAGCGCCACCCGCCGCGGTGTGCTTCAAGTCATCGCCCACCTGGGCCGCGTTGAATTGACCTGACGAATATGTCAAGGACCGGTTCCACAGGCGATTGTGATGGGCGCAAACATTGCGTAGGTAGTTGAGGTCACGGAGCCAGCGCCCCAACAGTGGACCGCCCTTCACGCCCAAGTCTGCCGCGATCTCGTTCTGATCAGTCTGCCTCATCAGACGGTAAAGAGACGAGAGCCCACCGAAGTCCAGGAATTCAACGGCGGCCCAAACTGGCAGCGGCCCATCATATTTGGCGGTGTGGTGAACCACGTAGTCTTCGTTCTTGGCAGCCGACAACAATGACTTGTATTTTACGGACCACTCAGTGAACGCATCCTCCGCGTCACTACGAGGAGAAGAGGGTGCACTGCACTGCTTCGAGTCGAGGGCCGCTCGGTTCACGTGCCCAAACACATCGCGTAGACCGAGCACGTACGCAAGCCTTGTACGCATGCCGACTTCAACCGTTTCGAGCGCGTCAAGCGTCTTGAGGCGAAGCTTTCGGTCGAAGCGCCACAGTTGCTCAATCTCTGCGAGAGTGGTGCCGCTTCGTATCTCTTCAGAACGGTAGTGAACGGGACTAACCAACTGCCGTTCGGACTCTGGGAGAAGTTCACGGAAGGGGTAGATATACGCAGACAGGCGGTAGTAGCCCACCGACTTGACCAAATCCAGGGCGGCGTCATCACCCTCGCACACGATTCCACGCGTCTGCATCTGCGCGAGCTGCGCCGCATAGGTCAGATGCGGCTTATCGTATGGCGCCATCACCCCACCGATCAAAGGAAAACCGACCCTTGATAGCCCAAGGGGCTAACAGCGGGGTCGGTGTTTATACGCCTAGGCTAGCGCAGAACCGTCATCCAGAAAAATCACAACACGATAACACCACCGTGGGATAACTAGTCGAGCCCCTGGCCTGCGGAAACTGCGTCATTTTTCGTTCACGCACCAGCGCCTTGACGGACCGCAACACCTCCGCAAGGCGGGAAACACACCCGCCGCAAGTCCCCAACCCGTACACACGCGAACGCCCTATGCCTACCGGCCGTTTGACGTGGGAGGAGGGGGTACCACCCCACCCCAGGGGGTTACAACAGGCCGGGGTGTTTGTACGGGGGTCGTTTGCGTGAGCGTCGGGCCCTCCCGTAGGCGGTTTCCGCCTTCGTCTTCTCGCGGTGGCAGTCACGGCATAGTGTTTGCAGGTTGTCGGCGTCGTCCGTGCCGCCCCGGGCGACGTTGCGGATGTGGTCCACTTCGTTGCCGTCCTCCCCGCAGTAGGCGCATGTGTGGTGGTCGCGGCGTCTGATTTGCTCCGCGAGCTGTTTCGGCGCTCCGCGGGTGCCGTCGGTCCAGGTCATGGGTCGCGCTCCTCGGGTCGTGTTGTCGGGGCCTTGGTTCGGGGTGATGCCTGATGCCATTGACCGCGGTTTGTTGGCGGTATTGCGCGAATGGAAACGAAATGGATTCGTGTTCGTTCGTGTGTTGGTTGGAGTGCACCCAACCATGTGTGTTGTGTGTGGGGTGTGCACCACATGCGGTGCGTGTACGTGCCGTGTATGTCCCCGTGCGGGGCCCGCCCAACGCGTTCGCACGTACGACGTTGGGCGGGCCGTTCCACCTACCCGCAGAAAGGGCCAACAAGCGACGGGTAGGAAGATTTGGGTTAGGCCTCCGGGTCCACCACGGGCTCCGGTACCTCGAACTTGGCGATACGGTCCGGGTGCACCACGTTGAACCCGGTACGCCACGTGGCCCGGATGGCAATGGAGTCGCTGCTGAACAGGGCCTGATCGCTCGTGGACACGAGCACGTCACCGACTGCGGACACAACGGCCGTCTTGTCCAGAACCACGCCGGTACCGGCCGTGAGTGCACTCGACACCGAGACGGGCAGCGACAGGAGGCGGCGCTCCGAATCGTCGGTGCCGGCCCCCAGGAGGGACTGGTTCGAGCCGGCGCCGAACTTCATGCGGCGCAGCCGGGCCCACGTCTGCGGGGCAACGATGATGTGCGAGGCGTTTCCACCTGCAGCCTCGATGGCCGCGATTACGTCAATGAGGGCGTCGAGGTTTCCCTCTACGTCGTCCCCCTCCGAAATGTCCGTGCGGTTGAACAATCCGGCGTGCGGGATTGTTGCGGGGGCCGTCGGTGCCACCTGCGCGAGGAACAGGTGGTTTGCGGCCTTCACGATGGCCCTCTGCACTGATGTGCTGATGAGGCCCGACGCGTTCTCCTGGTTCCACTGTTCCCGCGAGGTCTGCACCAGCTGGGCCAGCTTCACCGTGGTAACAACGGTTTCCGCGAGTGTCGGCTCGGCGGCCGTGATTGCCGCACCCTCCGCGACAACGCCCGCGTCGTCGTCGTCAATGTGGATGACACGCAACGACGGTTCGTCACCGAGGACACGTCCGGCCACCGTCGAGTGGGTGAGGATGAGTGCGCCGGGGACGGCATCGACGGGCGCAACCGCGGTTACGTCGGGGTGAAATCCCTTGGCGCTGTTGTTTGTGGTCTGAACCATGTTCAACACCACCCTTTCTAGGTACTTCGGTAGACACGCGAAACGGCCACCGATGAATGGTTTGGAGTGATTCATCGGTGGCCGCTGGCTGAACCGAGGTGCCCCGCAGGGGCGGCGTGGCTGCTTCGGCGGGGTCAACCCATTTCCGAAACGGTCCCCACCAGATTACCGGCGGTGACCGACAGCAACGCCTATCCGAATGCCGCGGACCACGCGTCGGGCGATGCGTCGCCGTTCTCGTGGAGGCCCTGGTGGGGTGTCGGTGTGGGTGATCTGACCAATCCGAGGTGAGTTGCCGCGGCGTTGGAGGCGTCGATGACCTTCGCCGGATCCACCGCGCCCTCGTCGTTGAGAAGATCCGCGAGTTGGGTGCCGGCGGCCCACAGGGCGGAGGGGCGTACACGGCCAGGGCCTTGTGCGACGAGCTCGACCAACGCGGTTTGCGCGGCCGCCGTTGCTTCCTGGGCGGCGGCGAGCTCGGCTTCGGTGTCGCGGAGGCGGATTCGGTACTTAGCCGCCTCGCTGTTCGGGGTTTCGCCCGTAGCGTCGCCGGGGTTCGATTCTGGGGTATCGGTGCCCGAAACCTCCCGTGCGTCCGTCTCCGTGGCGTCTAGGGGGCTGTTTGGGGTGTCATGTTCGGTATTCGGCACTGGTTTCTCCTAATCGAGGGTCAAATGACGTTCAGGTTGGGCAAGTCGACGGGTTCGAGGCCGACGCGTTCGAGTTCGGCGCGGGTGCACGTGAGCCGGTAACTGCCGGTGCCCGTGCGCGCTTCGGTCACACCGACGGGGTTGCCGTGGGCATCCGAGACCGGCTCCGCCGGCCAATCCATGACGAACGTGCGTCGTAGGTTCGCCTCGAGGTAGTCGGCGCGTGTGAGGCCGGGGCCGTCGTCGCGGGTGTCACGGGTCGGCTCGAGGTCCATCGGCCCGGCCAACGCTTTGTGTGAGGGGCAGTAGCCGCCAGCATTCAACGGCAGCAGATACGGGCACGCCCTGAAACGGCAGCGAGCCAATCTTGCATTCGGCATTGTTGTGTTCCCTTTCCCAGGAAATGACGGAGGCCGCCCCGTGCATTTACGGGACGGCCTCACATTGATTCGGGGGTTTTACCGCTCGAATACGAGCCCGGTCTTTCGGTCGCGGATCGTATTCGGCCGGGCCACCGTCCTCGAACCAATCAGGCCGTCCAAATACTGCCCAACCGTCTGACGGGTAATCGGTTTCCCCATCTGGTAAACGGAAACCACCGCTTCCTCGACTGCGGCCGGTTCCGAACCACGGCCATGGATAGCCCACTTCACGATCCCCCGAACCGGCAGGAACGAGAACGCCTTCCCGACCCGCTCGTATGCGGCCGTGGTCGTGGCCTGCTCGATCGTCGCTGGCTTCGGACCCGTCGGCTTGTTCGACGCTCCTTCTTCTCTTCTCTCTTCTGCTCTACTCTGCGACGTGACGTCACGTGACGTGTCACGTGACATATTCGCCTTCTTCTCGCGTTCCTTACGCTTACGCTCCCGGTCCTTTTCCTTGCGTCGTAGCAGTTCATCACCGTTTTGCTGCCACTTGTCCCACCCGGAGATCAGATAGTTGCCGTCCTCCAAGGCCAGCAGCAATTTGCACTGCAAAAGCTCTGTAAATGCCGAGCTCGTGCGCCGTAGGCACACCATTCGTACCGAGTTGGGGCCCAGTACGCCCCGAGTTTCGGCCGCCCCCGAGTAGGCGACGAGGCGCAAAAACATGCATTCGGCGCTTGGTGACAACCCCACCACAGCGGGATCCAGGTAATAGCTAGTTGACAGCCAGACCTTCTCCATTACTCGACCACCCCCAACATTTCTTGCTTATCCAATGTCTTCCCTCTCGTCTGCTTCTTCTCGGATTCGTTCGTGGTTTCGGAATAGTCGCCGTTCATTCGGTAATGCGTCGAGGGCCGCAGATAGCCCTAGAATCAATTCCTGCGTCTCGTCGCGGTCCAGTGCGACCGTGAGGGCCAAACCGCCGAATCGGACCGCCACGGCCCCGTCCAGGGCGGCCACCTTCGGGGCCGCCGGAAACGTGGCCGCGTGCAACACCGTCGCCATAGGTGTTCCCTTCTCTCGGATACGACTAAGGGCCCCGGCGTGTGCCGGGGCCCTCGTGTGGTGGTGGGTCTAGAACAGGTGGCCGGCGGCGCGGTGATGCCTGCACGGGCCGCCGTCCGTGATCTGCTGGCAGGGCCGCCCCGTCTGCGTCTCCCGGCCGCACCGCTCCCGCTCTGGTTCGGGGTGGATTCGGTCCTGGATCCACTGCGGCAACGGACCCAGCCGCTCGTGATCCGGCATGGTGACAGCGGGCCCGGCTTCCCCCACACGAATATCGATCAGCCAGTAGTCGGTACTGCCGTCCGCGTGAACCGCCGTCACTACCTCGTAGTTGCAACCGGCCTCGAGCTGCACGGCCGCCTCCTCATCGAGGACAGGCCCGGCGACTGCCCGCGGGCGTAGATCGTCTGTATCCGTGCTCATCTGCTTCCCTTTCGTCGTGGTGGTGTGCGCGGACTGTTCGAGGCGTTGCGGTGCTGCCAGCACGGGCCTCCGTTCGTGACCTCACGACACACGGACCCGTCTGCGCGTTCCCGGCCGCAGCGGTCCAGGAGCGCGTCCTCCCCCGTCGGATCCGCATATGCGAAACAACGGAACCGCTCGAACATTTCGGCCTCCGACAACTGCTGCAGATGCCAGCGGCGCAACAGTTTTCGCACCTTGCTGGGCGATATGTGGAGGCCGTGCGCGTTCGCAACACGCATGGCTTCCGGTAGTAGCGATTTGGGCATGGGTGTACTCCGCTGTTTCGTGCCCCCTTAGTGGACCGGGGGCAACGTCTGCTGTTGCGATTGGGGTTAGCGGTCGCCCGCTGTCGCCATAGGCCGAAGCATGGCGTCGATTTCGCCGCAGTCCACGCGGATCATGCGCGGCCCGAACCGGTATCCGGTGAGGAGGCCGTCGGAAATCCAGCGGCGCAGGGTGCGGACGCTGACGCCGTACATTTCGGCGGCCTGCGGGATGCTGTGGAGATTTTGCGGTGACTTGGTTGCTGATGCCATTGGAGACCCCTTGTGAACGAAGAAAAGCCGAGCGGCAACAGACCCATATAGGGTTCTGCCTAATAGGCTCGGCTCCCGTTGCGGGGCTCTCACTGCGGACAGTGAACTGGTCTCACCGTGAATCGAGACCCTCGTGACGTGCCGTGCGGCTCGGTCACGCTGGGCGACCGGTCACTAATCCTCGATTAGCTTCCGCCAACTTTACGGTATACGCCCGACAGGGCATGCGAACGTACGAGTTGCTAGGTCACCAGATGCCCTCAACTAGGGCCCGGTTCCGGCCGTGCGTCGAATGCGTGTAGCGAGCGGACATTGCCGAGGATGTGTGGCCCATGAGGGTCATGTGATCAGCGAGCGTTGCCCCGGCCTGTGCGAACAACGTTGCCGCGGTGTGTCGTAGGTCGTGGAACCGCAACCGCGGGTACCCAATCGACTGTGCGGCCCGTTTGTAGTGCGGCCTCACCGTGTTCTCGTGGGGTACGTCCCCCGTCACCGACGGGAACACCAGACCGTCACGCCCCGGCAACGAGTACTCCCGCATGTGTTGTTCAATCGGCCCACGCAACGCGGTCGGTAGTGGCACGGTCCGCAACGCCGCCCGGGATTTCGGGGTTCCGATCACGAACTCACCGGCCCGCCTCGTGGCTGCACGGTTCACGGCCACCGATACGTCATCGTCGGTTAACGTGAAGTCACCCCGGCGTAGGGCGGCCAACTCACCCCACCGAAGTCCCGAGAACCCCGCCACCAACAACAGGACCCGCCACCGCTCCGGGCGAATCGCATCCGCGAGAGAACGAATCTCGTCCGCCGTGAGCGCCACCGGTTCAACCACACGATTCTTCACCGCGGCCCGCTTCACCCTGCAAGGGTTCGCGGGGATCAGTTCGTCATCGAGGGCCTGGTTCAGGATCGTTCGAAGGAGCGAATACGCGTTAGCGTTGCGGGTCGGGAATGCGTCGAGGCCGGCGAACCACGTACGGATCTGCTGCACCGTCAACTCGCCCACCGCGATGTGACCGAGGTCCGGCAGGATGACCCGATCCAAATAGCCGCGGTTCAAATCCCGTGTGCGGGGCTTGTGCCGTCCCCTCGTCTCGGTAAACCACGTCTCGGCATAGTGTTCGAGCGTTAGGGCGGGGCGTTCGTCGGCCTCCGCCCCGGGGGGCGTCCAGGTGTTCAGGTCCACACGTCTACGTTCGGCCGCCAACCATGCAACGGCGTCGTCCTTGGCGTGGAACGTGGATGGTGCGGCGTACCGCAGTCCGTCCGGTCCGACGTAGCTAGCCTGCCACCGTCCCGAGGGCAGTTTGCGGTTCTTCCCCCAGCTACGCCGTGATCGCGCCATACCTGCCCCTCGGGTTCGTGCACTAACTGTGCACTACAAGAGTAATCGCGTGTCCACTTGTGTGCACTTAAGACTGGGGCTAGAGTCGGGATCTACCAGCGCATTGCTTGCATATCGCCTGGTATCTACACAAGTCCATATCGGCAGTAGGGCAGGTTCGAATCCTGCCGAGGGCACCAATCTCCACCCGCGTTTCCTCAGGTAAATGGTCGTTTTGGCGTCGCAGGTTCGATCCCCTTGGGAACCGTGCCTTCGTTCAGCCGCAAATCACTGTCGCGTCTGCCAACTGCTTTCTCGAGGGCTATCCAGGATAAGCTGGTTCACAGGACGCGATGAGTCAGGACTGCTGATGCCGAGAAACAGACGCCCCCGCGATCGGGAGGAGAAGCGCGCCGAGATCGTCGCTGCCGCGCGACGGTTGTTCACCGAACACGGATATGACGCGGTCCCCGTGAGCAGAATCGCCCAGGACGCCGGGGTGGTGTCGAACACGCTGTACTGGTACTTCCGTGACAAGGACGCGGTGTTGACAGAGGTACTGGAGGATGTCCTGGCCGACTCGATGGCCCGGTACGGCGAGGTCCTCGACACCGACATCGTCGATCGACTGGTATGGGTCATTGCGGAGTTGGAACAGGTGAGCCGCTTGGTGACCACCGTTCACGCCCGCGCGAAGGAGTCCGAGACTGTTCGCGACTGGCACGAGCAGTTCCACGCGTTTGCCGAGGGCTTGTTCCGGACAGATCTCGCCATGATCGGGGTTCCCGCGAACGAGTTGGACGCAATGACCTCGATCGGGGTCTTCGTGGTCGAGGGACTTCTGATGCATCCGGCGGTCGACGATGAGCGCAAGCGCGCGGTGATGGGAACGCTGATCCAGAGCGCCCGCGGAATAGCGGTAGCCGTCCACTGACGTCGTCGGCGGACGGCTACGCGAGTTGCGTGTCGTGCGATTCAGGTCGCGTCGTTGGCGAATTGCTTGGTCAGGAAGTCGATCTGGTCGCGGACGGCGTCCTCGAAGTAGGTGCCGAGGTAGATGTCGAAGTGGTCGCAGGGGTACGTCTCCATGCGGACGTGCGCCAGGCCCCGCGCGCGGAGCTTGGTGGTTTTCGCGGGGGCGGCGGCATCGTCGTCGCATACGCACAGCAGCGTCGGAATGCGGGAGTGGGCCATCGCGCGACCGGGTCGGTACAGCGGCAGTCGCAACACCAAGCGGGCGGCCAGTGCATTGGCGGCGTCGAAGTCGTTGTCCGGGCCTCGCAGCACGCCCCACAACGAGTCACGGCCCACCTTGGTGACAGGCTCGCGCGCACCGGCGGCGGTCAGTTCGATGTTCTCCGACAGCCGCGCACGAACCGACGGCAACCGCCGCAGCAGGGCGCTGGTCCGCCGGGAAACCCGGGTGCCACGTGGCAGCAGCGCCGACGAGCCCGCGATGGCATCAGGTGAAGCCACGAAGGCAGGCAACCACGAGGTTCCGGCCATCGGCATGAGGATCGGCCTGATACCGAGCCAGGAGCACGCGGTGTCGAGGATGCCAGCGGCCAGCAGCGCGACAGCGCTCAGCGGCCCGGTCCGCAGTCGCGAGATCAGCGAGGCCGGTCCGTCGGTGAAAGGACACTGCGCGACGATGGCTGCGAGGTGCGGGTCGCGGCTACCGACCTGCAGGACGTGTCCACCACCGAACGAGGTGCCCCACAACGCGATCCGTTCGACATCGACCTCGGTCAGGGTGCGCGCGAAGGCGACGGCGGCGCGCCAGTCGGCGAGTTGGCGACCGATGTCGAGGAGCTGTCGCGGCTGCCCGCCGCTGGCCCCTAGGTGGCGGTAGTCGAAGACCAGCACCGCCCAGCCGTTGGCGGCGAACCGTTCGGCGAATGCCTCGAGGCGCATCTCACGCACCGCTCCCAGCCCGTGGCCCATGATCACCATCGGTCGAGGCTCGGACGCGCCTCGCGTGGTGTACAACCACGCCGCGCACGGGACCCCGTCGGAGAGGAACTCCACATCGCGCCGCTGAATCGCGGCGGCCTCACCTCTATCGACCGGCTCGTTGGTAGCCATAACTTGATTCCTTCCTCAGCGGACGCACTGTTCTTGAACGGCGCCCAAGAAAGCGTGCGCTAAACATAAGCACTTCTTGGATGTCAGTCAAGAAGCTGCCGCCCAGCAGCGGTCTCAGGTGTTCCCCTCGGCGACGTCGGATTCGCGCGAGACCGCAGTGGCGCGGAAATCAGCGAGCGGAAATGTCGCCGTCCGTCGGGCATACTCCGAGACCAGACCCGGCCAGTTGCTGGAGATGCGACCGGAGGCGGATTTGTACCAACTCACACAGCCCGCCCATGCCGAGCCGACGAGACGCCGCTGTATCTCGTCGTCGTAGCGCTGTTCGACCTCCGGGCGGATCTCGACCACCGCACGCGGGTGTCGCGCCAGCACTTCGACGGCTTGCCGGATGTAACGGGCTTGCCGTTCCAACATGTAGATGATCGAGCCGGTGCCGAGGTTGGTGTTGGGGCCGTACATGACGAACATGTTCGGAAACCCTGGAACAGTCATCCCGAGATGAGCGCGGGCGCCTTCAGCCCACGCGGCATCGAGCTTTCGCCCTGCTCGCCCGCTCACCGCCATCGGTCCTAGGAACTCCTGGGTGGCGAATCCGGTGCCGTAGACGATCACATCGACCGTGTGCTCGACACCGTCAGCGGTGCGGATACCGCCCGCGGTGATCTCGATGATGCGTTCGGTGACCACGTCGACATTGGGCTCGGTCAGGGCCGGGTAGTAGTCGTTGGCGAACAGCACTCGCTTACAACCGATCGGGTAGTCGGGCGTCAGCTTCTGCCGTAGCGCCGCCGAGGCCACTTGCCGCCGCAGTTGCCACCTCGCCGCGCCTTCGACCGCAGCGCTGATCCGCCGGTTACCGGTGATACCCAGCGTCCACACTTCGCCCAGGGTCCACCACAAACCACGTTCGAGCTTTTGCAGCACGGGCAGCCGCCGGAAAGCGGAGTGATGGATCGACCGGTACTCGCCGTCCGGCTTGGGCAGGATGTAGGGTGCCGAACGCTGGAACAGGGTCAACTGTGCGACCTGCGGCTGAATTCGCGGAACGAACTGGACAACGCTCGCACCCGCGCCGATGACCGCGACGCGTTGACCCCGCAGGTCCAGTTCATGACTCCACCGCGCCGAATGAAACGCCGCACCCTCGAAACGCTCGCGGCCCTCGATGTCGGGCATCGCCGGACGAGACAGCTGACCGGTCGCCGGCACGAACACCCGAGCTCGCACCGAACGTCCGCCGGCAGTGCTCAGAATCCACAGCCCCTGCGACTCCTCGAAGCGGGCCGCTGTCACTTCCACGTCGTAGCGAATCCGGTGCCGCAGGTCGGGCGTGGACGCGATATCGGTCAGGTAGCTCTCGATCTGAGCCTGACCGGCGTACCGCCTGGTCCAGTCCGGCTTCGGCGAGTACGAGAACGAGTAGTACGGCGAGGGCACATCGCAGGCGGCGCCCGGATAGGTGTTCTCACGCCACACCCCGCCCGCCCGATCGGCCTTCTCGAGGATCACGAAATCGTCGATCCCAGCCCGCAGCAGCTCATTGGCCATCGCCAGCCCGGCGAACCCCGCACCGACGATCACCACCGATACCGTGTCCGCCACGGCTGTTGTCCCATCTCCCATGGCCCTAGACGCTAACCACCGGCCACCGCGCTACGTAGATCCATGCGGCCAGAGAATTGATAATTCTGGCCAATCCCAAGGCGAGTTTGTAAACTCGCTGGTCATGACGGCCTCCATCCCGACTGCACCGGTTTCAGGTCACGACTTCCCTCGCTCGGCGGCCAGCGTCGCCCTGATGGCCCGGTTCGCCCGCGACCGCGGCCTCACACTCGAGCAGGCACTCGACAGCTCCGGGCTCACCGCGGCCCACCTCGCCGACCCCCGCGCGCAGGTTTCCGCCACGCAGGAACTCACCGTCGCCACGAATCTGGCCACCGCTCTCACCGATGCCGATCACCCCGGGCTCGACCTCGGTCGCAGATACCGCACCACCACCTTCGGTATCTTCGGATTCGCCTGCCTGGCCAGTCCCACCCTGGGCGAGGCTCTGTCGTTCTTCCTTCGCTACTTCGACCTGACCTTCGCCTTCTGCGTTCCCCGAGTCGAAGTAACCGAGGCCGAAGTGATCGTGCGACTCGACGACAGCGCCATCGCGGCACCGGCCCGGCAATTCCTCCTCGATCGCGACGCGGCGGCCATCCTCACCGTGATCGAAGACCTCTTCCCCGGCCAGTTCTCACCAGCTCGCGTCGAGATCCGCCGCCCACAACCGGCCTCACCCGCGCCCTTCGAGGAAGTGTTCCACCAGCTACCGATCTTCGACCGGCCCGAGAACCTCGTGGCGGTCGACCCGAACCTGCTTACCCAGCCCCTCCCCCAAGCCGATCCACGCACACTCGCCCAATGCGAAGAGCAGTGCCGACAACTGGTCACCGCGGGCCGACACCGCCACGGCATCGCGGCGCGGGTCAGAGACCTGCTCACCCAAGTCGACCTGGACACAACAGGGCCCGACGAAGTCGCTCGCGCACTCCACATCAGCACCCGAACCATGCGACGACGACTCGGCGAAGCAGGCACCAGCTATCAGATCCTGCGCGATGAGGTCCGCGAAACACTCGCCGAACAGATGCTCAGCACCGGTGCACTCTCGGTACACGACGTGGCCATCCGCCTCGGCTACGCCGAATCCGCCAGCTTCATTCACGCCTTCAAACGCTGGAAAGGACTGACCCCCAGCCAGTTCCAGATCACCTCCAACATTCCCCCGCAGCCACACCACCCCCTCAACGCACGCCTGGCACGAGCCGAGAACTGAACCCAAGTAGCCCCACCGACGGCGGCGGGACCACAGGATGGCCCATTCCCAACTTCGAAGTGGTCTGCCGTGGGCGGGGCACATCGATGACGGGAACGGCAACCGGTCGACCCGGGGCCCGTGCGGGCATCAGATCGAATACGAACCCGCGATGACGAGGCGTTTTCCGGTTGCCATGTTACGAATCCTGCCGAGGGCACCTCCTGGTCACAGACCATCTTCCGCCGTGATTCGGCCGTCGTCTATTGCCTTCAGTAGTAGTCCGTGATCGCGTTCGTTGTGTTCCGAATACGTCTCGGCGAAGGCATGGATCGCCTTGTCGAAGCCCTTGTCGTCGCCGAGGTATCCGGCGATCGCGAATCGATCGCCGCCGCGGGCGTGCGCGTGAGCGAGCACCCGCGCACACAGCCGCCCATACAGGGCCATGAGTTCGGGACTCATGGTGGTGATGTCGGCGGATCCCTTGCCGTCGCGCAGTTGACGGACGTAGAAGTCGCGCTCCACGCCGTCCACCCCGAAGCCCCGCTGCCAGCCGAGAAAGATGTCGCTGGCCGCTTGCATCAGTCGTTGCCCCGACACCACGCGTTCGCCCTGGTTCGCAGACTGCGGCCCCTTCACGTAGGCCTCGAGTACCGACCGTTGCGCTTCCTTTGCCTGGAGGAACAGCGGGTCCTCGCTCGGCCCCCGCAGAAGCACGATCCACGAACGCGTGCCCACGCTGCCGACCCCGACTACCTTGCGGGCGGCCTCGACGAATTGGAACCGGTCGAACAGCACCCGACGGCTGGGCGCCAGCGTGTCCCGGTAGGCGTTGAAGCGTTCGATCAGTTCCCGATTCGCCGCCTCGGCATCGATTCCGGCGAACAGTTCCTCGATCGGGACGACCAGCGGCGGCGTGCTCACGATCCTCGGATGCCCGTCGACCATCGTGGTCAGCTTGGACAACGCCTGATTGCTGTTGCGGTTCCACGATTTGTCGATCGTCTTCTCGACGCGCTTCCTTGTCGACTTGTCCAGAAGATCACGGATCTGGTCCAACTGAGCAGCGGCGTCGACGTGCGCGTACCAGACGTCGAGCTCACTGCATTCGGCCTGGCTGATCATCGTTTCCCGATACTCCGCCACGCAGGCGCGAACGATCTTCTTGCGCTTCTTCCGCCCGAAGTCGTTGCCCTCTGCCGCGATCGCCAGGCTCGCGGCCAAGCGCTTCACGTCCCATTCGAACGGCCCTGGGTACGTTTCGTCGAAATCGTTGACATCGAAGACCAGCTTGCGTTCCGGGCTGGCGTACAGCCCGAAATTGCTCAGATGGGCATCACCGCACAACTGGGTCGTCAACCCGGAATTCGCAGTGCGGGAGAGGTCGTCGGCCATCACCAGCGCGGCACCCCGAAAGAAGGCGAAGCGCGACGCCGCCATCCGGCCGTAGCGGACGGGAACCAGCTCCGGCACCCTGGTCGCGGCCTGCCTCTCCAGTAGCGCGACAGGATCACGGCCATCGGGCGAAGCGCACTCTGCGATCGCATCGAACGACACCTCGCGTCGCGCCTTCTCCCCGTACGCGAACCGCTCTGCGCAGGTGGGTATCTCGTGTGCCACTGTTCTCTCCGTCATGACGGTGTCCTCACCTCATCGGGTGCCATGTCCTCACGCAACCCACGCCAACTCGGATGTCGTAGCCGCCGTGCCGACGACCATTCCATGAACCGCACTTCTCCCACCAGAGTCGGCGCAACCCACACCGCCGCCTTCCGGTCGGCGGCCGGAACCTCGTCGACGAACGGGCTTTCATCCTGGCGCAGCGGCACCAATATCTCGGACAGATCGGCCAGCGCACGCTCGGTGAACCCGGTCCCCACCTTGCCTACGTAGCGGAGTCCGTCACCGTCGGGTACACCCAACAGGAGCGAACCGATGCTCGTGGTTCGCTTGCCCTGCCCCGGCTTCCACCCGCCGATCACCACGTCCTGGGTGCGCCAGTTCTTCACCTTGATCCAGCTGGACCCGCGCTTGCCCGGCAGATACACGGAGTCACGACGTTTCGCGACGACCCCTTCCCAACCGCGGCGGGCACTCTCGTCCAATACCTCGGCCGGTGCGCCGTCGAGCTGTGGTGGGATCTCCAGCTCGGGCACCTTCTCCCCCAACGCTTCCAGCACCAGGCGACGATCGGTGTACTTCTTGCGAAGCAGTGACACTCCATCGAGATACAGAATGTCGAACACGAGAAGGTGCGGTTCGCCGCCCTGCTGCAGGAGCCCGAAGCTGCTGGTGCCCTCGTCGTCGAACGCCACCACTTCACCGTCCAGCACCACTTCGTGGCCGGCCAACGCATCCGACAGCCACGCCAGTGCCGGATATTGCGCGGTCTTGTCGTTCCCTGCCCTACTGGACAACCGCAGATGATCGTCACCGACCTCCGCGAGCACCCGAATGCCGTCCCACTTGCCCTCGAAGGCCCATTCGTCCGCATTCAGCCCTTCGAGTGCTCCTGGCGAGGCCAGCATCGGCGACAAACCCTTCGGAAGCGACGAACCCTTGGGTAGCTCAGTGCCCGTACCGGATTCCGCAGGCGTCTGGTCCTTCATCAGATGCATCAGCCACTGGTCGCCCTTCGTACGAATCAGAGCGAAACGACCATTCACCTGCTCCCCCTGGAGCTGGACGATCACCTCGTCGTCACGCCACTTCTCTGTGACGTACGTGCCCGAATCCCAGATCGTCATGTCTCCGCCGCCGTACTCACCCTTGGGGATCGTCCCGGAGAAGGTGGCGTACTCGAGGGGGTGATCCTCGGTATGAACAGCGAGCCGGTTCTCCCCAGTCGACGTCGGAACGTTCTTCGGCACGGCCCAAGACACCAACACGCCGCCCCGCTCGAGACGCAGGTCGTAGTGCAGACGACGGGCGTGATGTTCCTGGATGACGAAGGTGTCGTCGTTCCCCGTCACCGGAGCCTGCGTGGGCACCGGCTCGGGAGTCTTACTCGCCGAACGCTTTCCCCGGTAGGCATCGAGCGAGTCGCGAACCCGCTCGTCCAGTGGCGGGTCGAGGTCGGCGAGCGGATCACCGTCCTTCTCGATCCGCTCGAGCACGGCGTCGAACGTCAGATGTTCGAGGTTCGGATCGTCCAACTCGTCCCACGTACGCGGAGCCGCGACGAACGGCTTCGGTCGTCCACGAAGCGAGTACGGCGCGATGGTCGTCTTCGACGGATTGTTCTGACTCCAGTCCAGGAACACCTTGCCCGTTCGGACCGCCTTCGCCATGGTCGCGGTCACCAGCTCCGGCATCATCTTCTCGAGACCGGTCGCGACCTGCTTCGCCACGGTGGAGGCACCGGTTCCGTCCAGCGCGCGGTCGAGCGGCACGTACACGTGAATGCCCTTGCTTCCGCTCGTGACCGGAAAGGCCTGCCAGCCCAGATTCCCGACCAGATCTCGCACCGCCCGAGCCACCTCTGCGCACTCGGCCAACCCGATACCCTCACCCGGGTCGAGGTCGAACACGAGGCGCGTCGCCGGCCCACGTTCCGTTCCCTGCCCTTTCACCTGAGGGAACCGCCACTGCGGAACGTGCAACTCGAGCGCCGCCTGCTGACCGGCCCACCCGAGCGCCGCGACCGAGTCCAGCAGCGGGTACGTCACGGTGCGGGACGAATGTGGAAGTGAACGCCGGTCCAGCCAATCCGGCGCAGACGCCGCCAGGTTCTTCTCGAAGAACGACTGCCCCTCGACGCCGTTCGGCCACCTCTTCCTGGTCACCGCCCGGCCGACGATGTGCGGGAGCATCACCGGCGCCACCCGAAGGTAGTAGTCGATGACGTCGGCCTTGGTGGTTCCGGACTCGGGATACAGGGCCTTGTCGAGGTTGCTCAGAGACAGACGGTGCCCGTCCAGGGTGATGTGATCGGCACCCTGAAGCCGGTCGGACATCGCAGCCTCCCGTTGTTCGGTGTTCACACATTGTGCGCCAAAATCCGATCGTCTCCTGGCACTACACCGATATACCGGGCAAGATGTCCGGGTGTCCCGCATCCGGTCGACCCGTCTCGCAGTACTCGCTGCTGCCGGCATGCTGACCCTTGCGTCGTGTTCCTCGGGCAACGATCCGGTGGCAGAACCCGAAGCCGAGGCCACCCCGCTCGAAGCGTTCACGAGTCTGCCGCCGACGGGTGCAGTAGGCGATTGCGGGCCCGACAGCGGCAGCACGATCGCTGACGGAACCCTCACCGTCGGCACCGACAGCCCCGCCTACGCGCCGTGGTTCGTGGACAACGAGCCGTCCAACGGCAAGGGCTACGAAGGTGCGGTTGCCCGTGGAGTCGCCGAGAAACTCGGCTATGCCCCCGAGCAGGTCACTTTCGTCTCGGTGCCGTTCAACGAGGCTCTGGCGCCAGGTGAGAAGCGATTCGACTTCGACATCAACCAGGTCACGATCCTCGACAAGCGCCGTGAAGCCGTCGACCTCAGTTCGCCGTACTACGCAGTCGCACAGTCCGTCATCGCGATGAAGGGCACCCCGGCGGCCGGCGCGCAGTCGCTCGCCGACCTCGCCCCTCTCCGTCTCGGCGCCCAGACGGATTCGACGAGCCTCACCGCCATCGACGAGACCATCAGACCTGCGACGCCGACTGCGTCCTTCCCGACCACCGACGCCGCGAAGGATGCGTTGATCGCGGGCGAAGTGGACGCCATCGTGGTCGATATTCCGACCGGCTTTCAGATCGCCGAATCCCAGATCGAGAACGCGACTCTCGTCGGCCAGTTTCCGCGACCGAATGCGGTCACGGAGTTCTTCGGGCTCGTCCTCGAGAAGGGCAGCCCCCTCACTCCGTGTGTGTCCGCTGCCGTCGATTCGCTCTACGCGGAAGGCGCACTCGATTCATTGGCGGGCGAATGGATCACCGACACGGGCGGGGCCCACGTCCTCGATTAGTTGCCCCGGCTCTGCAACGCATCCGCGAAAACGGTCGAAATGCTCGACGGGTCCCGCGAGAGATGACTCGTGCCGCCGGTCGCCTCCGAGATCTGACGTAGAACGTCCGCATCGGCGTCCTCGCTGATTCCGATGGTCACGATCTTGACCGGATTCGCCGGGTCCTGCTCACTCCTGAGCGTGGACAGCAGTTCCGACAGCCCGATACTTCCCGGGTCCTCATTGGTTCCGTCGGTGAGAATCACGACCGAGTTGACCGCGTTCGGGTCGTACCCCTTCTTCACCTCACGGAACGCCGCGAGCGTCGTGTCGTACAGACCGGTGCCACCACCGATCTCGTCGGGCAGCGACCGGATTCCCGCGAGCAGACGTTCGCGATGAGTCGCGCCGTCGACGATCTCGTCCATGCGCGCCATCGGTACGAGTTCCTTGTAGTCGGGCGAAGTGCTGTCGTCTCCGGTCGAGAACGACCACAGACCGACCTGGGCGGCCTGCGGGAGCAGCTTGCTCCCCGCCTCGCTCGCCCGCACCGTCATACCCATACGGGTCGTGTCCGCGGCGTTGTAGCTCATGGATCCCGACACGTCTTCCACCACCAACATGCGCGAGGGCTTCATCAGCGACTGATACTTGCTACGAATGTCGGCCACTGTGGCCGCGTCGGGTGTACGAAGCGCGACGACGGGGTCCACCCCTCGGCCGTCGCTCAACGATTTCCGGTCCGAACCACGGAAGCCCTGGGCGGACAACGCTTCGGAGCCTGTGCGCGAGGCGAGGGCATCGGCCAGCTTCGTGCCCGCCTCCCGTGCTGCTTCGCGGTCCTCCGAGCCGGTAGCGACCAGCGGATAGTCGAGGAAGATGCTGCCCGTGCCCGGTACCGATGCCGAGAGCCCGTCTTGCTGATTGGCCGCGAACTGCTGCTCGGAGACGATGGCGAGACTACCGTTGGTCCTGGCCGTGTCGAGCCGCGCCGCAGTATCCGAATCGGCGGCGTTCGACGACTGCTGGGCCACCGTCACCAGGGCCGACGAGACTTCCTTGGGGTCACTGGCACTCACCTCGGCCTCCACCGTCGCGGCTGCGACGGGAGCGAGCGCGGCACCGTCGGACTCGGGATCGCCGAGCGTGATGTTCGGCGTCTCCAGCACGTCCAACCACGTGTCGGCCGTGGGCGGCACCTGCGGGCCCACCACCACGATCGGGGTGGAAGCGACCGATTCACGAACGATGTCGGTGTCATCGCCGAGCAGCATGCTCGAATCCGGTATCCACAGATCAGGTGCATCCGGCCCGTTCGGCTTCACGTCACCCGACTTGGTTGCCGCCACTGTGAACGCTGCGCAGCCGAGATCGGATTCGTCGGTGTCGGCGACGACCTTCTCGACGGCCGGCGCAACGGCCGGGTCTGCGGCGACCGTGTATTCGGAAACGTCACCGCAGCCACCGGTCGCCCGGGTGATCGCGAAGACTGCCACGCCGATCAGGAGGATTGCCACGACGGCCAAGGCCCCGTACTTCGCGGCGGGCGGGAACTTGCTCGACGGCTGTGAATGTGACGCCTTGTGTCGGCCGGACATAGGGGCCTCCCGTAGTGCTCGCTCTACGCTGTCCGAGTCAGCCGTAGATTTCGACGAACGTCTTCAGCGACTTTTCGATGTCACCCTTCAATGCCTTGGCAACACTGGATCCGATGGGCCCGAACAGCGGCGCCCCTCCGAGTTCGATGGTGAACGCGACCTCCGAACCGGAACCCCTCGCCTGGACGGCGATGTCGAGGCCCAGCTTGACCCCGCCCTTGCCGTCACCCTTGAGGACCAGGCGCTTCGGGGGGTCGTACTGCTTGATGGTCCATTTCACCCGGTTGCGCATCCCCTTGACGCTGACGACGGACTGCAACGTCGTTCCCGTCGACAATTCTGCGGGGATGTCACCGCGCCATCCGTCGTGAACCACGAACCACTTGTCGAACTCGGACAGGTTCGATGCCTTGTCCCACGTCTGCTGCGGAGACAGCGGCACATCGGATTTCACGGTGAGTTTGGCCACTCGTGCAGACTATCGGTTTGCCGAGAAGAATGTGAACGATGGGTCGGGTGGTGTCAGCGGACCTCGTGGACCAGCGGATACCGCGCGGCAGCATCGTCCAGGAAAGGTACGTTCACGCCCTTCAGGAAGCGATCGAACATGCCGGAGAGCAACCCGTTCGTGGTGTCGACGACCTCGCCACGGGGCGACGTGCCGAAGCTCAGCCCACCGGGGATCTCGAAGAAGGGCAGATCCGGCACGCTCTGTGGGAGAAAGTGCTCACCGTCGGTGAAGCTGCCGTGCCCCGTGTTCGCGACCGCGTAGACCTTGCTCCATCCCCGAGGGGTGACGAAGTACCGGTTCCAGAATCGTTCGCGCCCGTCCTGGCTGTCCGCGTGCAGCGAGCTGATCACGTGCAGCAGCGGACCGTCCACGCCTTCCGTCACTGCGGGACTGGGATCGCTGCCGTAGAACAGGGCGCCATCCAGATTGACCCCGGCGCCCAGCCGAGGATCGACACGCAGCACCTCGGCGGCAGTCGCTCCGCCCATCGAGTGCCCGAACATCCCGATTCGGCCAGAGTCCACCGCGCCCGGGAGGCCTTCGGGGAGCTGCCCCGTCACCGCATCCGAACCTCCTCGGTCCGAAAGGTCTTCGACGACGTCCATCACGAATCGGGCATCCGCGACGCGGGCGTCGATCGCCCCGCGCAAACGGTGTTGAGGAAGCGCGGCACGTTGTAGCCGGGCGAGAACAAGACAACCGGAAGCGACTTGTCACCGGTCGATGCGACGGGTGCGCCGACATGACCGTTGGTACGAAGGTCCGCGAGACCGGGTGCGCCGATGCTGTCGGCCACCGCTTTCGGCAGGTAGGTGGACTGCTCGTGTCCGCTCACATCCGACGCCGGGTACGTGATCGTCACCGGAAGCTCGCGTGGCGTGCCCGCCGACCACGGGTCCGGCCGATCGTGGTCGACGAGGGTCACGTTCGTGACCCCGATCGCGCTCCCCGGCTCCGGAACGACGGATGCGGGTTGCGCAGCCGCCGTTCCCGCCCCTGCGACGGAGAGCCCGACCACACACCACAGCACGACTACCAGATTCTTCAGCATGGTTACCCTCACCTAAGTACAACCTCAGGCAGGAGATTAGCAGGTCACACAGCATTCGGGGCGCACCGGAATGTCCGATGCGCCCCGAATCATCACCTGTCAGTGCGACACGGCCTTCTCCACGGCTAGTGCGACACGGCCTTCTCCACGCCGACACCCGTGAGCGACCGCACCTCCATCTCGGCCTGCTTCGCCGGATCCTCGAGCTTGCGACGACCCACATAGGTGCCGACGATGCCGAGGACGAACGCCAAGGGGATGGACACGATGCCCGGGTTGGACAGCGGGAAGAACGCGAAGTCCACGCCGGGGAACATTGCGGACGCCTTCCCCGACACGGCCGGCGAGAACACGATCAGGACGAGGCAGCTGATCAGGCCGCCGTAGATGCTGAACAGCGCACCCGTCGTGTTGAACCGACGCCAGAACAGCGAGTACAGGAGCGTCGGCAGGTTGGCCGAGGCCGCCACTGCGAACGCCAACGCCACGAGGAAGGCGATGTTCTGCCCCATCGCGAGGATGCCGAGAACGATCGACGCCAACCCGATCACCACGACCGTGATCCGCGAAACGCGAACCTGATCCTCCTCGGATGCCTTGCCGTGCTTGATGACACTGGCGTAGATGTCGTGAGCGAACGACGCCGAAGCAGTGATCGCCAGCCCGGCCACCACCGCGAGGATGGTCGCGAACGCCACCGCCGAGATGATGCCGAGGAAGATGGTTCCGCCGAGTTCGAATGCGAGCAGCGGTGCCGCCGCATTTTCCTTACCCGGCGCTGCGAGGATGACGTCCGGGCCGACCATCTTGGCTGCGCCGTAGCCCAGCACGAGAGTGAACAGGTAGAACGCACCGATCAATGCGATCGCCCAGGTCACCGAGCGACGAGCTTCCTTGGCCGTCGGCACCGTGTAGAAACGCATCAGAACGTGTGGGAGACCGGCGGTTCCGAGCACGAGCGCGATGCCGAGCGAAATGAAGTCCAGCTTGGACATCCCGCTGATCCCGTACTTGGCACCCGGAGCGAGCACGTCGGTACCGGCCACGGCGGGATCGGTCGAACTGCTCACCATTGCCTGCGCGTCCGCGAGAAGCTGCGAGAAGTTGCCGCGGACGGCGAACAAGACGAGGACGAACATGATCGCCGCACCTGTCACCAGCAGAACAGCTTTGACCATCTGCACGTACGTGGTGCCCTTCATGCCGCCGACCAGCACGTACACGATCATCAGGATGCCGACCACCGCGACAACCAGACTCTGCCCGACCTTGCCGTCGATGTTGAGGAGCAGCGAGACGAGGCCACCGGCGCCCGCCATCTGCGCGAGCAGATAGAACAGCGACACGACGAGGGTGGAAAGGGCAGCTGCCATGCGCACCGGCCGCTGCTTCAGGCGGAAGCTGAGTACGTCCGCCATGGTGAATCGCCCTGTGTTGCGGAGCAGTTCGGCCACGAGAAGCAGCGCAACCAGCCACGCGACCAGGAACCCGATCGAGTACAGGAAGCCGTCGTATCCGTAGACCGCGATCGCGCCCGCGATACCGAGAAACGAAGCAGCGGAAAGATAGTCGCCCGCGATGGCGAAACCGTTCTGCGGGCCGGAGAACTGTCCGCCGCCCGTGTAGAAGTCCGAGGCCTTCTTGGTGGTGCGGCTGGCCCGGATCACCAGGGTCATCGTTCCGACCACGAAGACGGCGAAGATTGCAATGTTGAACAGCGGGTTCCCGACGTCGCCGTCGGCCGCGAGGGTGGTGATCACTGTGCGGGTCCTTCCAATTCTTCACGGATCGCGGACGAGCGGGGATCGAGCTCACGGTTCGCAAATCGGACGTAGACCGCGGTGATCACGAACGTGGTGACGAACTGACCGAGGCCGAGCAGCAACCCGAGATTGATGTTCCCGAGAACCTTGGTCGCCATGAAGTCGTGGGCATATGTCGCCAGCAGCACGTACACGCCGTACCAGGCGAGGAAGAACGCGGTCATCGGAAAAACGAATCGGCGCAGCCTGGTTCGCAGCTCCTGGAACTCCGGACTGGCCTGCATGTCTACGAAGGCTCGAGCGTCGGGCGTCAGCGGAGGCTGCGGTGAGCCTCCACCGAGGTCTGTTGTGGTCACTGCAGACTCCTCGCGTATCGGTGGGGTTCCGCAAATGTATTGAGACTCAGGTCACAACAGAAGGGTGTGCCGCCGGTCACACGACGAGGAGTTGAAGTGTGCGGCAAACGGTCGCCCCCGTCGGACGAGCGGTCGAGAGTCCACTCGGCTCACGGCGCCCGGTCCGCGCCCATCCCCAACCGCTCCGGGGCATGCATACGGGTGAAGATGCGGCCCACGTCGATCGGAATCCGGTGGGCGGTGAACTTACTGACGAGGATCATCACCAAGAACGACAACGGCACGCTCACAGCAGCCGGGTAGGCGACCATCGCTGCGGGCCAGCCGCCCCACGCGTCGTCTGTGAAGCCGCCCATCACCGCGACCGTGGCCGCCACACCCGACACCGATCCGCCCGTCACGAATCCTGCTGCCGCGCCGGGCGCGGTGAGACCGCGCCACCAGATACCGAGGACCAGCAGCGGACACAGCGTGGACGCGGCGACAGCGAACACCAATCCGACGGTGCGGGACAGGTCCAACGAGACCAGGGAAACGGACAACGCGACCGGGACCACGCCGCCCAGTACGGCAGCCACTCGAAAGTCCCGCACGCGGCCGCGCAGCACGTCGGTGCTCAGCACTCCGGCGATGCTGACCAGCAGCCCGGAGGAGGTCGACAGGAACGCCGCGATCGCACCGGACGCCACTACCGCCGCGAGGATCTGCCCACCCCAACCGGTGAACACGGATCCGGGTAGCAGCAGAACCGCTGCGTCCGAGTTTCCGGTGATGAGCAGTTGCGGGACGTACAGCCGCGCGAACACACCGAGCAACGTCGGGAAGAGATAGAAGACCGACAGCAGACCCACGACGGCCAGGGAGGTCAACCGCGCCGTCCGCCCGTCGGGGTTGGTGTAGAACCGCACGAGTACGTGCGGCAGCCCCATGGTCCCGAGGAACGTCGCGAGGATCAGCGAATACACCTGATACATCGGGTGCTCGCCACCGAAACCCCAACCGGGTGCGATCCAGTCCGAATTGTCGGCCGGAGCACCGGCCACCACCGGCACCGGTGCACCCGGTTCGAGAATCAGTGTGGTCCCCTCCGACAGTTCGTGCTGCCCCGGCGCCAGCCGATCCCCTTCCACCGTCACCGGTTCCGACACCTGGACGATGACGTCCGTGTTGATGTCCACCGTCGTGCGCTCCGACACCGTGGGCGGTGTTGGCGTCGCAACGGTGTCGTCCTCCCCCACGAAGTGCATCGTCAACGCAACAGCGGGAATCGCGACGGCCGTGAGCTTGAGCCAGTACTGGAAGGCCTGCACGAAGGTGATCGAACGCATCCCGCCACCGACGACGTTGGCCACCACGATCCCGCCGACCGCCGCCGCGCCGACCCAACTCGGTACCCCGAGGAGGATGTTCAGGGTGAGACCCGCCCCTTGGAACTGCGGAATCAGATAGAGAACGCAGACGACGGCGACCACGATCATCGACAGCTTGCGTAAGCGGGCCGACCCGAGGCGAAACTCCGCGAAGTCCGGAACCGTGTACGCACCGGACCTGCGTAGCGGGGCCGCAACGAACAGCAGCAGTCCCAGATAGCCCGCCGTGAACCCGATCGGATACCACAGCGCGTCGGCACCGTACTTGGCTATGAGCCCGGCCACGCCGAGGAACGATGCGGCAGAAAGGTACTCGCCCGATATCGCAGCGGCGTTCCAACGTGGCCCGACACTGCGGGAGGCGACCAGGAAGTCCGAAGTCGTGCGCGCGAGGCGAACCCCGTACGCGCCGATCGCCACGGTTGCCACAGAGGCCGCCAACAGCGCGACAACCGTGAGAACGGGAAGTCCCTCTTCGCCCATCTGTCGTCCTCAGTCGTCGACCAGGTCGACGAACTCCTGCTCGTTGCGTTCCGACCGGCGCACGTAGACCCAGCCGACCCCGAGGATCAGCGGATAGACGAGCGCACCGAGTACCAGCCACGGCAGACGAATTCCCCACACCGACACGGACGACAGACCTGGGATCAGGTACAGCGCCAACGGGATCGCGCACAACAGGCCCGCCGCAATCACCGCCATCCGCAGTGCCAGACCGAGCTGCGCACGGATCAGACCCCGAATCATCACGTCACCCACGCGAGTCTGTTCCTGCACCTCGACCCGCGTGCGTACTCGTCGTGCCCCGCGTCGCTGCGCGAGGACCACGCGTTCCCTCTCCGGCGGAACCGGCTGTGTCATCGGGTCCACGATTGCTTGGGTGTGCGGACCAGACGGTCCTTCAGCGCGCGGGCATGGCGACGGCTGACCGGCAACTCCGTGGGCGGCCGCTCGCCGTGCCCACGCAAACACACCATCAGGCCGGTGCCCACCGTCTTGATTCCGGTGACCAGCGGTAGCGACACGAGATACGAGCGGTGCACCCGCAGAAATCCGGCGTCGGCCCACCGACTCTCCAGCACCGACACCGGGATCCGAACCAGGTGAGAGCCGGTCGCCGTGTGAAGTCGTGCGTAGTCGCCGTCCGCCTCCACCCACTCGACCGACGACCGCGGCACCAGGGTTGTGACGCCGCCGAGTTCTACCGGGATCACGTCGTCCTGGGCCGATTCGGCTACGCCCGCATCGCCCGGGCCACGCTGTGGATCGCGAACCCGGTCGCGGACCCGCCGGACCGCCTCGGCCAGCCGGTCGTCGCGCAGGGGCTTGAGCAGGTAGTCGACGGCCCCGAGGTCGAACGCAGTCACCGCCCGGTCGTCGTGGGCCGTCACGAACACCACGGCTGGTGGGGCTGCGAAGTTCGCGAGAATCCCGGCCAGCTCCAACCCGTCGAGACCCGGCATGTTGATGTCGAGAAACACTGCGTCGACGCCACCGCCTCGCAACTGCCGCAGCGCGGTGGTCGCATCGGGTGCAGCGTGAACGACGTCGATGTCGTCCTGGGCATTCAGCAGGAAGACCAGCTCGTCGAGAGCGGGTTTCTCGTCGTCGACGGCAAGCACCGTCAGACGCCCGTTCGGCGCCTGCTGCGTTTCGTTCACTGTTCGACCTCGCTCACAACGCACCCATGGTGCCATGCTCGACCGGCAGCCGTGACGCGGCTCACGGGCCGGGGCGTACGCCCGGTCGAAACTTCGGGATGCGCATGCTGACCTTCGTCCCCGCGCCCTCGGCCGTTTCCACCACGAGACCGTAGTCGTTCCCGAAAGCAGCTCGAAGCCGGTCGTCGACGTTGGAAAGGCCGACGTGCGCGGACTCGGTCCGGCCGCCCCGACTGTCGGCCTCCGCGTCGAGGGCACCTGACCGCAGAAGCGCCGGGTCCATGCCCACCCCGTCGTCCTCGACACTGATGACGCAGTCCGTTCCCTCGTCCTCCGCGACGATCGTGATGGTGCCGCCTTTCGGATTCGCGGAGACACCGTGCCGCACCGCGTTCTCGACGAGCGGCTGAAGGGCCAGGAACGGCAGCACCACATTGAGAACCTCGGGCGCAACCTGCAGGGTCACTTGCAGCGCGTTTCCGAATCGGGCCCGTTCGAGGGTGAGGTAGCGATCGATGTTTCGAAGTTCCTCGGCCAACTGGGTGAACTCGCTGGTCGTCCGGAACGAGTATCGGGTGAAGTCGGCAAACTCGAGCACCAACTCGCGAGCCTGTTCCGGGTCCGTGCGCACGAACGAGGCGATGGTGTTCAGTGCGTTGTAGATGAAATGCGGGCTGATCTGTGCGCGCAGTGCGCGCACCTCGGCACGATCGAGGCGGGCCCGCGAAGCGTCCAGATCGGCGAGCTCGATCTGGCTGCACGCATAGCTCGCAACCTCCGTGACCACGCCCAACATTCCCGGCGCAGGGGCATCCGACGACACGACTCCCAATACGCCGACGACGCCCGTGTCCTCGATCAGCAGCGGCTGAACGATGAGCGACAGCGGAGCCGAGTCACGATCACCGTCGTAGGTGACGAGTGTTCGCCTGCCCTCACGAACCGCTCGGACCGCCTCGACGCCGAACGTCTGCGACATCGATTCGTTCGGACCGTTCCACGCCAACACCGTTCCCTCTGCATCGGCGATACCCAGCGCCTTCGCCGCGGTCAACTCGCGCAGGTGCGGCGCGGCCTCGGCTGCCGACGTCGCGTCGAGACCCCTACGCAGGGAACGCGCCGCGGAGGATGCAGTCTGCAGCGTGCTGTGCACGGCCCGCTCGTGCGGGGTGGTGAACTCGCGCCGGGTTCGTAGCCACACCAGCGCGGCCACCGCAGTGGGTACGACGAGCAGAATCAGCAGCAGTACCAGGACCGTACCGGTCACTCCGGAGCGTCCATTCGCGCAATCAGCTTCGGCGGCGCCACGGTGCGAAAAGCATCATCCAGGATGTCGGCGATATCGTCCCAGTACCGGTCCGATCGGTCACCGTCCTGATCGACATCGAGATACACCCCGATCCATCCCCTACCACCGACATACGGCGGGACGAAGAACCTCTCGGGATCACGGGCCACCCAGTCGGACTGAGCCCCGGCCGGAGCCGCCGCCCAGAAAGCCAGCCGATCGTCGTGGTGGTGTTCGGCGTACGTGGCGAACTGTGGCGCCTTCCGTACGAACCACGCGGGTCCGCCGTGACTGACGCGCTCGGTGGCCTCGGGCATGGAAAGACACAGTGTTCGTAGACGTTCGAGCGGTGAGCCGGTCACGAGCCGCCGCCCGCCGGGCACGTGTTGGGCGCGGGCACCCCGTCGAAGCGATCGGCAACCCACTCCACCGCACCCGGGATCGCCCGGGCGTCGGCATGCCCTTCGCCCGTTCTGGCTCGGAAGTCGATCACGTCGCCACCGGCACAAGCCTTCTCGACAGCGCGCTCCGTCCAGGGCGGGAGGATCAGATTGTCGGTCTCCCCGACCACCACGAGCAGCGGACCCGCGGCCGGCTCCTTCGGCAACGCATCGTCCTGCAACCACGACCGCATCTGGAACCCATCCGCCGGACTCCGGGGCGTGGTGTCGTCCGGACGCAACTGTGTTGCCACGTTCCATTTCTCCGTCAACAGTGCACCGACACAGGACATCACGGTGTCCGGATTGTCGATGAGCGCACCGCGCATGTATGCACTCTTGTCCATGTCGGGATGCTGCACCCGCAGGCCCTCGAGGAGGTACGGCAGAAACATCTTCTGCGGCAACGTCAGTTCTTCGTTCTCACCGACGATGCCCGACAGGTCCGCGGCAGGCGAGAGATTCGCAGACCCCACGAACTCCAAGCCGTCGCCGTAGTCGTCGGCGTGCTCCGCGGCCGACCACGATGCCTGCCCACCTTGCGAAATCCCCAACGCGGCCCAACGTGAAGACGTTCCGGGAACGAAGTTTCGAGCGGCCCGAACCGCATCGATCAGGTTGTACGCCGATGTCTCCGGCTCGAGGTACGGGTGATCTCCTGGCGTTCCGAGCCCCTCGTAGTCGGACACCACCACGACGTAACCATGATCGAGGAGTTGACCGACCACTCCTGTCGACCCCAACAAGGTCGGCGATGCCGACGGCGCGCACTCGTCGGTGACGCCCGTGGTGCCGTGCCCGACCGTGACCACCGGACGACCACCGCCGGGAGCCGGCCCTGCAGGCGCAAACACCGTCCCACCCACCTCGGTACCGGAACCTTTGATCCCGGACGTCGACCGGTAGGTGATTCTCGTGGCTACCGCGCCCTTTTCGGTGATCGCACCCGCTATCTCGGGGAACGGCGCGTGATGCACGACTGCGCCGCGCTCGTCACCGGTCGGGGCGGGTGGCAGCGTGGGCTGTGGCACGGACGTTGCCGCAGGCTGTTCCGGCGACGACTCCACGTCGGACGAGCACCCGACAGCGGCCGACACCACGAAACCCACGACGGCCAAAACCGCACCCGCGCGTACCGGAAGATGCCCGGTACGCCACGCACTGTCGGAACCCACCGCTACGTCCTTTCGACTGCCGATCACAGTGGGCCGCGGCGAATACGTTCTTCCGCCGCAGCCTCCTCGATATCGAGGCTTTCCAACACGCTACGCAAAACCTCGTCGTCCAGGTCACCGACGTCACGAGCCGCGATCAGGGCGTCCCGTTGTGCGCCGAGGGCCGCGCGCCTGATTCCGTCCACCTCTCGCACCGCATTGCGGCGGTCTTCGAACGAGGAGCCATCGTCGACCTCGCTGTCCTCGACTTCCTGGGCACGATAGCGGGCCTCCATGGATCTGCGCACGCGTTCGACGAAGGCGCGCAGCTTGGCTGCGTCGAGATCGCCTTCTGCCCCACGGGCCTCCGTATCCCGAAGCCGACGATCCAGGTACTCGGACAGCGCCTTGTCGCCGGCCACCTGAGCGATTCTCCGCGCGGTGGCGAACTCGATCTCCAGCTGCGCCTCGTCGTCCGGGTCGGATATCTTCAGCCGCCGGATCAGGAAGGGCATGGTCGAACCCTGCAGCAGCAACGTCCCCACGGCGACGACGAAGGCCACCACCTGAATGACGTCTCGACCTGCGAAGGGGGCGCCTTCCGCAGTCACGTAGGGCACACCGCCCGCGGCGGCAAGAGTCACGACGCCGCGCATTCCCGCCCAGGAGACGACCGTGCTTTCCTGCCAATTCAGTTGGCTGCGTGGCGTCTTGGCACGCACCACGATCATTCCGGCACGACGACGCGCCCAGTTCAGCATCACCCACACCGGCCGTACTGCGATCACGAGGGCCAGAACGGCCACGGCGTAGACGAAAGCATGCCCCACCGTCCGATCAGGACCGCTGACATCGTCGAGTACGAAACTCAACTGCAGACCCATGTACGCGAAGACGAACATCTCGAGGATCTTCTCGGTGCTCGCCCACACCGCCCGTTCCTGAAGGCGAGTCTCCACCGACACGTCGGTCGCCTTGTGGCCGAGAAGGAACCCGGCGGCTACGACTGCCAGCACTCCCGACGCGTGAATCTGTTCGGCCGCCAGATAGGCGGCGAAGGGCAGCGTGAATCCGAGAACCGTTTCGAGCACCGAATCGTTCAGCCGGGCGCGCATCCAGCGGACCACCACGGCGAGTAGAAGCCCGATTCCGACACCGCCCACCACCTCGTACAGGAAGAACAGGATCGGTGAGTGGATCGTCAGGGTGGTACCCGCGGCTGCGGATACCGCAACGGAGAACAGTGTCAGCGCAGTCGCGTCGTTCACCAGGCCTTCACCGGTGAGAATCGACGTCACCCGGCGAGGAAGCCCCAGCTTCTGACCGATACTCACGGCACTGACTGCGTCGGTGGGCGCGACGACCGCGCCTAGTACGAGAGCCGCGGCGAAGGTGAACTCCGGGATCATCCACTGGACGAGAGCGGCCACCGCGAGCGCCACGACCAGCACCATCAGCACACCGAGCCGGAGGATCGGAACGAGATGGCGTCTGAACGTCGCGACCGAGAATCGGCTGGCCGCCGAGTACAGAAGGGGCGGGAGCACCACTCCGAGAATGATCTCCGGGTGCAGTTCGAGCCGAGGCATTCCCGGGATGAAGGACGCAAGACCACCGATCGCGACCAAGACCAGGGCCGGCTGCAGATTCTTGCGGCTCGCGAGCCCCGAGACGGCCACCGCGGCAATGACCACGAGCAGTATCAGGATGCCGTTCACTGTTCGATTGTGCCCCGCAACGACCGATGTCACACAGGTTCAGCGGAACTGAACCTGTGTGACATCGGTCAGGGTTGAGAAGGGGTGATCAGCCCTGCTGCGGGGGCTGCTCGCCGCCCGGCTGGTCCTGCGGCTTGGTGTAGTTCTTGGCGGCGTCCGCTGCCTTGCCGACCTGGCCCTCGTACTTGCCGCCGGTCTTCTCGTTGACCGTCTGAGCAGCCTTGTCGACGGCGCCGTGCACCTTGTCCGAGTTCTGGGTAGCGGCCTCCTTGCCCTTGCCGACCAGACCCTTCAACGTGTCGATGAAGCTCATCGCAAATCTCCCTCTTCAGTGCGTAGACACAACGTCTCGTGGGGTGGTCACCCCACGCTTGCCCCAGTCTCACATGTTTCGAAAGGTCGGCGCCACCGATCCGATCATCCAGAGCGCATCCACGCCCCTGTTTTCAGTGCACGCCCGGCAGGTCGTCGGACGAGGCGAAGAGGCGCCGGTGTTCACCGTGCAACCTGCCGCTGACCCACCAGGCGATTTCCACCAGCACCACCCCGATCAGTCCGCAGACCAGCGCCGACGTCGTGGCACCCACGTTCGTCGGGTCGAGTTCGAAGAAGTCTCGCGTGAACGGCACCGCGAACAGGACGAGGTAGCCGGTGACGGAGCCACCCAGCAGTAGCAATTTCCACCAGGTGTACGGGCGCGCCACCACGGCCAGAACCCACAGGGCGATCATGATCAGCGTGATCAGAGCCGTCGTTCCGGCCTGCGTCTTCTGCACCGCCGTCTGATCCGGCCCTGCGTACGCCAGCAGATACGACACGAAGGTCATCACACCGACGATCACGCCGGAGGGAATCGCCAAACGCATGACTCGCGGCACGAATCCGGTACGAGCACGTTCGTTGTTGGGCGCCAGCGACAGCACGAACGCAGGGATGCCGATCGTGAACCAGGCGGCGATCGTCACGTGTCGAGGGAGGAACGGATACGGAACCGGCTCGAATCCGAACAGCTGAGACAGCACCCCCGAGAACCCGACGAGAAACGCCAACAGCACCGAATACACAGTCTTGGTGAGGAACAGGTTGGAGACTCGCTCGATGTTGCCGATCACTCTTCGCCCCTCCCCCACGACGTAGGGCAGAGTCGCGAACTTGTCGTCCAGCAGAACGATCTGCGCGACGGCGCGAGTGGCGGGGCTTCCCGACCCCATCGAGACACCGATGTCCGCGTCCTTCAGAGCCAGTACGTCGTTGACACCGTCTCCGGTCATCGCCACGGTATGGCCGCGCGATTGCAGTGCGCCGACCATCGCACGCTTCTGATCCGGACGCACTCGCCCGAACGTGGTGGCGGACTCGACCGTGTCCGCCAACTCCTCACGATCCTCCGGAAGGTTCCTGGCGTCCACGGGGTCGTTGCCGCCGGGCAGTCCGAGCGAGCCCGCCACGGCGCCGACGGACACCGCGTTGTCCCCCGAGATCACCTTCACGGTCACCTTCTGCTCGGCGAAGTATTCGAGAGTGCCACGTGCGTCGGGGCGCACTCGCTGCTCGAGAATCAGCAAGGCCCGAGGTGTCACCACACCCGGAGCCGATCCGGAATCCACCGACACGTCGCACGACGCCAACAGCAGCACACGCAATCCGGTGGCGCCCGCTTCCTCTGCGTGACGTGCCATCTCACTGTTCGGGTCGAGCAGGACGTCCGGTGCGCCGAGCACCCAGTGACCGTGCTCGCCGTAGGACTGGCCGCTCCACTTCTTCGCCGACGAGAAGGGCGCCGTGGCGGTAGCCGACCCCCAGTCGGGTACGTCCGGCAGCGCCTCCTTGACGGCGAGCACACTCGCGTTCGGGCGCGGGTCCGCGGCCGCCATCGCGGCAAGTGCGGATTCGACGTCTGTGCGGTCTTCTTCGCGGCGGCAGCGGATCTCGGCGAGCCGCATTCCGTTCTCCGTGAGAGTGCCCGTCTTGTCCGCACACACCACGTCGACTCGGGCAAGACCTTCGATGGCCGGCAACTCCTGCACCAGACACTGACGTTGGCCCAACCGAATCACCCCGACCGCGAACGCGATCGACGTCATCAGCACCAGGCCCTCCGGCACCATCGGCACGAGCGCAGCCACCATGCCGTTGAGGGCGGGCCGAATGGACTCGCCACTCGAGAACAGCTGGTTGTAGATGATGAGAAGCCCGGCCGGAATCATCAGATAGGTGATGAACTTCAGGATCTTGTCGATGCCGCTACGTAGTTCCGAGTGAACGAGAGTGAACTTGCTGGCCTCCTCCGCGAGCTTCGCCGCGTAGGCCTCGCCACCCACCTTCGTCGCCCGGTAGGCGCCACTCCCCGACGAGACGAAGCTGCCGGACAACACCTGGTCGGCGACGCCCTTGCTCACGGGATCGGCTTCACCGGTGAGGAGGGATTCGTCCACGTCCAGGGCGGCACCCGCCACCACCGTCCCGTCGACGACGATCTGGTCGCCGGCCCCGAGTTCGATGATGTCGTCGAGGACCACCTCGCTCGGAGCGAGCGCGGTCGCGGCGCCGTCGCGGCGGACGGACGGCTTGCTCTGACTGACGATGGCCAGCTTGTCGAGAGTCCTCTTGGCGCGAATCTCCTGAATGATGCCGATGCCGCTGTTCGCGACGATCAACAATCCGAACATGCCGTCGATGACCGAGCCCGTAGCCAACACGATGATCAGCAGCACACCGAGAATCGCATTGATACGTGTGAACACGTTGGCCCGCACGATGTCTCGAACAGACCTGCTCGCGCGATCCGGGACGTCGTTGGTCTGCCCGGCAGCCACCCGCTCGGCCACCTGTGCGGTCGTCAGGCCGGTGTCCACGTCCACCGAGTCGATCTCCGCCTCGTCGACCCGGCTACCGTCAACGCCCACCTCGTCGTACGCCATGAGGAAAAGGCTACGCAAGAATGGCGGTCAGGCCAGCCGAACCCACCACGGTGACGGATGCGCAGGGTTGAGGCCGTCGATTCGCTGCCCGGGCCTCGGAACCGCCACCGTCGTGTCGGCTTCTTCTGCCGCGACCAGCAGTCGCTCGATCGGCTCTGACCACGGATGGAACGCCAGATTGAACGTGGCCCAGTGAATCGGTACGAGAACGCCCAGCGTTCCGTTTCCGAGTTCGAGATCGGCGTGCGTCTGCACCGCTTCCTCGGGATTCATGTGGATGTCCGACCAACGCTCGTCGTACGCGCCGACGGGCAGCAGGGTCATGTCGAACGGGCCGTGACGGCGCCCCAGGTCCGCAAATTTCGGCGTGTATCCACTGTCGCCGCCGAAGAACACCCGCCGAACCGGCCCGGCGAGAACCCACGACGCCCACTGTGTGGTGTTGCGGGACAGCCCGCGGCCGGAGAAATGTCGGGCCTCCGTGCAGGTGAGGGTCAATCCACCGAGCGTGGTCGACTCCTCCCAGTCGAGTTCGACGATCCGGTCCTCGGGGATGCCCCAGCGCCGAAGGTGGGCACCGATACCGAGGGGAACGACGAATGGCGCCTTCTGCGTGCGCTCCAGTCCGTGAACCGTTGCCTTGTCCAGGTGGTCGTAGTGATCATGTGAGATCACGATCGCGTCGACCGGTGGCAAGTCGGCAAGGTCGGTCGGTGTCGGATGCAGGCGCGCGGGCCCGACCACTGCCGAGGGCGACACCCGCCGACTCCACACCGGGTCTGCCAGCACCCGATAGCCGTCGACCTCCACGAGCACGCTCGCGTGTCCGTACCACGTCACAGCGACTTCTGCCGCGATTTCCGGTGCCACCGACGGCACCAGAGGAACCCTGCCCGACGGGCGTCCGGCGGAGCGGCGTGTGAGCGCGTCCCGCAGGAGACCTCCACTCGGGGTCGGCGCGTCCGACGACGGATCGGTGTTGTGGAACTTCTTGTCGCGGTAGCGCGGAGACCCACCCGCGTACGGACTCACCTGGGCCCGGGGCGCGCCGATCTGGCCGGGGATTCCCCACGATGCCCAGGTCAACCAGCCGACGACGCCAGTCACGGCAGCTGCCGTCAGAACACTCTTCAACTTCACAGCTTCACCCTCACCCGGCCTGTATTTGCTTCACGTCGAACGGCACTACTCGTTCACGGTCACTGCAGATCACTGTAGTGAACGGCGGTCACCGACCGCGGAACACCGGTGGCCGCTTCTCCTGGCGCGCCGCGCGCGCCTCCTTGGCATCGTCGCTCTTCCACGCGGCGTGCAGGGCTGCGACCTGCTCCGCGGGAGGTTCGTCCTGCGTGCCGTCGTCGTTGAGCGCCAACTTGAGGTGCTGAAGCGACAGCGGTGCGAGTCCGGCGATGCGCTGGGCCCACTCCTGCGCCGCCGCCAGATCGCCGAGCTTGTTCGCCAGGCCACGCGCGAAGGCTTCCTCGGGGAGCATCTCCTCGGCGCCGAGCAGCATGGTGCGGGCCGGCCCACCGCCGACGAACAGTGCGAGCCGGTGCGCAGTCCAGCGATCCACCGAGATACCGAGCTTGGCTGCGGGAATGGCGAACTTCGCCTCCGGCGCCACGACCCGCAGGTCTGCTGCCAACGCGAGCTGACTTCCGGCGCCGATCGCGGGGCCGTTCACGGCCGCGATGACGGGAACGGGTACCGAGTCGATGGTGTGCAGCATGTCGAGCAGGGTGTCGGTGAATCCGTCCGCGTAGACGTCACCCGACAGATCGGCGCCGGCGCAGAACGCAGAACCCTGGCCGGTCAACACGATCGCCCTGGTGCCGTCGTTCGCCGCGGCAGTGACAGCCTCACGCAAAGCCATGCACATGTCGGTGTTCAGTGCATTCCGTCGGTCGGAACGCTGCAGTTCGAGGGTGCACACGTCACCGTCACGGCTGGTGCCGATCATGTCCGCTCGCCTTCTGGTCGGGTGAAAGATGTTCCCGGGTGGGACATCATGCATGTGGAGGTTATGACACATATGAGTACCGACGTAGACATTGTCGTAATCGGCGCAGGTCAGGCCGGTCTGTCGACCGCCTACCATCTTCGTCGTTTCATGACGGGCCACGAGAACGACTTCGTCGTGCTCGATCACGCTCCCGCGCCGGGTGGCGCTTGGCAGTTTCGCTGGCCCTCACTGACCCTCAGCACCGTCAACCGTGTCCACGATCTCCCCGGCCTGAGCATGGCCGACACGGTAGGAGTCGACGAGTCCGAGGTGCACGCGCCGGGGACAGTGCGTGCCGCGGCGGCGGTTCCGCACTATTACGCCACCTACGAGAAGCAGTTCGACCTGCCGATCCGGCGTCCCGTCCACACCCGAGTCGTCTGCGATCGCGGTGAACGTCTACGTGTCGAAACCGATCACGGCGAGTACATGGCGCGCGGGCTGGTCAACGCCACCGGCACGTGGGAGCGGCCGTTCATCCCCTTCGTTCGAGGGGCGGAGTCGTTCACCGGCCGGCAACTGCACACCAAGGACTACCGCACCGCCCACGAGTTCGAGGGCCTGCACGTACTCGTCGTCGGCGGCGGGATCTCGGCGGTCCAACTCCTCGACGAGATATCGAAAGTCACCCGCACCACCTGGGTGACGCGCCGTGAACCCGTGTTCCAGGACGAGCCGTTCAGTGCGCAACGCGGACACGACGCCGTCGCACTCGTCGAGGACCGCGTGCGGCAAGGACTTCCGCCCGGAAGCGTCGTATCCGTGACCGGACTTGCACTGACGCCGGCGATCCGCGCCGCCCGTGAACGCGGGGCGATGGACCGTCTGCCCATGTTCGAGGGGATCGCCCCGAAGGGCGTTCGCTGGGCCGACGGCTCCACCCTGGACGTCGATGTGATCCTGTGGTGCACCGGTTTCCGTAGCTCACTGGACCATCTCGCGCCGCTACGCCTACGCGGTCCCGGCGGCGGCATCACGATGACCGGGCGGCTCGCCACCCAGGTGGCCTCCGACCCACGGATCCACCTCGTGGGTTACGGCCCCTCCGCGTCGACCATCGGGGCCAATCGCGCGGGCCGCGCCGCAGCGCACGAACTACTCGACCACCTCGGGATCGACCGGCGGACTACCTCTGGAACAGACCCTCGATGAACGCCACCTGGTCGGCCTCCGAGTCGTAGAGACTCGGGACGTGCCGGCCCGGGTACATCCGGAAATCCGGAGTCGAACCTGCCGCCCGCATATCCTCGACCAGCTTGATCGTCATCGGGAACGGAACAACCTGATCGGCGACGCCCTGTGCGATGAAGAGTGGCCGATCGAAGCCGGACACCGGAACGGCGAGATACTCGCGGGCCGCCGCCAGCAGTTCCGGGTTGTCGAGGGATCGGGACAGCATCTGCGCGACGGACACTCCGAAGGTGCGCTTCTTGAACTCGGCGTACGGAATCTCCGGGGCGGCGTCCACCAGTGAGCGCCCCAGCGGAGTCAGATAGCTGTCGATGTCGAGTTCGGGGTAGACGTCTCGCATCCCGGCGATCACGAAGGTCATGAAATTGGTGAGACCGGAGAGCCCCGGCGGCGGAAAGAACGGGCCCGCGAACGGTGCCACGGTTTCGATGTTGGACGGGACGCCGGTCGCCGCTGCTCCGAGAAAGTCGAGTTCGGGCGCATATTCGGTAGCCATGTTCGCGGTGAACACCGCTGCCTGCCCGCCCTGGGACAAACCGACGACAGCCCATCGAGAGGACAGCGTCGGTTCGACCTCGCGAGCAGCACGAACGGAGTCGATCACGGCGTGAGCTGCCGTTCGTCCGTCCAGATAGGGCGGCACGCCCGGGGTTCCGAGGCCCACGTAATCGGTCGCGGCGACCGCGAAGCCACGCCCGAGCCAGTTGGCCACATACTGCCGAGTGCGCAGGTCTTCGCCCATCACCGAAGGTGCGTCGAAGTCCGAATCGCCCACCGTGCCGTGGGCCCAGGCAATCACGGGCCAGCCACCTTCCGGGGGCTGTCCCGAAGGGACGTACACCGCACCCGTGGACGGTGTGGTCCCGCGCCGATCCGTGGTCAGGTAGGTGATGCGGCGAGCTTCACCGGTACCGTCCAACCACAACTCGCGTGGCAACTCCGAGACTTCGACGACCGAACCGACGGATTGGATGGAATTCGGGGTGGCGACGGCCGGCGATCCCGAGACGAGCACCCCCGCGGATATCACCGCCGCCACGATCGCACTGAGACGTCGCATGGATTCAACAGTAGCCGCGCGGCACCACGGACGTAATCTGTATCGACCGGAACAGCGGGGAGGAAACAATGCGCGACGAATCGACGATTCTCGCTCCAGGAACCACGTGTTGGCGGACGGAACCGTCCGACCGACTCGCAGTGGTGGTAGATGCCGACGACTACTTTCGTCATGCGAAGGCCGCCATGCTGCGCGCTCGCCGGCGGATCATGCTGATCGGCTGGGATTTCGATACGCGTATCTCCCTCGAGCCGCGTGGCAAGACCATGGAAGGCCCCGATCGACTGGGCAAGTTCCTGGAATGGCTGACCAAGACCAGGCCGGACCTCGAGATCTACCTCTTGAAGTGGAACGTCGGCGCGTTCACAGCCGTCGGCCGCGGCATGACGCCCGTGTTCGTCTCGAACTGGATCACCAACGATCGGCTGCACTTCCAGCTGGACGGCGCGCACCCGGTCGGCGCAGCCCACCATCAGAAGATCGTGGTGATCGACGACGCGCTGGCCTTCTGCGGCGGGATCGACATGACGGTCGACCGGTGGGACACACCCGATCACGCAGACGACAACACGCACCGCACGGAGCCGGGTGGTGAGAAGTACAGCCCGTGGCACGACGTCACCACGGCGGTCGACGGCAGGGCCGCTGCGGCTGTGGGTGAACTTGCCCGGTATCGATGGCGCGTTGCGACCGGACGCGACCTGGAACCGATCCCCGAACAGGTCGGACCGGATCTGTGGCCGGTGAATCTGGTGCCCACGCTGTCCGGGGTGGATGTCGGTATCGCCCGGACGATTCCGGAATACGAAGACCGCGACGGCGTGTACGAGATCGAGTCTCTGTATCTCGCCGCCATCGCGTCGGCCCGACGGACGTTGTACATCGAGAGCCAATACCTCGCGTCGCGAAAACTGGCGGAGACGATGGCAGCACGGCTACGCGAGCCGGCGCCGCCCGAGATCGTGCTGGTGATTCCTCGAAATGCCGACGGCTGGCTCGAACAGATGGCGATGGACGGCGCTCGCCGCAAGCTGTTGCACCTCCTGTGGAAGGCGGACGTTCACCACCGACTGGGGGTCTACTATCCCGTCACAGCCGGTGGTGAACCCATCTATGTGCACGCCAAGGTGATGGTCGTCGACGACCGCCTGCTGCGCGTCGGGTCCTCCAACCTGAACAACAGGTCCATGGGTTTCGACACCGAATGCGACCTCGCAGTGGAAGTCACCTCGACCACGCCGAACGCAGACCAGGTGGGCGAACGCATCGTCGGCGTGCGCAACGGTCTCGTCTCCGAGCATTTGGCCGCCCACCAGGAAGAATTCGAATCCGTTCTTGCAGAATCCGATTCACTGCTGTCGACGATCGAACGACTACGCGGAACCGGCAAGACACTCGAACCGTTCGAGCCGGGCACCGTCGAGGACGAGGACAGTCCACTCGCCGAGAACGAACTGATGGATCCGGAGCGCACTCCGCCCACATTCGTCGAGCGTCTGCCCTTCTTCGATCGCCTGCGCTCCAGCGGACTCGGCAGTCTCTGGCCGTTCCGCTAGCCGAAAGATCAGGGTCAGCCGAAGGTGTCCGGGTCACCACCGATTCGGCCGGCGATGTCACTGTCGTCGAGCGCGCCGATCGCGTTGATCTGGTCCGGTTCGAGCTCGAAGTCGAAGACGTCGAAGTTCGAGGCGATCCGTTCCGGCGTCACCGATTTCGGGATGACCACATTTCCGATCTGCAGGTGCCACCTGATGATCACCTGCGCCGGGGTCTTGCCGACAGCCTTGGCGATATCGCCGATGACCTCGTTGCCCAGTGACGAGCCCTGGCCGAGCGGCGCCCACGCCTCGGTCGCGATGCCCTGGCCGATGTGGAACGCACGCAGATCCGACTGGCTGAAGCCGGGGTGCAACTCGACCTGATTCACGGCCGGTACCTCGCCGGTCTCGTCGATGAGCGTCTCGAGATTGGCCTGCGTGAAATTGGAGACGCCGATCGAGCGGGCCTTCCCGTCCTTCTTGATCTGCTGAAACGCCTTGAAGGTGTCGACGAAAAGCCCCTTGCCGGCGACGGGCCAGTGGATCAGGTACAGATCGACGTAGTCGAGGCCGAGCCGCACGAGGCTCGCATCGAACGCATTCAACGTGGAGTCGTAGCCCTGATCGTCGTTCCAGAGCTTCGTGGTGACGAACAGTTCGTCCCGCGGAATGCCGGAGTCGGCGATCGCGCGACCGACACCGGCCTCGTTCTCGTACACCTTCGCGGTGTCGATGCTCCGGTAGCCGGCCTTCAGCGCCTGCGTGACAGCGTCGTAGGTGTCCTCGTCGGGAACCTGGAAGACGCCGAAACCCAGCGCGGGAATCGAGTTGCCGTCGTTGAGAGTAATGGTCGGAACTGTGCTTGTAGCGCTGTTGAACGTCATATTCGGCCACAACAGCCCGAGCGGAGGCACTGTTCCTGCCGTCTCACACTCTGAAACCGCCGGTTCGTCACGTGGAATCGTTGTGTCGTGGACGAACTGCCGGGTATCCAATCGTAGAACCGCGGGAAGGGGCGAGAAGTGGGGCTCGGATACGAACTTGCATACCGTCTTCGCATAACGCCCTGGGAGGAAGCCGGTCAGGTCTTCGGTGGTCAGATAGAACGCCTGCTCGGGCCCGGCGTCGCCCCGCCGGGCAAGGCCCTCGACGTCGGCTGTGGCTCGGGGGATCACGCCATCGAGCTGGCGCTACGCGGATGGGACGTCACCGGCATCGACATGGTGCAGTTGGCCCTCGACCGAGCACGCAGAAAAGCGCGCGACGCAGGGGTGGACATTCGGTTCGTGCACTCCGACGCCACCGACCTGCATCACACCGTCGGCCACGGATTCGAACTCGTTCTGGACGTCGGGTGCTTTCACGGACTCGGAGACGACGCACGAATCGCGTATTCGGAGGGTATGTCCGAAGTCACGACACGAGGAGCGACCTTGTTGATGTTCGCTTTCGGGCACGGACACCGCGGGCCACTGCCCCGCGGCGTCCGCAAGAGAGATATCGACCGTGCCTTTCCCGACTGGGATCTGGTCGCCGACCTCGATGCGGACACCGCGGGAATGCCGGGACCACTACGGAGTGTGGACCCGCGCTGGTTCCGTCTGGTCCGCCGGTGATCGTGGTGCAGGCGCCTTCGCTCCGAACCACGTGACCTTGCGCCACGCCGCTTCCAGAGGGCCCTGGCCGTATGCACCGAGCCACACCCTGCTCACGACCACCTGCGCCGCGAGAATCGCGATGCACAGAAGCACCATGCGCACCCATGAGCCGGTGTCGCCGGACGAGAGCCCCAGCATCTCGAACACCGACCCGCCCGGCACGGGCAGTTCCCGAACGGCAATCAGCAGGACGGTGGCGCTCACGTAGTTGGTCAGTGCGGCCCGGCCGAGTGGCGAGAAGATCGCGGTCAGGGCGTCAGCCAACGGCGTGTGCAGGAGAAGACCGACTGCACCGACGTAGAACATCGCTTGCGCAGCCCCCGCCAGTGCCGAAACAGTGTCGAATCCGGCCTGCGCAGCCTTCTCCGTTTGCAGCACCATGAGTGGCACGGCAATCGCAGCGGAGACGGTGGTCATCGTTCCCAAGGTCCACGGTGACGCGGCCAACCTGCGTGGGACGTCCGCTTCTGCCAGTCCGAACCCGAACAAGAACAGACCGGGGATCAGCGCGAGCCCACCACCGACGAACAATCCGGCACCCACCATCACCGCACCGCACGCGATGGTGACCCTGTTCCACACGACGCTGTCGCGAATCCAGGTGGCGGGGAGCAGAACGACGAGCGCGGCGATTGCGTACGGCAGCAATGCTTCTCCGGGCTGCAGCAGTTGGTGCAGAGCACCCAGAGCACCCAACGAGAGGACACGGCGAAGCATCACCATTCGGGGTTTCGCTGCGCGAGCGCGTGCCGAATGCCACAGGAGACCGAAACCGATCCCGAAGAGCAACGAGAAGATCGGAAAGAATCGCTGCTGAACCAGCAGATCCAGGCCGAACCTGACCGGGTTGGGTTCGCCGCCGTCGAAGGCGCCCGTCATCCGCAGGATCGCCGGCGCATTCACGAACAGAATGCCGGACAGCGCTACGCCCCGGACCACGTCGAGTGCGGTGATACGGCCTTGCGCCGCAGTGAATCTACTCATACTCCGAAGGTTAGAAGCGACCGAGTGGGCGGAGCACCCACCGCACGGCCGATCTCACACCGAACGCCTCGGCCATTCGGCCGATATCGGCCGAATCAGTCCATCAAACCCGACTGCCAGGCTCGCGCAGCGATCTCCACCCTGTTCCGCACCGAGAGCCGGTGCTGAATGCTCGCCAGGTGTGACTTCACGGTACCCAACGAGATGAACAACTCCTCGCCGATTTCCGTGTTCGTCCGACCCTCGGCGACGAGCCGTGTCACTTCGCGCTCACGGTCGGTCAGTTCGGTGATGCCGGGAACGGCCGTCTCGCGATTCGCTGCTCTGCGCGTCCGTTCGAGGAGCGAGACGGTCAACTTCGGACTGATCAACGCATCGCCCGAGGCCGCTGCCCGCACCGCCGCGATGAGGAGGTCCGGTCCCGAGTCCTTGAGGATGAATCCGGACGCACCGTTGGCCAGCGCGGTGTCCACGTACTCGTCGTGATCGAAAGTGGTGACGATGACCACCCTCGTCTCGTGTGCGACCGCCTTGGCTACCGAGAGGCCGTCGAGTCTCGGCATCCGAATGTCGAGCAGCGCCACATCCGGACGCAACCGCCGCACCGCATCCACTGCCTCCACTCCGTCCGAGCATTGACCGACGACGTCGATGCCGTCGGTACCGCCCAGGATCATCGCGAAGCCCATCCGGACCATTTCCTGATCGTCCGCCAACACGACTCGGATCGTCATGACCTGCTTCCCCCCTCTTTCGGCAGGGTCGCGACAACGGTCCATCGACCGTCGGCGCCTCTACCTGCCATCACAGTGCCGCCCACAAGATGCGCACGCTCCTCGATGCCCAGCAGACCGTGTCCCCCACCCGAACCGACACCGACTCCGCCCGTCCCGTCGTCACTCACTCGTAGAATCACGTTGCCACCGGTGTCCTCGACCGACACCTCGACGATCCGGGCGTCGTGGCCGTGCCTGCGCACGTTGGTCAGCGCCTCACCGAGAATGCGATGCGCGACGATCGCGGTGTGCGGTGGCAACGACATATCGTCGATCTCCACCCACATCTTCGCAGGGAGCGTCTTTCCGAACTCGTCCACGAGAACACGCAGTGATGCAACGTCACTTCCCTGCGGAGACAACGGTTCCGGGGTCTCCCGGGCGTCGGGTGAACGCAGCGCCGTCACCATCGACCTGATCTCGTCCAACGCGCGCAACCCGGATGCCTCGATACGGCCGAGTGCGTCCCGGATGGTCGGTTCCTTCGTTCCGCGTGAAGCCGCCTGAGCCAGCACGACGATTCCCGTCACCTCGTGAGCGATCACGTCGTGAAGTTCCCTTGCCATGTTGCCGCGTTCGCGAGCCGCGACGGCCCTCCGCTCCTCGAGCACGCGAAGCGCCTGCACCCGAATCAAGAATCCGATCCCGAGCGCGGTGACCGTCGCCGTGGCCGACGCGAGCACGAAGACGACCGCGTCCAGGCTTCCGATCGTTGCGGGCACTGCGACGGCGGCGACCGCAACGACAGCCGTCAGCACGTAGCTCTGCGGTCCGGTGGATCGGGCAGCGCAGACGCCGGCCAGAACGATCAACGCCCAGCATTCCGCCAAAGAGAAACTGCCGATTCCCGACGACACCACCAGGGCGCTCGCCGCGACACACGACCCCACCGCCACCAGAACATCGGTGTTCGGTCCCCGCCGAGACACACGGTGTGCGACCCACATCGTCACCAGGGAAGCAGCACAGGTAGCCGCCAACACGTCGAATCGCCCCATCGACAGCGCATCGACGAGCAACGACAGCACCCATGGCACGACAGCCGCACCGGTCACCAGACGCCTCACACCTGACAGGGTAAAGGCGAGTTCGCGAACGAGGGGATAATCGCCCCATGACTGCAACACTGCGCATCAGCGGGCTGTCGGCCTCGCGTGGTGAACGCACCCTGTTCTCCGACCTGAATCTGACCGTGACCTCGGGAGATGTGATCGGACTCGTCGGTGCGAACGGGGCCGGAAAATCCACCCTTCTGACCTCCCTTGCCGGGGTCGGCGACGCCGACGTGGAGGGCTCGATGGTCCTCACACCCACCGACGCCGCCATCGGGTATCTCGCGCAAGAACCCGACCGCGCGGAGGGGGAGACGGTCCTCGGGTTCCTGGGGCGTCGCACCGGTGTCGACATCGCCGAAGCCGAGATGAACGCGGCAGCGGAAACCCTTGCCGATTCGGACGAGGATCGCTACTCCCCCGCCCTCGACCGGTGGTTGGCCCTCGGCGGGGCCGACCTCCCCGAACGTGCCGAGAAGGTCGTCGCCGACCTCGGTCTCGGGGTGCCGCTGGGCGCACTCATGACATCCCTGTCCGGAGGCCAGGCAGCGCGGGCCGGCCTCGCATCCCTGGTCCTGTCCCGGTACGACATCTTGTTGCTCGACGAACCGACCAACGATCTCGATCTCGTCGGTCTCGAGCAGCTCGAACAGTTCGTCGCCGACACCCGCGCCGCCCTCGTGGTGGTCAGTCACGATCGAGAGTTCCTGGCACGCACCGTGACCGGCATCGTGGAACTCGATCCGGCGCAGCGACAGATCTCCGTGTACGACGGTGGCTACGAGTCCTATCTCGCCGAACGGGCGATCGCCCGTAGGCACGCACGGGAGGCATACGAAGAGTTCGCCGACACTCGCTCCGAACTCGAGGGCCGCGCCCGTATGCAGCGAAACTGGATGGAGCACGGGGTCCGTAACGCGCGCCGCAAGAGCAAGGACAACGACAAGATCGGGAAGGCGATGCGGACCGAATCCACGGAAAAGCAGGCAGCCAAAGCCCGTCAGACCCAACGCCGAATCGAGCGCCTCGAAGTCGTGGAGGAGCCGCGCAAGGAGTGGGAATTGCGAATGGAGATCGCAGCGGCCCCGCGCAGCGGCAACGTGGTCGCCACCCTGAACGGCGCGGTGCTGCGACGCGAAAGCTTCACGTTCGGGCCGGTGACCACACAGGTCGACTGGGGTGACCGGATACTCGTGACGGGCGCAAACGGCTCCGGAAAGACGACCCTGCTGGCCCTGCTCGCCGGGAAGGTGACCCCGGCCGTCGGCACGGCGTCATTGGGTTCGGGTGTGCTCCTCGGCGAGGTCGATCAGGCACGCTCGCAATTCGAAGCCGACACGACTGTGGCCGATTCGTTCGGCGCTCTGGTGCCGGACTGGCCCGATGCGGACGTGCGCACCCTCCTCGCGAAGTTCGGGCTCGTCGGCCAGCACGTACTCCGTTCCGCGTCGTCCCTCTCCCCCGGTGAACGCACCCGCGTGGCGCTGGCATCACTCCAGGCCCGTGGGGTGAATCTTCTCGTCCTCGACGAACCGACGAACCATCTCGACCTCCCTGCGATCGAACAGCTCGAGCAGGCCGTCGAGAACTTCGAGGGCACGGTGCTTCTCGTCACCCACGATCGCCGCATGCTGTCCACAACGCGCAGCAACCGACGGTGGCGGATGGACGACGGCCACCTCGTCGAGGACTGACCCCGGAAAATCCTTTGCCCGGCGTACGAAGCGCGCAGTAGCGTCGCTTCGCACTACCGCGATTCCACCTGAATCGCGATCCGAAAAGAAAGGCGCGAGCCGATGGACCCCCTGACCGAACGCGACATCAGGGCGTCGTTCGTGAACTGCTCGAAAGGCGACGCCAAACGTCTGCCGACCCCCGCGAATCTGGACGAGAGGCCGTGGCCGGATCTGGACTTCCTCGGCTGGACCGACCCGTCGTTCCCGGGGCGCGGCTACATCGTCGTACCCGGCGAGGACCGACTCGTCGGTATCGCTCTGCGGCACGAAACGGGTGGCTACCGGAAAAGTCAGATGTGCACCATCTGCCTGACAACGCACCCGAGCGGGGGCGTCTCACTGATGGTCGCCCGAAAGACCGGGGAATCCGGTCGACGTGGAAATACCGTGGGCACCTACATGTGTGAGGATCTCGCCTGTTCGCTGTACGCGCGCCGCAAGAAGACGCCCGCGTTGGGCCGCCAGTTCCGGGACGACACCCCACTCGACGAACGAGTGGAGAAGGTGCGATCCAATATGGGCACGTTCATAGCGCGTCTCTACAGCTGAATCGCACAGTCGATCCCCGAGTTCGTTTCGGTGACAACCGAACTCGGGGATCCTCCTGTACGACCAGGTCAGTTGGCTCGCGTCACTCCGAGGCTCGGACGCCATTCGAGGGCGCCCTGCTGGAAATTCTGACCCCAGCCGCCGGGAATCTGGTACTCGTTACCGACCGGGAATCCGAACTCTCCCCCTTCGGCACCGCCGGCGACCCACGCCTGGCGGATCTCACCCCACACCGTGAAGGCACTCGTACCCGTGGTGGGATGCCAGTAGATATCGGAGTTGCCCTGGAAGTGGTTCAGTCGCCCCTTCCCGTCCGATGCATCGATCTCGTCGGTGATCGGATAACCGTGGTTTCCGCCCTCCCAGCCGGTTCTCGCCCACTCGGCCCCGATCGCTCCGCCGATCTGGTGCGCATCGGTTGCCGGTGACCAGTAGATCGACGAATCACTCGTGAAGGACGTGCGCTTACCCACGCCGTCCGGATTGGTGAGCTCGTTGGATGTCGGCAGTCCGAGAGCGCCTGTCGGGCCGCCCAATTCGTTGTACTTGTTCAAGATCGATCCGCACACCATGTACCAGCTCCCACGTGCAGGATTCCAGTAATCCGCGCACCCCGGCAACGCCATGGCCTGCGCATTGTTCTCGCTCTGCTTACGCGGCTGTTGCACGTTCGCGTTGGGGCCGTCCGAGTCAGGCCTCGGCGGCATGGATTCACTGGGGGCCGCCGCGGGCCCATCACTTCCCGAGTCCGACGGCTGTGCCAACGCGACTCCCCCACCGATCGCAACCATCGACACAGCGGCCAGGCCGACAGTAGCCGTTCTCAGATTTTTCGATGCCATCATGAGCTTCCCTTTCGTGGTAGCCGAAGATGCAACCCCCGCATCGCACACTCCACTGGCAGCAGCGGACTTTCATCGAAAGTCGTTGGCGCTACATAACTATTGGGTCGTTCAGGTCCTCGGTGTGGATATCGCACCCCTCCGCGAAGTGTTACGCATCACTCACGATTGACCGATTCGACCGAATTGTCGACAACGGCAGCTCTGACCGTCGCCCCGATGGAACTACTTGACATTCTGTTGGGTTTTCACAACACTTTGTTATATGAGCCCGGTCAAACGTGGGGATACGCTTCCCATCTTCAATCGCATCGGCGTCCTGCGCGCCGAACGTGGGATGAGCCGGGCCCAACTCGCGAATCTCGTGGCCATCAACCCTCAGACCGTGGGCGCACTCGAACGTGGCGACCACTACCCCAGCCTCGATCTGGCGTTCCGCATCTGTCAGGTTTTCGAGCTTCCCGTCGAAGCAGTTTTCTCCCGAGCCGAATTCGGGCCGCTCTCGACCGAGATCTACCGCACACACCGGAGAGACGAAGGAGCCGGAGCCGATGCCTGACAATTCCGTCGTGGAGCGCTACCAGGCGTACCGCGCCAGGCGGTTCCTGCACCGTGAGAGCCAGTACCGACAGTGGCTACCGACCTGGCGCACACAACGCCGTCGCCGAATCCTGGTAGTCGGCGTGTGCATCACGTTCGTGTTCATGCTCGCGGTCGGCGTGGTGTGCCACTTCGACATGGTCGTCGGCCCCCTGTTGTGGCTGCCGGCCGCGTTCGTCTTCCTTCCACTTTGGACGACTCTTCAGGTCGTCTCCGGCCGACCGGGCGACGCCCCGCGCGACGTGCTCGACGAGTGGGAGCTCCAACGGCGCGACAGCGCACGATCCATCGGCCTGACAGTTACCCAGACTCTCACTCTGATCCCGGTCTTCTACCTGGTCATCGTCGGCTCGATCGGTGCCGAGAGCGCCAATTACCCCTATGCCGGAGGCCTTCTCGTCCTCACCGCACTCCTCATCGGCGGGTGCACCCCGACGATGATTCTCGGATGGACCGGCCCCGATCCCGATCCAGACGACCATCCTGACTCAGACGATGACGCGGCCTGACACCACCACCGACAGGAGCACCATGTCCGACAACCTCAGCATCGACGCGATATCGAAACGCTACGGCGAGGTCGTAGCGCTCGATCAACTCAGCTTCGACGTCCGGCCAGGCGAGATCTTCGGATTCGTCGGCAGCAACGGCGCAGGTAAGACCACCACCATGCGCATCGCGCTCGGCGTTCTGTCCGCAGACTCCGGCGAGGTCCGGCTCGGCGGCAAGCCCGTCGATCTGAATGTGCGTCGCACGATCGGATACATGCCCGAAGAGCGTGGTCTGTATCCCAAGATGAAGGTGAGTGCTCAGCTCGCGTATCTGGCTCGGCTGCACGGACTGTCGAAGACCGAAGCCAAGAACGCAGTCGAGCGCTGGACCGACAGACTGGATATTGCGCACCGGGTCGGCGACACCGTCGACGCGTTGTCGCTGGGAAACCAGCAGCGCGTACAGCTCGCTGCCGCACTCGTTCACGACCCCGCCGTTCTGGTTCTGGACGAACCTTTCTCGGGTCTCGATCCGGTCGCAGTGGACGTGATGAGCGAGGTGCTGGTCGAGAAGGCTCGAACCGGCGTACCTGTCATCTTCTCGAGCCATCAACTCGATCTCGTTCAGCGACTGTGCGATCGAGTAGGCATCATCGCTGCAGGCCGGATGCGGGCCGTCGGTACCGTTGACGAGCTGCGCAGCAACGGAGCGGCCGAGCTGCACGTCCACGCTCCGGAGGCGCCTGTCGGCTGGGCCCATCACCTGTCCGGCGTGACCACCGTGAGTCACCTCGAAGGCCGCACCGTGATGCAGATCGAACCGGGTACCGACGACCAGGAAGTCCTCCAGGCCGCCCTGAAAACCGGTCCTGTCCACGAGTTCTCACTGAGCCGGCCCTCCCTGACCGACATGTTCCGAGAGGTTGTGTCCGCATGAGCGCCCCCATGAGCCCCGTCAACGCTGTCGCCTTGGTCGCGAAACGCGAGTTCCTCACACAGGTGACGAAGAAGAGCTTCGTCATCAGCAACGTCGTCATTCTGATCGCGATCATCGGCGGAATCGTGGCCTACTCCCTGTTCTCCGGAGGAGACGAGGACAAGTCCACCGTCGGCCTCGCAGGTTCGCAATCGCTTTCCTCCACACTGGTTTCCGTCGGCGACGCGGTCGGCAATCCGGTCGATGTGACCGAGGTGACCGACGAGACGGACGGCCGGAGCCAGGTCGAGAACGGAGACCTCGACGTACTACTCGTTGCGGGTGACGGCGGTGGGTACACGGCCGTCACGGAATCCGACCTCGGGTCCGGCTTGAGCACGGTGCTCGACGCTGCCGTCGCGCAGCAGGCACAGAACGCGGCCCTCGCCGAGCAGGGCGTGGACTCCGCTGCCCTCGCCGAGTCGACGAGCAACGCGGTCGTGACCGTCGAAGCACTCGATCCTCCGGACCCCGAGGCGGGTCAGCGGATCGCGTTGTCCGTCGCCGTCGTCTTCCTCCTGTACATGCAGATCATGATGTTCGGCATGTACGTGGCGATGGGGGTCGTCGAAGAGAAGTCGAGCCGTGTCGTCGAGCTGCTGCTGTCGACCCTCAAGCCCCTTCAGCTGCTGTGGGGCAAGGTCGTGGGGATCGGCGCGGTCGGTCTCATGCAGTTGGCACTCTACAGCGTCGCGGGTGTGGGAGCAGCCCTCGCCACCGGCGTTCTCACGTTGACGGGCACGGCATTCGGGGTTCTGTTCGGCACACTCGGCTGGTTCGTTCTCGGCTTCGCGTTCTTCGCGGTGCTCTATGCCGCGGCCGGCTCCATGGTCTCGAGGCAGGAAGATGTCAACTCCACGTCGGCGCCGCTCATGGTGCTCATCATGATCATGTTCTTCAGCGCTTTCTCCGCCGTGGGGAACCCGGACGGAACGCTCAGCAACGTGCTGAGCTGGATCCCACCGTTCTCGGCGATCCTCATGCCGTTGCGGATCGCCGCGGGTGTCGCGTCCCCCGTCCAGATCGTGGGCACCATCGTCCTGATGCTGGCCGTCACCGCGGCACTGAGCGTGCTCGCCGCCAAGATCTACCAGCGCTCGATTCTGCGAATCGGCAAGGTCGTGTCCTGGAAGGAAGCTCTCGGTCGCTCCTGATCTCGGCTACCGGGACCGATAGCCTCACGGTATGACGGAGAAGATCTCGGCGAAGGACATGCTCGATCTCGTGCTCGACGCCGGAAGCTATCGGTCCTGGGACACCGCACCCGTCGACACCCGACCGGACGAGAAGTACCGAGCCGACCTCGAGAAGGCCGCTCGAAAGTCGGGTGTCGACGAATCGGTGATCACGGGTACCGGGACCGTACGCGGACGCCCGGTGGCCGTGATCGCCTGCGAATTCGCCTTCCTCGCAGGATCGATCGGTGTCGCCGCTGCCGAGCGCATCGCGTCCGCCATCGAGCGAGCAACCGCCGAGGGCCTTCCCGTCCTGGCCTCTCCCACATCCGGCGGCACCAGAATGCAGGAGGGCACGGTCGCCTTCGTGCAGATGGTCAAGATCGCCGCCGCCGTCGCTGCGCACAAGGCAGCGAATCTGCCGTATCTCGTCTACCTGCGTCACCCCACCACCGGTGGGGTCTTCGCGTCCTGGGGCTCTCTCGCACACATCACGCTGGCACAGCCCGGCGCACTGATCGGCTTCCTCGGCCCCCGCGTGTACGAGGCGCTGTACGGCGAGAAGTTCCCCGACGGTGTGCAGGTCGCCGAGAATCTCTACCGCAACGGAGTGATCGACGGCGTGGTCGAACCGCACCGGCTTCGCCTCCTGGTCCACCGCGCCTTCCGGGTTCTCATGGACTCCCCCGACGATCTTCCGATCGCGGAGGACCCGGAGGACCCGGAGGACACCATTCCCGAGGTACCGGCGTGGCAGTCGGTACTGATCACTCGCCGAGTCGACCGACCCGGAATTCGTCAACTACTCCGGCACGCGGCAACCGAACAGGTGCCACTGAGCGGGACCGGTCAAGGCGAGACCGACAAGACGATTCTGTTGTCCCTCGCGCGTTTCCGTGGTTCACCGTGCATCCTTCTGGGTCAGGATCGCAGCGGACAGTCGGCCCGGGTCACAATGGGCCCCGCTGCGTTGCGCGAGGCCCGTCGCGGCATGCGCCTCGCAGAGGAACTACAAGTCCCGCTGGTACTGGTGATCGACACTCTGGGTGCGTCGTTGTCCCCGGAAGCGGAAGAGCGTGGGTTGGCGCCGGAGATCGCTCGCTGCATCGCAGACCTCGTGACGCTCCGAACGCCGACCGTCTCGATACTGTTGGGGCAGGGCTCGGGCGGCGGCGCACTCGCCCTGTTGCCGGCCGACCGCGTTCTCGTCGCCCAGCACGGATGGCTGTCGCCACTACCGCCGGAGGGAGCGAGTGCCATCGTGCACCGCGACACCGCGCACGCACCCGAAATGGCGGCAGCGCAGGGCGTGCGCGCCCTCGACCTCCTGCGTGACGGCGTCGTGGATGCGGTCGTTCCCGAACGCCCTGACGCCGCGGACGAGCCGGTCGAGTTCTCGAAGCGGGTCGGACGTGCGATCGCCCGCGAACTACGCACTCTCACCGACCTGAGCGAGGACCGACGATTCGCCGCGCGTACCGCGCGCTATCGCAATCTGGGGCTTCGCGCGCGCTCTTGATCCAGAGCTGTACGCCAGCGTATACATCGGGCTACACTCACTGTTGTACGCATCCGTACAACAGTGAATCGAGGAGCGATCATGCGCCTGCCCGACGAAGCCCACACGAGCATTCCCTGGCGAATCCACAGCATCGTTCCCGACTTTCGGCTCTATGACGTCTGGGCACTTCCCACCCCCGGAGGCCCCGACGATTTTCCGCGCTTGAAGAGGCAATTCCTCGGCGGTGACCCCGCGAGCAACCCGTCGCTCGTCGCGCGCACACTCTTCGCGATCCGGTGGCGCCTCGGTGAGTGGTTCGGCTGGGACGACGAGGCCGCCGCCGTCGGTGGACGCGTGTCCTCACTCCGTGAACGCCTGCCCGACGATCTGGGTGACGCCCCGGTTACCGATCCCACCGACATGTCGTTCACCACCGTCTTCGAGACGGAGAACGAGTGGGCCGCCGAGATGTCGAACCGCACGATGCACGGAGTCATGCACGTCGGGTGGGTCCCGGACGAAGACGCGCCAGGAGGGTTCCGCGGTCAGATGGCCGTACTCGTCAAGCCCAATGGTGCCTGGGGCCGGGCCTACATGGCGGCGATCGGACCGTTCCGACACCTCCTGGTCTACCCACCCTTGATGCGCGGAATCGCCGACGACTGGGCGAGCGGAGACGCACCGGCCGTGTCGTCCACCGTGGGGCTCGCCCACATTCCGGACGTGGTGCGTACCCGACTGCGTACCACCCTCGTCGACTACGTGGACACGACCACTCTCGCCGCCCGTTCGGATCGATCGGCGGAGTGGTGGGCGCGCACCATGTTCGAGGAACTCATCAGCACGGCGAATCGCGAACTGGTCTTTCGCGGGATTCTCGGGCTGCGCCCCGAAGCGGGTATCGCCGGGTGGCGCGTCGTCGAGAACACAGCAGAGTCGGTAGCCCTCACCAGGTCCGGCAGGTTGATGGACGCCGAAATGCATCTGATCAACACTGACGATGCCGTACATCTGGCCCTTGCGGTCCGCGCACGGAACCGGCCCGGCGCCGCCATCTGGCGTCGGGTGGCACGGGTACATCGGAAGTTCGGCGTCGACCTTCTCCAGCAGGCGTGGCGCCGGGAACACTCCGGGTGCGCGGCCACGTCCAGCTCGCACCGAATGTGATGGGCCGTACCAGGCACTCGGGCTGATTTGTCCGACTCTCCGACTAGACTTGCCCGACAGCAGTCGGTGGTCCGGGAGGAGACACTCGAATGACAGATCAGGGGTTCCGTCCCATGCCACAACCCATTCGTGGGCCGGCGGTCGATCCTGCACGCGCGCAGCGAATAGCCGACGTGGAGCGCGACTGGGTGGACGGCTGGGACATCACGCTCCGCTCGCCGGACGACGACACGCTTGCTCGCGAGCGCCTCGCGGCCCAGCTCGTGGCGGTGCGCGACTGGGCTCAGCCACACACTCCTCCCGTCGCGTTCGCGCCGCAGCAGTGGGTTCACAACAACCGTGGCCTGATATGGCTGCTCTCCGGCGCCGGATTCATCGCATTGCTGATCCAACCCGCGGTCGGCGCGGTCGTGATCCTTCTGGCCGCCGGGGCACTCGCCTTGTCCTACCGGTCCGCCAAGTCGAAGTGGGACCGACGTATCGCAACCGAGAAAGAGAACAACGGCCGGCGGGGCCCGCTCGACCTGAGCATCGACCAGCGCACCACGCCTCGAGGAGCCCGGCTCAAGTTCACGTACGACGAGCTGAACCTCATTCTGCGAGCCAACTCCCTCGTCTCGGACATCCGCGCCAATCGCTCGTGGCAGAGCGAGTTTCTCGACACCCACCGCGTTCGGCTCAACCTCGACGAGGAGCTTCGGCAGGTCGTCAACGAGGTCACCAAACTCCATGCGCTTCGCCTCAAGGCCGGCGCCGAGCCGCCCCCGCATTCGCCGGCATGGAACACCTATCGGCATCACCAGATGCTGTTCGAGCAGTCCGAGTCCGCGCTGCGCACGAGGGTGATCGTGCTGAGCCTCTACCTGGACGATCTGCGCAAGTTCGACGGCTATCTCGAACAGCTCGATCAGGTCAATCTCCTGCAGGAGGTCGATCTCGAGATCTCGGGGCTCTACATGGGTATCGAGCACTCGACCATGAGCGCGCAGCAGACCGCATCCATGTCCGACGAGCTCGCCATGGCGCGCGAGGCAGTCAACGCGATCATCGGCTCGTTGTCGTCGAGCCAGAACTACCTGCAGAGCTTCCCGCAGTAGCTACTGCAGATCAGCTTCCAGAGCCGGCAACGATGGGCGCGGTCACGGCTCCCGCGATCACCGCGGAATTCACGGCTTCGACGGCCTTGCGCACCGCCCTGCCTGCCCATTCACCCTCGGCGATCTCCTTCGCCCGCGCCTTCACTGCACGCCTGTTGGCGGCGGGGAACAGTTTCGGTGCAGCGTCCACGGCCGAGATCAACGACACGAGCGCAGCAGTGCGCGCCGTCGGCATGACCCCGTCCACCACAGCGGCCTCGATCTCGCCCGACAACTGACGAACTCGCCTGTCGTCGACCAGCGGCCAGGACACTGCCGAGAAGATCCCGAGAACCCGCCGGCGCTCTTCACGTACCCAGCCGTCCTCGACGCTGCGCGCCGTCACCGCATCACGAATGCCCTTGCCGATCTTCTCGATGGCCCGCTCCGGCTTCATCGGCCGGCCGCCACCCACGATCTCCACGCCGCGTCGCAGAATCCGATCGTCGGGCCGTACATCCTGGCGAAGAACCAACCGACCCTTCCGCACGCTCTCGCCTGGGTCTGCCGGCGTCGCCACACCCGCGAGCGCGAGTTCGAGGAGAACCGCACCCGCGAGAACGCGGGGCAACTTGGTGCCGTCCACGATCGGCTTACCGGTTCGGTGGTCGAGCAACAGCAGGAATAGGTCCTCTGCGAGCAACGGCATTGCGCCACCGTACGACGCTTCCACCGGAGCCGCAGCGTTCTTTATCGTCCTGCAACCGCTTCGAGTTGTGGCGTGATCTTGCTCAGGCCGTATTCGAGCGAGAGGCTGGACGGCGTGTTGAAGGCAACGACCGTCGGGAAGTCGACCACGGCCAGCCCGCCGCTCTGGGCGGCCGGAAGATCGGAGAACCCGGGCAACGCGTCGAGGTCCTCCCGAGTGCCTCCGTTCGGCAGCAGAACGACGAGATCCGCCGTCAACGCATCGACACGCTCGGGACTGAGCGTCACACGCCCCATACTGACGCCCGCTTCTTCTACGAGGCTCGGCGGAAGCGTCATGCCCAGATGCTGAAAAGTTTGCGCGGCACCGTCGTTCGGGTCGGCGACGACGATGAACTGACGGGTCGAGAACATGAACTGCGCGAGCACCGCCGTCTTGCCGGACAACCCCGGAAGCCGCTGAGCGAGGGTATCGATCTCACCGTTTCGCTCGTCGATGATCCGGGTGGCGCGATCCTCTTCGTGCAGGATTCGCCCCAGCGCGGCGATCTGCGCCTCCCACGGATCCACACCACCGTCGGTGAGGGACGGGACGGTCGGCGCGACCCCGGACAACTGCTCGTACGAGCCCTTGTTCAGCGTGGCCGACGACGTCAGGATCAGATCCGGGGCGTGGGACGCAATCTCCTCGACAGGAGGGAGGGCACCCAACATCGCTGCCGACCGGTCGAGCTCCGCGGCCTCCGGATCGACGTCCTGCTGCCACGGGTACAGCCCGCGATCATCACCCTGGCCCGCCGCGGACAGGTACGCGACGGGCTGGACTCCGAACTCGAGCAGCGCGTCCACCCACTGGCTGCCGCCGGCCACGATTCGCTCCGGCACTCCCGAGATCGTCACGGCGCCGAACGAATGCTCGACGACGACGGGCTCGCCGGAATACGCCTCCTCACCGGAGTCCCCCGAAGAGCACGCAGTCACGACCAATGCGCCGAGTACGGCGACCCCAACCCACTTCGTTCCGCGCATCGCAACAACCCTCACTCATGAATTATGTAAGGCTATCCTTATAGCACATGCGGAGACGGGCACATCGAACGAAACCTATAGAGTGGCGCTCGTCACAGGATCCGACGAGAGGTCACCAGGTGAGCACACCGCGCGGCGCGTACCAGCAGATATACCGGGACAGCATCGACAACCCCGAGGCGTTCTGGCTCGACGCCGCAGGCGCCGTCGACTGGGCGCAGTCACCCACTCGCGCGTTGGACGATTCCGACCGACCCCACTACCGCTGGTTTCCCGACGGTTCGATGAACACCTGCTTCAACGCCCTCGACCGTCACGTGCGCGGCGGTCGCGGCGCGCACGTCGCTCTGATCCACGACTCGGCAATGACCGGCGAGGTGCGCGAGTACACCTACGGGCAACTACTCGACGAGGTGTCCCGGTTCGCAGGCGTCCTCAGCGAGCAGGGAGTCGTCGCCGGAGATCGCGTAGTCGTCTACATGCCGATGATTCCCGAGGCCGCGATCGCGATGCTGGCATGTGCACGGATCGGTGCAGTCCACTCGGTCGTCTTCGGTGGTTTCGCCGCCAAGGAGCTCGCCGCCCGGATCGACGATGCGGGGCCCGTCGTTCTCGTGACTTCCTCCGGCGGCCTGGAGCCGGGGCGCACCGTCGAATACCTACCGATCGTGCGCACCGCCCTCGAGATGTCGAGTACCCCACCGCACACCGTCATCGTGAAGTCCCGCAAGGAAGTTCCGGGAACGGCCGCCGACTACCGAACCGACGGTGGCGCCGCGTGGTTCGACTGGGACGAACTTGCCGCAGACGCATCGCCGGTCGACCCGGTCACCGTCGCGGCGACAGATCCGCTCTACATCCTCTACACGTCCGGCACCACCGGAAAGCCGAAGGGCGTGGTCCGCGACAACGGCGGACACGCGGTGGCGCTCACGTGGTCGATGAAGAACATCTACGACATCGGGCCGGACGACGTGTGGTGGACGGCCTCGGACGTCGGCTGGGTCGTCGGTCACTCGTACATCGTGTACGGACCGCTGTTCGTCGGGGCGACGACGGTAATGTACGAAGGCAAGCCGGTGGGCACCCCGGACGCCGGGGCGTTCTGGCGAGTGATCGCCCGGCACCGCGTGGCCGCACTCTTCACCGCCCCCACCGCGATTCGCGCCATTCGCAAGGTCGACCCGGGCGCAAAGAAGCTCGCCGAGCACGACATCTCATCTCTTCGCACCCTCTTCGCGGCCGGAGAACGACTCGACCCCGACACCTACGAGTGGGCGAGCAGAATGTTGTCCGTACCGGTCGTCGACCACTGGTGGCAGACCGAGACGGGCTGGGCCATCTGCGCCAATCTTCGTGGGCTCGAACCGATGCCGGTCAAGGCCGGCTCCCCCACCGTTCCAGTGCCCGGATATCGGGTGGAGGTGGTCGACCAGTCCGGCAACCCGGTCGCCGCAGACACCGAGGGAAACATCGTGATCCGGCTGCCGTTGCCTCCCGGCACACTGACCGGCCTGTGGCGCGACGAGAGCAGATTCTTCGCCTCGTACCTTGCGACCTTCGACGGCTACTACCTCACCGGCGACTCCGGCTACCTGGACGAGGACGGCTACCTGTTCGTCCTCGGACGCAGTGACGACGTCATCAACGTTGCCGGCCATCGCCTTTCGACCGGCAGCATCGAAGCGGTCGTGGCTTCGCATCCAGCGGTGGCCGAGTGTGCAGTCGTCGGAATCCACGACGAAGTGAAGGGACAGCGGCCGAGCGGGTACGTCGTTCTCGAATCGGGTGTGAGCATCACACCCGACGTGCTACGCGAGGAGTTGGTCGCGATGGTCCGCGACCAGATCGGTGCGGTCGCGACGTTCCGGGACGTCACCGTCGTGGACGCACTACCCAAGACACGATCGGGCAAGATTCTGCGAAAGACCATGCGCCAGATAGTCGACCACGAGGAGTACACGGTTCCCTCCACGATCGAGGACGCATCGGTGCTCGATAGTCTCAGGTCACAGCTCGGCCGCTCGTAACAGCCACCGCGGAGCTCAGGAGTCGTTCTCGGCGAGTGCGCGGTCGACCAGGCGACCGATCGATCCGCGTTCGAGAGGTTCGAGGTCGAAGAGGATGCGGTAGATGATCGGCGCCACGACATGATCGATCACCGATTCCGTCAGTGGCTGCGACTCGACACCGCCGCGTCCGAGGATCGCTTCGATCTGCAACCGACAGAACAAGGCACACGTGACCTTCTTGCCACCTTTGTCCGTCTCGTCGCCATGGCCACTCGTCACGATGTCCTGCAACGAGGCGCGGCCGACCGGTGCGGACATTTCCTCGAGGTAGTCCTGCGCCCATACGACCAGGTCGCCTCGCAGTGTTCCGGTGTCCGCCGGCGGCGCGTCCGGCCGCAGACGTTCCAATGCGACGTCGGCGAACACTTCGCCGATATCGCCCCATCGCCGGTAGATGGTGGACGGGGTGACGCCGGCACGCTCCGCGATCATGGGCACCGTGATGGCGGAGCGGTCTCGCTCCTCGAGGAGCGCCGCCGTGGTGGCGTGCACCGCCTTTTGAATGCGAGCACTGCGTCCGCCTGGTCGCGGCCCCGGTGAAGGACTCATGACTCCATGTTAAAGCAAAGATATTGCTTTAGCCTCGACCGCCGCGTACGGTCGCGCTAACGCGAATATTTTGCATTAACACCATCGGGAGTTGAATCATGACGACCACCGCCACACCCGCCGTTGCGTCCTCGCCACGCCCCACACTCGGCCGCGGCACGACGTTCGTCCTCGTGGCGCTCATCATCGTCACCCTGCTGGGAGCATCGGCAGCTCCGACCCCCTTGTACGAGTTCTACCAGGACCATTGGGGCTTCTCGTCACTGCAATCGACCCTGGTGTTCGGGATCTATGCCGTGAGCCTGTTGATCGCACTCCTCACCGTCGGATCACTGTCCGACCACGTGGGGCGCCGCCCCGTCCTCGTCAGCGCACTCGTCCCCGAGGCAGTGGCGATGATCACGTTCGCCTCGGCCGAAGACGTCACTCTGCTGCTCGTCGCGCGTGTGGTGCAGGGATTCGCGACAGGCGCGGCGATCAGCGCGCTCGGTTCCTCGCTTCTGGATCTCGAACGTGCCCCCGGACGCGGAGCAACCGTCAACAGCATCGCTCCCACAGCTGGCATGGCGATCGGCGCCCTCGGTTCGAGTCTGGTGAGCGAACACTTGCCACACCCCACGGTGACGATCTATCTGATTCTTCTGGCGCTCTTCGTCTTCGAGACCGTCGGAGTATGGCTGGCACCCGAAACTGCAACCCGGCAGGCAGGGGCCCTCGCCTCCCTGCGGCCCTCACTTGCCGTTCCACGTGCCGCCGTCGGCATGCTCGCGCTCACCGCACCATGCCTCGTCGCAGTCTGGGCGCTGGGCGGGTTCTACCTTTCCCTCGGGCCGTCTCTCGCCCGAAACGCGCTCGACGTGCACAGCTCCATACTGGGCGCGACGATGGTCGCGCTCCTCACCGGAACGGGCGCCCTCACGGTCTTCGTGTTGCGTGAACGTCACCCCCGCGACATCCTGCTCGTCGGCGCGACAGCGTTGGTGTCGGGCGTCGCGATCACACTGGTCGGCGCCGAGACGAGTTCGGCCGTTGCAATCCTGCTCGGCACCGCCGTTGCAGGAATCGGCTTCGGTGCCGGGTTCCAAGGCACGATGCGCACGGTGATGCCGCTCGCCGAGCCCCACCAGCGGGCCGGACTGCTGTCGTCGATCTACGTCATCGCTTACCTCGCCAACAGCCTCCCGGCATTCGTTGCCGGCTATCTGGTCGGCAGAGTCGGCCTCGTCGACACCACCCGCATGTACGGCGGCCTCGTCATCGTTCTGGCGGGCGGTGCACTCGTCGGACTACTTCTACGCGGACGCGCGCCGGACGAGCCAGGCACAATGCAGGAGTGACCGATTCAGCGACAGTTCTGGTCGTCGACGACGACGAAGACGTGCGGACGTCCCTCGAACGAGGCCTACGCCTCGAGGGATTCACCGTGCTCACCGCCGTGGACGGCGCCGACGCCCTGCGCGTGATCAACAGTGATCACCCCGACGCCATGGTGCTCGACATGAACATGCCCGTTCTCGACGGCACGGGAGTGGTCACCGCCCTGCGGGCAATGAACAACGACATCCCGATCTGCGTTCTCAGTGCACGCAACACCGTCGACGACCGCATATCCGGCCTCGAATCGGGTGCGGACGACTACCTGGTGAAGCCCTTCGTCCTGGCGGAACTGAGCGCCCGCGTGCGGGCGATGCTGCGCCGCAGGACTGGACCTCCCCCGGTGACCGACACACCTGGAAACGGCACCCTGCCACTACGAATCGGTTCACTAGAGATCGACCTGGCCGGCCGGAGAGTGATGGTGAACGGTGTCGAGACCACCCTCACGAAACGTGAGTTCGAGCTCCTCGAGGTGCTGGCCAGAAACACCGGCATCGTTCTGAGCAGGGAACGACTCCTCGAACTCGTGTGGGGCTACGACTTCGTGGCCGACACCAACGTCGTCGACGTGTTCGTCGGGTACCTGCGACGAAAGTTCGAGGTCGGCGGCGCCCCTCGACTTCTCCATACCGTGCGCGGTGTCGGCTTCGTGCTCCGGGAACAACCGTGAGGCCGAGAGACGGTGCGAAACCACCGGCCAGACGCAGACGCTCGTTCTCGCTGCGCACCCGTGTTGCAGCGGCAACAGCACTCGGGGCGACGATCGTCGTGGTCGCTCTCGGCATATTCGTGTCGATGGCGATCAGCCGCAACAACCTCTCGCAGCTGGACCGTCGATTGGAAACGGCATCCGACGTCCTGGTACCCAATGCGGCCACCGCAGGATTGTTCCTCGGCGCACTCGGCGACGAGGGCGCGTTCGCCATCACGATCCGCTCCGCTACGGGCGACGTCCTCGTCAGCACGCCGACCCGATTGCCGCAGGAGGAGCCGGGGTGGTCGACCAGCGAGGTCGACGACACCAAGTACCGCGTGTTCACGGCGCAGGTACCGGTCCTCGGCACATTCGTCTCACTCGCCGTGCCCTATTCGGAGGCTCAGGACATCACGAGCGAACAGAACCGTCAGGTCGCACTGGTCGGGATCGTCGCGGTGGCGTCGGCTACCGCACTCGGGTGGCTCTTCGGCGGGCGTGCGGTTCGTCCCCTGGTCGACCTCACTCACCGAATCTCGCAGCGCGACCCGCAGCTCACCCCGAGGGTCTCGGGTGCCCGGGAAGCGGACGAACTCGCCGCAGCGGCGGAGTCGATGTTGCGTGACGTGTCGGAAGCTCAGACGGCTACCAACGCGGCTCTGGCCACCGCCCGCGACTTCGCTGCGGTGTCCGCCCACGAGATTCGCACCCCACTGACTGCCATGCGCACCGACATCGAAGTCCTACAGGCCCACCAACTGTCCCCCGAACAGCGGTCCGAGATCCTCGCCGACCTCGCCCGTTCGCAGGGCCGCGTGGAAACGACGCTCAGCGACCTCGAGCGATTGGCCCGCGGCGAACTGTCGAGCGACAGCGACCTCGTTGACTGCGATCTCGGCGAGATCTGCGACCTGGTCGCCGACGACGCCAAGCGAACTCACCCGGACCTGCGCCTCACGATCGAGGCTGCGGACCTGACGTTGCGGGGCCTGCCCGGTGGACTGCGCCTCACGCTGGGCAATGCGATCACCAACGCGGTGCGCCACGGCGGCGCGCAGACCGTGCGCATCACCCTGTCGGCGGCAGGCGGGGGCGCCGTCTTCACCATCGACGACGACGGAACGGGAATTCCCGAGCAGGAACGAACCGTCGTGTTCGAGCGATTCCAGCGCGGTGCCCACGCCACCAAGAGCGGTTCCGGTCTCGGCCTGGCCTTGGTCGCGCAGCAGGCAGCCCTGCACGGTGGCCGTGCGTATTTCACCGACAGCCCACTCGGCGGCGCCCGACTGGTCGTCACGCTCCACGAGAATCAGGACCCACACAAGACTTGGGACACGGCCTCGGCACCCCGTGCATGACGCCGTTCGCAATGTGAACTCCGCGTACGAAATCGATCAATGCTCTCTTCACTTTTCTCATGCATTCGATCCTGTTCGGTTCGTGGACGCGACAACAGTGGCATGAATGACGATCTTCGCTAAGATCGTGCCATGAGTGACTCCGGCCCCGGATCAGTGGCAGTTCTGGCCTACGACGGGATGACGCTGTTCGAAATGGGGATCGTCGTCGAGGTGTTCGGGCTGTCCTGGTCCGACGTCGACCAGCCCTGGTACGAGCTGATCGTCTGTACCGAAACCACTGCTCCGGTGCGAACCCTCGGCGGAGCAACGCTCACCACCCCACACGGTCTCGACGCGCTCGCGGCCGCCGACACCGTGGTGATCCCGAGTGTCGAGAACCCCCGCGACCCGACATCGCCCGAACTGATCGCAGCACTGCGCACGGCGCACTCACGTGGCGCCCGCATCGTGTCGATCTGCTCCGGCGCCTTCGCACTCGCGGACGCCGGCCTTCTGGACGGTCGCCGTGCAACCACGCACTGGCGCTACGCATCCCTTCTGCGTGATCGCCGCCCCGATGTCGAGGTCGATCCGGACCCGCTCTACGTCGACGACGGCGACATCCTCACCAGCGCGGGGTGCGCTGCGGGCTTGGATCTCTGCCTACACATCGTTCGCAACGACCACGGCGCCACCGTCGCCAACCAGGTAGCCCGCCGCATGGTCGTTCCGCCGCACCGCCCGGGCGGTCAGGCGCAGTACATCGAGGCGCCGATGGCGACCGACCCGGACGACGAGGCGCTCGCCCGGACTCTGGAGTGGGTCGACCGAAATCTCGACAAGCCACTGCGTGTCGCCGACCTGGCACGACAGGCCGACATGTCACTGCGTACCTTCATCAGGCGATTCGGCGCAGCCACGGGCACCAGCCCCAACCAGTGGCTCGTCGACCGCAGAATTGCGCGCGCCGTGGAGTTGCTCGAAAGCTCGGACGCACCGATCGAACAGATCAGTTCCATGACGGGGTTCGCGAGTCCGGTCACTCTCCGCCACCACTTCACGGCGCGTACGGGAACCAACCCCACCGCGTACCGCCGCGCCTTTCGCGCCACACCTGCCTAGCGACGAGTCCGCTCAACGAGCCCAGAAACGACGAAGCCCCGCGTCGCCAAGCGACACGGGGCTTCGTCGGAATGATTCTCTACTTCACATCGAGCAGGTCGATGATGAAGACCAGGGTCTTACCGGACAGCTGATGTCCGGCGCCGGCGGGGCCGTAGGCCAGCTCCGGCGGAATGGTCAGCTGACGACGTCCGCCGACCTTCATGCCGGGGATGCCGTCCTGCCAGCCCTTGATGAGGCCGCGCAGCGGGAACTGGATCGATTCGCCGCGGCTCCACGAGGAGTCGAACTCTTCACCCGACTCGAACTCCACCCCCACGTAGTGCACTTCCACGGTTCCGCCGGGCACCGCCTCGGCACCGTCGCCTTCCACCAGGTCCTTGATCACCAGGTCGAGCGGCGCGGGTCCTTCTTGGAACTCGATTTCGGGCTTACTCATGGGGGTCCTCCTCGAGAGGGCTCTCGTTCTGGTCGTCGAGCACCGGTTCAGCGCCCGGCGACATCCTTGTAATCGCGTTCGGTGTATCCGGTGTAGATCTGCCGCGGACGGCCGATCTTCGTTGCCGGATCCTCGTGCATCTCCCGCCAGTGCGCAATCCACCCGGGCAGGCGGCCCATGGCGAACAACACTGTGAACATACGCGTCGGGAAGCCCATCGCGCGGTAGATCAGGCCGGTGTAGAAGTCGACGTTCGGGTACAGCTTGCGCTCGACGAAGTAATCGTCGGTGAGCGCGGCCTCCTCGAGTGCCATGGCGATGTCGAGCAGTTCGTCGTTGACGCCGAGCTTCTCGAGAATCGTATGTGCGGTGTCCTTGACGATCGCGGCACGCGGGTCGTAGTTGCGGTAGACGCGGTGCCCGAAGCCCATGAGCTTCACGCCGTCTTCCTTGTTCTTGACCTTGCGCACGAAGTCCTTGGCGTCGCCGCCGTTGGCCTTGATGTCGTCGAGCATCTCGAGGACGGCCTGGTTGGCACCGCCGTGCAGCGGCCCCCACAGTGCATTGATGCCACCGGAGATCGACGTGAACAGGTTGGCATCGGACGAGCCCACCAGGCGCACCGTCGACGTCGAGCAGTTCTGCTCGTGATCGGCGTGCAGGATCAGCAGCATGTCGAGGGCCTTGGCGACCTCGGGGTCGATCTCGTACGGCTCGGCCGGGAACCCGAACGTCATCCGCAGGAAGTTCTCGACGAGGTTGAACGAGTTGTCCGGGTACAGGAACGGCTGTCCGACGGACTTCTTGTACGCGTAGGCCGCGATCGTGGGCAGCTTCGCCAGCAGACGAATGGTCGACAGTTCGACCTGCTCCGGATCGGTCGGGTCCAGGGAGTCCTGGTAGTACGCCGACAGTGCGTTGACCGCGCTCGACAGAACAGGCATCGGGTGCGCGTTGCGGGGGAAGCCGTCGAAGAAGCGCTTGAGGTCCTCGTGCAGCAAGGTGTGCCGACGGATTCGGTCGGTGAACGACTCGAGTTCGGTCGTGGTCGGCAGCTCCCCGTAGATCAGCAGATAGCTGACCTCGATGAACGTGGACTGCTTCGCCAGCTGCTCGATCGGGTATCCGCGGTAGCGGAGGATCCCGTGCTCACCGTCGATGTAGGTGATCGCGGAACTGGTGGAAGCGGTGTTGACGAAACCGGGGTCGAGGGTGGTGTACCCAGTGCTGGCAAGCAGCTTTCCCAGTTCGATTCCGTCATTGCCCTCGGTTGCCCTGGCAATGGACATCTTGTGCTCACCACCGGGGTAGGTAAGCGTGGGCTTTGTGTCATTGTCGGGCACGAAGCATCCCTCTCAAGCTCAGACCAACGGATACGCAAGTTTCGATCAGTTAGAAACTAGTCGCACTCGGCGCGACGCGCCCACAGTGGGTATGCCCGGAGGACTGTTTCAGCGGACGCCGAGACAGCTCGAAATGTGACGTTCCGGGCACGTTCGTCGGTGTTTCGAACCCGGTGCCACGGCGTCGAGAGCGACGACCAAGTGCTTGCTCACCCGCGGGACCTCACGGCACCGGCGTCTACCACCAGCATCGATGGGCACGCTACGGGCGAACTCGCATTCTCACGACACTCGGGCGTGATGCGTGAGTATCCCTCCGCATCCCACTCGCCATGAGGTCGACGTCCGTGACATAAGTAACCGCGACGTGAATCGAAAGAAGGTCGACAAGCGTTACATCGTCCCAACAACTGGACACTCGGTTCGGCATACGAGCTTCACCGTGCGCACTACCGAGAAGCGGTTATTCCCCACTCCCCGGACCAACGTCCACCCGGCTGCAGAGCCGTCTGATCGATACCCGAGACGAACGCGTTCGGTGGACACGTCATCGGTTCCACGGCCAGCGCGCGGCCGCGGCCGGGATATCCCTTCCCTTCGTCGGGATCGGCAGTGAACACCTGCACCCAACCGAATGCCCGCGAGGTCCACAACGTCGTCGTGGTGCCGTCCGACGCCCGCAGTTCGTGCCGACAACGGCCGTCCGGGTCACTGTCGAGAGCACTGAACGGGGTGTCGAGCACCGTTCCCTTCAGTGAACGGTGCTTGGTGAAGTCGTATTCGGTGCCGCTGACAGCTTCGGACGGTCCGCTGGGCAACATGCGCTCGGGGTCGAGCGGAAGTCGCGTGCCGGCACCGAGTCGCAGCGTGCACTCGTCCAAGGGCACGTCTCCGACCCGGAGATACGGGTGTGCACCGAGCCCGAACGGCGCCTCGATCGAACCGGTGTTGACCGCGGTGTATTCGACCCGAAGGCCGTCGACACCGAGGCTGTACGCAGCGGTCAGCCGGAGCGGATACGGCCACCCTTTGTGCAAACCGACACCCACAGCAAGTTCCACCCGGTCGGTGGCCTCACTCACCAGTCCCCACTCGAGCCGCCGGACGAACCCGTGGATCGCGTTGTTCAGCGCAGGTTCCGTGATCTCGAGTTGGTGGTCGATTCCGTCGAAGCGGAAATGGCCGTCACGAATCCGGTTCGGCCACGGTGCCAGTATCGATCCGGACGCCAGCGGCGGTTTCGTTCCCAAATCCCACGTCTCGGTGAGCGCCCGGCCCTCGAACTCGAGCAGCCGAAGCCCTGCACCGGCCGCCGCGATCTCTGCCCGGTAACCGCCCCCGCGAATTTCGAATCCCGCTGCTGCCATGCGTATCAGTGTGCCCGAATTATGCCCTCGCGCAAGGAAATGCCTCCTAGCGTCTCACCTTGTATCGCATCAGCGCGGGAAAGGCGAGCGCCGCCACCAGGACACCGACCACCACGAACACACCGCCACCGGCCGCCGCGACGCTCGTACCGACCGCCGCGGCCGCAGCGCCGTGGGCCACGTCGCCGATTCGCGGGCCACCCGCAACGACGACGATGAACACGCCCTGCAGACGGCCGCGCATCTCGTCGGTGGCCACCTCCTGCAGCATCGTGCTTCGGAACGCCGCAGAGATCATGTCCACCGCTCCGCCGAGCGCGAGGAATGCCAGTGCCACCCACAGCAACAGCCTGCCGCTGCCAGGGTCCGCCATCCCGACCGCTACCCCGAATCCGACCATCGCCACACCCCACGCGGCGATACACACCACTACCGCACGGCCCTGACGACGCACTCGAGGAAGCCACCCCGAGAACACCCCGCCGAGGACCGCACCCACCGACATCGCGGCGAACAGGAGACCGAGCGCGAAGCCACCGGTCGCGGGATCACCGAACGTGTCGTGGGCAATCTGCGGAAACAGTGCGCGCGGCATACCGAACACCATCGCGATGATGTCCACCACGAACGACGCGAGCAGCACCTTCTGCGTGGCCAGGTACCGGAACCCTTCGAGTACCTGCCGAATGCCGGCTCGACGCGCCTCGCCCGTCGGCGCGATCGCGGGAAGCTTCAGTACTGCCCACAGCGTCGCCGTCAACGCGATCGCGTCGATCAGATACAGGGTCGACAGTCCGATCATCGGGATGAGTACGCCCGCCAGCAACGGACCGGCGATGGCCCCGAACTGCATGACGGTCATGTTCAGCGAGTTGGCTGCGGCGAGGTCTTTCGCCGGGATCAGACGAGGGATGATCGCACTGCGAGTCGGCTGGTTGACCGCGAAGAACGCCTGCTGAACAGACAGCAGGCACAACACGACCCACACGTTGTTCAAGCCCATCGCTGCCTGTGCCCAGAACAACACCGCCGTGCCACTCAAGCCGAACGTGGTGATGGTCAACAGCCGACGCCGGTCCATCACGTCCGCGAGCGCCCCACCCCACAGCCCGAACACGACGAGCGGCACCAGGGCGAAGACACCGGTCAGACCCACGTAAGCCGAGCTGCGGGTTATCTCGTACACCTGCTGCGGCACCGCGACGATGCTGAGCTGACCACCGATGACCGTGACGATGCCTGCCGACCACAGCCTGCGATAGTCGCGATTTCGAAGCGGAGTCGTATCCGCGAGAATCTTCACCTCACGGCTGCAGACGCTCGACGACGCGGCTGCCGTCGACGTCGGACGTGCGGATGCGATTGTGCATGCGGTTTGCGCGGCCCTGCCAGAACTCCACCACGTCGGGAAGGACGAGGAGTCCACCCCAGTGCGGTGGCACCGGAATGTCGAAATCGGGTCCGTACTTCTCGGCTTCGTGAACGAGCGCCGCATCCAGTTCACTTCGGGATGTCGCCGGCCGCGACTGCTGTGATGCCCACGCCCCGAGCTGCGAACCCCGCGGCCTGGTTCGCCAGTACTCCTCTGTGACGGACGGCGTGGCCCGCTCCACCCGGCCGCGGACCGTCACCTGACGGGCGATGGGAGTCCAGGCGAACGTCACGGACGCGTACGGAGTCGCCTCGAGCTGCCGACCTTTGTCGGATTCGTAGTTGGTGAAGAAGAGGACGCCGTGCTCGCTCAGCCCTTTGCACAACACCGTGCGAGTCCTGGGGTGGCCGTTCTCGTCCACCGTTCCGAGGGTCATCGCATTGGGCTCGGGCACCTCCGCCTCGATTGCGTCCTCGAGCCAGCGGCGCATCAACGGGAGCCAACCGGATTCGACCTGATCCACGTCCAGATCGGCCTCTATATCGGGGCGCTTGGGAGTCGATTCGCCGTACCCGACCCGCATGGCGGCGATATCGCCCGACTTGCCTTCTCGGCTTCCGGTTTCAGGCCGCTCGGCATCTGCTGACACAGGCAAGAACGCTACTCCCGGGTACGCACCTCTTGTCCGTCTGGTGTGAGGGGCTAAAGTTTGGGTCACCACACGCCCGTGCGTGCCCATCCTGCACGCCTGCGTGGTGCCATTATTCGAACGCTGAAGCAGTGCGGCTCGGACCAGGCGCACTCGAACGAGGAGAGTCCACGAGATCATGACAGCGAGCGCGGCAGTACCGGAAGATTTCGTCAGCGGTTTGGAAGGCGTCGTAGCCTTCACCAGCGATATCGCCGAACCCGACAAGGACGGCGGCGCCCTGCGCTACCGCGGCGTCGACATCGAGGAACTCGTCGCCAAGCACGTCACGTTCGGCAACGTCTGGGCCTTGCTCGTCGACGGCCGTTTCGGCCCGGGACTCCCGCCGGCCGAGCCGTTCCCACTTCCCGTCCACACCGGTGACGTCCGGGTCGACGTCCAGGCCGGTCTCGCGATGCTCGCTCCGATCTGGGGCTACGAGCCGCTCCTCGACATCGAGGACGACACTGCCCGCGAGCAGCTCGCCCGCGCGTCCGTCATGGCCCTGTCCTACGTGGCGCAGTCCGCTCGCGGCATCTACCAGCCCGCGGTTCCGCAGAAGCGCATCGACGAGGCGAAGACGGTGACCGAACGCTTCATGGTCCGGTGGAAGGGCGAACCCGACCCCGCCCACGTCGAGGCGATCGACGCGTACTGGGTCTCGGCCGCAGAGCACGGCATGAATGCCTCCACGTTCACGGCCCGGGTCATCGCATCCACCGGCGCAGACGTCGCCGCATCGCTGTCCGGAGCCATCGGCGCCATGTCGGGCCCGCTGCACGGCGGCGCACCCGCTCGCGTGCTCCCGATGATCGAGGACACCGAGAAGTCCGACGACGCCCGTTCCGTGGTCAAGGGCATCCTCGACCGCAAGGAAAAGTTGATGGGCTTCGGGCACCGCGTCTACCGCGCGGAAGATCCCCGTGCGCGCGTGCTGCGTGCCACCGCGAAGCGCCTGAACGCACCGCGTTACGAGGCCGCCGCTGCTCTCGAGCAGGCGGCACTGGCCGAGCTGCGTGAGCGTCGACCCGACCGCGCCATCGAGACCAACGTCGAGTTCTGGGCCGCCGTCATCCTCGACTTCGCCGAGGTGCCCGCCCACATGATGCCCGCCATGTTCACGTGTGGACGTACCGCAGGCTGGTGCGCGCACATCCTCGAGCAGAAGCGCCTGGGCAAGCTCGTTCGCCCGGCAGCCATCTACACCGGCCCCGCACCCCGCACTCCCGATTCCGTCGAGGGCTGGGACCAGATCAACCACAGCTGAATCACCAGCACGTCAGAAAACAGAAAGTAGCGATGACCTCCACACCGAACATCCCCGCCGAACTTCTCCCCGCCGACGGCCGATTCGGCTGCGGTCCGTCCAAGGTTCGCCCCGAGCAGTTGCAGTCGCTGGTGGAGGTGGGCGCTTCGGTGTTCGGCACCAGTCACCGCCAGAAGCCGGTCAAGAACGTCGTCGGCCGGGTTCGCTCAGGTCTGTCCGATCTCTTCTCACTGCCCGAGGGCTACGAGGTCGTGCTCGGCAACGGTGGCACCACCGCTTTCTGGGATGCTGCCGCGTTCGGTCTGATCCGGGAGAAGTCGCTGCACCTCACCAACGGTGAGTTCAGCTCCAAGTTCGCGTCCGTCGCCAAGAACAACCCGTTCATCGGTGACCCGATCGTGGTCTCTGCCGACCCGGGCAGCGCGCCGGCACCGGTCTCGGACCCGTCGGTCGACCTCATCGGCTGGGCACACAACGAGACCTCGACCGGTGTCGCCATTCCGGTGTCCCGCCCCGAGGGCTCGGAGAACGCGCTCGTCGCCATCGACGCGACGTCGGGCGCGGGCGGCCTGCCCGTGAACGTTGCCGATTCGGACGTGTACTACTTCGCACCGCAGAAGTGCTTCGCTTCCGACGGCGGTCTGTGGATCGCGATCATGAGCCCCAAGGCGCTCGAGCGCGTGGCCGAGATCAAGGACTCGGGACGCTGGACCCCCGACTTCCTGTCCCTGCCCATCGCGGTGGACAACAGCTCCAAGGACCAGACCTACAACACCCCGGCAGTCGCCACTCTGCTGCTGCTCGCCAACCAGGTCGAGTGGATGAACGAGAAGGGCGGCCTCGACTGGGCCACCGCGCGCACCGCAGATTCTTCGTCGCGTCTGTACCAGTGGGCCGAAGCCAGCGAGTACGCCACACCGTTCGTCGCCGATCCGGCGCACCGTTCGCAGGTCGTCGGCACCATCGACATCGACGACAAGATCGACGCTGCCGAGGTTGCAAAGATTCTGCGTGCCAACGGAATCGTGGACACCGAGCCGTACCGCAAGCTGGGCCGCAACCAGCTTCGCGTCGGCATGTTCCCGGCAATCGATCCCGAGGACATCACCCAGTTGACCAAGAGCATCGACTGGGTCGTCTCGCAGCTCGGCTGATCCGAAACGCAAAATAGTAGCGCGGCGGCGTGCAATTCGTTGCACGCTGCCGCGCGTGTCTCCGCAGCCTGCAATCACGAATGAATTACAGTGACCGCAGCGTAAAGTCGCGAGCCGGCGCGATAAGGAGGTCAACGTGCGAGAGCTTCGAGTTATCGGTCTCGAATCGGATGGATCGCACGTGGTGTGCGCTGATGCGAGTACCGGCGAGAAATTCCGGCTACCCGCCGATGACAAACTCCGCGCGGCGTCCCGCGGAGATGTTGCTCGACTCGGCCAGATTGAGATCGAAATGGACAGTCAGCTCCGACCCCGAGAAATCCAGGCCCGTATCCGCGCCGGTGCATCCGTGCAGCAGGTGGCAGACGAAGCCAGCATTCCGGTGTCCAAGGTCGAACGCTTCGCCTACCCGGTCCTCCTCGAACGCTCGCGCGCAGCCGAAATGGCGCAGGGCGGACACCCCATTCGCGACAACGGCCCTGCCGTACCCACCCTCTCCGAGATCGTCACACTCGCGTTCCGCGCTCGTAGTCACAACATCGACGAGGCGACCTGGGACGCGTGGCGCGACGAAGAGAACCACTGGGTCGCACAGTTGCAGTGGCAGGCCGGTCGCACCACCAACGCGGCTCACTGGCGCTATCAGCCGGATGCCCACGGCGGCACCATCGTCGCGCTGGACGACACTGCCTTCGATCTCATTGATCCCGACTTCGGACGCCCGTTGCGCGGACTCGCTGCGGTCGCCGCCACGTCGCCCGAACAGCTCGAACTCTCCGATTACGCAGAGGACGACGCCCAGGAAGAGGATTCCGGCGCCGAGATCATCGAGGTCGAGACCGCCGAGGTCGTGGCAGATTCCACGGAGTCCGAAGAGGACACCGACGAAGCTCCCACTCCCCCGGTGGCACCACGGTCCGTGACCCAGAACAAGGACAAGCGCGGAAAGCCCGCATTGCCGTCCTGGGACGACGTTCTCCTTGGGGTTCGTAGCAGCGGTCGCTGAATAACCACCCGAAATCGGTAGCGGCGTCGTACCCTTCAGGCAATCAGCGGAAGAGAGGTACGCGTAGTGGGGGCGAGGGTATCCACGATCTGGTTCGTCGACACACCGGATCCTGCTGCAGTTCTTCGGAATGCGGGTGGTCCGGATTTCGAGGCCTCGCGCGCGGTGGCCGAAAACCTGAATCCGAACATGGAACTCGCACCGACCGGTGTCATGCCGCTGGCGAACGCGGCGGGTGTCACCGACGACGTGTTGTTCGTCGGCGCTTTCCCAGGACTCGTGGTGGTCTGCCATCAGGATCTGTCCGCGTCGAGCCCCAAAACCGCAGCGCAGCGGTGGCGTTCGACCGTTCGCTCCCACAGCACCTACCTCGTCTCGTCCCGGCCGGAGGACGCGTGGGGTTCGTTCGCCATGTGGGAGGGCGACACGCTGCGTCGCTCCTTCTCCTCCGCGCCGGTGACGATCCTCGAGGACGACGGCATTCCGTTGCTCTGGGAGCGCGCGTACTGGGCGGGCGACTTCCCCCTCCAGCACCCGCCTGGCGTGCTGCCCGATCCCCAGTCGCTCCCCTTCCATCCGCAACAGTTCGCCGAGGCGGCCAACCTCGAGTGGCTCGGCTTTCGCTACACAGGTTCGCGCCCCCAGGGTGAACTCGACCCGGCATCGATCGGGGTACACGGATTCACGGTGCATCAACCGGGTCAGGCGCCGCGAGTGACACCGCCACCGGCCGCCGCCTCTGCTGCAGATCCGCGACCCGGCAGCGCCGACCGACAGGCCGAAGAGCCCGTCAAACGCTCTCTTCTCGGCCGATTCCGAAAGAAGACCCGCTAGCAGATCAGCCGATCAGCACCATCGTCCACGCGGCCGGGATTCCCACCGCGGTTCCGTACACCATCCACCGCCAGATGGGCAGATTCCGCAGGCGCCACAAAGTCGGTATCAAGCCTGCCGCAACCACTGTGCTGAGCAACACCGCCAGCGAAACGTCGATCCGCGCGAGTTCGGACGAGAACGTCACCATCGCCACCGTCACGAACGCAGCGCTGAACACCGTGAGCGATACCCCGGTGAACCATGGTGTCCGTGCAGAAGTGCTGTACACGATTCCGTTTCGATCCGGGAGGATCTGCACTAGTTCGTCCTCACGCGCTCATAGAACGCCATTGCCGCCGCCGTGGCGACGTTGAGGGAATCTGTGCCCGGTGCCATCGGAATCCTGGCCCGAACGTCGGTGGCCCGCATCGCGTGCTCGGTCAATCCCGGTCCCTCTGCCCCCAGTAGCAATGCCACCTTGTCCCCCGTCATCGCAGTCGCCAACGTCTGTTCCGCCGGATTCGGGGTCAACGAGATCAGCTGGAATCCCCTGTTCCGCACGGCGTTCAAGCCACGCGGCCACTCCGGAACCTGCGCGAACGGAACACGGAGAACGTGCCCCATCGATACCCGCACAGACCTACGGTACAGCGGGTCTGCGCACCCCTTTCCGAACAACACGGCGTCCACACCGAGGCCGGCGGCATTGCGGAACATCGATCCGAGATTCTCGTGATCGTTGACACCTTCGAGGATCGCGATGGTTGCGGCGCCGTCGAGGACGTCGTCCAGTTCGAGCGCCGGCGGACGATGCGCGGCCGCGAGAACTCCGCGGTTCAAGTGGAATCCGACCACCTCGGCCATGACGTCCGCGGTTGTCCGGTAGAACGGCACGTCCACATCGGCCAGATCGTCTTCGAGTTCGTCGAGACGGCGCTGCACACCGAGCAGGCCGATGGGGTCGAAGCGCGATTCGAGCAGTCGCCTGGCCACCAGCACGCCCTCGGCGATCACCAACCCCTTGCCCTCGGGGAGATCAGGCCTGCGGTCGGACGAGTTCAGATCGCGAAAGTCGTCCAATCTGGAGTCTGCGGGATCTGCGATGTCGATGACGTGAACCACCGGTCCAGTCTGCCGCACCCACGTCGAACACCCCGAATCCGGGTCATCGGGTTCGAGAAGGCCGAACGAGCTACTCCTCGTTGACGAACGATGTGATGATGGCCACGGCCTCGTCGAGCGTCTTCAGTTGATCCGCGTCGAGATTCGCCAGCTTGGAGTTCATCCACACCTCGCGAGCGTGGGTCTCGTCGGCGATAAGGGCAAGGCCGGTGTCGGACAGGGTAACGATGATCTGCCGACCGTCGGTGGGGTGCGGAGCCCGTTCGACCAGGCCGAGGCCGACCAGCGAAGCGATGACGCGCGTCATCGACGGGGGCTGGACCCTTTCCTTGGAAGCAAGGTTTCCCGGGGTCATCGCGCCGTCGCGCGCCAGTGTTGCCAAGGCGGACAGCTGGGTCAACGACACCTTGGCGTCGGCCCGACGGCCTCGAAGGTGTCGTGCCAGGCGGACCACAGCCAGGGAGAGGTCGCTCGCGAGCGCACGTGAATCAATCGTCACGATTGAGACAATACGGTAACGCTCGAACCTCGGATCAGGTAACCGCGTCCGTGATCGGTTCCACAGCGAAATAGGCGACGAACAGTAGAGCGACCACCCACATCAGCGGGTGAATCTTCTTGGCCCCGCCGCCTGCCGCGTTCAGTACGACCCACGAGATGAAGCCGACCCCGATGCCGTTGGCGATCGAGTAGGTGAACGGCATCACGACCATGGTGAGGAAGGCCGGCAGCGCGATGGAGAACTTGCTGAAGTCGATGTCCCTGGCCTGGCCGATCATCAAGGCGCCGACCACGACGAGAGCCGGCGCGGCAGCCTCGATCGGTACCACCGAGTACAGCGGGGTCAGGAACATCGCTGCGAGAAAGAGCAGACCGGTGACGACGTTGGCAAGCCCTGTCCTCGCGCCTTCCGCGATACCGGAGGCGGATTCGACGAACACCGTGTTGGACGAGGCAGAGGCGCCACCGCCGACGATGGCGCCCGTTCCTTCCACGACGAGCGCACGCCCGATGCCGGGCAGGTTGGCGTCCTTGTCGGTGAGACCAGCTTCCTTACCGAGGCCCGTCATGGTGCCCATGGCGTCGAAGAAGTTGGCGAGAACGAGCGTGAACACGAGGAGACTCGCTGCGAGAACGCCGATACGGGTGAAAGCGCCGAACAGGCTGACGTCGCCGACGAGGCTCAGGTCGGGCAGTTCGGCGAACACGCTCGGCATCTCGGGAACGCTGAGGTTCCACCCCTTCGGGTTGGTGCCGAGCGATGGACCGACCCCGAACACCGCTTCGATGATGGCGGCGAGCACCGTTGTCACGACGATGCCGATCAGCAGGCCGCCGCGCACCTTCCGCACCACGAGCACGCTCATCAGCAGGACACCGAACACGAAGATCAGGGTGGGCCACGACCCGATCGAACCGTTGATTCCCAGACCGACAGGGACGGTGGTGCCTGCCTCGTCCGGAATGCGCCGAACGAACCCGGCGTCCACCAGTCCGATGAAGGCGATGAACATGCCGATACCGGCCGCGATCGCCGACTTCAGCGGCGCTGGAATGGCGTTGAACACCGCGGTACGGAAGCCGGTCAGCGCCAGGACGACGATGATGATGCCGTCGATCACGACGAGCCCCATGGCTTCCGGCCACGTCACCTGAGGAGCGATCGTGACGGCCAGCAGGCTGTTGATACCGAGCCCCGCTGCGATCGCGAACGGATAGTTGGCGATCACGCCGAACAGGATGCTCATCAGGCCGGCCACGAGCGCCGTGACGGCCGCGACCTGAGTGACGGGAAGGATGTTGCCCACGACGTCCGTCTTCGCCACCGCGTCGTCGGCCGAGAAGCTGCCCAGGATCAGCGGGTTGAGTACGACGATGTAGGCCATCGCCACGAACGTGACGACACCGCCGCGTACCTCCGCCACGACGGTGGAACCCCGCTCGGTGATCTTGAAGTAGTTGTCGAGCAGTTTCGTCGATACACCCATGAGAGAGCAGATTAGTGTGCGCGGCCGGGGTAGCGTTGCTTTCGTGAACGATCGACCGACATCCGATTCTCTGCTCGACCGCTTGGCGGACCCGCGACCAGCACTGATTCTGGGAACCATCGCGTGGATCATCGCCGTGGTCGTGGTGATCGTCACGAATGGCGGCTGGTCCGACACCGCAACCACGTGCGCGGCCGGCGTCGGCGTCGGGCTCGCCGGCTACGCCCTGTTCTTCCTGCAGCGCCGATCGGCTCGCCGTGGCAGCCGCGGGGCCCAGCAAGGCCTCGTCTGAACCGGCAGACCGCCTGCTAGGCCGCTGTTCGCATCGCAGGCAAGCGTCGCGCCACCCACACGCACAGCATCACCCACAACGCCCCGAAGGCCCAGCCTGCCAGTACGTCCGTGGTCCAATGCGCGGCCAGGTAGATGCGCGACAACCCGACGGCGAGCGTGTAGAGGCCGAGACATACGTACGCGGCCGTTCGCGCCACGGCGGGAATATGCAACCGGGCGAGCACCACGACGACGACACACACGAACGTCGACGTCATCATGGCGTGGCCGGACGGTAACGAGTACGACGAGATCTCCACCAGGCGTAGTGGAACGGGCGGGCGCTCCCGCGCGAACGCCAGTTTGGTCCCGCTCGACAACGCCCAGCCGGACAGCATCACCGCGGCAACGAACCAGGCCGAGCCGCGGTCGCCGCGCAACAGAAGTGTCGTGACGATCACTGCGGAAGCGATCCATACCGCGATGGTTCCGCCGGAATCGGTGATCACGGTGACCGCATCCACCCATCCGGGCGTTCGTTCGGACACCGTGGCGTCGAGAATGCTCTGGTCCATACCCGTATAGGCGTCAGTGCCTGTGGAAGCCACCGCGATGCGTCCTTCCAGCCGAGTCCACCCAGCCGTCGACGACGAACTCGCCCTCGACCGCACCGGTGCATCGCACGACGAGTTTCTCGTGCACGACGACCTCACCGTCGCGAGCGGCCGAACTGTCACGCACGGCCGGGCCGCGTACGACGTCTTCGAGCACCAACTCGGGCTCCTGCGTCCATGTGGTCTCGCGCCCGGTGCTCACCACCTCGCCGAACACGACCTCCGAGGCCGGCGGTATGTCGAGCAGCGAGGACAAGGCTGCGGCTGTGGCGATGTCACCGACCACGATTCGGTCGTGCGGTAGCACCGCGGACATCCATGTCCGGTCGAGGACGAATGCCTCCGCCGGATCGATCACGGCCCCGGACAGGGCCCGGACGAAGGGCGGCAGGTCGAGGTCGTCCACGTCGACGCGACCCTGATCGATCGCCTCGGCGAGGAGGCGATGCGTCCGAACGATCACTGCGGGTGCGGGCTCCCGATCCGCATCGGACAGTCGTTCGAGCATCAGCTGAGCCAGTTCTACGTCGTCCACACGGTCGGCGGCGAGCACCGCCGACAACGAAGCTGCGTCGACGTGCTCGAACGGGTCGAGAATTCCGGTGAACGTGGAATCACCCGGCGCGCGGAACATCCCCAGCGCAGTGCCCGCCACGACCGCGTGATGTCGAAGCCACCAGGCTGTGTAGCCGTCTCGATCCATCGTCGATCGGCGGGTGATCGGATCCTCGAGGAGCAGTTCCAGCGCCTCGCCCCAGCGGTTCTCGTCCACGAGATCGAGGTCGCGGACCCCCTCGAACACCTCGGGATCGTCGGACAGAGTCTCCCACCACAGGTCTTCGTCTGCGAGGTCGTGGTCCGGGCCGGAGGGCAACTCGGAGCGGACCACCGTGAATCCCCATCCGACGCCGATCGCACGTAGCGCCTCCGTACCGAACGTCTCGGCCTGGACCGAATCCACCACCCCGAACAGCGAATCCGCGACCAGCACCTGCGCTAGCGGGGAGCCCGGCAGCAGTAGTTCGTCTGCGGGTCGCAGGTCCCCCACTTCGTCACGAAGCAGCAGTTGGCCTGTCCACGCGGGCAGCGTCCCCACCGGGGCGTGAGCGGCCAGGGACACCACGGTGGCAGTCAGACGCGCTGCCGGTTCGGCGTCTCCCGTGTCCTCGTAATCGTCGGACACATCCTCGATCAGCGCCCGCAGCGCCGGGTCACTCAACAGATCCGACGCGGTAGCGGCACTTGCTCCCAGACGGGTGAGGAGCGGATGCGCGGCCGCCGGATGTACCAGTCGAGCCCATTCGACCTCGGGCGTTCCCACGGCATCCTGGTCGACCTCGGGTCCGACCACCACCGTCCGCGGACCGGTCACCGTGCGGCCGTCCGACAGCGGAACCGGAATCGCCGCAAGCTCTTCGGCCGCGATTCCGTCGTGAACCAACGGTTCGAGAGCGGAGTACAGCCTGCGCCACCACTGCGGCTCGTGTTCGGACCCACTCAGGATCTCGGCGATACGTGCCAGTCCGAGACGATGGGTGTCGACGGCAGCGAGTGCACCGGCATGACGGTGACCGGACAACTCCGCCGGTACCAGGCCGCCCACCACGGTCTCGAGCAACTCCACGAGATCCGCACTCGCCCCGGGCACCACGGTCGCCCGGCCGGGGGCCACGTCCGTACCGGCCACCGTCGGCACCCACGGTTCGGCGCACAGTTCGCGAACGATGCCGTCCCTCAGTTCGGAATCGACCTCGCTACGCGCGAAACCCGGAACGGGAACGAGTTTGGGACGCTGAGTGGGCGGCAACGCAGCAACGAATTCGGCGTAGCCGCGGGCCAGTTTCGAGAGTTGCGCACCCGGCAGAACGCGGCGCCGATCGGGCTGCATCGCAACATCTGCCACGACGATGACGGGAATCGAAAGCTCCTCGTCGGATCGTGTCGGGGCACGCAGCACGTCCTCCGACACGGGCTGTACGACGCCGTCGCGCACCGGGACGATCCAGCGCGCGTGTTCGGTGCGGTACTGCCACCACACGTCGTCACCGATCGTCACCTCGGTCACACCGGACGGCAGGACCCGCTCCGTGCGGCGCAGATCCACGGAGCCCACCCGAATCGACTCCAGGGAGGGCAATTCGAGGAGCAGGTCGAGCGCCTCGGCCTTCATGTGGCGCAGCAGTCGTTCCGCATCGACGTCGTCGCGTAGTCGCAGGACGACCTCGGAGGCCGCACCTTCGGACGGAAGTTCGGCCGTCGGCCACACCAGGCGCAACACGGGAACACCCGAATCCGGTTCAGGCAGACCCAAAGCTGCGATCTCGCCGCGAGTGCGCTGCGCCGAGAACGCGATCGAACCCGAGGCCGACCGCAACTCCACGTCGTCACTCACCGAGAGCACCGCGGTGAAGCCGACACCGAAGCGCCCGACCGATCCTTCGGACTTCGCGGACGCGCGCAGGGCTGACAACGCGACCACGCCGTCAGCGTCCAGCGGCGCGCCGGTATTGGACACCCGAAGCGTGCGGCCGTCCAGCGTCACCCGGACCGTGCCGGGTACGCCCGCCCGGGCAGCAGCATCGGCAGCGTTCTGAGCGAGCTCGGTGAGGAGCCGGTCACGATATCCGCCGCGAATCAGATCGGATTCGGTTGCCGCATCCTCGCGAAGACGAGTCGGTGACGTCTTCCAGGCGAGCAGCGTCGACTCACGCAGCGCGCCGGTGCCGAACGGATCGGCTACGTCGACGATGTGACTTCCTCATCGCCAGAAGGCTCGTCGATCGCCGGCCGCTCGGTGGGCGGCTGCTCGGTGCGCGGAGCCACCTTCACTTCTTCGACTGCCCCGTCGTCGTAGGCGTCGTATCGCGGCGAACCCGCTCCCTTGGGCAACGTGGTGTCCGAATGCGCACCGCAGCCGAAACCGGCATGCACGACATGCCCGTCGGCCGCCATCTCGTTTCCGCACACCCCGAATGCCGAACGCAGCGATCCTGCCAGCGGCAGGTAGAAGCCACACAGCCCGCACGTCGACGGCGCAGCTTTCGCCATCTCCGAACCGGGGCCGAACTCGCTCGAATACCAGCGCTCGGCCGCATCCTCGCGACCTTCGAGACTCATGACCTGCTTGCGGCCGAGACCGAGCACCAGAGCTGTCTCGTCCACGACCGGATCACCGGTCGCGGCGTACCCCGGCACCAGCCGCGGGTCCTGCTCCGGCGGCGCAAGTAGGTCGCCTGCGGACAGATCGCCGGGACGAACGCGCCGGTCCCACGGCAGCCACTCGGGTGCGAGAAGAGCATCCGGGCCGGGTAGCAACGCCAGTTCGCTGACGGTGGCGTGATCGGACGTCGGGTCGGCGGCAACCACGACGGCCCACTGCCAACCGCGATAGCCGGGGAGTTCTGCCACGAATCGGTGGGTCGCGGCGCAGTCGTCCTCGGCGGTGAAGCCGAGGTACTCACCGACCGGCCCATCGTGTAGTTCCACCAGCGCCGTACGGGCCAGTTCGACAGCGTCGGCCAGGACAGGGCGCGCAGTCGCGCGCTCGGGGGAAGAAGCAACACTCACGCCACCAGTTTGCCGCACCAGCGCAAGTACTCACCACGTGGGCTGTCATGCTGGGGCAATGACCGGTCCCCGGCCACGCCGTTCGAGGCGTAGTTCAGCCGCCACCTCGGTGGCGGCGATCGTCTCGGTCACCTGCGCTGCGACCGGATGCAGCGGACAGAACGCCCCGGCGGACGGCGCACCACCTGCCTCTCTGCGGGTCGAAATCATCGACACCCTCGAGCACGATCCAGCGGCTTTCACCCAGGGCCTCGAGATCCGCGACGGCGAACTCTACGAAGGCACCGGAATCGCGGGAGCCTCGTGGCTTCGCGCGTCCGACTTCCCCGGCGGCACCGTCCGCGAACAGGCCGACCTTCCCGACCGGCTGTTCGGCGAAGGCATCACCGTCACCGACGACAGCGTGTGGCAGCTGACGTGGCGTGACGGCGTCGCCGTGGAGCGAGACCGGACATCACTGGCCGAGAAGCGGCGAGTCGAGTACGACGGCGAAGGCTGGGGCCTGTGCTCTCGCTCCGACGAATTCGTCATGAGCGACGGGTCGTCCGACCTCACGTTCCGTGACCCCACCACGTTCGCCGTGAACCGCACGGTGGAGGTGAACGACGACACCGGCCCGGTCGATCGACTCAACGAACTCGAATGCGCCGAGGACGGCGGGGTCTACGCCAACGTCTGGACCACTGACACCATCGTCCGGATCGACCCGGAAAGCGGCCGCGTCACCGACGAGATCGACGCGAGCGCGGCCCGGAACGCATTGCCGTCGGGTACGTCGAACATCGACGTCCTCAACGGAATCGCCCAGATTCCCGGCACCGATCGATTCCTCGTCACCGGAAAGTACTGGCCCGCGATGTTCGTGGTCCGCTTCGTATCCTGAGACCAGGATTCCCGACAGGCGGAAGTGACCAGCATTGCAGGGGGTGTCAGTGGTCGTTCGCCGCGAGACTAGGACAGAATTGGAACTGTGACCGGACCGCGCGACCCCTACGACCCCGACGACCGTCGGCACTCCGACGGAGATTTCGAGAACTCGGTTCATCCCGGATACGACAAATATCCGCCGGCGTCGCGCGCGTCGTCCAGACGAACACCGCTCCCACCGCTTCACCCGACGAACGGGCAGGGCGGCGGTAAGGGCCGCAAAGCAGATCCGGATGCACCGAAATCGCCACGGGTTCCACGCAAGCTCACCGTGACCCGGGTTGCCGCCATGCGCAGCCGGGAGCTCACCAACAAGGGCATCGCCACGTTCCACCGGGCCGCCAAGGCGGACGGCGCGGACAAGTCGGGGCTCACGGCTCTCACCTATGCGGTGATGGCCAACAACGCCACCGACGCCGCACTGGCGGTGGCACTCGCCAACACGCTCTTCTTCTCGGCCGCTACGGGCGAGGACAAGACCAAGGTCGCGCTGTACCTGCTGATCACCATCGCGCCGTTCGCCATCATCGCGCCGCTCATCGGCCCGATGTTGGACCGGTTGCAGCACGGCAGACGCATTGCACTCGCGACGTCGTTCGGATTGCGGACGGCACTGGCCCTCATCCTCGTCTTCAACTTCGACAGTTGGGTTCTGTATCCGGCGGCCCTCGGGATGATGGTGCTGAGCAAGTCCTTCTCGGTGCTCAAGAGTGCGGTGACTCCACGTGTCCTACCACCGGAGATAGACCTGGTTCGCGTCAACTCGAGACTCACGGTGTTCGGCCTGATCGGCGGCACGATGGGCGCCGGCGCGGTGGCCGGCGGACTCGCGTTCGTCTTCGGCACGTCCGCGGCAGCCCTCTGGTTCACCGCAGTCGTCACTATCACCGGGGCCTATCTGAGTATGCGGATCCCGTCCTGGGTCGAGGTGACGGAAGGTGAAGTCCCGGCGACGATCAGCTACCACGGCGACGATCCCGCCACCGAGGTCATCCCGTCCGGCAACCCCGCGCCGACCAAGGCGATCAAACGGCGTCAGCCACTCGGTCGCGCCGTGATCGTTGGGCTCTGGGGCAACAGCACCATCCGCGTCCTTACCGGCTTTCTGACGCTGTTCATCGCGTTCGTGGCCAAGTCCGAGACCGAACACGAGCCGCTCGTACAGGCCGCAATGCTGGGCCTGGTCGGTGCGGCAGCAGCAATCGGCAACTTCGCCGGCAACGCCTCGGGGGCTCGACTCAAACTCGGCCGACCGGCGCTCATCGTCGTGCGCTGCACCGTGTCGGTGTGGATCATCGCGGTGATCGCCGCCTTCACCGACAACCTCCTCACCGCCGCCCTGGCCACGCTCGTCGCTTCCGGCGCAAGCGCGCTCGCGAAGGTGTCACTCGACGCTTCGCTCCAGCACGATCTCCCCGAGGAGTCGATCGCCTCCGGATTCGGGCGTTCCGAGACCGCCCTGCAGCTGAGCTGGGTCATCGGTGGCGCTTTCGGCGTTCTGCTTCCCACGGAGTACTGGCTCGGGTTCACCGTGGTCGCGGTGGTCCTCACCGTCGGGCTCACCCAAACCGTGCTCAGCTACCGTGGCAGTTCGTTGCTACCGGGGCTGGGCGGCAAGCGGCCGAACCTTGCCGACCAGGAACTGACCGAGCCCATCGCCACCGGCAGAACCGACCGAACACGACCAACCGAGCGACCGGGGAATGTGAACAGATGACTCTGCAGACACGCACCAAGAAGATCGTGGCCCTCGTCGCCGCGGGACTGCTGGTGGTGGCGGTCGCGTTCGGGGCCGTGATCACATTGCTGGTCCGAAACGCCGATACCCCGCCACCCAAGCTGACTGCGTACGCGCACGGAACGGCAGTTCAGGTACAGCCCCTCGCCTACTGCAGCCTGTACCTCGAAGACTGCGTCGAGGGCGAAACCGGCGAGCTGGACGTGCCGATCGGCTACCCGCTGCAGATCTCGGTGCCCAAGGACATTTCCGAGGCACCGTGGCGCATCGTCGAGGTCTACGCAACGCCGGAAGGCGAACCCGTCCTCGATGCCCGCAACTTCACCCCGGACTCGACCACGTCGGTCACCGTCGAATCCACCGAGGAACGGCAACTCGTCGGAGTGGAGATTCAGCTACCGTCCGCGGTGGTCGACGAACAGGGATTCCCGCACGTGCGGGCCGTCTGGTCGATCAAGACGGCCTGACGCGAGCGGCTCAGCTGTCGAGTTCGCGCGCGACGGCCCGAACGACCTCGGAGATCCGCTGAGAGGTCTTGCGGTCGGGGTAGCGCCCCTTCCGCAGGTCCGGCTGCACCTTGGCCTCGAGGAGCGTGATCATGTCCTCGACCATGCCGTGCAGTTCGTCCGGGGTGTGCTTCTTCGCCGACGGCTCCTTGCGGCCACCGCCCTGACGTACCGACGGCGCCGGTTCGAGCACCTGCACGCTCAATGCCTGCGGTCCACGACGTCCGGCAGCCATGCCGAACTCGACGCGCTGACCGGCCTTGAGGCCCTCGACGCCCGCGGGAAGAGCGGACGCACGGACGTAGACGTCCTCGCCCTCCTCCTGCGCCAGAAAGCCGAAACCCTTCTCGACGTCGTACCACTTCACCTTGCCGGTCGGCACCGCGTTCACCCGCTCATCACTCGAATGTGTTCGATATACAGAAGAACGCGCCCCACAACCGGTGCGGGACGCGCAGTCCGGATCATGGTACCTCGGCAACACCCACTCGGGCACCCGGGTTTCGACGCACTATCGTTGCTGGTGTGGCATCCGAACCGATATCCCAGCCGCCGTCCGACTCACCACGCGAGAGCAACACCCTGCTGCGGGTGGCGGCGGGGTTCTTCATCGTCGGTGTTCTGGCCATCGTGGCCATTTTTCTGACGCCCGTCCTGTCCGACGGCAAACCGGGCCTCGTGCTCTACCTACTCACCCTGGCGTGCCCCATCGGCTTCGTCCTCGCGATCGTCTTCGCTCTTCGATCGGGTCGCCGCGCCCGCTGACCACACCATTCACGAAGGACATCCGATGCGACTTCTCCTGAACATCATCTGGCTGGTCTTCGGCGGGTTGTGGCTCGCACTCGGCTACTTCCTCGTCGGTATCGCCTTCTGCATCCTCATCGTCACCATCCCCTTCGGTATCGCCTCGTTCCGCGTCGGCGTGTACGCCCTGTGGCCGTTCGGGAAGACGGTGGTGGAGAAACCGGACGCCGGCGTCGGTTCACTCGTCGGCAACATCATCTGGCTGGTCCTCGCCGGTATCTGGCTCGCACTCGGACACGTGGTCACGGCCATCGCGATGGCCATCACGATCATCGGCATCCCGCTCGCCGTGGCGAACCTCAAGCTGATCCCGATTTCTCTCATGCCGCTGGGCAAGGACATCGTCGACATCCGCTGACGCCCCATGCACACCTTCCGCCCCTCTCGAACCATTCCCACCGTGTCCGGACCTACCGCGAGCGTTACCTGTGAGCTTTGTCACATAACAGGACGATAACGGACGGGTGACAAGAGGGGGCCAACCCTCCTTCGGCGCGACTAGCTGGGAATAGGCAGTGAGGAGTCACGTTGCGTGCGAATCGACTTGGCAGCACCCGCCGACACCCCGCGTTACCAAATGGTGACACTCGGCCTTTCGACCGTTACGGTCATCCACGGCCGAGGAAATCTCGGTCACACCCGGCCCGCCGCGCCAAGCCCTGTCCCGCGGGTACCGGAGTCCCGACGAAGCATTCCAGGGACAGGGACGGGGGACCCAAAGTCCCTCAGGGAACAACCGTTCTCGGAAGGACACCGATTCGGACCAGCTCCGAATCTCGGGGTGAAGCCAGACCCTCTTCCAGCCAGGAGAGGCGAGGCCGGGCGACCTCTCAGCCCGAACCCGACAGCTGACCTCGCAGGCGCGTGTGGAGAGGATCTCGACAACCATGACCGGACGCCATCGCAAACCCACCAATACCGGCCGCACCGTCGCCAAGGTCGCCGTCACCGGCGCCATCATGGGCGTCGCCGGAGCAGCCTTCTCGGGCACCGCTTCCGCAGCCCCCGACTCCGACTGGGACCAGCTCGCCCAGTGCGAGTCCGGCGGCAACTGGGGAATCAACACCGGAAACGGCTTCCAGGGCGGACTGCAGTTCTCCCCCAGCACCTGGAGCGCACACGGCGGCGACGAGTACGCAGCCACCGCAAACAGTGCATCGCGTGAACAGCAGATCGTCGTGGCAGAGCGGGTCCTCGACTCCCAGGGTTGGGGCGCATGGCCGTCCTGCTCCTCGAGCCTCGGCCTGAGCAGCGCACCGACGCAGCGTGACGCGCCGGCCGCCACCCCGGAAGCACCCGAGGCGCCGGAGGCACAGGAAGCTCCCGCAACTCCGGAGCTTCCCGACCTGACCAGCCTGCCGTCGACCGAAGACACGGCTCCTTACCTCGACGCCGTCAACACGGCCCTCGAGACGGTCCAGCAGCAGGGCATCGAGATCGATCCGCAGATCCTCGACTTCATCGACGCCAACAAGGGACTGCTCGCACCGCAGTAATCCCCCGGTATCGACACCACGGCATCGATACGAGAAGGGCCCCGCACCTGATGGTGCGGGGCCCTTCTCGTATCGACCGCCTAGCGGTTGATGACGGTGCGCGGGTGCGCGTACGGCAGCGAGTCCGCGGGCAGCGGAAACTCGGTGTCCTCCCCGAACGGGGAAAGACCGCCTGCTCGGCTCGACGACAGCTCGGTCACTGCGTGATCTCCGTCTGCAGTTTCCGGCCACCCTGGATCGACATACTGCTTCTTCGAATTGTTAGCCACGAGGACATTTTGACAGGAGCGCGAAGCAACGTACAGCCCAGGTCTCTAATCTGATAGGCGATGACCGAAATCGACGACACTTCCGAGACCGCCGTGAGCGCGGCCACCTTCGCGGATTGGCTGGCTCACCGCTCCGACGCCGAGCTGACGGAACTGCTTCGGCGGCGCCCCGATCTGGCGGTACCTCCTCCTTCCACTGTTGTCGTCCTTGCCGGACGGGCGGAGCAGCGCGCCTCGGTGGTCCGCGCCGCGGACGATCTCACGACACTCGACTTCGGAATTCTGGAGATCCTCGCCCTCGAACACGCCGAGGAGGCCGGTGTGCCTCGTGAGGTACTCGCGGAAGCACTCGGGTCACGCGCTACCAAGAAGGCCGTGGACAAAGCGGTCGAAGAACTGCGCGCCTCCGCCCTCGTGTGGGGCGATCACTCACTGCACATCGCACCCGCGGTCGTCGCCACCATCCCCTGGCGCGTGGGACGTTCCACCGACTCGTTCGAAGCACTGAGCGAGTCGGAGATCGACGCGGCATTGAAGACCCTCGATACGCGTGAGCGCGAGCTTCTCGACACCCTCGCCCGCACGAGCTCGATCGGCCGAACCCGCGACGCGGCACCAGGGACCTCCCCCGACCGCCCGGTGCAACGACTCCTGTCGGCAGGCCTGCTTCACTGGATCGATGCCGAGACCGTGGAACTCCCACATCAGGTTCGGCAGGCACTGCGCGGTGAAGCAGTCTTCGACCCTACGTCCCTCACACCGCCCGCGGTTCCCACCAAGAAGAACCCTCCGGCCGACATCAATGCCGCCGCGGCCGGCGAATCTCTCGAGATGATTCGGCATTGCGAGAACGTGCTCACCCTCCTCGGCGAATCCCCTGCCCCTGTTCTGCGGGCAGGTGGGCTCGGCGTTCGTGAGCTTCGCCGGATAACCAAATCCGTCGGCGTCGACGAAGCCAGGGTGAGTCTGATCGCCGAGGTCCTCGCCGGCGCCGGGCTGATCGCGGCCGGTATGCCCGACCCGGCGCCCGCAGGCGACACCGGAGACTCCTATTGGGCCCCGACCGTCGCCGTCGACGCCTGGTCGAACGCGTCCACGGCGAAGCGGTGGCACACCCTTGCGGCGGCCTGGCTCGATCTGCCTCGGGTGGCGTGGTTCGTCGGAATGCGAGATTCCAACGACAAGCCCGTCGCCGCATTGTCGGAGGAGGCCAGGGCGCCCTCGGCGCCGCACGACCGCAGAGCGATCCTGACTGCATTCGCCGATCTCGGTAGCGGACGCAGCGCAACCGGCAACGATGTCAGCCGTCTGCTGTCGTGGCAGCGTCCCCGTTGGGGAGCGCGCATGCGCCCGTTCGCCGTGGAACGGACCCTGGCCGAAGCGACCTCCCTCGGACTCGTGGCTCACGGTGCGCTGAGTTCACCGGGGCGGGCACTGCTGCACGGCGGAGACGCCGAGGCCGAGATGCACACCGCCCTCCCCGAGCCCGTCGACCATTTTCTGGTTCAGGCGGACCTCACCGTTGTGGTCCCCGGCCCCCTCGCGCCCGATCTCCTCGAACAGCTCACCCTCGTCGCCGACATCGAATCCGCCGGAGCGGCGTCCATGTACCGGATCAGCGAGACAAGCATTCGCCGCGCACTCGACGTGGGCACGAGCGCGACCGAGCTGCACAGCCTCTTCTCGACTCGCTCACGGACACCTGTCCCCCAGTCCTTGACGTACCTCATCGACGACGTGGCACGCCGACACGGACGCCTTCGCGCAGGCGTGGCAACCGCCTTCGTCCGATGCGAGGACCCGTCGTTGCTGGCAGAAGTGCTCGCATCCCCGGTTGCGGAGCCGCTTGCACTGCGGGCACTCGCACCCACCGTCGCCGTCTCGCAGGCACCGCTGCGCGAAGTCCTTGCCGAGCTTCGGTCCGCGGGTTTCTCCCCCGCCGGCGAGGACTCGACCGGTGCGCTCGTCGACCTACGCCCGCGAGGCGCACGCATCCAGACCCGACGCCCCCGCGTCACCACCCGCACTCCCGCAATCGCCACCGACTCTCAACTCGAAGCACTGGTGCGCACCCTGCGCGCCGGTGATCTCGCGGCATCGGCGGGAGTACGAGGAGGTGTCCGGTCCGACGGTTCACGCGCCGGAACCGCTGCCACCCTTGCACTGCTCGCGAAGGCCGCGAGCAAGAAGTCCAGCGTCACCATCGGTTACGTCGACGCGCAGGGCGTGGCAACTCACCGCATCGTCGACCCGGTCAGCGTCGGCGGCGGACAACTGGATGCATTCGATCCCGCGACCGGCAGCGTCCGTAGGTTCACGCTCCACAGAATCACGTCTGTCTCTCCGGTCGACTGATTCCGGCCAGTTCGGCGGCCGCGTCGAGCAGCGCCCGCGACCGCCTTTCGATACTCGCGTGGCGCGCAGCCAGCGCGGCCTCGACCTCCGAGGCACTCCCCCGCGGGAAGCCCCGCATCACGATCCTCAGCGCCGGCACCCGATATCCGGCGCCTCGAAGTTGATGGACGATACGCGCGTCGCGTACGTCCGTCGGCGAGTAGCGACGCCTGCTTCGAGGGCCCTCACGGCCCGGGACCACGAGCCCTTCCGCATCCCAGTGCCGCAGAGTCGACGCGCGCACTCCGAGCGCCTCGGCCAGTTCTGCCACCGCCATCGCATCTGCAGAACGCACCTGCGCGATCGGTTCGGCAGCGATCGCCGCGACAGCCTTCCTGGTCAGCTCGAGATCCGTCCGCTCTCGGTGGAGTCCCGCGTGCGCAGCGTCGAGTAGCGCTAGGTAGCTCCCCTCTTCTCCTGGCACAGATTCTCGGTGCAGTGCCCGGAGCAGGTGTTTGGCATCGACCGGTCCCGTCGCGACAGCGAGCGCTCGATACGCACGCACGCACCGCACGTGAACCTCGCCGTAGACGCGGTACCCGTTGGGCGCGCGCGTGGCCGCCGGTAGCACGCCGATCGATTCGAGATTGCGTACCTGCTGAACCGAGCAGCCCGCACGGCGCGCCACCTCTGCGGTGCGCAACGTGACCGAATCGAGGGTTTCCACGAGTTTTCCTGCGCCTTCCGTGCTGATGCCTCCACAAGCACTTTAATGAAACGCTGGAACACATGACCATGAACGAGATCATCGACTTCGTGAGCAACTTCGACGACGTACTGGCCCTCCGCCCGGGACCCGGCGACGGAACCCCCGAAATTGCCTGGGGCGACACCTTCTTCTACTTCTCGCCCGACGGCGTGGTGCCGCCTGGCCAACCCTTCGCGACCATCGTCACCAAGGACTACCCGGACGACGATCGTTGCGGATTGGATGCCCCCGGCGCCTTCCGCATCAACGTCGCCGCCACCAAAGACGAGTTCGCCCGCTTCGCAGCAGAGACCGCGCCCGCCCCCGACACGGTCATCGCTCACCCGGTGTACGCGTCGGCGAACTGGCTCGCGGTGGTGAACCCCGGCCCGACGACCGAGCAGGCTGTCCGTGAGCTCTTGGAGTCCGCGTATACCCGAGCGCGCTCGAGGCACGAGCGACGCGGTTGAATATTGCCCGAAACCCCGAGTCTTTTCGGATTTTTTCCGACTCCGACGCATGGATTTTTCGAAACTGGCTTTTCCAAAAAAATGACGTATGGTCGGCCTTGTTGTGATTGCCACTTCGAAAGGGAGCGACAATGGCAGGCAAGGGTAAGGATCTGAAGAAACCCGCACAGTCGTTGAAGGAACGCCGCGCAGAAAAGCGCGCAAAGGTCGCGGAGTCTTCCGAATTCATCCGGAAGCGGAAGGGACACTGAGGGACCATCCGCATGATGTTCACAGCGACAAGCGAACTCGACGTCCTGTACGACGTGCTCAACCGCGCCCCGGAGTCACGGCCGGGCGCGGAGCAACACACCGCCGGATATCTCGCCGGAATTGCAATGGCACGTATTTTCGTGCTGGACGAGTGCGCATACCTTTCCGGCACTTTCGAGAAATCCGCCTAGAAAGGGCAACGGCAGAAAAAGTGAAAAGAACACTGTCAGCGCTCGACCGAATTCAAGTCCGTCTGGAACAAGAGCTCGATTCCGTTCAGGCGGTGACAGAAAAAGAACTCGGCTACCGATCAGGTATCGCCGAAGCGATCACGCATGTGATGGAAGCTCGACGAGTCGCGGCGGCGCGCTAGCTCCACAGATTCACAGCGTCACCTCCATCTCCTCACCGGTCCATGCGGTCCTCCTGCCACGCGACGTAGCGGGAGGACCGCATAACCAGGACAATGGCAAGGCTGGCTACATCCGGCACCGCTATCGAGGAGGTATCCGTGACCGACGGACCGTTGATCGTTCAGTCCGACAAGACTCTGCTGTTGGAGGTCGATCACGAACGTGCGGCCGAGGCCCGGCAGGCAATTGCCCCCTTCGCCGAGCTCGAACGCGCACCAGAGCACGTCCACACCTACCGCGTCACCCCGTTGGCTCTGTGGAATGCCCGCGCTGCGGGCCACGACGCCGAGCAGGTCGTCGACGCGCTGGTCAACTTCTCCCGCTTCGCGGTGCCGCAGCCGCTGCTCGTGGACATCGTCGACACGATGGGCCGGTACGGGCGCCTGCAGTTGGTGAAGAACCCGGCACACGGACTCACCCTTGTCAGCCTCGACCGCGCAGTACTCACCGAGGTGATGCGACACAAGAAGATCGCGCCGATGCTGGGCGCGGCGGTCGACGAGGACACCGTCATCGTCCACGCCAGTGAGCGTGGGCACCTCAAGCAGATGCTGCTCAAGATCGGCTGGCCCGCGGAGGACCTCGCCGGCTACGTCGACGGCGAGGCTCACCCGATCGACCTGGCCTTCGACGAGGGTCACTGGCAACTCCGCGACTACCAGGAGATGGCGGCCGACTCGTTCTGGGCCGGCGGCTCCGGCGTCGTCGTCCTGCCGTGTGGTGCGGGTAAGACGATGGTCGGCGCCGCCGCCATGGCGAAGGCGAAGGCGACGACGCTGATCTTGGTGACCAACACGGTCGCCGGCCGTCAGTGGAAGCGCGAGCTCATCGCACGCACTTCCCTCACCGAGGAGGAGATCGGCGAGTATTCGGGAGAGCGCAAGGAGATCCGTCCGATCACCATTGCCACCTACCAGGTGATCACCCGCCGGACGAAGGGCGAATACAAGCACCTCGAGCTGTTCGACTCCCGCGACTGGGGCCTGGTCATCTACGACGAGGTCCACCTGCTTCCGGCCCCAGTCTTCCGCATGACCGCCGACCTGCAATCACGCCGCCGTCTCGGATTGACCGCGACACTCGTCCGTGAGGACGGACGCGAAGGTGACGTGTTCTCCCTCATCGGCCCCAAGCGGTACGACGCACCGTGGAAGGACATCGAAGCGCAGGGCTGGATCGCACCGGCCGACTGCATCGAGGTCCGCGTGACGATGACCGAGGCCGAACGCATGGCCTACGCGGTCGCAGAGCCGGACGAGCGCTACAAGCTCTGCTCCACTGCACACACCAAGGTTGCCGTCGTGAAGTCCATCCTGGACCGGCACCCGGATTCGCCGACGCTCGTGATCGGCGCCTACCTCGACCAACTCGACGAGCTCGGCGAGGCACTGGACGCGCCCGTCATCAAGGGCTCCACCAAGAACAAGGAACGTGAGGAGCTGTTCGACAAGTTCCGAAGCGGCGAGATCCAGACTCTGGTGGTCAGCAAGGTCGCCAACTTCTCGATCGACCTTCCCGAAGCATCGGTCGCCGTCCAGGTCTCCGGGACATTCGGCTCACGCCAGGAGGAGGCACAGCGACTGGGCCGACTGCTGCGACCGAAGCACGACGGCGGTCAGGCGCACTTCTACTCGGTGGTCTCGCGTGACACCTTGGACGCCGAGTACGCCGCACACCGCCAACGCTTCCTCGCCGAGCAGGGCTACGCGTACCGAATCACGGACGCCGACGACCTGCTGGGACCCGCAATCGGATAGCGTCTTCACGTGCGACATTTCGAGTTCACGGTCGACCGTGCCTACGCAAAATCGGTGAATCAGACCTACACGGACCTGCGCCGCATGCAGATTTCGGCCGTCATTCTGGCCGTGATTCTCGTGGTCGGTGCCGTTTTTCTGATCATGTTGAGCCACGCGTGGTCCGTGGTTCTCGGGGTCGTCTTGATCGCAGGCGCTGTCACGGCGCTGTGGCTCGCGGTGTGGATGCCGCGCAAGATGGGCAGCATCGACGACCTCTATCGAAAGAATCCCTTGGTGCCGGCGATCGTGTCCGAACTGCATCCACGTGCGATGACGCTGCTGTCGTTGGTCGACATCGCGAAACCGGATGCCGAAGGCACTGCCTATGCGCTGGTCACCCGGAACATTCCGGTGCTGCCCGGCCAGAAGCAGAGCATCGGCGACAAGGTGCCTTCCGTGGCGCTGCTCGGGGACCGTGGCAAGCGGAGTACTGCCAAGACGTGGCAGATGGTCAGCCCTATGCCGATCGCCTGGGGTACCCGCGACAAGTCGGTCCGGGCACGCGCCGTCGATGCCATCGACCAGGCCGAATGGAAGTTCCTCGCATCCAAGATCGACGAGTCCGAGACCGTGCGCAACAGCGCGGACCAGCGCATCGTAATGGAACCGGGAGAGCTCCCCGAACAGCTGCGCTGAGAATCGCGCAGCCCGGTCAGTCGGTGGAACGATTCCGCCGCTTCTCCACAGTGCCCCGTACTGCGCGGGCGACTTGCATCAATGCGACGGCGCCAAGGCCATAAACGAGCAGCGTGTAGGGCCAGGGGCTATGGGTGGCCATCTCGAATCGCGGCTCGGCCTCGGTCCAGTACGTACATCGCACTCCGGCAGGGAACAGATCGTAACCGTGAGACCAGCCGATGCTGGGGTGAAATCCGCTCACGACGTCCGGATTCAATGGCCGCGGCGAGGAAGCCGAGCGCACCGCCGAGCGATAGGAATACGGATGCGACAACGGCTCCACGACGTACCCCGCGGCCTCGGGCGCGAAACGAAAGGTACGTGACGACACCCCAGAGCCCAACGGCGATCGCCACGCTAAGCCGAACCATGCCGATTGGCGCCGTCCGTGGTGCTCGTGGGCGGCGCTGCTCGGTACTCGGGTGTGTCAGGCGGCGTCGGGTCCGGCCCGGCCTGCATGTGCCGACTCTGTGTGGCGGGCGGGGCGGCGGTTCGACGGCAAGACCGGCCGACTGCCCGGCAGTCGCGGCGGCAGGAACCACGGATACCTGTCAGCACCCATCACCACCTCCCACTCGGAGTGGTGAATCAGTCGGTGATGAAACCCGCACAACAACACCAAATTGTTCATATCCGTCCGGCCGTGATCGGCCCAATGCACGATGTGATGCCCTTCGCACCACGACGGTGGTGCCCCGCAATTCG
>NZ_JBUYWE010000007.1:0-233857 GCF_055231055.1 Rhodococcus huquni
GCATGTGTTAAGCACGCCGCCAGCGTTCGTCCTGAGCCAGGATCAAACTCTCCGTTGAAGACTCTAGATTACGCAGCCGAAGCCACAAATCAGTCATAGACATCGAGTCAAATCACTAGCAAAAAAACTCAAACTAGCATAAAAACACTGACCCTCCTCCGACGGAAGAAGGAAAAGAGCCAGCAAATACCCACACCACACAACCAACCCCCCATAAAGAAGAGCCGGCACATATGATGCGGAGTACCAAAAAACATTTGGCACTGACATTCATCGACACACTGTTGAGTTCTCAAAGAACACGCGCATGCCCCCACACCAGAACCATGTTCCGGCGAATTGGAGCAACTTTTCCAGCCTAACCCAGCTTGGTCTCGGATGCAACATCCGACTCTTGGTGGGTAGACCTTCTAACTAGAGTTTGTCAGGCACTCCGTACGACCTCGTTGCCATGTCCTGAAGACCTGGTCGGCGTCCGTGTCGCTCTGACTTGAATTAAGTTACGCGACGAAGATCCCCACACCAAATCGCCAGGTCACGCACTCCCCTGCTCCCGTTCTCGCAGGTCACCACACCCTCCCGTGCCCGAGAATCGCCTCCCCGTCGCCCCATCTCCACTGTGACGCCCGACACTTACCGGCACGTACGGGTGCCTTCTCCGTTGGCATCGGCTTCTCACCTGCAGAAACGCGTCGATCCGCGTCGCAAGGTGCGCGACGCGGATCGACAAGACGACGTATGCGGTCTCCCCCGCACCCGATTCAGCTCTCGGAACTGCCGACTCGTTCGATGCGGCCGCCCAGCTGCTGAAGGATCTCCACGAACTGCGGGTAGCCACGGTCGATGTGATAGACGTCGTGCACTTCCGTCACGCCTTCCGCGACCAGGCCCGCAAGCACGAGACCGGCGCCGGCCCGAATGTCCGAAGACCACACCGGTGCGCTCGACAACTGGTTCACCCCGCGAATGACGGCATGGTGACCATCCGTCCGCGCATCCGCACCGAGCCGAATCATCTCCTCCACGAATCGGAAGCGAGCCTCGAAGACGTTCTCCGTGATCATCGACGTGCCATCGGCGATCGCGGCAAGTCCGATCGCCATCGGCTGAAGGTCTGTCGGGAATCCCGGGTAGGGCAACGTCGCGAAATTGACCGCAGTCGGGCGCGAGTCCTGGACGACTCGGAAGCCGTCGGACTCCGGCGTCACCTCCGCGCCGGCGCTTCGCAGCTTGTCCAGCACGAGGGACAGATGCTTGTGGTTCACCCCACGAACCCGAATATCGCCGTGGGTCATCGAGGCCGCTATCCCCCACGTCGCCGCCACGATGCGGTCACCGATCACGCGATGGGTGGTCGGTGACAACTTCTCGACTCCCTGAATGGTGAGTGTCGAAGTACCTGCCCCGGAGATCTTTGCGCCCATCTGAATCAACATCGCGCACAGGTCCACGATCTCGGGCTCACGTGCAGCGTTGTCGATGACAGTCTCGCCTTGTGCGAGGACCGCGGCCATCAGAATGTTCTCGGTGGCTCCGACAGAGGGAAATGCGAGACGGATGTTGGCACCACGGAGATCGTCCGCCTCGGCCACTACACAGCCGTGCTCGATCTCGCTGCGAGCCCCCAACAGTCGTAGTCCCGACTGATGCATGTCGAGTGGCCGGGATCCGATCGCGTCGCCGCCGGGGAGGGCGACCACCGCGCGACGACAACGAGCCACCAGCGGGCCAAGGACACACACGGAGGCCCTGAACTGCCGGACCGCCGCGAAATCCGCGTGGTACTTGGGATTCGCCGGAGTCGTGATGCGCACCATCGAGTCCTCCAACTCGACGTCACACCCGAGCCCTCGCAGCACATCCGCCATCAACGGCACATCCAGGATGTCCGGACAGTTGGTAACCACAGTGGTGCCCTCGGCGAGCAACGCGGCCGCCATCAGCTTCAGAACACTGTTCTTGGCGCCACCGACGGACACTTCACCTACGAGTCGGCTACCGCCGGTAACGAGAAAGCGCTCACTCACAACGCACAGCCTAGAGCTACCCGAGGCAGTACCGGTCGCCGGTACCGTAACGGTATGGCAGTCCACCTCACCAAGATCTATACCCGTACCGGCGACGACGGAACCACCGGACTCAGCGACTTCTCGCGTGTGTCGAAGAACGACCCGCGACTGGGTGCGTATGCGGACTGCGACGAGACCAACGCGGCGATCGGAACTGCGATCGCGCTGGGGCACCCACCGGCGGAATTGCGGGAGATTCTGCTGCAATTGCAGAACGATCTCTTCGATGCCGGCGCAGATCTGTCCACTCCGGTGGTGGAAGAACCGAAGTATCCCCCGCTACGCGTGACGCAGCCCTACATCGACCGGCTCGAGGGCTGGTGCGACGAGCTCAACACCAGGTTGGAGCCGTTGAACTCGTTCATTCTTCCCGGAGGGACGCCACTCGCTGCGCTGTTGCACGTGGCGCGAACCGTATCGCGTCGCGCCGAACGCTCGGCGTGGACGGCAGTCGAGGCAAACCCCGAGACCACGAACGTCCTGCCTGCCAAGTACCTCAACCGGCTGTCCGACCTGCTCTTCATCATGGGCCGCCTCGCCAATCCCGACGGAGACGTTCTCTGGACCCCGGGACGCGGAGGAGCCTGAGGCTCAGGATGGGCGGCCGCGCATCGAGCGGCCGGAGGGGCGCGACTCGATCCATGAGAGAAACGCGGTGAGAGCGCCACTGTCCAAGGCGATTTCGTACCGCTTTTCGCCGTCGATCACCGACAGAATCACGATCTCTTCGGTCATGATGTCGAACTCGGAACCGACAGGTGCACGCCTGGATTCGACCTCGATACCCTGACGCGAAATGCGTGAATCGGGACCGAGGCGCAGGCTCGAAAGTTTGAAGAAGACGAGGGTCGACTCGCCGTACCTGATCAGTCCGTGGCGCCAGCCGCTGTCCGCAACAGCGGGGCTCTCACGAAGAATTGCGGCCGTTCCACCCTTCCGGAGAACGACCAGACGATACAGAAAAGCCGCGACGGCGCCAGCGAGCAGCACAAGCAGAATGATCAACAACGTCATTCCGATTGTCACAGCTCGTGGCTCCGTCGCGGCTTCCCTCGGAGACCTATGCGCGCTCTACGGCACGGAGGCGTCCCTTGGCGGCCTCGACCGCCTCCGAATCCTCCGCAGAATCCGCTAGAACGGCCTTGGCCGCCTCTACGTCGATGTCCTCCACCAGGTCCGCGGACTCGGCGAGAACCGTGACTGTCGTTGCGGTCACGGAGAGGAACCCGCCGTGCACTGCAGCAACGACGCGCTCGCCGTCGGCGGACGTGATCGAGACCACGCCGCCTTCGACCAGCTGGCCGAGGACCGGCTCATGCCCGGGCATGACACCGATCTCGCCCTCTGTCGTCTGTGCACTGACGAGAGTCGCCGAACCCGACCACAACCGCCGCTCCACAGCGACGAGTTCTACGGTCATTTCAGCCATCGTGGACTACTTTCCGGCGATCTTCTTGGCAGCAGCCTCGACATCGTCGAGTCCACCGCAGCTGTTGAACGCCTGCTCGGGCAGGTGGTCGAACTCGCCCTTGCAGACGCGATCGAACGCCTCGATGGTGTCGCGCAGCGACACGACCGAGCCGACCTCACCGGTGAACTTCTCGGCGACGATGAAGTTCTGGCCCAGGAACTTCTGCAGACGACGTGCGCGGCCGACGAGGACCTTGTCCTCTTCCTGCAGCTCGTCCATACCGAGGATGGCGATGATGTCCTGCAGCTCCTTGTACTTCTGCAGGATGCGCTTCACCTCGTTGGCAACGCGGAAGTGCTCGGCACCGACGATGCCCGGCTCCAGGATGCGCGAAGTCGAGGTCAGCGGGTCCACAGCGGGGTAGATACCCATCTGCGAAATCGGACGCGAGAGCTCGGTGGTCGCATCGAGGTGCGCGAACGTCGTTGCCGGTGCGGGGTCGGTGTAGTCGTCGGCGGGCACGTAGATGGCCTGCAGCGACGTGATGGAGCGGCCTCGAGTCGAGGTGATTCGCTCCTGCAGCTCGCCCATCTCGTCTGCCAGCGTCGGCTGGTAGCCCACGGCCGAAGGCATACGACCCAGCAGGGTCGAAACCTCGGAACCTGCCTGCGTGAAACGGAAGATGTTGTCGATGAAGAGCAGCACGTCCTGGCCCTGCACATCGCGGAAGTACTCCGCCATGGTCAGTGCGGACAGAGCCACACGCATACGCGTTCCCGGCGGCTCGTCCATCTGACCGAAGACTAGGGCCGTGTCCTGAAGGACGCCCATCTCTTCCATCTCGAGGTGGAGGTCGGTGCCCTCACGCGTACGCTCACCGACACCCGCGAACACCGAGGTTCCGGAGAACTCACGGGCGATACGGGTGATCATCTCCTGGATCAGAACGGTCTTGCCGACACCGGCACCACCGAACAGGCCGATCTTTCCACCCTTGACGTACGGGGTGAGAAGGTCGATGACCTTGATACCGGTCTCGAGGATCTCGGTCTTGCCCTCGAGCTGGTCGAAGGCTGGTGGCTTCCGGTGAATGCCCCACTGCTCGCCGTCACGGCCGAGGCCGGGAGTGTCGAGGCAATCGCCCAGGGCGTTGAACACGTGGCCCTTGACGACGTCACCGACGGGAACCGAGATCGGCTTTCCGGTGTCGGTCACGACGTTGCCGCGGACGAGGCCGTCGGTCGGCTGCATGGAGACGGTGCGCACGAGGTTGTCACCGAGGTGCTGTGCAACCTCGAGTGTCAGCGTCTTGGCCACCGAGGACAGTGCGATCTCGGAATGGAGGGCGTTGAACAGCTCAGGAACAGCGCCACGCGGGAATTCAACGTCCACGACGGGACCGATGACCCGAACGACGCGACCGGCGACGGTCGAAGCCGAGCCTGCCCCGTTGTTTTCGGTTACTGCTGCGGTCATTGTTTAGTCACTTCCTGCGTTCGCGGCGAGCGCATCCACGCCACCGACGATCTCGCTGATTTCCTGGGTGATCTGGGCCTGGCGAGCCTGGTTGGCCTGACGGCTCAACGTGCTCGCCAATTCGTTTGCGTTGTCCGTCGCTGCCTTCATGGCAGTACGACGAGCAGCGGACTCCGACGCAGCAGCATCGAGCAGCGAGGAGTAGATACGAGTGCTGACGTACTTCGGCAGAAGTTCCCCGAGCAGCTTGTCCGGCTCGGGCTCGAAGTTGTAGCCCGCAACCGGATCGCTGCCGCCGTCGTTGTGTCCGTTCGCCAGCATGTCCTCACCGAGCTCGACATGCTCTTCGGACACCGACACCTCCAGCGGAGCCATCCGGCGAACCTCCGGCGTCTGCGTCAGCATCGACACGAACTTGGTGTAGACGATGTGAAGCTCGTCGACGCCCTCGATCGTGCCTTCGCCGTTCGCAGCCTCCACGTCGGTACCCGAACCGGCCATGAACAACTCGACGAGATGCCGGCTGGCCTTGGCAGCGTCCGAGTAGCCCGGCTCCTGCGAGAACCCGGTCCATGATCCACCGAGTGCACGACCCCGGAAGGTGTAGTACCCGAGCCCCTTGGAGCCGAGCACGTACACGATCGGGTCCTTGCCCTCACTGCGAAGAAGCTGGAGAAGCTCTTCTGCCTGCTTGAGGACGTTGGAGTTGTAACCGCCGCACATGCCGCGGTCGCTGGTCACGACCAGGACCGCAGCGCGGGTGGGGTTCTCCCGCTCGTTGAGCAGCGGGTGGTCGAGCGAGGACGAGGCGCTGGCCAGCTCGGAGAGCACCTTGGTGATCTCTTCTGCGTACGGCTTGGAAGCCGCGACGCGAGCCTGGGCCTTGGTGATGCGCGAAGTCGCGATCATCTCCTGCGCTTTGGTGATCTTCTTGGTCGAGTTGATCGACTTGATACGAGAACGCAGTTCGAGAATGTTCGCCATCGGTCACTCACTCTCCCTTCGTGTGTCGCAGTGTCATGGCCGGACCGCTCACTTGCTGACGGTCTTGCGCTTGACGCTGACCTGCTCGCGATCGACCTCTTCGGCACCGAGAGCGTCGGCATCGGCCTCGTTCACGACACGGCTTCCGTCGGATGCGAGGAAGCCTTCCTTGAACTTGTCCGTCGCGGCGTGCAGCGCGGACTTGTTCTCGTCGTCGAGCGCCTTGCCGCCCTTGATGCTGTCGTAGACACCCGAAGCGTTGCGGTGCAGGTCCTCGAGGAGCTCGGCCTCGAAGCGACGAACGTCGGCGACGGGGACGCTGTCGAACGCGCCGTCACCGGCGAGGTAGATCGACACGATCTGGTCCTCGACGGCCACCGGGGAGTACTGGTCCTGCTTGAGCAGCTCGACCCAACGGGCACCACGCTCGAGCTGAGCCTTCGAGGCGGCGTCCAGGTCGGAGGCGAAGGCGGAGAACGCCTCCAGCTCACGGAACTGAGCGAGCTCGAGACGCAGGGAGCCGGCGACCTTCTTCAGACCCTTGGTCTGTGCGGCACCACCGACACGGGAGACCGAGATACCGACGTTGATGGCGGGACGAACACCCTTGTTGAAGAGGTCCGACTCGAGGAACACCTGACCGTCGGTGATGGAGATGACGTTGGTCGGGATGAAGGCCGAGACGTCGTTGGCCTTGGTCTCGATGATCGGCAGACCGGTCATCGAACCACCGCCGAGCTCGTCGGACAGCTTCGCGCAACGCTCCAGCAGACGGGAGTGCAGGTAGAAGACGTCACCGGGGTAAGCCTCACGTCCCGGCGGACGACGCAGCAGCAGCGAGATCGTACGGTAGGCCTCGGCCTGCTTGGTGAGGTCGTCGAACACGATCAGAACGTGCTTGCCCTCGTACATCCAGTGCTGGCCGATGGCCGAGCCGGTGTACGGAGCGAGCCACTTGAAGCCGGCCGAATCGGATGCCGGTGCGGCGACGATGGTGGTGTATTCCATCGCGCCCTTCTCCTCGAGCGCAGACTTGACGCCTGCGATGGTGGAGCCCTTCTGGCCGATTGCGACGTAGATGCAACGGACCTGCTGATCCGGGTCGCCGGTCTCCCAGTTCGCCTTCTGGTTCAGGATCGCGTCGATGCAGACCGCGGTCTTGCCGGTCTTACGGTCACCGATGACCAGCTGACGCTGTCCACGGCCGATGGCCGTCATCGCGTCGATGGCCTTGATGCCCGTTGCGAGGGACTCCTCGACCGGCTGGCGCTCGAGGACCGAAGCGGCCTGGAGCTCGAGAACGCGGTTCTCGCTGCTCTCGATGTCGCCGAGGCCGTCGATGGCCTGACCGAGCGGGTTGACCACGCGGCCGAGGAAGTTGTCGCCGACCGGAACCGAGAGCACGTCGCCCGTGCGCTTGACTTCCTGGCCTTCCTGGATGTCCTGGTAGTCACCCAAGATGACGGCACCGATTTCGGTGGCGTCGAGGTTGAGGGCAACGCCGAGCACACCGCCGGGGAACTCCAGCAACTCGTTGGCCATAGCCGAAGGCAGGCCACTGACGTGCGCGATGCCGTCACTGGTGTCGGTTACAACGCCGACCTCTTCGCGGGAGGCCTCCGGGGAGTAGCTCGCGGTGTAGTTGTCGATCGCGCTACGGATCTCGTCGGAGGAGATCGTCAGCTCCGCCATGTTTTTCCTGCTCTCGGTATCTGGTCTTCGGAAAGATCTGGAGTAATTGTTCGGCGTGGACTACTTGAAGGACTTCCGGAGTGCCGCGAGTCGCCCCGCTGCGCTTCCGTCGATCACTTCGTCGCCCACTCGGACGACCAAGCCGCTGAGGAGTTCGGGATCGACCTCCACGTGGACCGTCACCGGCTTCCCGTAAGTACGGGTGAGGGTGGCGGCCAGCCGATCCGCCTGCTCGGCAGTCAACGCGGAGGCGCTGCGCACCTTCGCGACCACTGCATCCCGCTGCTCGGCCGCAAGCGTCGAAAGCTCGTCGAAGGCATCCGCGGGTGCGGACTTCTTCAGACGGCCGACGGCCTGCACGGCCAGAGCTTCGGTGACTGCGGTGACTTTGCCGTACAGCAGCTTGGCGAGAAGCTCACGCTTCCCCTTCGCCGGTACCGAACGGTCGGACAGTGCCTGCTCGAGGCTCGAGTCACCAGCCACGATGCGGCCGAGACGAAAGAGTTCGTCCTCCACCGTATCGAGCTGTCCCTGGTCGGCAGCCGCCTTGAGCAGCGACTCCCGTCCGAGGCGTACGAGCGAGTTGAGCAGATCGGACGTGGTCGACCAGTCCTCGGCGACCGCGGCCTTGACTGCGGAGAGTGCCGCGTCGGACACCTTTCCGCTGAAAACCTGCTCGGCCAGGCCCTCGCGAGCGGCTCCGGACGTCGAGCTGTCCGACAGCGCACTCCGCAGGTTGCGCTGAACGTCGAGCGTCTCGACGACCGAGAACAGATCTGCTCCGGCCTGGGCGAAGGCCGCGGTGCCCGGGACGGATCCCAGGGCCGCAGACAACGCAGAACGCGTCTGCGCCAATGCTTCACGGCTCGCTGCGTACATGGTGCTCACTTCCCTGCTGCGGATTTTGCGCCGATGGAGTCGAGCTCGTTCAGGAAGCGGTCGACCGTGCCGGCCCGCTTCACGTCGTCGGCGAGGGACTCCCCGACGATGCGCTCTGCGAGATCCACCGAGGTGCGTCCCATATCGCCACGAAGTTCCGTGACGATCTGCTGACGCTGTGCCGCGAGCTGTGTGCTGCCCGACGCCACGATCCGGTCGCTCTCTTCTTGAGCCTGTGTCTTCATCTCGTCGATGATCTGCTGGCCCTGGGTGCGCGCATCCTCGCGGATCTGCGCAGCCTCGGTACGAGCTTCGGCGAGCTGGGCCCGGTACTGCTCGAGCGCTTCCTTCGCCTCGGCTTGAGCCTCTTCGGCTCGCTTGATGCCGCCGTCGATCTGCTCGGTGCGCTCGGCGAGGACCTTCTGGAACATCGGAAGTACGTACTTCCAGAAGACGAAGCCGACGACCAGCAGGCAAACGATCGACCATACGATGTCGTACGTCGCGGGGACGAGAGGATTGTGGTCCTCCCCTTCTGCCGCGAGAAGTGCGATGTTGGCTGCCATGTCGGTGTCTTAGAAAATGAAGCCGGCGACGAGGCCGATCAGCGCGAGGGCCTCGGTGAATGCAATACCGAGGAACATCGTGGTGCGGACCTGTCCGGCCATCTCGGGCTGGCGAACCATTCCTTCGATCGCCTTACCGACGACGATGCCCACGCCGATGCCGGGACCGATCGCGGCGAGGCCGTAGCCGATGGCGCCGAAACCCTTGGAGGTGGTCTCGGTGGCTTCCTGCGCAAGGTAAGCGAGGCTCATGGTGTTCCGTTCCCTTTCTGTTGACCTACGCCGGATTCGACGTGAGGCTCAGTTCTTGGTCTAGCTGGTCGTGTGTTGGTCAGTGCTCGTCTGCGTGCAGCGCAAGGTCGATGTAGACCGAGGTCAGCAGCGCGAAGACGTATGCCTGCAGGAAGATCACCAGAAGTTCGAAGAACGTGAAGGCGATACCGGCTGCGAGCGACGCCACTCCGAAGACGGCCTGGAAGCCGCCGGAGACGAAGAAGAAGTACTGAGTGGCACTGAAGAACAGCACCAGCAGGATGTGGCCGGCCAGCATGTTGGCCATGAGACGAACCATGAGCGTGAACGGCCGCAGGATGAAGGTCGAGATGAACTCGATCGGGATGAGCAGGAAGTGCAGCGGCAAGGGCACGCCGGGAACCACGATGCTGCTCTTCACGTACTTGAAGAAGCCGTACTTCTTGATGCCCACGTAGTTGAACACGATGTACGCGAGCACGGCGAGCACCAGAGGCATGCCGATACGGGCGTTGGGCGAAATATTCAAGAAGGGGATGACGCTACCCAGGTTGCTCGCGAGCACCAGGAAGAAGATCGTGGTGATCACCGGCAGGAAGCGCTTGCCCTGCTCTTTACCGAGAATTTCTTCTGCGATGTTGATGCGAACGAAGTCGAGGGCAATCTCACCGACGTTCTGCAGTCCGCGCGGAACGATCTTGGGGCTTCGCAGCGCGATCGCGAAGAATGCGACCACCACCACCGACAGCAGGATGCGAATCAGCATCAGCCGGTCGAGTTCGAATGGGCTACCTTCGAACAGCACCGCGGGCGGGTAAAAATCGTCTAGTGACGGCGGATGGAATTCCTCCGCGGCCATGAAGGTGACGCTCAGCGGTCTCTCCCGTAGTCGGTCCCCAGCCATCGTTGACTGCGGTTCGATCGGACATTGACGATCAATCAAGTCGACAAGATTCGACTCGCGTATTCGTCAGCAGCTGCGAACCGGATAAGTTCCCGCGTCTGTCGGTGTCGGCGACCCTCGTCGACTCGGCAGCACCGTGTAGGTGCTACCTACGAGTAGCGAGTGACTGAACAGCCACATTGCTCTCGCTTGACCGGAACCTTATCAAGACACCTACGACGTCGTGTAGACGGGGTCCGGTCGGATTCAATTTTACTACAACTCGTAGTACTACTACGAATCGGCTTCCTGGTCGCCCTGCGGTTCGACGTAGGGAACCTTCGTACCCAACACGCCGTACGTCTCGGCACCCAGAACGATGATGAGTGAGAACACCATCACCAGCACGAGCGACATCTTGTCGTAGAAGTCGAGTGGCTTGAGAATCGCCAGCACCGTGATCGCCAGAATCATCTTGAGCAACCAGGTACCGAGTATCACCGCACCGGCCGTCGTCGCGGGCAATTTCGCCGTGAACAGGACACCGAGCGCGGTGCAGAGAACGAATCCGCCACCCACTGCGGCACCGAGCAGCGCACCGTACAGACCAGGCGTGCCGGCGACGAGAGTTGCCACGATCGCCCCGACCACGGCCAGAGCCAGCATCCCGAGAACGCCGTAACGCACCCCCGACCGCAGAGCGGCTGTCGAGTCGGGAACGGGCTGCGAGGTGGAAGTCACGGTAGCCAAGGGTAGTGGATGCGCGAGGTGGGTCGAGAACGCGCCGCTTCTGTCATCGATCGTGCTGTTGCTTACGAAACGACGGAACAGCGGTCACGACGAGCGCGAACACCAAGCCGGCCGCAGCGAGCAACACGACCACCCGCCGGTCGAACAGAGCCGACCCGACCGCGCCGAACGCGAGGACACCGACCCACAAGTAGATCAAGAGGACGACCCGACGATGCGAGTGGCCGATCTGCAACAACCGGTGGTGAAGGTGCATCTTGTCCGGGCTGAACGGGCTCACACCCGCCCGCGTCCGACGGACGACGGCCAGCAACAAGTCGAGGATGGGAATGAACATGACCGCTCCCACCAGAAGCAACGGCGACAACAGGCCGAGCAGATCCCGGGTGCCGTAGGCAGTCAACGGAATACGACCGGACGCACTCGTCGAGACTGCGGCAAGCATCAATCCGATCAGCATCGACCCGGAATCACCCATGAAGATTCGGGCCGGCTGGAAGTTGTGTGGCAGGAACCCGAGACAGGCACCGGCCAGCGCGGCCGCGATCAAGGCCGGCGGGTACGCGCTGACGTCTCCCCCTTGGTCGTAAAGGAGGCCGACCGAGAAGGCACAGATGGCAAGGGAGGAGATCAGGCCGAGGCCGGCGGCGAGACCGTCCAACCCGTCCACGAAGTTCATCGCGTTGATCGTGACCACGGCCACCCCGACCGTCATCAGACCGGCCTGCAACTGATCGAGAATCACGGTCGTGTCGCCGAGTGGAACGTAGATGATGAACCAACTGACGCCCATCACGACGAGGATCCCGGCTGCCGTCACCTGGCCCACGAACTTGGTGAGCGCATCGAGACCCCACCGGTCGTCCACCACCCCGACCAGAACGATCACCAGGCCCGCCACGAGCGCCGCCGGAATGTCCTGGGTGAACTCGAAGCCTCTTGCGAGGGCCGGCAGTTGCTGCGCGAACAGCAGCGCCGCCAGCATCCCCAGGTACATACCTATGCCACCGAGTCTCGGTGTCGGCGTCACGTGAACGTCGCGATCCCTCGGTATGGCCACTGCCCCGAACTTCAACGCGAAGATGCGCACAGTCCCGGTCGCAAGGTACGTGACCACTGCCGCAGTGAAGAGCACGAGCAGGAGTTCACGTAGGGGAACACCCGCTCCCCCACTCGATTGAGCCAGCACGAGGCTCGCCGATTGCGCTTCGATCACCTCGAAGACGCTACCGGTGCGGGTGCGGGGCGGTGTCGCACGACACCGCTAAGGGTTCGTCGAACGGGTGTGCATACTCGCGAGGACCGCTCATGCGGGAACGTCGCCTTCCACGAGGCTCTCGGCCGTCACGCCGAGGACATCGGCAACGTCGCCCGTCCCGATCGCACCGGCCCGCAACACACGCGGTCGGTCACCGGTGAGGTCGACGATCGTGGATGCCGTCGCCTTCTCCGCCGGACCACCGTCGAGGTACACGCTGACCGATCCGCCGAGCTGTTCGCGGGCCTCGGCGACCGTGGTGGCCGGCGGCCGACCCGATACGTTGGCACTGGAAACAGCCATGGGCCCGACATCGCGCAGCAACTCCAGAGCGACCGGATGCAGCGGCATCCGCAGCATCACGGTTCCGCGGGTGTCACCCAGGTCCCAAGCGAGAGAGGGAGCTTGCTCGACGACCAGGCTCAGCCCGCCCGGCCAGAACGCCCTGATCAAGTCGCGAGCCTGCGGCCGAACGCTGTACACGAGGCCGTCGATCGTGTTCCACGAGCCGACCAGGACCGGAACCGGCATATCCCGACCGCGCCCCTTGGCGCGCAACAGACTTGCGACCGCATCACCGTCGAAGGCGCCCGCACCGATGCCGTAGAGGGTGTCGGTGGGTAGTACGACCAGCCGACCCGCCTCGAGCGAGTTCTTGGCGGCGGACAAACCTGCCGTTCGAGAATCGGGACTGCCACAGTCGTAAACGGTGCTCACGACTCCATCCTTTCACCCTCGACGTGCGAGCCCTCCGCGTGTGCCTCTCCCCGCTGCGCTTCCACATCGGTAGCGATGCGCTTGGCCACGACGAACCGGGGCTTGCCCGCCAGATCCGGATGCTCTGCCACATCGCCGAACACGCGCCGCGCAGAGAACAGGGCAGCGACGCCGGAGCCGTTGCTGTCGTCGTGTTCCACACCGACGGCACCCCCGATTCGCAACCACCTGGCAACATTGACGATCATCGGTTTGATGACGGAGAGGCCGTCCTCGCCGCCGAACAGAGCGGTGTGCGGATCGTGGTCGGCAACCTCGGGTTCGAGCACGGCGCCGTCCGGAATGTACGGCGGATTCGCCACGATCAGATCCACACCACCTTCGAGGCTCGCCAACAACGTGCGGTCGGTGACGTCGCCCTGGTGCAGATGAATCGGAGTGTCCCCAGCGTCTTCGCGCGCCCCGGCATTTCGACGCGCCCACGCCAGTGCGTGCGGTTCCTTCTCCACCGCATGAACCACCGCGTCAGGGCGCGCCTGCGCGATCGCGAGTGCGAGCGCCCCGGTGCCCGTGCACAGATCTAGAACGACGGGCGGGCGCTGATCGCACGTGCCGAGGAAGGCCAACGCCCAAGCCAACAGCAACTCCGTCTCGGGGCGCGGAACGAAGACTCCCGGCCCCACCTCCACGTCGATGTTGCCCATCGCCGCAGTTCCGAGAATGTATTGGAGGGGCACGCGCTCGGCCCGCTTGGCCACCATCACCCGGTAGGCGTCGATCACCGACTCGTCGACCAGCGGGGTCAGCCCCAACCGGGTGCGTTCGATACCGAGGAGATGCGCAGCGAGAAGTTCGGCGTCGATACGGGCATTACGAACACCTGCAGCCTCGAGCTGCTCGGATGCCTCGATCAGAGCGAGGCGAAGAGGTTGGCGGCTCACGTGTACAGCCTGCCACGTCGCCCGCGTTGGCCACGAGCGACCGTCCGGGGTCCGCGAATCCCGGATGAATCGGACATTTCGAGTCGGCAACGAGTCTGGGCGAATCGGACGCAACGGGCCGCCGAAGTCGCTAGCGTGCGGCGTGTACACGGGGCCACGTGCCCGACACGATTCAGGAGGTTCGTCAGATGTCGAAGATCCGAACGGTACGTAGATCCGGGGCCGTGGTCGCAATTGCCGCAGCGGCAGCATTGGGCGTCCCGGCACTGGCAACCGCCGAGCCTTTCGAGGTCCAGCCGAACCCGCTCGGCTGCGCCGACGGCATGGGACAGGTATTGGGCGTCACCCACAACGAACAGGATGTGGTCCCGTTCGACCAGCAGTATTACGCCATCGGTGAGGACGGCGGCGGGGCCGGAGCCCACGTCAACTGGCTCAACCTCAACACGTTCCAGGGCGGTGGGGTTCCGGTGAACCCCGCACCGTTCGTCGGAGAGTCGTCCATTCCACAGGCCCTCGGAGTCACCGGTCCGGGGCAGGTTCTGAGCGTGGTGCACGGCGCGTACATGAACGCGAAGGGGCAGACCTGCTTCCTGTTCCCGGGCTGGGATTTCGCGGACGTGCCGCCGGCCCCGCCGGAAGCTGAGTAACCGGTCCTACCCACTCACTCGGCGGCGAGCCGCGCCTCTCGATCGGACTTTCCGAGCGCATCGAGCAGGGCGTCCAGCTCGCCGTCGAGTACTGCGTCGAGGTTGTGGGACTTGAACCCGATCCGGTGGTCCGCGATGCGGTTCTCGGGGAAGTTGTAGGTGCGAATGCGCTCCGAGCGGTCGACCGTGCGTATCTGACTCTGTCGGCCGGCCGAAGCTTCCGCCTCGGCTTCCTCTTCGGCTGCCGCCTGCAAACGGGCGGCCAGCACCTGCATGGCACGCGCCTTGTTCTGGAGCTGCGAACGCTCGTTCTGGCAGGTCACCACGATTCCGGTCGGAAGGTGGGTGATACGTACCGCCGAGTCGGTCGTGTTGACGCCCTGCCCACCTTTGCCCGACGAACGGTAGACGTCGATCCGAAGATCCGATTCGTCGATCTGGACCTCTTCGACTTCCTCCGGTTCCGGGTAGATCAACACGCCCGCGGCAGAAGTGTGCACACGTCCCTGTGATTCGGTCACCGGAACGCGCTGCACCCGGTGCACGCCGCCTTCGAACTTGAGGCGCGACCACACTCCGTCGCGAGCGTCCCCCTTCGATTTGATCGACAGCGTCGCCTCTTTGTACCCACCGAGATCCGACACGGTGGCGTCGAGGATCTCGACTCGCCAACCGTGCCGTTCGGCGTAGCGCACGTACATCCGAGCGAGGTCGGACGCGAACAGCGCCGATTCTTCGCCGCCCTCCCCCGACTTCACTTCGAGCACCACATCGTCCGCATCGTGCGGATCCCGAGGTGCGAGTAGGTCGGTGAGGGTCTTGTCGAGCTCTTCGACCTGCTGCTCGAGCTCAGGGATCTCGGCGGCGAAGCTCGAATCGTCGTCGGCAAGCTCACGCGCCGCAGCGACGTCGTCCTGCGCGGCCTTCAGCTTCTGATAGGTAGCCATTATCGGTGCGAGCTCGGCGAACCGTTTACCGGCCTTACGCGCGGCCGAAGCATCGTTGTGCAGGGCAGGATCGGCCAGCTGCTGTTCGAGGCCGGCATGCTCCGACAGGATGTCGTCGATGGCCGAGGGCTGGGACATCCCTGCCATGTTTAGCTCCGCTCTGCGCGTAAGTCGGTTACGGACACAAAAAAACCGACGCCCGACCTGCGATCATCGCAGGTCGGGCGTCGGCAGAACAGCTAGGACTTGTCTGCACCCTTGGCAGCACGCTTGCCGTAGCGAGCCTCGAACCGAGCAACGCGTCCACCGGTGTCGAGAATCTTCTGCTTGCCGGTGTAGAACGGGTGGCACTGCGAGCAGACCTCGACGTTGAAACGCCCGGTCTCCTTGGTGCTACGAGTCTCGAAAGTGTTTCCGCAACCGCAGACGACGGTGGTCGCCACGTAGTCGGGGTGGATGCCTTGCTTCATGGTGTGTCCCTTTCAATGGTCGCCGGGTCGACTTCGCCGTTCGAAGCCGTGAACCGGAACCGGAATATGGCCGCCAAGTATGCCAGATCGGGCATCTGCGATCCCAATCGGCAACTCGGCTCACCGGCGTGTTCAACACAGCGGTGAGCCGAGTAATTCCCGGCAGGTCAGTCGTCGATCGCCCCGGGGGCGGTCTTCGACACCTGCATGAGGAATTCGAGGTTGTTCTTGCTCTTCTTCAGCCGGTCGATCAGGAGGTCGATGGCCTGATGCGAGTCGAGACCGGACAGCACCCGTCGCAGCTTGTGCAGTACGGCTGCCTCGTCGGGGTTGAGCAACAGCTCGTCCTTACGCGTGCCCGAGGGGTTGACGTCGACCGCCGGGAACACGCGCCGCTCGGCGATCTTGCGATCGAGCTTGAGCTCGGCGTTACCGGTGCCCTTGAACTCCTCGAAGATCACGGTGTCACCGGTCGACCCGGTCTCGACCATTGCGGTGGCGATGATCGTGAGCGAACCACCGTTCTCGATGTTGCGCGCGGCGCCGAGGAAACGCTTCGGCGGGTACAGCGCCGTGGAGTCGACACCGCCGGACAGGATTCGACCGGAGGCCGGCGACGAGTTGTTGTACGCACGACCCAGACGCGTGATCGAGTCGAGAAGGACGACGACGTCCTTACCCGCCTCCACCAGACGCTTGGCACGCTCGATCGCCAACTCGGCAACCGACGTGTGGTCTCCCGGCGGGCGGTCGAAGGTGGAGGAGATGACCTCGCCCTTCACCGAGCGCTGCATGTCGGTGACTTCTTCGGGACGCTCGTCGACGAGTACGACCATGAGGTAGCACTCGGGGTTGTTGATGGCGATCGCGTTCGCAATTGCCTGCAGCACACTCGTCTTACCGGCCTTGGGCGGGCTGACGATGAGCGCACGCTGGCCCTTGCCGATCGGCATCACGAGATCGATGACGCGCGTCGTGAGAATGTTCTGCTCGGTCTCGAGGCGCAGGCGCTGGTTCGGGTACAGCGGGGTCAGCTTGCCGAAATCGGGGCGCTTCTTCGCGGTCTCGATGTCACCGCCGTTGACGGTGTCGATACGCACCAAGGGGTTGAACTTCTGGCGCTGGTTGCCGCCGGACTGATCACCTTCACGGCCGACTCGCACGGCACCGGTGATCGCATCACCACGACGGAGACCGTTCTTGCGAATCAGGTTCATCGACACGTACACGTCGCTCGGACCTGCGAGGTAACCCGACGTGCGGACGAACGCATAGTTGTCCAGGACGTCCAGAATGCCGGCGACGGGCTGCAGAACGTCGTCCTCGCGAATCTCGGTGTCGCGATTGTCTCCGTCGCCGCCACGATCACGGTCTCGTCCACGGCGACGCTCACGGACCCGGCGACCCCGACGGCCGCGGCCGCCTTCCTGGTCGTCGTCGTTTCCACGGCCGTCACGCGGACCGTTGTTTCCGCCCTGGTTGCCCTGGTTGCGGCCACGGTTGTCACCCTGGTTGCGGTCCTGACCCTCGCGGTCCTGGTTGCCGCCACGCTCTTGGTTGCCGGCACGGTCCTGGTTGCCGCCACGGTCCCGGTTGTCACCGCGATCGCGTCGACCCCGGTTGTCGCCCTGGTCACCGTCTTGCTTGTTCTGATCCTGCTTGTTCTGATTCGGCTTGCCCGACTGATCGTTGCCGCCGGACTGATCGTTGCCGCCGGACTGCTTGGAACCCGATTGCCGATCCTGATCGCCCTGGGCGCTTTCGCCGGACTGCTCACCCTGGTCGGGGCCGCCTCGACGCGATCCCCCACGACGACGTCCACGACGGGACCCGTCCTGGTCGCCGTCCGGCCCCTGCTGCGACGGGCCATTGCCCTGTTCGCCCGAAGCGGGTTCGGTCGTCTTCTGCGCGACCGACGCGTTCGCGTCCTTGGCGGCATCCTCGGTCGCCGTTCCGCCGGCGTCGGCCGGTGCGGCCTGATTTCGCCGCGACGGCTGGCGCGTGGGCGCGGCGCTCTCGGGCACAGATGCGGCGGGCGCCGCGGCACCACCCTGACGCTCCTTGATGGCGGCGATCAGATCGCCCTTGCGAAGCCCGGAGGTGCCTTTGATACCCAGTTCACCGGCGAGAGCCCGGAGTTCGGTCAACACCATTCCGGAGAGTCCGGTTCCACGACGAGACTCGGCGCGCTTGCTCGAAGCATCGTTGGAAGTTGAAGAATCGCCGCTCTCTGCAGTGGGGGCACCCGTCGCGGATGCCGGCGTGGAGGTGGCGATGAGGTCCGTATCGGTCACGGAGGTCCTTTCCTTCCCTCGCTCGCGCTGCGCTGAGCCGAGGGTTCGTCCCGCAATTCAGTTGAGGTCTGAACTCGGATGTGCCGTACGTAGTTGCCTGTCGAAAACTGTCGGCTGCCCGCCATCACGACACCTTCGAACAGGCGCGTGTTCGCAAATCCATCACAACTGGTGAGTGCGGAGGATCATGCCAGGACCGCCCAACCCGATCGGAGTCGATCAGTCTTGGAAGATTGCCCTGGTGAAGCACCGGCGTCTGACGCGCACGATGTACGGACAAGGCTCAGAATAGCGCCCATTCTTCGCCCGGGCAAGAATTCACGCCAATTCTCGGCGTGTCAACCGACCTCTACGCCGTTCGCGATCTTCAGATCGAGAACTCGCAACCCCTCGGATTCGGCCTGCTCACGGAGACGGTCGGGCAGAGAAGCCGTGGTCAGAGCCAGAACCGTGGGGCCGGCTCCGGAAATGGTCGCAGCGAAACCCTCGGCTCGCAGGATCTCGATCCATCGCGCCGTCAACGGCAGAGCGGGAGCCCGCTGTGGCTGGTGCAATAGATCCTCGGTGGCAGGCATCAACAAGTCCGGGCGCTCCGTCAGCGCCACCACCGCCAACGCTCCCCTACTGACGTTGAACGCCGCATCGCGATGCGGAACCAATTCCGGCAACAATCCTCGGGTGTGCGCAGTCGACGACCGCTCGTTGGGCACCAGTGCCACGGCCCTGATGTCCGGGTGCACATCGAGTCGCGCCGCGAAGTAGCTTCGCGGCGCGTCTGCGCCCTCCGCAGGGCAACTCCACGACACCACCGCGCCGCCAAGGACACTCGCGGAAGCGTTGTCCGGGTGCCCCTCGAACTCCGCTGACATCTGCACGAGTTGTTCGGTGGACAACGCGAACCGTGGGTCCAGTCGAGTGGCCAGACCGTTGGCCGCTGCGAGTCCGCCCACTACCGCCGAGGCGGACGACCCCAGCCCCCGCGAGTGCGGAATAGCATTGCGGCACACTACTTTCAGTCCATCCGCCCACACCCCCGCAGCCTCGAGGCCGCGTTCGATCGCGCGGACGACGAGGTGCGACGGGCCCCACGGCACGTCTTCGGAGCCCTCACCCTCGACGGTGATGTCGAGCCCCGAACCCGTTGTCGTGACCATGATCTCGTCGTACAGACCGAGAGCCAGCCCCAGAGTGTCGAAGCCGGGCCCGAGGTTCGCACTCGACGCGGGCACGCGAGCGGTCACTGTGATGTCGATGGGCAGGGTTTGTGTCATTGCATCTGTCCGAGGTTGCGGAGTCGAAGGCGCGGGGTGAGCCACTACGCCAACTCGAGCGCAGACGCGACTGCGACCGGATCGACCGGAATCGGCTTCACCTCAGGCATTCCCGCCAACGCAGTGTCCGGATCCTTGAGACCGTTACCGGTCACGGTGCACACCACGGTGAGACCGGAATCGAGCCAGCCTTCCTTGCGTGCGGCGAGCAATCCGGCGACGCTCGCGGCGGATGCCGGTTCCACGAACACTCCCTCGGTCGCGGCGATGAGCCGGTACGCCTCGAGAATCTCTTCGTCCGTGGCGGCCCGGAACGCACCCTCCGACTCCTCCTTCGCGGCAACCGCGCTGTTCCACGACGCAGGCGAGCCGATGCGAATCGCGGTCGCGATGGTCTCGGGGTCCTTGACGGGGGCACCGTTCACGAGCGGGGCAGCACCTGCCGCCTGCACGCCCAGCATCCGGGGCTTGACCGCGGTCAGTCCGTCCGCGAAGTACTCGGTGTAGCCGCGCCAGTACGCAGTGATGTTGCCGGCATTTCCGACGGGAAGCGCGTGGACGTCGGGAGCCTTGCCCAGCGCGTCGCAGATCTCGAAGGCCGCTGTCTTCTGTCCCTCGATCCGGACCGGGTTCACCGAGTTGACGAGACCGATCGTCGGGAACTCCGCCGTGGTCTTGCGAGCCAACTCGAGGCAGTCGTCGAAGTTACCTTCGACCTGGATGATGCGGGCACCGTGCATGACGGCCTGCGCCAGCTTGCCCATCGCGATCTTGCCCTGCGGCACCAGCACGGCGCAGCTCATCTTCGCCTTCGCCGCGTAGGCAGCGGCCGATGCGGACGTGTTGCCGGTCGATGCACACAACACGGCACGCTGTCCGCGCGCAAGCGCGTCCGTGACCGCCATCGTCATTCCGCGGTCCTTGAACGAACCGGTGGGGTTCAGACCCTCCACCTTGAGGTACACGTCGCAACCGGTGATCTCGGACAGGTGACCTGCGGGAAGCAACGGCGTCCCACCCTCACGCAGAGTGATGGTCTTCCAGTCCGGACCGATCGCCAGACGGTCGCGATACGCCTCGATCAGGCCGGGCCACGGCTTGTGAACCGCAGAGGTCGCGAGAGTATTGCCAGTGCCGGTCATTGTTCGGTGCCTTCCAGTCGCAGCACGCTGGTCACAGCGGTGACGAATTCGAGTTTGCTCAGTGCCTCGACGGTTTCCGACAGCGCGGAGTCGAGGGCCATGTGGGTGACGACCACCAGACGAGCGCCTTCGCCCTCGCCTTCCTGGCGGACCGTCGAGATGCTGACGCCGTGCTGCGCGAACTCCGCCGCCACTGCGGAGAGAACGCCTGCACGGTCGGCGACCTGCATGTTCACGTAATAGCGAGTAGGAATGTCGCCCATGGGCGCAATCCTCAACTTCGCGTACTTCGACTCGCGCGGGCCGCGTCCCCCGTGCACCTTGTTGCGAGCAGCCATCACGAGATCACCCATGACTGCCGAGGCGGTCGGTGCGCCGCCCGCACCCTGTCCGTAGAACATGAGGCGGCCGGCGTTCTCGGCCTCGACCACCACGGCATTGAAGGCCCCGTTGACCGTGGCGAGCGGATGGGTCGAGGGAACCAGCGCCGGGTACACGCGCGCAGAGATGCGTTCCTTGCCCTCCGCGGTGGTGATGCGCTCGCAGATCGACAGCAGCTTGATGGTGCAGTCGAGTGCGCGCGCCGAAGCCAGATCGTCCGCAGTGATCTCGGAGATACCTTCGCGGTACACGTCCGCAGCCGTGACGCGCGTGTGAAAGGCGATCGACGCGAGAATTGCAGCCTTGGCTGCGGCGTCGTATCCCTCCACGTCCGCAGTCGGGTCCGCCTCCGCATAGCCGAGCCGACCGGCCTCTGCCAGGGTCTCGTCGTAATCGGCGCCCGTGTCGTCCATGGCGGACAGGATGTAGTTGGTGGTGCCGTTGACGATTCCGGCGATCTTGGTGATCCGGTCACCTGCCATCGACTGGGTGAGCGGCCGGATCACGGGGATCGCACCGGCCACGGAGGCCTCGAAGTTGAGGTCCACGCGCTGCGCTTCCGCCGCCTCTGCCAGTTCACCGGTGTGCTCGGCGAGAAGCGCCTTGTTGGCAGTCACGACCGACTTGCCGGAATTCAGCGCAGCGAGGACGAGTTTGCGCGGAATCTCGATTCCGCCGATCAGCTCGACGACCACGTCCACGTCCGCGCGTGCTACAAGAGCCTCCGCGTCGGTCGTCTGAAGGTCTTCCGGAATGCCACGATCGGCGCTGATCCTCCGCAGAGCCACTCCCCGCAGAGCCAGCGGTGCTCCCACCCGTGCCTCGAGATCGTCCGTCTGGTTGAGCAGGATTCGAACGACTTCGCTGCCCACGTTGCCGTACCCCAGTACGGCCACGCCGATGGGACGCTGCGTCGATTCGCTCGTCACTGTTGTGCCTCCAAGCTGAGCAGGTCTTGCACTGTTTCCCGGCGCAGGATCACGCGGGATCGTCCGTCACGTACGGCCACCACGGCAGGCCGAGCCAGCAAGTTGTATCTACTGGACATCGAATAGCAGTATGCACCGGTCGCGGCCACCGCCATGAGATCTCCGGCGTCGACGTCGTTCGGAATCCAGGTGTCCCTGATCACCACGTCGCCGGATTCGCAATGTTTGCCCACGATACGGGCCACCACCGGCTCCCCCTCGCTGACACGCGAGACGAGGCGGGCTTCGTAGTCGGCCTGGTAGAGCGAAGTCCGAATGTTGTCGCTCATGCCGCCGTCGACACTGACGTACCGCCGAGTCAACGCGTTGTCCACGGCCACGTCCTTGATCGTGCCGACCTCGTAGAGCGTCACCGTGCCCGGGCCGGCGATCGCCCGGCCCGGCTCGACCGCGAGCGTCGGCTCGGGAAGCCCTGCCAGCTCGGACTCGTTTCGGACGATGTCTCTGAGCTTGGCCGCCAGATCGGTCACGGTGGGCGGATCGTCGGTGGGGACGTAAGAGATTCCCATGCCACCACCGAGGTCGACCACGGAGATCTGCGCGGTCCGCTCGACGCCGAACTCGGAGACCACCTCGCGGAGCAGACCGATCACGCGGTGGGCCGCGGCTTCGAAACCGTCGACCTCGAAGATCTGTGAACCGATATGACTGTGCAAGCCGACCAGACGCAGATTGTCGGCCTCGAACACTCGTCGCACGGCGTCCATCGCAGCGCCGCCCGCGAGCGAGAACCCGAACTTCTGGTCCTCGTGTGCGGTCGAGATGAACTCGTGCGTATGTGCCTCGACACCGACGGTGACGCGGATCAGCACGTCCTGCACTACGCCTGCGGAACTCGCGACAGCGTTCAGGCGATCGATTTCGTAGACGGAGTCGAGTACGACGTGACCGACTCCGGCAGCCACTCCCGCTTCCAGCTCGGCTACGGATTTGTTGTTGCCGTGCATCGCAATTCGTTCCGCAGGAAAGCCTGCGTGCAACGCGATGGCGAGTTCTCCACCGGAGCACACGTCGAGGGACAGGCCTTCGTCCTCGACCCAGCGTGCGATCTCTCCGCACAGGAAGGCCTTCGATGCGTAGTGCACCTTGGCATCCGGCCCGAACGCGGCTCGCATGTCGCGGCACCGGGAACGAAAGTCGTCCTCGTCGATCACGAACAGCGGGGTTCCGTACTGCTCGGCGAGGTCCGTGACGGGTACTCCGGCGAGACGAACGATGCCGTCGTCGCCTCGTTCGGCGTTACGCGGCCACACGTGTGCGGGCAATTGTGCGTACTCGGCCGACGAGGCGGGCCGAGCGGGAAGCCCGGGTGCATGGATCTGGTCGGCGTGCTTCGGGCCGGCGGGGTGTGCGCTCATCACATCTTCTCCGGTGCGCTGACGCCGAGCAGGCTCAGCCCGTTGGCCAGCACCTGACGGCTGGCCGCACACAGCGCCAGTCGCGCGGTGTGAATCGGCCCGGCCTCCTCGTCGCCTTGTGGAAGGATTCGGTTCGCTCCGTAGAAGCGGTGGTACGCGCCGGCAAGCTCTTCGAGGTAGCGGGCAATCCGGTGCGGTTCCCGCAGGTCGGCGGCACTGGCCACGACCCGGGGATACTCGCCGAGAGTGCGTACGAGCTCACCCTCTTGTTCACCGGTGAGAAGCGAGAAGTCCGGGTTCTCCGAACTGATCCCGAGTTCGGCGGCCCCACGCGCGATGGACGAGAGCCGCGCATGCGCGTACTGCACGTAGTACACGGGGTTCTCGTTACCGTCGCTCGTCCACACTTCGAGGTCGATGTCGATGCTGGAATCGACCGACGACCGAATCAGCGAGTACCGGGCTGCATCCACGCCGATCGCCTCGACCAGGTCGTCGAGAGTGATGACGGTGCCGGCACGCTTGCTCATCTTGACCGTGACGCCGTCGCGTACAAGGTTCACCATCTGTCCGATGAGGACCTCGACGGTCGCCGGATCGTCACCGAAGGCTGCGGCAGCCGCCTTCAGTCGGCCGATGTAGCCGTGGTGGTCCGCACCCAACATGTAGATGCACAGGTCGAATCCACGCGAACGCTTGTCCTGGAAGTACGCGATGTCACCCGCGATGTACGCCGCGTTTCCGTCGCTCTTGATGACGACCCGATCTTTGTCGTCCCCGTAGTTGGTGCTCTCGAGCCACCACGCGCCGTCCTTCTCGTAGAGATTGCCCGACGTCTTCAGCGTCTCGACGGCCTTTTCGACGGCCCCCGACTCGAAGAGCGAGTTCTCGTGGAAGTACACGTCGAAGTCGACGCCGAACTCGTGCAGCGTGCGTTTGATGTGCGCGAACATCAATTCCACGCCTTCGGCGCGGAAGGTCTCCTGGGCGTCGTCGGCCGGCAACGCGAGTGCGTCCGGATGCTTCGCGAGCACCTGATCGGCGATGTCCGAGATGTAGGCGCCGGCGTAGCCGTCCTCCGGAGCAGGCTCACCCTTCGCCGCTGCGATCAGCGAGCGCGCAAAGCGGTCGATCTGAGCACCGTGATCGTTGAAGTAGTACTCGCGAGTGACCTCGGCGCCCTGGGTTCCGAGGATGCGCCCGAGAGCGTCGCCGGCCGCAGCCCACCGCGTACCGCCGAGATGGATCGGCCCCGTCGGATTCGCGGACACGAACTCGAGGTTGATCTTGGTGCCTGCCAGCACGGACCCGGTTCCGTAATCCGCCCCTGCAGCAAGAATGTCGGCGACGATCGCGCCCTGCGCATCGGCAGCAAGACGAATGTTGAGAAAGCCCGGACCTGCGATCTCGGCGCTCTCGATGCCCTCGGTGGCAGTCAACGCCTCGGCCAGCCAGGACGCCAACTCACGTGGATTGACCCCGACCTTCTTCGCCACCTGCATCGCGACGTTGGTGGCGTAATCGCCGTGCTCCGGATTACGCGGACGCTCCACCGTGAGAGTCTCGGGAAGCACGGATGCGTCGAGGTCACGGTCGGCGAGCACGGTCGCGGCGGTACCGCGCAACAATTCGGCAAGGTCAGCAGGAGTCACAGGTACTCATCCTATGGGCAGGACCCGTGTCACGGTGATTCGCCTTCGGTTCGATGCCTTCCTTCCGACCATGCGTGGCCCCGGAAAGTACAGTAGGCATCGCCCTGACTTCCCCGAGCTCGGGGCGCGGCGCACGTAACCACAGAACGAGAGAGCGCAACACATGCCAAGCGGTACGGAAAGTGGCGGTCCCGGTAAGAAGTCGGGCGCGAAATCGGCCAAGGCCATCAAGGCCGCCAAACAGCGGAGCGGCGGCAACAAGTCGAGCAGCGCGAAAGCGCCACGGCAGATCCCCTGGCTGACGATCGCAGCCGTGGCCGCAGTCGCTGCCCTGGTCGCAGTGTTGGCTGTCAATCTCTTCCCGAAGTACCAGGCCAAGGAAGAGGCCGCGAAGTACGCTCCCAGCGAGCAGACCCCTGATCCTTCGGACAACATCGAGGGCGTCAGCAAGGTCGAGTACCCCGCCGGCATCCACGTGCAGCCCACTCAGCGCGTCGCCTACGACCAGTCGCCGCCGTTCGGTGGTCCACACGACGGAATCTGGGCAACATGCACCGGCACCGTCTACGACCAGGCGATCCGTACCGAGAACGCCGTCCACTCGCTCGAGCACGGCGCAATCTGGATCGCATACAACCCGGACGAGGTCTCGGGTGACGACCTCAGCACTCTCTCGGACAAGGTCGACGGCGAGGCGTACACGTTGATGTCGCCGTACCCCGGACTCGACACTCCGGTCGCCCTGCAGTCCTGGGGCCACCAGCTGAAGGTCGACAGCGTCGACGACGACCGCGTAGACCAGTTCATCACCGCGCTGCGCCTCAACAAGAACACGTACCCGGAGATCGGCGCGAGCTGCTCGAGCATCCCGGGCTCCGGATTCGATCCCGAGAACCCGCCGCCCTTCGATCCGTCCGCGCCCGGACCCGACGCGGTTCCGATGGATGGACACGGCATCGCCCCCGACCAGTCGGAGACACAGGGCGGCGGCGCTGCCGGTGGCCTTCCCCCAGGCATGCAGCTCCCGCCGGGTATGGAGCTTCCGTCCGACCTGCAGCAGGCCCCGGCCGGCGCCGAGGTACCCGCCGACGGCGGTCAGGTTCCGCCCGCAGGCCAGTGATGTCCGCACGCCCCGAGGTCCCCGACGCCGACGAATCCGGTTCGTCGGCGTCGGGCGGGGGCCTTCGCGGCGCGGCCCGTAACCAGCGCACAGGGCTGCTCGTGGTCGGCGTCATCGGTGCGATCGTGCTCGGATTCGCGCTCGGATTCCTTGCTCGTATACCGCTCGAGGATTCGTCGCAGAACACGCCCGAAGCCGGGTCCGTCGACGTCGGATTCGCCCAGGACATGAGCGTTCACCACAGCCAGGCTGTGGAAATGTCGGCCATCGCCCTGACGAACACCACCGACCCCGCTGTTCGTGGCCTCGCATACGACATCTTGACCACTCAGCAGAATCAGCTGGGACAGATGCAGGGCTGGCTGTCGCTGTGGGATCAGCCCCTCCTGCCTTCGGGCGGATACATGGGGTGGATGGAGGCCGAACACGGTAGTGGCCACGATCACGGCATGTCGTCCGACGACCACGAGTCGGGTCCGATGGCGAAGATGCCCGGCATGGCGTCCTCGGAGGACATGTCTCGACTACGTCAGGCGACGGGGCCTGCCGCCGACGTGGAGTTCCTGCAGCTGATGCTGCGCCATCACCAGGGCGGGCTGCCGATGATGGAATACGGCGCTCAGCACGCATCGCAGTCGGTGGTGCGCCAGCTGGCGCAGACGATGGTCGACACGCAGCAGAACGAGGCAACGCTCATGACGAACATGCTCGCCGAACGCGGCGCTGCCCCACTTCCGATGAACTGAACCCGAACCGGGGTGTCGTCGCAACGCGGCGACACCCCGATTTGGTCCAACGAACCGCCGATGCGCTACGCTTACGCAGCCCAATCGGCACACCGGACAACCGGTGCGCCCCCGTAGCTCAGGGGATAGAGCGTTCGCCTCCGGAGCGAAAGGTCGCAGGTTCGAATCCTGCCGGGGGCACCACAACGGTCAGTCGCAACATCAGAGACGGTCGAACTGTTCTGGATGGTTGCAGACCCGCACCAGGTGCCTCGTTCTCGATCGATGCTTCATCTTCGACAGCGCACTGCTTCTCTACCAGCGCCCGTTCTCGACCAGCGCCGGCCATGCTCGCGGCCGCCTGCTCCACGGACACCTCGAACCTATCTCGACCCGTGTCAAGACTCGACCCAGGTCGAGGTAAGGGGCATTCGTGCACCAGCTCACGCTCGGCATCATCTCGGAATCCCGCAAGGAGAACGAGCACCGTCTGCCGATACATCCGGCCCATTTCGACCGTATCGATCCTGCACTTCGTCGTTCCATCCACGTTCAATACGGCTACGGCGAGCGTTTCGGTGTGTCCGACGACCATCTCGCGCAACTGGTCGCCGGTTTGCACACCAGAGAAGAACTGGTGGCCGAGTGCGACGTGATCCTGATGAACAAGCCCCTCGCACGCGATGTTGCCGAATTGCGCACCGGACAGGTCCTTTGGGGCTGGCCGCACTGTGTACAGGATCAGGCGTTGACCCAGCAGGCGATCGACTCGAAGCTCAGTGTGATCGCCTTCGAAGCAATGAATCACTGGACGCCCGGCGGTTCGCTCAGCTTGCACGTCTTCCACAAGAACAACGAGATGGCCGGTTACTCCTCCGTTCTGCACGCGATGCAACTCGCCGGGTCGACGGGTGATTACGGGCGCCGACTCCGTGCTGTGGTCATCGGCTTCGGCGCCACTGCTCGTGGTGCGGTCACTGCTCTGAACGCGCACGGTGTGCACGATGTCGATGTACTCACGGTGCGGGGAATCAGCGCTGTGGCTTCACCGATCCACTCGGCCCGGATGGTGCAGTTCGCCCACGACGACGCCACACCCCGCCGCAGCTACGCGAACACCGAGGCAGGCAAGGTGCCGCTCGCCGGGTTCCTCGCCGACCACGACATCATCGTCAATTGCGTTCTGCAGGACACCGATTCGCCACTCGCATTCCTCGGCGACGACGATCTCGATCGGCTCCGGCCCGGAACCCTCGTCGTCGACGTCTCGTGCGACGAGGGAATGGGTTTCGATTGGGCACGACCCACGACGTTCGACTCACCCACATTCGTGGTGGGAGACAATGTGCTCTACTACGGCGTCGATCACAGTCCCTCCTACCTCTGGAATTCGGCAACGTGGGAGAACAGCGAAGCGCTGCTGCCCTACTTGGACGTCGTCCTGTCGGGTACCGACGCCTGGGAGGAGAACGCGACCATCCGCCGCGCGATCGAGATTCGTGACGGCGTGGTCCAGAATCCCGCCATCCTCTCGTTCCAGCACCGAGCGCCCGACTACCCCCACACGATTCTCGCGTGAGAATCTCGCGTCTTCACCGGCTTCTGTCGCCCGGCCGCTTTTCCTCTGCCGCTCTCGTGATCGGTGCCATGTCGAAATAGTCACGCCATGCGGCGATCCGAGTTCCCCGTACCTCGAACACACCGACGACCGGCAGTTCCACTTCCGCTCCGTCGAGAGTGAAGACGTCGACGCGCTCGTTCATCACGACATCACCGTCCACGACTTGGCGCCGTACCTTGAAGTCGATGTTTCCGAAAGCTGCGACGAACCCCGCGACGAACGTCCGGATCGCATCACGCCCGACCACCGGATCCATCGGAATGTTGTGATAGACGGCGTCTTCGGTGAAATACTCGGCGATGGCCTCCGGGTCCGCGTCGGCCCATTCCGCACAGAATGCCGTCACGAGTTCGCTTGCAGTCACACAGCACCTCTCGTCGCTTTCGCGTGCATGTTCTCGGCGACCTCATCGGTGCCCGTGGTGGGCACCGCCGGTTCTATGATCGCCATGATCGACTCGATCTCGCCACCGGGAATTTCGAAGTACTCCGTGACGTGCACTGTGATGGTCCGTGTCGAAGCGGCGCCGACATCGAGGGCATACCGCGCCACCACGCTGCTCCCCCATTCGTGAAATTCCAGATCCCGGATCTCACGAATCGACGTGTACTGCTCGCCGTGCTCGAGTTCGTCGCTGATCTGCCGACCCGACTCTCCGGTCCGGCGACCGTTCTCCACTCGCCAGGCATCGGCTGCGAGACGCACCTTCGTCGCGTCGTGAGAGAGGAGGGAGTCGATGTACTCACGCGCCATGGCGACACGTGCGCTGTCCACCGTCCCCTGCGCGTGCACGGCGATTGCGGCAAGCAGTTCGTCGGCAAATTCCGGTCGGCAGATCACCAGGTCGGGTAGATAGGGATGTGCTTCGTTGTACCGGAGTTCGCTGCCGTCTATACGTGAACAATGAAGCCCCGCAGCCCGGCACACTCCCACAGGCGCGGCGGAATCCCATTCCCACTGGCCACCCGCGTGGACGTAGGCGTCGACCTCTCCGCGGAGAACCGCCATCGCCTTCACGCCCGCCGACCCCATCGTGACGATCTCGGCACCGACGTCTGCGGCTACCGCATTTACGAACCCGGGCGGCCGGCTGCCACTCACCACGATCTGTCGCGTACCGCTCGTGGATAAGCTCGGCGCCTCGTCGTCACTCGAATGGACGACTGACAAGCTGGGTTGGGCCACCGCCGCGGCCGTGATGCCCCTACCCCGCTCCCACAGCGCCACGTGCACGGCCCAGTCGTCCCGGCCGTGCATCCCGTACTCTTTCGATCCGTCGAGCGGATCGATGATCCACACTCGCGGCCGGTCCAGACGAGTTCGATCGTCCGCCGATTCCTCCGACAGCACGGCGTCGTCCGGCCGGACTGCCCGCAGCCTCGCCATGAGATGTTCGTTCGCCGCTACGTCGCCGCGCCGAGACAGCTCGCGTCCGCTCGACTCACCGCGTAGGGCCTCGCCACGCACTTCGAGGAGCACTTCGCCTGCTCCCCTGGCAAGTTCGGCTGCGAGGGCCGCATCCTCGCTCACAGATCGAGCTCCGACATGATCCTGGCCGCGAGTTCCGCCGGAGAGCCGTCCTCGGGTCGGAGTACGAGTTCCGGATTCTCCGGAGCCTCGTAGGGGTCGTCCACCCCGGTGAATCCGGTGATCTCTCCTGCTCGAGCCTTTGCCCACATACCTTTCGGATCACGGGCTTCGCATTGCTCCACCGGGGTGTCGACGTAAACCTCCAGGAAGGGAATCCCCGCATCCGCATGCTGTTGTCGCACGGCTCTTCTGGCCTCACGGTAGGGACTGATCAGCGAGGCCACGGCGATCACTCCCGAATCCGCGAACAGCTGCGCTACGGCACCGACTCGGCGCACGTTTTCGCCGCGATCGCGCGCGGAGAACCCGAGGTCTGCGTTGAGTCCGTGCCGAAGGTTGTCACCGTCCAGCCGATAGGCGGGTACACCCGCGGCGACCAGCTGTCGCTCGAGCTCGACAGCCACCGTGGACTTCCCCGAGGCCGACAACCCCGTGAGCCACACGGTCGCTCCCCTGGTCGCTCGATCCTCCCGGGAGACGCCGGTCGCGTGCCACACCACCTTCGATTCGGACAGGGTCGGCCCCGTTATCATTCCGGCCGCGACCGTGTCGTGGGTGGTTTCGTCGACGAGGACGAAGCTTCCGGTTCCGTGATTGCGCCGGTACGGATCGAACATGAGCGGGTTGCTCGTCTTCAGCTGAACCCGACCGATCTCGTTGAGCGACAGACTTTGCGCCGACTCGTCTCGGTGCAATGTGTTGACGTTCAAGCGATAGTCGAGACGTACCACGGATGCCTTGGTTGCCCGGGTGGTGTGCAAGAGGGTGTATCGGGCGTCCGGAGACAGCGACGACCGTTCCGTCAGCCAACACACCATTGCGTCGACCTCGTTGGACATCTGAGGCCGGTTGTTGGGGCGACACAGGACGTCTCCCCGCGCGACATCGAGATCGTCCGTCAGTTGAACGGTGACGGCCGACGGCGCGAACGCTTCTTCGACAGGAGTACCACCCGGGCCCCAGATCGCCGCCACCGTCGAGGTGAAGCCGGACGGCAGAACCACCACGTCGTCCCCAGGCTTGAACACTCCCCCCGCTACCGTCCCCGCGTAACCGCGGAAGTCGTGGAACTCGGGGGCCGTTCGCGCTCCCGGCCTGATCACGTACTGGACGGGCAGACGGGCATCGATGAGGTTGCGGTCGGACGCCACGTGCACCTGCTCGAGATCGTGCAGCAGCGAACCACCCTCGTACCAGTCCATGTTCACGGTCCGCTGCGCCACGTTGTCACCGTGCAGCGCCGACACCGGAACGAACGTGAGGTCGTGGACGTCCAATTTGACTGCGAAGCGCCGGAATTCCTCCTGGATTTCCTCGAAGCGTTCCTGTGACCAGTCGACCAGGTCCATCTTGTTCACGCACACCACGAGGTGCGGGATACCGAGAAGGCTCGAGATGAAGGCGTGCCGCCGCGTCTGCTCGAGAACGCCTTTGCGTGCATCGACCAGGATCAATGCGAGATCGGCCGTGGACGCTCCCGTCACCATGTTGCGGGTGTACTGCTCGTGACCAGGGGTATCGGCGATGATGAACTTGCGCTGCGGGGTCGCGAAGTACCGGTACGCGACGTCGATGGTGATGCCCTGCTCCCGCTCGGCTCGCAGTCCGTCGGTGAGCAACGCGAGATCGGCATGATCGGATCCACGCGCCCTGGACGTGCGTTCGACGGCCTCGAGCTGATCCTCGAAGATCGCTTTGGAGTCGTACAGCAGGCGGCCGATCAGAGTCGACTTACCGTCGTCCACACTGCCCGCGGTCGCGATCCGTAACAGTCGCGGCATCAGAAGTACCCTTCCTTCTTGCGATCTTCCATGCCGGCTTCGGATATCCGGTCGTCGGCTCGGGTGGCGCCCCGCTCGGTGACCCGACTGGCTGCGACCTCCACGACGACTTCGTCCGGTGTCGCAGCGCTCGATTCGACGCATCCGGTGCAGGTCGCGTCTCCCACCGTCCGGAACCGCACCATCGCTTCAGTGGGTTTCTCGTCGCTGCGCAGTTGCAGGAACCGCGTGTGCGCCAACAGCATTCCGTCGCGAGGAACCACGCATCTGCGATGCGCATAGTAGAGCGAGGGCAAATCCACGTTCTGGTCGCGGATGTACTGCCAGATGTCCAGCTCGGTCCAGTTGGAGAGCGGGAACACCCTGATGTGTTCACCCTTGCGATGCCGGCCGTTGTACAGATTCCACAGCTCGGGACGCTGGGCGCGTGGGTCCCATTGACCGAACTCGTCCCGAAAGCTGAACACCCGCTCCTTCGCGCGGGCCTTCTCCTCGTCTCTCCTGGCTCCGCCGAAGACCGCGTCGAATCCACCCTCACGAATTCCACGAAGCAGGGTGGAGGTCTGTAGCCGGTTGCGGCTCGCCCCGACGCCCAACTCCTCGACCGATCGGCCGGCGTCGATGTCTTGTTGAACGCTCGCAACCACCATGCGGAGCCCGTAACGGGCCACCGTCCGATCCCGGAACTCGATCACTTCGTCGAAGTTGTGCCCGGTATCGACGTGCATGACAGTGAACGGGATCGGAGCGGGCCAGAACGCCCGAGCCGCGATGTGGAGCATCACGACCGAGTCCTTGCCACCCGAGAACAGCAGGACAGGGTGTTCGAAGGTGGCCGCCACCTCCCTGAAGATGTGGACCGCCTCCGCCTCCAGGGCACCGAGGTGGGACAGCTCGTACAGCGGTGGGGACGTCATGACCGGCGACTCCTGAAGTTCCGAAACAGTCGGTCCATATTTGAACCGATGCGGTCGAAATGGTTACAGGTTCGACAATAGAACGCGTTTCAGAAATTGGTCAATGCCCGGGCCGAATCCCGACGAAATATCACTACGGCCGTCGTCCACCGACTTCCGCGGTCACGACGTCGGCGGCGGCCGCAAGGGCCTCGCCACGCACTCGGATCTCCTCGTCCGAGATCGTGGCGCCCACATACAGAGTCAGCACCATCGCCTGGTGCCCCTCTGCGTCGAACGTGGGTGCCGCGATGAGACTGACCGGATGCTCGCCTGCCGAATCGGCGTCCACGTCGCGCAGGTACACACGCTCACCGAGGCTCGACACCATTTCACCGAGCACGTTCCGCAGATCCGCAGGAAGGGCATGCGCCGCGACGCCGGCCATCAGTGCGTGGAGTTGCCGCCCGACCGGAGTGAGCGTTTCCACCAGGTAGCCATCCCTTCGACACTCGGTTGCCACTCGCTGCAGCCGTTCACGATCCAACTCCACCGGCAGCGTCGGCTCACGCCTGAGCCATGCCTCGAGCCGATCGTCGCCGTCCCACAGCACGTACATGAGCCCCACCGGCGGCGCGAACGGGTACACCTCACCCACCTTCACGGTCGGTCGGACTCCTGGCGGGCTGGTCAGCTCGAGCACGGCGATCCGATCCCCGACGACAGCCGAGGCCGTACACGTCGTACCGAAACGCTCACCCAACTCGGCGAGGTGCTCACGGGCGATCGGGCCGGCCGCGAACCCCTGTTGCGCGGCACGCCCTGCCGCAATGAGAGCCGGTCCGAGTGCGTAGGTCTTGGACAGCGGATCTCGGATCAGGTAACCCCCGTCGACGAGAGCGGACACAATCCCCAGGCACGTGGGCTTGCTGATGTCGAGTTGCCGAGCCAGCTCCGACAGACCGAACTGCTGACCCTTTCGAGCTACCAGAAAGTCCAACACCTGAACAACCCGCTCGGTGGGCGGCGATCGGCGCGCGGATCCGGCTGCCACCATTGACCTCTCCTTAGAACACGTTCTATTGTCATATCAGTTCTACCAGTTAGGTACATATTTGTACCAGTACCGAAATTCAACCGTCGAAATTCAGTCGTGAGGAGCACGGTGTGCTGACCGATCCGTTCGCGGAAGCCCTGTCCGAGGCCGAGAAGTTGATCGAGAGCGCCCCCCACATCCGCGACGAGAAGGACCTTCTCGAGGGGTACCAGTACCTCGCCGGTGGCATTCTCGCGACGACCCATGCGGCCTGGGCCACCGAAAAGACCCACCCCTTCTTCATTTCCGGGACGGGGCCGTTCACCAAGATGGGCCTGGACAATCCCGACACGCTGTACTTCGGCGCCCGCATCAGCGACGACGTCGAGTACATCGTCACCGGGACCCGAGGCACCACCGCGGATCTCAGTTTTCAAGTCCTGAGCGGCAACTACACGTCCGCCAACGTCCCCGGCAGCGTCACCGCTTTCGACGACCGGGACATCGACATCGCTGCCGACGGGTCGTACGAGATCCGATTCGGACCGAAGCCTTCCGAAGGTGTCCGCAACTACTTCACCCTCGCCCCGGACTCGTCGCAGCTCGTGGTGCGCGAGGTGTACAGCGACTGGAGTCAGCAACGCGGCACCATCCGAATCGCACGGGCCGACACCGCAGGGACTGCTCCCGAACCGCTCACCCGCGAGAGCGTCGAGAAGCGCTATGCGCGGGCCGGAAAGGCCCTCGTATCCAGGGTGAAGACGTGGCTGCAGTTCCCCGAGTGGTTCTATCTGAAGCTGCCGGTGAACACGATGACCGAGCCCCGACTGACGCCGGGCGGCCTTGCCACCCAATACTCCTCGGTCGGACACTACGAACTCGGACCCGACGAGGCGATGATCGTGACGGTCCCGAAGTCCGATGCCCCGTACCAGGGATTTCAGCTGGGCAGCATGTGGTACATCTCGCTCGATTACATCAACCATCAGACGTCGCTCAACAACACTCAGGCGCAGGTCGATCCGGACGGAATGATTCGGCTCGTGGTCTCCGATCGCAATCCGGGTGTCGCCAACTGGATAGAGACCCTCGGACACGACCGCGGCTACCTGCAGTTCCGATGGCAGCGTGTCTCCCGCGAGTTCACCCCAGAGGACGGCCCCAGCGTGGAGGTCGTACGTTTCGACGAGGTCGCCGAGAAACTCCCGCACCAAGCGATGAACAAGATCACGGCCGACGAGCACGCGGCACGCATAGCCGCACGTCAGGCCGCCGTAGCCGACAGAATGTTGGGATGAGCGCCATGGTAAATCTGTTGCAGGACAAGGTAGTCGTCATCTCGGGGGTCGGCCCGGGACTCGGACGCACGCTTGCGCTCCGCTGCGCCGAACAGGGTGCCTCCGTGGTGCTCGCCGCCCGCACCTCGTCACGCCTGGACGAAGTGGCGAAGGAGATTGCAGACACGGGCGCCCGCTCGGTCACCGTCGCGGCCGACATCACCGATCAGGCCTCGGCGGAGAATCTGGTCACCGAGTCACTTGCCGCATTCGGACGGGTGGATGCGCTCGTCAACAACGCCTTCTCGATTCCGTCCATGAAGCCACTCGCCAGAACAGATTTCGATCACATTCGGAGCAGCATCGAACTGACCGTGCTCGGTGCCCTACGCCTCACGCAGCTGTTCACCCCGGCTCTCGCGGAGTCGAAGGGTGCCGTGGTCAACATCAATTCGATGGTCATCCGGCATTCGCAGGAACGCTACGGCTCGTACAAGATCGCGAAGTCCGCGTTGCTGGCGGCGTCTCAATCCTTGGCGACCGAACTCGGGCCACAGGGGATTCGAGTCAACTCCGTCGCGCCCGGCTACATCTGGGGCGAGACACTGAAGCAGTACTTCGCCCACCAGGCGGACAAGTACGGCACCACCGTCGACCAGATCTACGAGCACACTGCCGCGAGCACCGACCTCAAACGTCTCCCCGACACCGAAGAGGTCGCGGACGCGGCGATCTTCCTGGCGTCGCCGATGGCGAATGCAATCACGGGACAGTGCCTCGACGTCAACTGCGGCGAATTCCACCACTGAAGACCCAGACGACACCGAAGAACGGACCACGATGAGCGAACGAACAACAGTCGGAACGGTCGAGGATCTGCACGCATCTGCCACTCGCATGACGGGACTCGACGACTTCGGGGCCGACGACTACACGGAGGCACTCGGAGTTCTACTGGATTCGTACAGCACCGACGAGCAGCTGACTCCTCTGGGCAGCAAGGTGTCCCGAGTGTTTCTGCGTGGCGCCCTCGTCGCGCGGTTGCTGAGCGAAGCAGCATGGAAGCAACATCCCGAGCATGCCGAAGTAGCTCTCGACCGGCCGATCTTCGTCACCGGGCTCCCGCGTACGGGCACCACCGCACTCCACCGGCTCCTCACCGCGGACCCCTCACACCAGGGACTCGAGATGTGGCTGACCGAGATGCCGCAGCCCCGGCCGCCGCGTGAGACGTGGGAGTCCGACCCCGTGTTCCAGAAGATCGAGGAGGGGTTCGGCAAGCACCACATCGAGCATCCCGAATTCATGGGGGTGCACTACATGTCGGCCGGCGAGGTCGAGGAATGCTGGCAACTTCTGCGACAGACGTTCAAGTCGGTGTCCTACGAATGCCTGGCGCATCTGCCGACCTACTCACAGTGGCTCGACGGCCAGGACTGGACGAACGCCTATGCGCGCCACAAGAAGAACCTGCAGTTGATCGGTCTCCCCGACCGAGACAAGCGTTGGGTTCTGAAGAACCCGAGTCACCTCTTCGCGTTGGACGAACTGATGGCGGTGTACCCGGACGCGCTGATCATCCAGACGCACCGGCCGCCCGCCACGATCATCCCGTCCGTGTGCAGCCTTGCCGAGCAGGCGACCCGCGGGTGGTCGGAGAAGTTTCATGGTGACGTCATCGGCCGCGGGCAACTCGACCTGTGGGCTCGCGGGCTCGATCGGTTCACCCAGGCGCGCACGAAATACGACCCCAGGCAATTCGTGGACGTGGACTATCACGACTTCGTGGCCGATCCCCTTGCGACCGTGGAAGGGATCTATTCGTCCTTCGACCTCGACCTGTCGGCGTCTGCTCGGACAGCGATGGAAACCATGCACAACGAGAGCCGAAGCGGCGCCCGCAAGCCCGCCCACAAGTACACACTCGAAGAATTCGGCCTGACTGCGGACCAGGTGAACGAACGGTTCTCCGACTACCGATTCCAGGGCGCCGGGTAGCCCGAGGCCGGCTCGGCAGGAGCGAGATCGAAACCGCGCAGCAGTGGTAGCAGGATCGACGCGATCCGCTCCCCCACCTGTTCGTATGCCCCTGCCCTCAGCCCGACCGGATCGCTGATGTTGAGGTCCTCGTGTGGGATGTATCCGCGTCGGGCTTCGGCAAGCTCCCGAACAGTGCTCGCCCGCGTTCGCTTCGCGATGGCGTGGGCCTCGCCGAGAGTGAACGCCCGGTCCGCAGCCTCCGGCTCCAACCCTGCCGCTTGATCACGAATCTGCTCGGTCATGGCGAGCACCAGGTCGGCCTGCCCCATCATGTCGGGACGTAGCTTGCGCGCCTTGAACTCGTCGACGTCGCCGCCGAGTCCCTCGATCACACGAGCAGCAACCGGCTCGATCGGGAATCCGACCAGCGCGCGTGTACCGGCGCTCTCGGCGGTCAGATTTCGCAATCCGTGCTCCCGCGCGAAGGCATGCGTCAGCCGCTCCGCGATCGGTGATCGGCAGACGTTGCCGCTACAGAGGAACAGGACGTGCACACGGCGTACGTTAGTGGGCCGATTCGTCCGATTCTGCTGCTGATCAGCACGATCGGATCGGCGACGCCGTGCGTTCACCGTGACGTACGAAGTGTTCACGTCCCGGCCCGCGAATCGACATGATCGGACCTGGAAAGGCCTGGTCACCGAGTTCGATGCGGTGACGCTCGGCACCGACGCGATCTTTGTCACCTCTGGTATGAAGAGCGTGAGATCAACGGCAGATTTCCAACCCGAGAAGGGCCTCGAGTGAGCTGATGACCAACTGTGTGTTCTGCGAGATCGTGTCCGGAACGAGCCCCGCGAGACGGGTGTACGAGGACGAACACGTTCTGGCGTTTCTCGACATTCGGCCGGTGTCCCGCGGCCACACCCTCGTCATACCGAAGCTGCACTACGACGACCTCACTGCGACGCCCGCGGACTCGGCAGCACGCATGTTCCGAGTCGGGCACACCTTGGCTCGGGCCGCCCGGATATCGGACCTGCACGCGGACGGCGCGAACCTCGTCGTGAACGACGGCAAGGCTGCGTTTCAGACCGTGGGCCACACCCACCTGCATGTGGTGCCCCGGCACAAGGGCGACGTACTGCGCTTCGTGAAAGGGTTCCTGCTGCGTCGAGGCTCCGACCCCGAGGGCACCGCAGCAACCATCAGAGCGGGCCTCGCCAGAACCGACGCCCCCGAGCAATAGCCGGGAACTGCATGTCCGTCTGCCCTGAGCAGACATATGGGCTCGTCGTGACGATTCGGCGGTACCAATGAGGCATGACATCGACAGAACTTTCCGACCGCGGCTATCGCGACGTATTGGCAGACAGGCTTTTTCGGCGGCGCATCGTGTCCCTCACAGGTGAAGTGGACGATGCGATGGCCGAACGGGCATGTTCCGAACTCGTGCTTCTTGCTTCTGAGGACGAGAAGCGAGACATCGTCGTCTACATCAATTCCCCCGGCGGATCGGTGTTCGCAGGCCTTGCGATCTACGACACCATGAAGCTGATTCCCAACGATGTGGTGACCGTGGCGATGGGCTTCGCGGCGAGCATGGGTCAGGTCCTCTTGTGTTCCGGCACGCACGGCAAGCGGATCAGCCTCGCGCACAGCCGGATCATGATGCATCAGCCTTCGGCCGGCATCGGAGGAACTGCCGTCGACATCGCGATCCAGGCGGAGAGCCTCGAAGTGATGAAGCAGCAGTCCAACCGGATTCTCGCGGACGAGACCGGGCACACGGTGGAGGAGATCGCCGCCGACAGCGATCGTGACCGCTGGTTCACCCCCGAACAGGCCGAAGAGTACGGAATCGTCGACCGCGTCGTCACGTCCCTCGCCGATATCGCGCCACACACCACAGCACCCCGGATCGGACTGTGATCATGTCTCAATACACGATTCCCAACGTCATCGAACGCACGCCGACAGGCGAACGATCGTTCGACATCTTCTCTCGACTCCTCAACGAGCGCATCGTCTTTCTCGGAACCGAGATCGACGACGGAGTCGCGAACGTGATCATGGCCCAACTGCTCCATCTGCAGGCCGAGAGTCCGGACCGCGAGATCGGCATCTACATCAATTCACCGGGCGGTTCGACGACGGCAATGCTCGCGATCTACGACACGATTCAGTTTCTCCGTCCGACGATTGCCACGTATTGCATGGGACAGGCAGCGTCGGCGGCGGCGGTTCTCCTTGCCGCGGGCACCGCAGGCCACCGTTACGTTCTCCCGCATTCTCGGGTACTGCTGCATCAACCCTCGTCACAGGGACAGGGCACCATTTCCGATCTCGCGCTCCAGGCGGCCGAGATCCTGCGGATACGTGCGCAGACGGAACAGATCCTCGAGAAGCACACCGGACAGAGCGCGGCCGACCTGCGGAAAGACACTGATCGGGACCGCATCTTCACAGCCCAGGCCGCGATCGATTACGGACTCGCCGACCACCTCATCCCCAACGCCCCTGTGAGTGGTTAGCGAGTCCCGAGACTCCTCAACCGCGCACGGGGGTGGTGTGGGCGCCGTCTCCGGCGTGGGCGAGGAAGACGTCGGGTGCCGGGTAGCCGCCTTCGCGAATGTCATGACGCACCGCGTCGGCGAGGGTCGCGACGTCGTCGGTGCGCACCAAGGCGATCACGCAGCCTCCGAACCCTCCCCCGGTCATCCGCGCACCGAGCGCGCCGTGGCGCACGGCAGATTCGGCGATGAGATCGATGTGGGGTGTCGTGATCTCGAAGTCGTCACGCATCGATGCGTGTGACCGAGTCATGTGCTCGCCGACCGCAGCCAAGTCGCCGGACGACAGCGTGGTTGCGCAGTCGAGAACCCGCTGGTTCTCGGTCAGAATGTGCCGTACCCGTCGACGATCCGTGGCGTCGTCGATGCGATTCAACGTGCGTTCGAGATCCTCGTGCTGAACCCGGCGCAGGGAGTCGACTCCCAAAGTCCGTGCCGCTCGCGCGCACGACTCTCGCCTCGCGGCATACTCGCCCGTCGAATGATGGTGCGCAGCATTCGAATTGATCACCACCAGTGAGAAACCCTTTGCGCCCGGATCGAAGCTGACCGGGGAGACGGCCGAGGTGTCGAAGTCGATCAGCAGGGCCCGGCCCGATTCTCCGTACAACGACGCGAGCTGGTCCATGAGACCGGTCGGTGCGCCCACGAAGTCGTTCTCCCCTCGCTGCGCGATACGTGCGAGTTCGAGACGGTCCAGAGACGTGCCCGTCACCGCGTTCATGGCGAGCAGGACCGCGCACTCGAGCGCCGCGGAAGACGACAATCCGGCGCCGATCGGCACCTCACTGCTCACCGTCATCGTTCCACCCACGACCGGATATCCCGCCGACGTGAGTGCCCACACGGCCCCTGCCGGATAGGCGGACCAGCCGCCCACGTCTCCCGGCGCGGTGTGTAAATCGAACGTGATCCCGGCGCCCTGTTCACTACTCTCGAGTCGAATGGTGGACGAGTCGTCCGGGACGAAGTCGACGGTGGTCGTCTCGGTCAACGCGATCGGCATCGCATAGCCCTGGTTGTAATCCGTGTGCTCGCCGATCAGATTGATTCGACCGGGCGCCCGCGCCACTACTCGCCTCACGACGCTGCGTCTCCCTGATCGCCTACCGCTCGAAGCGACGCCGCCATCCCTTCGGGAGTGACATCCGTGATGAACGCGTCCATCGCGGATTCCGAACCGGCGAGGAACTTGAGCTTCGTGGCCGACCGGCGCACCGACATGAGTTCGATATGGAAGTAGCCGTGGCGCTGAATCGCTTCCGGACGGTACTGGTGCAGCGCCGAGATGTACGGCAGCGACGTCGGGTACAACCGATCGAACCGCCTGAGAACGTCGAGGTAGATCGAAGTGAGTGCGTCGCGCTCGGGATCGGTGAGTTGAGTGAGGTTGTGCACGTGCCGATTCGGGTAGATGTGCACCTCGACGGGCCACCGGGCGGCGAACGGCACGAACGCCGTGAAGAAGTCGTTCGACGTGACCACCCGAACCGCGTCGGACACTTCACTCGAGAGGATGCGCGCGAACAGATTCTGCCCCGACTCCTCGTTCGAATACGCTTCCGCCCGGCGCAGCATCGACGCGGTACGCGGGGTCGCGTACGGGTAGCCGTAGATCTGACCGTGCGGGTGCGACAGCGTCACACCGATCTCCTCGCCGCGATTCTCGAAGCAGAACACCTGCTCGATTCCGTCCATACCGAGCATGGCCTCGGTCCGCTGGGACCACACATCGACGACGAGCCGGGCGTGCGCGTGCGACAACTCGGCGAAGGACATGGTGTGTTCACTCGAAAAGCAGATGACCTCGCAACGGCCGACACCCGGAACCGACGTGGGCTCGGTCGGCGAGGGCGCCGGCAGTCCCGGAGCGCCTGTACCGGCGCCGGACAGGCTCGGGAACCGGTTCTCGAACACGACGACGTCGTAGTCTGCCGCCGGCACCTCACTGGAATCGCCGTGTGGCGACGGGCACAGCGGACACAGATCGGAGGGCGGCTTGTACGTGCGGTCCTGTCGGAGAGCCGCGATCGCCACCCAGTCACCGGTCGCTCTGTCGTATCGGACCTCCGAGGATGTCTTCACTGGGCGCGGCGGCAATGGCCTGACGTCTCGGACGGGCCGTGCCGTGTTGCCCGGCAATGAGTAGAAAGTGATGCCACGCCCGTCTGCGAGCGTGGTGGACACGGAGTCGTGGTCGTTCGTCATGACGCCTCCGTATCGGCCACGACGATCTTGATGCCGTGCTGAGTGAGTTCGGTGCGCGCCGACTCGTCCAGTCCGTCGTCGACCACCAATGTGTCGACGGCGGCGATCCTCGCGAACATCGCGGTACCCACCTCCCGATGCTTGGTGTTGTCGGCGAGCACGAACAGCCGGCGCCCCGTCGCGATGAGACGTCGATTCGTCTCGGCCTCTGCGATATTCGGTGACGTGAGGCCGGAATCGACGTCGAATCCGTGTACGCCTTGAAACACGGCGTCGACGCGAAACGTGTCCAACGTGGCGTTCGCGATGGGCCCGACGAGAGCATCCGACGGGGTCCTCGAACCTCCTGTCAGGTAGACGGTCGGATCCGAGCCGTCGGCGTGTGCCGTCAGTTCCTGGAAGATCGAGATCGAGTTGGTGACGACGGTGATACTCGCTCGTCCGCGCAGCAGGCGCGCGAATTCCAGAGTGGTGGTACCCGCACTGATCGCGATGGTCATTCCGTCCTCGACGACCCCCACTGCGGCACGCGCGATCGCAACCTTCTCCGCGTGCTGGCGCGCTGCCTTGTCCGTCGAAGGCGGCTCCACTCCGCGATTGCCGCGAGCGATGGCGCCGCCGTGGACCTTTCTGAGGACTTCCCGCTCGTCCAGAACGTCCAGATCACGCCGAATGGTCATCTCGGACACGCCGAGTTGTTCGGCGAGTTCCACCACTCGAACCGCACCGTCGCTCCGCAGGGCAACCGTGATCCGTTCATGCCGCTCTGCTGCGAGCATGCTCACCCACTTCCGATTCCATCCTCAGATTTCGAACATTACCAAACATCAACACCCTCAACCGCACCACACGGTGTAAGTATTTGTTCGACTCTGTTACTTTACGTCCCACATCGATCACATCGGTGATCCAGCTCACTCGACCAGGGGAGGTTGACGCGTGACGTCGAACCTTGCGGCGGAAGGCGTGTTGTCGTTCAACACGAACGCGCTCGACTACGTACTCATCGCCGTGTACTTCATCTTCGTTCTCGGCATCGGGTACGTCGCCCGACGGCAGCTCTCGACGAGCCTCGACTTCTTCCTGTCGGGCCGCCGCCTGCCGGCGTGGGTCACCGGCATCGCCTTCGTTTCGGCGAATCTCGGTGCCGTGGAGATCATGGGCATGTCGGCCAACGGCGCACAGCTCGGGCTCGCCACGATGCACTACTACTGGATCGGCGCCATCCCCGCGATGATCTTCCTGGGCATCGTCATGATGCCCTTCTACTACGGCTCGAAAGTCCGCAGCGTTCCCGAGTTCATGCGCAGACGCTTCGATTCGCGGGCACACCTCGTCAACGCGATCAGCTTCGCGGTGGCACAGATCCTCATCGCCGGAGTCAACCTCTTCCTGCTGGCGACGGTCGTGAAAGTTCTTCTCGGATGGTCACTATGGGTTTCGCTCATCGTGGCCGCCGCGATCGTGCTGACCTACACGGTCCTGGGCGGCCTCTCGGCTGCGATCTACAACGAGGTGCTGCAGTTCTTCGTCATCCTCGCGGCGCTCGTTCCCTTGACCGTCATCGGTCTGATCAAGGTCGGCGGCTGGTCCGGGCTTCGTGAGAAGGTGGTTCCCACAGAGACGGACGGCACCGTCACCGCCTCCGCGAGCGAACAGCTTTCGTCGTGGCCGGGTCAGGCACTGAGCGGGTTCGACTCCCCGATCCTTTCGGTGGTCGGCATCGTGTTCGGCCTCGGTTTCGTGTTGTCGTTCGGCTACTGGACCACCAACTTCGTCGAGGTCCAGCGCGCGATGGCATCGAGTTCGATGTCGGCCGCCCGCCGCGCACCGATCATCGGTGCGATCCCGAAGATGCTGGTGCCCTTCGTCGTGGTGGTTCCCGGCATGATCGCGGCCGCCTCGATCGGGGACATGATCAACCTGAAGCAGAACGGCACCGGAGACATCACCTACAACGACGCCATGCTGTTGATGATGCGGGACATCCTGCCCAACGGACTGCTCGGAGTCGCGATTGCCGGTCTGATGGCCGCCTTCATGGCCGGCATGGCCGCAAACATCTCGGCCTTCAACACCGTGTTCAGTTACGACCTGTGGCAGCAGTACATCGTGAAGGACCGCGAGGACGGCTACTACATCACGGTGGGCCGGGTCGCAACGGTCGCGGCGACGATCCTCGCGATCTTCACGGCGTTGATCGCGTCTGGTTACTCCAACCTCATGGACTACCTGCAGACCCTGTTCGGCTTCTTCAACGCGCCCCTGTTCGCGACGTTCATTCTGGGTATGTTCTGGAAGCGCATGACTTCTGCGGCAGGCTGGATCGGACTGGTGGCGGGCACCGGATCGGCGGTGTTCGTCTTCATCCTTCAGGAGGTCGGTGTCCTGAACCTTCCTGGGCAGGGCATGCCGTTCGTGGCCGCGTCGGCCGCCTTCATCGTGGACATCGCAGTGAGCGTCGTGGTCAGTTTGACGACGCAGCCCAAGCCCGCGAAGGAACTCGTGGGCTTCGTGTACTCCGAGACTCCCCAGGAACTGTTCGACGACCCGGAAGACGCGACCAATCCCTGGTACAAGCGTCCAGTTCCGCTGGCCGGGTTCACACTTGGCCTCGTCGTCATCCTCAACGTGATCTTCCACTGACCCACTCCGATCCGAAGGGACCAGAGAATGACAACTCCCGACAAGACTCCCAGCGTGGTGGCCCGGCTGCTCGACATCCGGAGCATCATCGCCGCACTGCTCGGCATCTACGGCTTGCTGCTGACCCTGGCCGGTCTGTTCCCCTCCGCGTTCGGTGAGCGCACCCACTCGAATCCATCCAACAACGTCGTGGACATGAGCGTGGGAACCAGCGCGAACCTGTGGGTCGGCCTGATCATGCTCGGCATCTCACTCGTATTCGCCGTGTGGGTACTACTGCGCCCACAGATCGTCGGCGATTAGCAGCGTCGCAGGAATCACGCCGCCATCAGGGTCGGGCCGTTGACAGCGGGCCGGCCCTGACTGCGGTTCATCCGGCGAACCGACCGAAAGAGAAGCTGATCGACCGGTAGGTCCAGGGCGCCACACACCGACCGCAGCATCTCCGACGAGGGCTCCTTCAGCCCGCGCTCGACCTCCGACAGGTACTGCTTCGACATTCCGACCGTGCGCGCCACGTCGTCCAGGCTCCGCTCTTGATCGAGGCGCTCCTCGCGCAGCACTCGCCCGTACACCTCTCGAACGAGTGGCAAGGGCGGGGCCGGCGAATCGGCCGGGGCCGAGCCACCGCCGACCACCAAGGTGAGTCTGCGTTGCGCGTCCATATCTCGAATTCTTGCACCACCCGGAGACGTGCGCGGCACTGTTCACGCAGAGCAGATTCGCGATCTCGAATGCCGGGGTCATACCCCGGTCAAGAGAAGGTAAACGACTGAGGGGCAGTCGAATCCACCTGTTGACGACAGAACCTACCGGCGAGTAAACAGTAGTTAGCTTTGCACAATAAGAACTGCGTCGGGATGGAGTCGAAATGTGCGGGATCAGCGGTTGGGTGTCGTTCGAGCGTGACCTCAGGGCCCTCGAACACACCGGTGAATCCATGGCGGCCACGATGATCAAACGCGGACCGGACGACGGGGGCGTATGGACCGCCCGCCATGCACAGATGGGCCACCGCCGACTCTCCATCATCGATCTGGAAGGCGGCGTGCAGCCGATGACGGTGTCCACGGAGACCGGCGACGTCACGATCGTCTACTCGGGTGAGGCCTACAACTTCAAAGAACTCGAACGCGAACTGGCGCGACGAGGACATCGCTTCGACACGTCCTCCGATACCGAGGTCGTGCTCCACGGCTACCTCGAATGGGGCCCGGAGGTCGTCGAGAAGCTCAACGGCATGGTGGCTTTCGCCATCTGGGACGACCGGACGGAATCACTGCTGCTGGCCCGCGACCGGATGGGCATCAAGCCCCTGTACTACTACCCCACCGCCGACGGACTCATGTTCGGGTCCGAGCCGAAGGCGATTCTCGCGAACCCGTCGGTGCCGCGCGTGGTCGATGCGGACGGTGTTCGCGAAATGTTCTCCATGGTCAAGACTCCGGGTGCGGCCATCTGGAAGGGCATGTACGAACTGGAGCCCGGCACTCTCATGACTCTCGACCGGTCCGGTAGCCGCGTTCACCGCTACTGGCATATCGAGGCACGCGAGCACACCGACGACCAGAAGACCACCGTGGCACACGTCCGCGAACTACTCGAGGACATCGTCGCTCGGCAACTCGTCTCCGACGTCCCGCGCTGCACGCTTCTGTCGGGCGGTCTCGATTCCTCCGCACTGACCGCGATGGCGGCCGAGCAACTGCGCGGAAAGGAAACCGTCAACACGTACTCGGTCGACTTCACCGGACACGAGGAAGGATTCACACCCGACGACATGCGGGCGACACCGGACGGGCCGTATGCCCGGGACGTCGCCGAGAACTCACGCACGCGCCACGAGAACATCGTCCTCGACCCCTACGACCTCGCGGATGCCGACGTGCGCCGAGCGGCCGTCTCGGCGCGCGACTTGCCGATCGGGCTCGGGGACATGGATCCCTCCCTGTATCTGCTCTTCAAAGCAGTCCGCGAGCGCTCCACCGTCGCACTGTCCGGTGAGTCCGCCGACGAGGTGTTCGGCGGCTACAAGTGGTTCTACGACAAGGACGTCCGCGACGGCGATCGATTCCCCTGGCTTACCCTCGACGCGGAGTGGGCCACCCCGGTCGCCATGGACAAGGGGCTCGTCTCGTCGTTGAAGCTCGAGCAGTTCGCGGCCGACGAATACCGCAAGGCAATTGCCGAGGTCCCTCATGTGAGCAGCGCGGATCCGTTCGAACGGCGCATGCGCGAATTGTGCTACCTGCATCTCACCCGATTCGTGCGCATCCTCCTCGATCGCAAGGATCGAATGAGCATGGCTGCGAGCCTCGAGGTGCGCGTGCCGTTCTGCGATCACCGACTCGTGGAGTACGTGTTCAACACGCCGTGGTCGATGAAGACATTCGACGGGCGTGAGAAGTCGATCCTGCGCGCCGCCACCGCAGATCTGCTTCCGCAATCCGTCGTCGATCGAGTGAAGAGCCCTTACCCCTCTACTCAAAATCAGTCCTACAACAAGGCAATTCAGGGGCAGGTCATGGACCTGCTCGCCGACCCGAACGCGCCGGGGCGCGAGTTCCTCGACGTCGACCGTCTTCGACAGTCGGCCACCCGCGACGTCGCGGAGCTCGACATGATGAGTCGTCAGCCGCTCGAGCAGGCCCTGAACTTCTCGGCGTGGTTCGACCTCTACCGGCCGACCGTCAACGTGAGCTGACCGCCACCTTCGGCGCAGCCCTCGCGGCGAGAACCGTTTCGGACGCCGGAGTCAGCCTTGCCGGAATGCAGTGGCCGGTCGGAGCCGATCGGCCAAGCGTCGTTTCACACGCGGCCGATCGGCTCCGTGGGCTCAGATATCCGGGGCCCAGAGCTGGACGCTTACCTGGGGTCGGTGGGGTTCGTCGGGTCAGTCAGGTGCGACGTCGTGCGGTCGGCGGGGTTGGTCGTCGTCGTCCGAGTCGTGGGATTCGCCGGACGCGTACCCACATCAGGGGTGTGGGGTGCAGTTCGGATGGGGTTCTTGTCTTTCTTGGGCTTCAAGCCGCCCAAACCGAGCAGACCCAGGAGACCGAGTAGGCCCCACAACCCGGTCTTGTCACTGCCGTTGTCGTCGTTGTCGTTGTCGTTGTCGTTGATATCCGGCGTGTCCTGCGTGTGGACGGTCGAGCTCGCGGTCGCCGGAAGCTCGAACGAGGTAGCTTGTGCCACCCCCGCACCTCCGATTGACAGCGCAATTGCGGTCAACGTTGCGGCTAGGGTCCTACGCATGATTTGTCTCCTGACAGATCGGGAAGTTCGGACCAAAGGGACGCTACCCGCCTGAAAACCAGGATATTCGAAAACGGAAACTACATTTCGGCCACAAAATACAATTGCCGGAAGGTACGCAACCGCGCAGGTCAACACCATCTATTGACCCAAGATCGGGTTACATCAATGACATTCTTCGCCTGTGCGAGCCCGAATACCCACTATTAGTCACCGAATACGAATTCGTTCGGAAAGCACATCCTTCGCGACCGAATAGACCGGAAATGAGGGTGAAATAGAACAGAACAGGTAGTCGATCCCTGACGTGAGCGAGTGACGGGATTCGAACCCGTGTGAACGGCTTTGCAGGCCGGTGCCTTGCCTCTCAGCCACACCCGCATCGATGACTGCTGCGTCATCGATCACTATTCTGCCCACACCGAGCATCCGGAACCACAGTTCTGCTCAGCCTGATTCGAGCTGCGGGTGCGAACCGAGCGGACACGAATTCGGCGACCGTGACGGTACGTATCGAAGGGTCGTGGGAGGATCGGGGCATGGCTCCGTCACCGCTCCCCCTGGACCCGATCGAAGAGGCCCACCGGCAGTGGATCGCGCACGGCTGGGGCGATGTGGCCGACGGCATGGCGGCCGTCACCTCGGTGATGCGGGCGCAACAGATCTACATGGCGCGTGTCGAAGAGGTGCTGAAACCGGCAGGTCTGACCTTCGCACGGTACGAGCTACTGACCCTTCTCACGTTCACACGGACGGGGGCCCTGCCGATGGCGAAAGCGAGTGCGCGTCTGCAGGTTCACCCGACGAGCGTGACCAACGCCGTAGATCGACTCGAGGCTGCCGAACTGGTCAAGCGCGTACCTCACCCCAGCGACCGCAGGACGACGCTCGTCGAGATCACCGATGCCGGACGCACGCTGGCGGTGGAATCGACCGAACGTCTCAATGCTCAGGTCTTTGCGCAGCCCGGACTGGGAGACGACGAGCTCGCGCGGATGATCCGGATCCTGGCACAACTGCGGCGCACCGCCGGTGATTTCGACACCGGCGATGCGCCGACAAGATGGTGACCGCCAGACTCTGTCGGCGGTGGTCGAACACTCAGCGGTGGTTGAACTCAGGGGAACGCTTCTCGACGAACGCAGCCATACCCTCGCTCTGATCCTCGGTCGCGAATGCCGAGTGAAAGACGCGACGCTCGAATCGGATTCCCTCTTCGAGGGTGGTCTCGTACGAGCGATTGACCGCTTCCTTCGCCATCATCGCGATAGGCAACGACATCTCGGCGATGGTGGTCGCGGTCTTCAATGCCTCGTCGAGCAGGTCGGCTGCCGGGATGATGCGTGAAACCAGGCCGGCACGCTCCGCCTCCTCGGCATCCATGTTGCGGCCGGTGAGACACATTTCCATGGCCTTCGCCTTGCCTACCGCACGAGTGAGCCGCTGCGAGCCACCGATACCGGGGATGACACCCAACTTGATCTCCGGCTGTCCGAACTTGGCGGTGTCGGCGGCGAGAAGGACATCGCACAGCATGGCAAGTTCGCAGCCGCCGCCGAGTGCGTAGCCGGAAACCGCCGCGATCGTGGGCTTACGCGCCTTCGCCAACCGTTCCCAGCCTGCGAAGAAGTCGTTCAGGTACATGTCCATGTACGTCTTCGGCGCCATCTCCTTGATGTCTGCGCCGGCCGCGAACGCGCGGTCCGAGCCGGTGATCAGGATTGCACCGATACCGTCGTCCGCCTCGAGTTCTTCTGTCGCGGCGACGACCTCACGCATCAGCTCCGAGTTCAACGCGTTGAGTGCCTTGGGCCGGTTCAGGGTGATGATCCCGACGCGGCCCTTGCGCTCGAGCAGGATGCTGTCGAATTCGGTCACTTGTCCACCTCACTGGAATTCTTTGCTGATCGATCCCGGATGTCGTCGATGATCGCGGAGAAGTCGCGTCCACCGGATCCGGCCTCGTTGAACTTGCCGTAGAGCTCGGCCGCGCGCAATCCCAGCTCGGCATCGACGCCGTTGGCACGCAACGCATTGGTGGCCAGCCCCAGGTCCTTGTCCATCAGAGCGACTGCGAATCCGGGCTGGTAGTCGTTGTTCGCCGGGCTCGTCGGTACCGGGCCGGGAACCGGGCAGTTGGTGGTGAGCGCCCAGCACTGGCCTGATGCGTTCGACGCGACGTCGAACAGGGCCTGATTGGTGAGTCCCAGCTTCTCCCCCAGGACGAACGCCTCGCTCACTGCAATCATCGAGACGCCGAGAATCATGTTGTTGCACAGCTTCGCGGCCTGTCCGACGCCCGCATCACCGCAATGAACGACCTTGCGGCCCATCACGTCCAGAAGGGGCTTGGCCGACTCGAACTCCTCGACCGAGCCACCGACCATGAATGCCAGAGTTCCGGCGGTCGCGCCCACGACGCCGCCCGAGACCGGCGCGTCCACCGCGCTGTGACCGGCGTCGATCGCACGCTTGTGCGCCGCCTGCGCATCCGCCACATCGATGGTGGAACTGTCGATGAACAGCGTTCCCGGCTTCACGGCGGGGACGATCTCGTCGTACAAACCGAGGACGTGCTTGCCGCTGGGCAGCATCGTGATCACCACGTCCGCACCGTCGACCGCGGAGACTGCCGAATCTGCAATCGACAGACCGTCCGCCGTGGCTTGTTCGAGGGCAGCGGGCGCGAGATCGAACCCGGTCACATCGAATCCTGCGGCAACCAGGTTCGCGGCCATGGGGCCACCCATGTGGCCGAGACCGAGGAACGCAACTTTCTTACTCATTATCGTCCTTCCCGAGCATTGTCATTCCCGGCGCTGCCGATCTGCGCCGCATATGTCTGTGTCAATCCGAGTTCACGATCACCGAGTGGGGCGAAGTACGAATTCACCTGTTCGGCATCGACATCCGACAACTGCGCCGGGGACCACTTCGGATTGCGGTCCTTCTCCACGACCTGCGCACGGATTCCCTCGACGAGATCGTGCGAAGCAAGGGCCGCTGTGGACACCCGAAACTCCTGGTCCAGCACTTCTTCGAGGCTGCCGAGTTCGCGAGCCTGCCGCAGTGCCCGAAGGGTGACCGTCACCGAGGTTGGCGACTTCGCGAGGATCTGCTCCGCAGCCTTCTCCGCTCCTGCCACTCCGCTGCTCTGCAGCCGCCCCACGATCTGCGGCGCCGTCTCGGCCGAGTACGCGGCATCGATCCAGCTCTGCTGCGCAATCAGATCCGAAGCGGGCGCGGGCTGGGAGAAGGCAGCGAGAGCGTCCTCCACCGAGGTACTCGCCACGGCAGCGACGAACTCGTCCAATTTCTCGGACGGCACGAAATGATCGGCGAAGCCGCACGCGATCGCATCTCCCGCGCTCAGCCGCGCTGTGGTCAGCGCGATGTGCGTGCCCAGCTCACCGGGAGCCCGCGAGAGCAGATAGGTACCCCCCACATCGGGAACGAAACCGATACCCGTCTCGGGCATCCCGATCATGGAGCGCTCGGTGACCACGCGAACGCTGCCATGCGCGGACACCCCGACTCCGCCACCCATCACGATCCCGTCCATCAGTGCGATGTAGGGCTTGGCGTAGTTGGCGATCGCGGCGTTGAGGATGTACTCGTCGCGCCAGAAATCGAGCGACCCCGTGCCACCGCTCTTCGCGTCGTGGTAGATCGACACGATGTCGCCGCCCGCGCACAAGCCGCGTTCACCTGCGCCGGACAGGACCACCGCGCGTACGTCGTCGTCGTTCGACCATTCGAGCAAGGCTGCCGCGATCTGCTGCACCATCGCATGATTGAGCGCGTTGATCGACTTCGGGCGGTTGAGAGTGATCAGGCCGAGGCCGTCACGCTTTTCGATGAGAACCTCGGCCTCGTTACCAGTCATGCCGCTCCTTGTTTTCCGGTGGCGCTCTTCGCTGCCGAGACCACGCTACGGGCGACCACCACCCGCATGATCTCGTTACTGCCTTCGAGGATCTGATGCACGCGCAGATCCCGGACGATCTTTTCGATCCCGTACTCCGCAAGATAGCCGTATCCACCGTGCATCTGCAGCGCCTTGTTGGCGACGTCGAAACCGGTGTCGGTGCCGAAGCGCTTGGCCATCGCGCAGAGTTCGACGACGTCCGGTGCGCCCACCTGCAAGGCGTCCGCCGCCCGCCACAGCAAGGTCCGGGCGGCCTCCAGTTCCGTTCGCATGTCTGCAAGCTGAAATTGCAGCGCCGAAGAATCGATGAGCGACGATCCGAATGCTTTGCGATCCACCAGATATGCTGCGGCTTTGTCGAGTGCCGTCTGCGCGCCGCCCACCGAACAGGCCGCGATGTTGAGTCGTCCGCCGTTCAGCCCGGACATCGCGATGCGAAATCCGCCGCCGAGTTCGCCGAGAAGATTGGCAGCGGGGACGCGCACGCCCTCGAAGATCACCTGGCGCGTCGGCTGAGCGTTCCACCCCATCTTCACCTCGTTGGGGCCGAACGACAGCCCCGGCGAATCCTTGGGCACGATGAACGCCGAGATACCCTTCGGCCCCGGTTCCCCGGTGCGGGCCATCACGACGTACACGTCCGAAGTTCCCGCCCCGGAGATGAACTGCTTCACGCCGTCGAGAACGTAGTCGTCCCCGTCGGCAACAGCTTTGGTACTGAGCGCTGCGGCGTCGCTTCCCGCGCCCGGCTCGGTGAGGCAATAGCTGCCCAACCGATCCATCGAGCACAGATCCGGCAGCCAGGTGTGGCGCTGCTCGTCACTGCCGAACCGATCGATCATCCACGCCACCATGTTGTGAATGGAGATGTAGGCAGCGATCGACGGGTCGCCCTTCGCCAGTTCCTCGAAGATCCGCGCCGCATCCACGCGGGTCAGTTCGGATCCACCCACGTCCTCGCGAATGTAGATTCCGCCCATTCCGAGGGATGCCGCCTTGCGGAGAACGTCGACCGGAAAGTGCTTGGTCTGATCCCATTCGACTGCATTCGGCGCGAGGTGCTCGGCCGCGAAGTCGCGGGCCGTGTCACGAATCGCCCGCTCGTCATCGGTCAAGGTGAACATGACGAGTCCGATCAGTTCATCGTCGGGATGACGAAGTGGTCGGCCTGTTCCTTCGTGCCGGATGGCCACCGCTGCGTCACCGTCTTGGTCTTGGTGTAGAAGCGGAACGAGTCGGGTCCGTGCTGATTGAGGTCGCCGAAGCCGGACCGCTTCCACCCGCCGAACGTGTGGTAGGCGATCGGCACGGGAATCGGCACGTTGACTCCGACCATTCCCACGTTGACGCGGTTGGTGAAGTCTCGTGCCGTGTCACCGTCACGGGTGAAGATCGCAACGCCGTTGCCGTACTCGTGATCGGACGGAAGTCGCAGGGCCTCTTCGTAGTCTGCGGCGCGGGCCACCAACAGCACCGGGCCGAAGATTTCTTCCTTGTAGACCTGCATCTCGGGGGTGACCTTGTCGAAAAGGGTGGCGCCCGCGAAGAAGCCGTCCTCGTGGCCCTCCAGCGTGAAGCCGCGACCGTCCACCACTGCCTCGGCGCCCTCTTCGATACCGATCTGGATGTACTCGTCCACGCGGTCGGCGGCGGCCTTGCTGACCAGGGGACCGAAGTCGGCGCCTTCGTCGTCGCTACGACCGATCGTGAGGCCGCCGACTCGCTCCTTCAGTTTGGCGACGAGAGCATCAGCGGTCTCCTCACCGACGGGCACGGCCACGGAGATTGCCATGCACCGTTCGCCAGCCGAGCCGTAGCCTGCCCCGATGAGGGCGTCCGCCACCTCGTCGAGATCTGCGTCCGGCATCACGATTGCGTGATTCTTGGCGCCACCGAAGCACTGCGCGCGCTTGCCGTGCGCGGCAGCGGTCTCGTAGATGTACTGCGCGATCGGGGTGGAACCGACGAATCCGATCGCCTTGACGCGCTCGTCCGTGAGCAACACGTCGACAACTTCCTTGTCGCCGTTGACGACGTTGAAGACACCGGCAGGCAGACCCGCTTCGAGGAACAGCTCGGCCAGGCGCAAGGGCACCGAAGGATCGCGCTCGGACGGCTTGAGAATGAACGCATTTCCGGCCGCCAGTGCCGGGCCGGCCTTCCACAGCGGAATCATCGCCGGGAAGTTGAAGGGCGTGATGCCCGCGACCACGCCGAGCGGCTGACGCATCGAGTAGACGTCGATTCCGGTACCTGCCGACTCGGTGTACTCGCCCTTGAGCAGGTGCGGGGCGCCCATCGAGAACTCGATGACGTCGAGACCGCGCAGGATGTCGCCTTTTGCATCGGGGATGGTCTTGCCGTGCTCGGACGACAGCAGCCGTGCGAGCGAATCCATCTCGTCGTGCACCAACTGAACGAACTTCATGAGAACGCGGGCGCGCTTCTGCGGATTGAACGCAGCCCACTCGAGCTGCGCTTCGGCTGCGTTGGCGATGACGGCCTCGGTCTCTTCCTGATTCGCCAACGGGACCCGCGCCTGGACCTGGCCGGTGTTGGGATCGAAGACGTCCGCGAACCGATCGGATGCGCCGGGGACCTGCTTGCCGCCGATGAAGTGGGAGAGCTCTCGAACCATGATTGCGACCCGTCCTTGCTCAGGATTTCCTGCTCGGAAGTGTGTTACAGGGGAGCACGGATGCACCCCGCAATTTATGTCGCTCATCCTATAGTTGGATGTCCATGTATGTCTATACCTCGCGACGCCGGTTTGCTCGTCGATGCTCCGGGTACTGCTGGGTCATGAACGCCCTCCGCGATCCCCACCGGGTGACGGCCGCCGCAACACTCCGTTTCACCGCCATTGGATTTGCGAGCGGACTTCGCAGTTCGACAGGGCTCGCCACCGCACTTCTGGTCCGCAGGGCGACACCACTGCGCACTCGGAACGTTGTTACCTCCGCGCTGCTGGTCAGCGGTGAGATTGCTGCCGACAAGCATCCCAGGATTCCGTCGCGCCTGTCACCTCCCGCACTCTCGGGTCGAGTGGTCGCCGGCGCACTCGGCGCCCGGGCACTGTCACTCCGCGACGAGACCTCGACTGCTGCGGCACTTTGCCTCGGGGCCGTCGGAGCCGTGGCCGGGTCGTTCGGCGGCGCCCGCTGGAGACGATGGGCAGGCCGCCACGCCCCCGATTGGCAGGCAGCAGTGGTAGAAGACGGCGCCGCTCTCGGGCTGGCCGCCATTCTCATCAGACGGCCGTAGTCTCCCCTCGGCACGCGAGTCACCGAAGTCGGTCGTACAGCCGCTTCAGCTCGCCGACCTTGCCCTCGAGTTCACGGTCGTCCTCGCACAGCGACCGAAGCGCGCGTCGCAGCAACCCTGGGTCGAGATCGTCGATTGCCGGCCGCGACTCCGGCCGCGGCAGCGCGGGCAGCTTCGCCCGGTCTCCGAACCAGTCGTCGTCGAACTCCCCCGGCTCGCCTGACACTCCCCCCGGGTCGGCCACACCCTCCATGAGCAAGTCGAGGTCCACCCCGCGAAGCCGCAGGATCTGCAACGGATCTTCGTCGATCCGTTCGGCCGTCAGATAGGCGAGGGCGGCAGCGTGTTTGCACGGCCAGCCGACATCCGGGCAGGTGCAGTCGAACTGCAACTCGGACGGCCCCCTCGGCAACAGCGCCGGACCGAGAATCTGCGGCACCTTTCCACCCGCGAGCGTCGAGAGACTTCCGGGCGCCCTGCGAACCTGCTCGGTGAGCGCGTTGATTCGGTCGTCGTCGAGAACGGGGATCGTCACCGTTGCCGTGAACGGATGAATCTGACTGCCTTGCACTTCGCCTGACACGACACCTGCTGCGATATCGAGGGACAACACCTGCCCCGACCTCGCGTAGGTGCGACCCCGGGCCATCCGACTCTTGTCGGCGATCAAGTCGATGGTGCCCACGAATTCGCGACCCCACCAACTGCGCCCGAATCCACCTCGCCGCGACACTGCATCGAGTCCGCCGCGCACCTTTCGGGGCTTACCGAACTGCCCGAAGTACGGTCCGCGCTCTGCGGGGCTCACTCCCCCACCGCCTCGTCGCCGAGTTGCAACAGGTCGCTCAATTGTTCGGTGCTCATCTCGGTCACCCAGTTCTCGCCTGTTCCGACTGCGAGATCCGCCAACTCCTGCTTGGTGGCGATCATCAAGTCGATCTTCTCTTCCAACGTGCCCACACACACCAGTTTGCGCACCTGCACGTCACGCCGCTGCCCGATCCGGAACGCGCGGTCCGTGGCCTGATTCTCGACGGCAGGATTCCACCAACGGTCCATGTGCACGACGTGATTGGCCGCCGTCAGATTGAGACCGGTGCCGCCCGCCTTGAGGGACAGCACCATCACGGGCGGTCCCTCGGGCGACTGGAAGTTCGCCACCATGGCGTCGCGTCCGCTCTTCGTCACTCCTCCGTGCAGGAACGGGACGCTGGTGTCGAAACGCTCCGACAGGAAGGGCACGACCAAGTCGCCGAACTCACGAAACTGCGTGAACAGCAGCACCTTCTCGCCTTCGGCGATCACCGAGTCGACGATGTCTTCTATCAAGCCGAGCTTGCCCGACCGATGCCTCCCACGCTTCAACACCGTCGAGCCGTCGTGCAGGAAGTGCGCGGGGTGATTGCATACCTGCTTGAGTTTGGTCAGTGCCGCCAGCACCACACCTTTTCGTTTGATCCCCTTCTTGTCCTTGATCTGCGCCAGCATGTCGTCCACCACCGCCCGGTAGAGAGCGGCCTGCTCGGCCGTGAGGTTGGCACGCATCGTCATCTCGATCTTGTCGGGCAGATCGCTGATGACGGCAGGGTCGGTCTTGACTCGCCTGAGCACGAACGGCGACGTGACGGCTCGCAGTCGCGCCACCGCGTTCTCGTCCTTGTCCCGCTCGATCGGGACGACGAATCGCTTACGAAACATCGAGTCCGACCCGAGGATCCCACGGTTGACGAAATCGAGAATGGAACGCAATTCGTCGAGACGGTTCTCGACAGGTGTACCGGTCATGGCGACTCGATGATCGGCGACGATACTGCGTGCTGCCCTGGCCTGAGAAGTCTTGGGGTTCTTGACGTGCTGAGCCTCGTCGAGAACGATCCGCCGCCAAGTTTGTTCTTTCAGATGCGCCAGGTCGCGGGCGAGAAGGGAATACGTCGTGATGACCAGATCACTCTCCGCGACCGCCTGCATGAACGCTTCGCCGGCTTTACGCCCGGACCCGTGATGGACCAGTACCCGCAGCGCCGGCACGAAGCGTGCGGCCTCGCGTTGCCAATTGCCGACCACCGACATCGGGCACACGAGCAGCGTCGGGGTCGCCGAACGTTCGTGCGCGAGGAGGGCAAGTAGCTGAACCGTCTTGCCGAGCCCCATGTCGTCGGCCAGAACCGCGCCGAGCCCGGCATCGCTCATGAACGCCAACCAGTCCAGTCCGCGCTGCTGGTACGGCCGCAGTGTCGCGTTCAGCCCGTCCGGCACACCCACACTCTCGGGCCGGACGTTCTCGTCCAGCAGGGCACGAATCCATCCCGACGCCTCGATCTCCTCGACCGGCAGATCCCGGAGATCGTCGTCGATCAATTCCTTCAGCAGTTCGAGGATTCCGCGCTCGCCACCGCCGCCTCGTTCGGACACGTATCTCGCCGCGCGCGACAACACGTCCGGGTCCGCGCGCACCCACTCACCCCGCAAGCGAACGAGGCCACTCTTGGCGTTCACCAGCCGGGCCATCTCGTCTGCGGTGAGGACCTCGTCGCCGATCGCGAGCTCCCACTCGTACTCGAGGAGTTGATCCTTGCCCACCGCACGATCCTCGGCGGAGATCGGCGAACCCGGAGCAGCGACCTTCAGACGCATGGAAGGCGAAGCTGCCTTCCATGCCCGGGGCAACAGTAGCTGAATCCCCTTCTCCTGCAATGCGATCGCGCCGTGCGTCACCAGATCTATCACTACGGCGGTGGGCAGCATCAGGTCGAGGCTGTCCGGCGCGCTCGGCACGTCCTCGAGCCGCGGATACGCGGCCACCGCCTCGGTGAGCTTGGTGACCCCCAACTGCAGGCGCATCCGATCCGTGCGGTGCAACGGAACCGGTTCGGGAGCTTCCCCCTCGATCCTCAGACAGACCTGCAGGCGCCACAGCGCCTCGTCGGGCTCGTCGTCGCCTTCCGGCTCGAGCAGCCGCAGAACGAGTTCGGGCTCGTCGACCTTCAAACTGGCTCGCCATCGCTCCAGATCGCCCGACAGCTTCGCAGTGCCCTCGTCGAACGGGTCTCCGCGAACGAGGGCGGCCAGCATCGAATCGTCCGGATCGCGAGCATCGAGACGGCCGCGCACGATCGGGTCGGTCAACTCGGCCAACAGGTCGTCGAGGACGGCTCGCGGTCCCCCGTCGTGACGCTGCACCGCCGGCATCGCCACCGCCAGTTCGGTGCGCCAGGCGCGCTGCTGTTCACCGCCCACCAGTTCCCATCGCGGCCACCAGTCACCGTCGGCGCGGCGAAGGCCGGGAACAACTCGGCCGGCGCTCGCCCACCGCTCGATTCCTCTGGCAATGTGCGCAACATAGGCCAGGTCCCCCGAGATACGGGGGTCGCGCGGCGGCATCGCGAGGAGAAAATCCGCGGCGTCCGACGGAGCCAACGCGATCGCCGGCCATTCGACCGGATCGACACCGGTCCGGGTCGGCATGGGCACTGTCGCCCGGTGGCGAAACTTGCGTCGCAGGACCCGGTCCACGACGTTGTCCGAACTATCCGGACCGTCGGACTCCTGACCCGCCCCCGATCCCGGCGACTCCTGCCCGTCCACCCACAGCAGCAGTCCCGAACCGGGTGTCCACAAACCGTGCAGCATCAGACCATCCAATCAGGTGGTCCCGACCATCCCAATCGAGCACGGTCGACGCCGGTGGCACAGTAGGTGTCATGCCAGTCGCATACTGCTTCACCGAATACGGCGGACCCGAGACGCAACAGCTGCTCGAAGTCGCCACACCCGAACCCGGTCCAGGTCAGCTTCTGATCGCGGTTCATGCCGCAGGTGTGAACCCCGCCGACTGGAAGGTGCGCGAAGGGACGAGGAAGGACACCATTCCGGTGACGCTTCCCGCCGTTCTCGGTCGCGAGGTCTCGGGCGTGGTGACGGCGGTCGGCGAGCGAGTCGACGGATTCGCCGTGGGTGACCAGGTGTTCGGCTCGACGGCGACCGGCTTCGGTGGATATGCCGAGTACACGGTCACGAATGCGGCGTCGACCGCCGAGAAGCCCGAATCGGTGTCGTTCGCCGACGCTGCCGTGATTCCTGTCGCGATCGGGACCGCCTACGACGCACTGGCGCAGCTGAGCGTTCCCGCGGGCGGAACCTTGCTGGTCGTCGGCGCCGGAGGAGGTGTCGGACTCGCAGCTGTCCAGTTGGCCACCGCCAGCGGGGCTCGCGTCGTCGCCGCAGCCGGACCCGCCAAGAAGCAGCAGGTGGAATCACTCGGTGCGACCTGGATCGAGTCGGGCCCGGATTTGCCCACTCGCGTACGCGGCGCACGACCGATCGAGATCGACGCCGTGTTCGACGTGGTCGGCGCCGAGCTTGCCGAACTCTCCGGCCTCGTCACCGAACCATCGCGGTTGATCAGCATCGGAAACAGCTTGTCCGCCCAGGACCTCGGCGGCTCCGGTGTGGTTCGCAGACGGACGACCGCGGTGTTCACGACGATCGCAGCTCTCGTGGCCTCGGGCGATATCGATCCGCACGTTCGAACCTCGATGCCACTGACAAGGGCAGGCGAAGCCCTGTCCCTCGTCGAGTCGGGTCATTCCACAGGGAAAGTGGTCATCGAAGTGACCTGACCGGACTGTCGGGGCCGCGGGCTACTGTTCCTGCCAACCGATGTTCGGTTGTTCTTTCAGCGCCCGGGGGGGGACGCATGAATGTTCGTCGTCTGCTTGTGGTGGGGGTCGCCGCGACAATGCTCGCCGCCGCTGTCCTCGGCGGCTGCGGCACCGTATTCGGAGAGTTCACCTCGGTCGCACCCGCTCCTGGAAGCCCCACTCGCACCGAGATCGAGGCGCTTCTAGCTTCCGTTCGCATCGTCGATCGGCGGCCACACGCGGTGGGATACGAGCGCGCCTGCACGTCCGGCAAGGCCTGTGTCTACGGTCCGGCGTGGTCGGACGACCAGGACGCCGAAGGTGGGCGGGACGGGTGTGACACCCGAAACAACGTGTTGGCGCTGAGCCTTCATGCCACGACGTTCCGCGATGGAACCGGAGATTGCGTCGTTCTGAGCGGGATACTGCCGGATCCGTACTCGGGCGAGTCCCTCGCGTTCGACAAGTCGAACGCGAGAGCCGTCCAGATCGATCATGTCTATCCGCTCGCAGCTGCCTGGGACATGGGTGCGTTCCAATGGCCTCGGGATGTGCGCGCAAGATTCGCCAACGACATCGCGTTCAATCTTCTGGCGGTCAACGGCCCCGACAACCTCCGCAAGAGCGACGGCACTCCCTCTCAGTGGTTGCCACCGAATCCCGCATATCACTGCTTCTACGCCGGAAAATATCTGACCGTAGCCGTGCAGTACGCCCTGCCGATCACCAGAGCCGACGCAGATGCATTCACCACGATCGCCCGGACGTGCGAGTGATCACCGATATTGAATATTGCACGAATAGTTCGTGCACTAACTATTTGGTAGCATCATGGCATGTCCACCGCCCAAGAGACCGATCCGCTCGCCCTCGACAGGCAGGTGTGTTTTGCGCTCGCAGTCACGAACCGCGCGGTGCTCGGCGTCTATCGGCCCATCCTCGAGCCCATGGGCCTCACTCACCCGCAGTACCTGGTGATGCTCGCGTTATGGGAAACGTCACCCATGTCCGTGAAGGCCATCGGTGAAGCGCTGCAACTTGATTCACCCACCCTCTCGCCCCTTCTGAAACGACTCGAAGCATCGGGCCTCCTCGTCCGCACCCGTAGCCGCCAGGACGAGAGACAGCTCGTCGTGGAGCTCACCGACTCGGGAAAGGCTCTGCGCACCGAGGCCGAGAAGGTGCCGCCGGCAGTGATCGAGGCTCTCGGTGTCGATCCGGCCGAGCTCGAAGAACTCCATCGCGTGCTCACCCGCGTCAACGCAGCCGCCCTCGCAAGCGGCGCACTCGACACGAAGAAGGGACTCCCATGAAGCAGCGTGGACGGCCCGGCCCCCTGCAGTGGCTGGGGTATTGCTTCGGCCGAAAGTTACCGGACTCCATGCAGGACTGGGTTCGCAACGACCTCGTCGGCGACTGGGCAGTCCCCCGTCACCTCGTGCGAGGAATGGTCCCCTTCCTACCCATCTTCGCGGTGTTCTTCCTGTTCCCCGGGCCGCTGTGGCTCAATGCCTCGATGACGCTCCTCGGCGTCATTCTCGCGATGTTCTACAGCGTCGCCTACATGGCGCAGAACCGCTCCAGGCGTCTCGAGCGTCACGGCCTTCCACCCGACCTCGAGAATCCCAAGGCTGCGAAGCGTCACGACGCAGAGCGGGCAGCCTACGAGAAGCTGCACACCCACGGCTGATCCGCGAGCACTCGAGGAGGAACTAGAGTCGACGAGATGATGCTCGACAAGGACACTCAACTCTGCATCTCGCTCTCCGGACGCCCGAGCAACATCGGCACTCGGTTTCACAATTATCTGTACGACGAGCTCGAGCTGAACTACGTCTACAAGGCATTCACCACCACGGATCTGGCCGCCGCAGTCGCCGGGATCCGTGGGCTCGGTATTCGAGGATGTGGGGTGTCCATGCCGTTCAAGGAACGAATCATCGAATTCGTCGACGTCATGCACGATTCGGCGTCGGCCATCGACTCCGTCAACACCGTCGTCAACGAGGACGGCGTACTGCACGCCTACAACACCGACTACGAGGCGGTCGCTCAGCTTCTCCGCGAGAACGCACTTCAGACGTCGTTGTCGGTGGCGGTAGCAGGCAGCGGCGGCATGGCGAAGGCCGTCGTCGCAGCACTGCGAGATCACGGATTCCGCGACGTCGTGGTGGTCTCTCGCAACGCCGAGACCGGGCAAGCTCTGGCCGAGCGCTACGGATTCACATGGACCTCCGACCTCGGCGAAGACGCACGTGGACTGTTGATCAACACCACGCCTGTCGGAATGACGGGCGGAGCAGACTCCGAGCGCCTCCCGTTCGCGGAAGCGGCAATCACGGCCGCTCAGGTGGTGTTCGACGTCGTTGCGATGCCCCCGGATACTCCGCTGGTTCGCCGCGCCACCGCAGACCGGAAGACCGTCATCACCGGCGCACAGGTCATCGCATTGCAAGCAGCCGAGCAGTTCGCGCTCTACACCGGGGTTCGCCCGAGCGCCGAGCAGGTCACCCGCGCCTCGGAGTTCTCACGGTCGTGATCGCCGAGCTCACCGCCCGGCCGCAACCTCGCGCTCGTCGTCATTCGACCACTGCGACCACGAACCGGGGAACAGAGCCGCGTCGACCCCGGCGATCTCGAGCGCCGCAATCTGGTGCGCTGCATTGACACCGGAGCCGCAGTAGACGGCGACGGGCTCGCGCACATCCCGAAAGCGCTCGGACAACGCCGCCTTCGACAGAAAGAGTCCGCGGTCGTCGATGTTGGAAGCCGTCGGCAGATTCACGGCGCCGGGTATGTGCCCCGCACGCGGATCGATCGGCTCGGTATCGCCGGCGAACCGTTCCGCGGCGCGCGCATCGATCAGCGTGCCACTTTCGGGCCACGAGGCCGCCTCCTCGATGCCGACCACCGGCATGCTGTCACCGGACAGAGTGACCGTGCCGGGAATCGGGATCTCGCCAGGCCCGGCCGCAAGTTCGCGACCAGCTTCGGTCCAACTGGACACCCCGCCGTCGAGTAGACGAACGTCGGTGAGCCCTCCCCACCGAAGCAACCACCAGGCACGGGCAGCCGCCAGGTTGCCGGTCGCGTCGTACACGACCACGGTGTCCGAATCGCCGATACCCCATGACCGCGCCACCGTCTGCAATCGGTCGATGGCAGGCAGCGGGTGACGACCACGAGCGGGCGACGGCGGATCGGCCAATTCGGTGTCGAGGTCGACGAACACCGCGCCGGGCACATGGCCGTCCAGATAGTGCTGAGCGCCGTCCGCATCGCCGAGTGCCCAGCGCACGTCCAAGATCACAGGCGGGGTACCGGATTCGATCAGGTCGGCGAGTTCACGGACATCGATCACGACTGGATTCGACATGACTCCATCCTGACAGAAACGCGGTCGCCACTTCGGGCAGAATCGCCGACTGGGGCCGCCCCTACGCCCGAAACCAGGCGCTAGTGTCGGACTCGTGACCGACATCCAGCCGAAACCCCTGCCCACCGCGGCCGACTTTCCTGCCCTGTGGCCGGTCCCGACGCGATGGGACGACAACGACCACTACGGGCACGTCAACAACGTCACGTACTACTCGTACTTCGACACTGCCGTGAACGCCTGGCTGATGGCGACTACCGGGGTCGACATTCGCGATCTGCCCGCGATCGGCGTCGTCGCGGAGACCTCGTGCAAGTACCTCAGCGAGTTGTCTTTTCCCGATCGACTACAGGTGGGACTGTCCATCGAGCGACTCGGCAACCGCAGCATCGTGTACGCGCTGGCGATCTTTCGCGACGACGACGGCGTTCTCGAGCCCGCCGCACTCGGCCGGTTCGTTCACGTGTATGTCGATGCGAAGACACGGGCGCCGGTCCCGATCCCCGCCGAGATCCGCAGCGCGGCGACACTTCTGGTGGTCAAGGAACAGACCGAGACCTAGGAAAGACCTTCGGCTTCGGCAGTCGCCACCGCACGAGCGACGATGCCGTCGACAAGTTTGGCGGTCGGGCCACCGTGTTCGGCCTCGTTTCGTGGGTCGTCGAGAATTCGACGGAGTACACCCTCGGCGATGATCGACAGCTTCCACAAGGCGAGAACGTGCCAATATCCCACGTCCGATACGTCTCTACCTGTTTCGTGGGCGTAGGACTCGACCAGTTCGGCCCGGTTCGGGAAGCCATCGAGAGTGGATGCCATGAACGGCCCGGCAACGTGTTCTTCGCCGCGCTGCGGCCAGTACGCAAGGAGCGCGCCGATGTCCGCGAGCGGATCCCCCAGCGTGCACAACTCCCAGTCCACCACTGCCCGTACCTCCCCCTCCTCGGGGGCGACGATGACGTTGTTCAGATGAAAGTCGCCGTGCACGAGTGACACCTCGTGCTGATCGGGAATGTTGCGCTGCAACACGTCTGCGAGCCGGTCCACTTCGGGAACCTCGCGAGTCTTCGACTGCTCCCACTGGGTGGACCAGCGCTTGAGCTGACGTGCGGCGAAAGGCTTCCGGCTCGCCAGATCGGTGAGACCAGCGTCGTCGAGGTCCACGGAGTGGATGTGCGCGAGCGCCCTGGTCAGTGCAAGACCGATCTCGCCACGCTGCTCGGGGGTCAGTCTCTCGGCCGTAGGGACTCCGTCTATCACCACACCGTCCACGAAACTCATGAGCACCAGCGGCGCGTCCGTGATCTCCGGGTCCTCGGTGAGTGCAAGGATTTTCGGGACCGGCACTGCCGAGCCCTGGAGAGCGGACAGAATCCTGTGCTCACGCACCACATCGTGAGCCGAGGAGAGGATGTGTCCGAGCGGAGGCCGACGCAGGACCCAACGCCCGCCACCCGAATCCGACACCGAGTAGGTCAGATTCGACTGACCGTTTCCGATCCGCTCGAAGGTCAGGGGCGCTATCGCGCCCACACCGAGCCCGTTTATCCACGCGGTCACGGCATCTTCGTTCAGTCCCACGACAGTCACGCCGACGATGCTAACCGTTCGACACGCTGTGCGGCCCAGATCCCGAACCCCAGGTTTTGTCGCGGCACCCGCATAATGTGGCATCGGTAGTTCGCCCCAGAAGAGAACGGAGACCGGACGTGAATGTAGTTCTCATCGTGTGCGCTGTGGTCCTTGCCATCGCTTCCTTGGCGGTAAGCCTTCCCAAAATCCGATTGCAGGGCACCGTGTGGAGTTCACTCCGGTCACGTGGTCTCGTAGCGAACCAGGTGCGCATGATCGGCGGCGCCGAGATCGCCGGTGGCGTGGGCCTGCTCATCGGCATCTTCGTGTGGCCCATCGGTGCTGTCGCAGCGGCCGGCCTTCTCCTCCTCGGTCTCGCGGCGACCGGGTTTCATGTCAAGCACGGCGATTACGGCAATCCCGATACGCGCGCAACCTCCCTACCCGCTGTGGTCTTCGCCGCCCTTGCTGCGCTGGTCCTGATCCTGTTCCTCGTCGCGCACTGATCCCCCGGTCGTGAGCGCCGACTCCCGGCCTGCCAGACGCTCGAGCAGCGGGGTCAACCTCGGGCCGACGAGTTCACGCATGACGAGGGCCATGTTCGTTCGCTCCACCCCTGGAATTTCCAGGATCAATCCGGCGAGGCGGTACAGGTCGTCCGCATCCCGCGCCACCACCTTGACCGAAAGGTCCGTCTGGCCGGTCATACCCGACACCTCCACCACCTCGGGGATGTCGGCAAGATCGGATACGACGTCGTCGAGCCGGTGCTGATCGACCCTGGTGGCCACGTACGCGGACAACGGATAGCCGAGCGCACGCGGGTCCACTCGTCGATTCATCACCCCCAACGCGCCGGAACTCTCCCATCGCGCGAGTCTCGCCTGCACCGTGTTCCGTGACAGACCCAGACGGGCAGCCAACTCCACACCAGTCGCACGAGGACTCTCGGACAACGCGAGCAACAAACGTGCATCGGTTGCATCCAGACTGCTCATTCTTCGCAGTCTGCCAGGGTTCAAAGACTTTGGGTCGTGCATTCTGCCCAATTCCCAACCCAGCACTTGCGCAGTCCGCTCCGAAGAGGATGCTGTGAAGTAGGACACATTAACGGCGTCACAGCTCACGAGGCCGTCCCGCCGCCGCAGGGAGGTGTTGGCGATGATCGACAAGATCTCGTATCCGATCCAACTCGTCCAGCCCGATGGCAGACGCGTACACCGCCCCGATTACGCACGGCTGGTCGCAGATGTGGGCGGCGACGAACTCCGCAGCCTGTACCGCGACCTCGTCGTCACCAGACGCATCGACACCGAGGCCACGGCGCTCCAACGCCAAGGCGAGCTCGGACTCTGGGCACCGTCCCTTGGCCAGGAGGCCGCACAGGTGGGGTCCGCGCGAGCGCTCGAGCCCGGCGACTACGCATTCACCAGCTACCGCGAGCAGGGCGTCGCGTACTGCCGCGGTGTGGATCCCGCATCGATGACCCTCATGTGGCGCGGTTGTTCGTTGTCGGGCTGGGATCCGGACAGTGTCGGCGTCACCAACCCGGCGATCGTGGTGGGCGCGCAGAGTCTCCACGCCACGGGATACGCGATGGGGGCACATCTGGACGGTGCCGATATCGCCACCATTTCGTATTTCGGCGACGGAGCCACGAGCCAGGGCGATACGGCTGAAGCGATGGTGTTCGCCCGCAGTTTCAACGCGCCGGTCGTGTTCTTCTGCCAGAACAATCAGTTCGCCATCAGCGAGCCGGTGTCGCTGCAGAGTCCCGTACCCATTGCCGGTCGGGCGGCCGGCCACGGGCTTCCCTCCATACGCGTCGACGGCAACGATGTCCTCGCCGTTCTCGCGGTCACGCGCGAGGCAACTCGACGAGCCCGCGACGGTGGTGGCCCGGGGTTCATCGAGGCGATCACCTACCGCATGGGGCCCCACACCACTTCCGACGACCCCACGCGCTATCGCTCGGCAGCAGAGACCGAAGCGTGGCGGGCGCGCGATCCTATTCTGAGGATGCGCCGACTCCTCGAACGCGAAGCCCTGTGGAGCGCGGACTTCGAGACCGACGTTCGCGACACCGCGGACCAGGTGGCTCAGCGCCTGCGGGCCGGGACACTGGACGCGCCCGACCCCGATCCGGCGTCGCTTTTCGAACACGTCTACAGCGAGCCACACCCTCTCGTGACGGCGGAGAGCGCCGAGTACGCGGACTATCTCGACGGATTCGAATCCGAGCAGGAGGTGCTCTCATGACCACACTGGCACTCGGCGCGGCAATCGGTGCCGGGCTCAGACTGAGCCTCGAACGGGACCGCAAGGTGATCGTCATGGGCGAGGACTTGGGGGCACTCGGTGGCGTCTTCCGAGTCACGGACACCCTGCAGAAGGACTTCGGCGACCACCGCGTCATCGACACCCCACTCGCGGAGTCCGGGATCATCGGCACCGCATTCGGAATGGCTCTGCGCGGATACCGGCCCGTGTGCGAAATACAGTTCGACGGATTCGTCTATCCGGCTTTCGACCAGATCGTGTCCCAGGTCGCGAAGATTCACTATCGAACGGGTGGGGCCGTCCGGGCTCCACTCACGATTCGCATCCCGTTCGGCGGCGGGATCGGCGCTGTCGAACATCATTCGGAATCGCCCGAATCCTATTTCGCGCACACTGCCGGCCTCCGGGTCGTCAGTCCCAGCAACCCTGCCGACGCGTTCCACATGATCCAGCAATCGGTGGCGTCCGACGATCCGGTCGTGTTCTTCGAACCCAAACGCCGGTACTGGGACAAGGCCGACGTGGACTTGTCCGCACCACCGGATCTGCCACTGCACGAGGCACGAATCGCCAAACACGGCACCGACGCCACCGTCGTCGCCTACGGCCCGATGGTGGCGACTGCACTCTCGGCGGCAGCCATCGCCGAGGGAGAAGGCCGATCGCTCGAGGTCATCGACCTCAGGTCGCTCTCCCCCATCGACTTCGACACCATCGAAGAATCCGTCCGCCGCACCGGCCGACTCGTCGTCACCCACGAAGCCCCGACCTTCCTCGGATTGGGCGCCGAGATCGCCGCCCGCATATCCGAGCGATGCTTCTACCAACTCGAGGCTCCCGTCCTCCGCGTCGGAGGTTTCGACATCCCCTATCCACCTGCGAAGCTGGAACTGCACCATCTGCCGGACGCAGACCGCCTTCTCGACGCGGTCGACCGCAGCCTCGCCGCCTGACGCCCGAACCGGCAGAGGGATGGGAAGGAGAACTCCGTGCCACACGAATTCCGAATGCCCGATCTCGGCGAGGGACTCACCGAGGCAGAGATCGTCTCGTGGTCGGTTCGGGTAGGAGATCGCGTCGAACTCAACCAGGTCATCGCAGAGGTCGAATCCGCGAAAGCTCTCGTCGAGCTTCCGTCTCCGTACGCAGGAGTTGTCCAGGAAATCCTGGTGGCAGCGTCCACCACCGTCCCGGTGGGCACGCCCATCATTCGTATCGCTGCAGAGGAGTCGGCCGCCATCGATGGGGCCGCCGAGGAGCCTGCTGCGCCCGACGAACATCAGGTTCTCGTCGGGTACGGCCCCGGCGCCGATCCCCCGAGCCGACGCCGGCGGACGCAAGTTTCACCGCGAAGCGCCGACTCCGTTCGCCCGGATGCCACGCCCGCCGCCCGAGCGACCGCACGCGCCCGCGGTATCGACCTCACCACCGTGCGCGGCACCGGCCCCGGCGGCGCAGTCACGGCGGCGGACATCGAGGGCTCCCAGGAACCTCGAAGCGCCACGACTCGACCCCAGGGCGTACGGAAGCAGATGGCGGCCGCGATGGTCGACAGTGCGTTCACCGCGCCCCAGGCCACCGTGTTCCTCACTGTCGACGTGACCCGCTCCGTGGAACTTCTGAGCAGACTTCGCCGCCTCGACACCTTCACCGATCTTCCGCTGACGCCGCTCACTCTCGTGGCGAAAGCCACGGTGACGGCACTTCGCGACATGCCCGAAGTCAACTCTTCCTGGGTCGAGGAGACCGGGGAAGTTCGGCAGCACCGCTCGGTCAATCTCGGAATCGCCGCGGCCACCGAGCGTGGTCTCGTCGTTCCCAACGTGAAGAACGCCCAGGACGCAACGCTCGCGGGGTTGTGCCGCTCGATCGCCGAACTCGTCGCCACGGCCCGGGTCGGGAGAACGGCCCCCGCCGACCTGAGCGGAGGAACCATCTCGATCACCAATGTCGGACCGTTCGGAATCGACACCGGCACCCCCATTCTCAATCCGGGCGAGGCCGCGATCCTATGCTTGGGTTCCGTATCGAAACGACCCTGGATTCATGAAGGAGAGGTGGCCGTGCGCGAGCTGACGACACTGGCCCTCACTTTCGATCACCGCGTACTCGACGGCGAGCAGGCCTCCCGCTTCCTCACGGCGGTCGGGGGCATGCTCGAGGATCCGGCCCGAATGATCGCCCAATTGTGATCACGTGATCGGCACGACAACAGCTCCCGGCCTCGCATTGCGTCGGCGGGCACGCATCGGCGTATTCGGCATCTTCTGGGTGAACGGATTTCTGCTCGGCTTGTGGGTCGTGCATATTCCTGCGATCGAGTCCAAGATCGGTATCAGCCACTCGACATTGGGCACCCTGCTGTTGCTCCTCGCGTGTGGCGCCATCGGGGGCATGCAGCTCAGTGGGCCACTGACCGATCGGTTCGGCAGTCGACGACTGGTCTTCGCAGCGGGCGTCCTGTTGTCGGTCACTGCCGTCGGCCCGGGAATCGCGACCCAGGGCTGGCACCTCGGGCTCGCACTCGCCTTGTTCGGGTTCGCGAACGGCAGCCTCGACGTCTCGATGAACACGCAGGCCGTGGAAGTGGAGCGGCACTACCGGCGTCCGATCATGTCGGCCTTCCACGCGCTGTTCTCGGTCGGCGGTGTGTCCGGTTCCGTCGTCGGCGCCGCAACTCTCGGACTGGGCCTCGGCCCGGCGCCGACGCTTGCATGCTCGGCTGTCGTGGGAGTCGCGACCACCGCAGTCTTCGGGCGTCTACTCCTCGGCCGCCGTGAGCCCTCCCACCGTCGACAACATCCTCAGAAGGCCCACGGACGATTCTCCGGCCGAGTCCTCGCGCTCGGCGCGCTCGCCTTCGTTCTCATGCTGTCGGAAGGTGTCGCGAACGACTGGAGCACCCTCCAGATGAAGGAACATCTGGGCACGAGCGACGCCACCGCCGCGCTCGCGTTCGGTGCATTCTCGTTGACGATGACCCTCGGCCGGTTCACCGCCGACCGAGTCGCCGGAGCCCTCGGTCCGGTTGCCGTGGTGCGGTACGGGGCGCTCGTCGCGGCAACCGGTCTGATTCTGGTCATCACATCGAACGAGATCTTGCTCACACTTGCCGGGTGGGCGCTTTTCGGCGTCGGATTGTCAGGGTGCGTCCCCCAGATCTTCACCACGGCGGGCAACCTCGGCAGTGGACCGTCCGGTACCAACATGTCCCGTGTCGTCGGACTCGGCTACCTGGGATTTCTCGCCGGGCCTGCGGTCATCGGCTGGGTCACGATCGCCGTTCCACTGACGGTCGCGATGCTCGTTCCGCTCGTCTGCGTTCTCGCCGCGGCGGCCGGTGCCGGTACGGTTCGCCGAACCCCGATCCGCTCGGACGAAGATCACAGTTCCATCTCATAATTCGTTCAGGATTTGGATGCATGATAGGACGCGTGACTGCAACCGACTCCACAACCGCAATGGAGACCAGACTGCGTCACAGCGTTCACCGGATAGCTTTGGCGATGGTGGGCGCGGTGGCCCTGTTTGCGCTCTATACCGTCAAGCCTGGCGGTAATCCCGTCGTCCTCCCCGAACAATTGAGACCGCTCGCCGATACCGCGATCGGCCTCATCGACGTCACCACGATGCTCGTGGCCACCACAGCGATTGCCGTGGTGGCGATTGTCCGCACGCTTCCCTTCGGGGTCGGTGCGGTGCTGACGTTGTGCGTCGGCGCGAACCTCACGTCCGCCTCGATACAGACCTGGGCGGGAGACTCGTCCTTGCCGATCTCGCCGAGCGGACATCTCGTTGCCATTGCCGCAGTGCTGAGTTCGGCTCTGCTGGTTGCTGCCCCGCAGTACGTCCCCGCGATTCGCGGTCTCGGGTTCGCAATTGTGCTGGGTATCGCAGGCGCCAGCACGATGGTCACCCCGATGTCGCTGACCGGGATCACGGCAAGCTTCGGAATCGTTGCCGTCTGGTGGCTCGTGGCGTCGACGGTGATGCTCTATTCCCCGAGTGCCAAGAAGCGTGAAGAGCTTCGGCCGGACACCGCGGCGATCGCCTTCTCACGACGCCGCTACTGACAACTGTGCGCGGTTGACGAGTCCTGAGACTCGTCAACCGCGCACAGGCGGCGTAGCCGCTTACAGGGCTTTCAGTTCCTCGGTGACCTCGGAGACCGACTTCTTCGCATCGCCGAACAGCATCGATGTCGTGTCCGCGAAGAACAGCGGGTTCTCGATACCGGCGAAACCGGAGTTCATCGAACGCTTCAGAACGATGACGGCCTTCGACTGATCCACGTTGAGGATCGGCATCCCGTGAATCGGCGAGGACGGATCGTTACGCGCCGCCGGGTTGGTGACATCGTTCGCGCCGATGACGAGAGTCACGTCGGTGCGTGAGAACTCGTCGTTGATGTCGTCCATTTCCTTCATGGCGTCGTACTCGACGTCGGCTTCGGCCAGGAGCACGTTCATGTGGCCCGGCATACGACCTGCGACCGGGTGAATCGCGTACTTGACCTCGACACCCTTCGATTCGAGCAGCTTGGCCATGTCCTTGACTGCGTGCTGAGCCTGAGCGACGGCCAGACCGTACCCGGGAACGACGATCACCTGGTTTGCGTACGCCATCTGGATTGCCGCATCGGCTGCGGACGTGGACTTCGCGGTCTTCGCCTCGCCGTCACCCGCAACTGCCGCTGCGGCACCGCCACCGAATCCGCCCGCCACGATCGCCGGGATCGAGCGGTTCATGGCCTTGGCCATGAGGTTGGTCAGAATCGAGCCGGAAGCACCGACGATCATGCCGGCCACGATCATCGCCTGGTTGTTCAAGGCGAGGCCCGCAGCGGCTGCGGACAGACCGGTCAGCGCGTTGAGCAGCGAGATCACGACTGGCATATCGGCGCCGCCGATCGGCAGTACGACCATCAGGCCGAGCACACCCGCGAGCACGAGAACACCGACGATCCACCACTGGCTGGTTCCGCCGGAGGGGTCGATCGCCTTGATACCGATGATCACGGCAAGTGCGACGGCACCGATCAGGAGCAGTCCGTTGAGCGGCTGCTGCAGCTTTCCGATTCCGATCGGTCGACCGGGCAGGGTCTCCTGCAACTTCAGGAAGGCGATGATGCTGCCCCAGAAGGAGATCGAACCGATGATCGCCGCGAACAGTGAAGCGATGACGATGTGCACCGTCGGCTGCTCACCGTGCTGGAACGCAGTGAATCCGTCCGAATCGAGGAACTCGCTGTAGGCGATCAGCGCGACCGTGCCGCCACCGACGCCGTTGAAGAGCGCCACCAGCTGCGGCATCTGCGTCATCTTGGTGCGTAGTGCGGGCGGCACGCCGAGCACGACACCCACGACCAGACCGGCCACGATCAGAATCCAGTTGGTCATGTCCGCGTCACGCACGGAGATCAGGGTCGCGATGACGGCGATCGCCATACCCACTGCGGCAATCTGGTTGCCGCGCACGGCAGTCTTCGGGCCGGTCAGACCCATCAAGCCGTAGATGAACATCGCGAACGCGACGATGTAGAGACCGTTGACGAGGTATTCCATTACTGATCGCCACCCTTCGCATCTGAAGCCGAATCAGCGGCGACGGGCGCAGCAGGCTTGGACTTGAACATGGCGAGCATGCGGTCGGTGACCACGAAACCGCCCACCACGTTGATCGTTCCGAACACGAGAGCGACGAACAGGATGATCTGCAGGCCCCAATGCGGATCCTGCACCTTGCCCAGCACGACCAGGGCGCCGAGCACCACGATGCCGTGAATGGCGTTGGTGCCGGACATGAGCGGCGTGTGCAGCGTGTTCGGAACCTTCGAGATCACTGCGAATCCGACGAATCCGGACAGCACGAGAATGGCGATGTTCGCCAGCAATTCGGTGTACATCAGCTTTCACCCTCCACTGAACGGGTGACACACGACCCGGCGAGAACCTCGTCCGAGAAGTCGGGTGCCCACTTGCCGTCCACCAGCATCAGTTCCAACAGTGCGGACACGTTCTTCGAGTACAGCTCCGAGGCGTGCTCGGGCATGGTCGCCGGGAGATTGAGCGGCGAGCAGATCGTGACGTCGTGCTTGACGACAGTCTTTCCGGGCTCGGTGAGCTCGCAGTTTCCGCCGGTCTCGCCGGCGAGGTCGACGACGACAGATCCCGGCTTCATGCCCTCGACAGCGGCCGCCGTCACGAGGCGGGGCGCAGGCCTGCCGGGCACGAGAGCCGTGGTGATGACGACGTCGAAACTCTTGATCGCATCTTCGAGCGCCTGCTGCTGCTGTGCGCGCTCGTCGTCGGTGAGTTCACGGGCGTACCCGCCTTCACCGGCTGCGTCGATCCCGAGGTCGAGCCACTGGGCACCCACGGACCGCACCTGATCGGCAACCTCAGGGCGCACGTCGTAGCCGGTAGCGCGGCCACCGAGACGCTTGGCCGTGGCCAGTGCCTGCAGTCCGGCGACACCCACGCCCAATACGAGGACCGTCGCCGGCTTGACCGTTCCGGCCGCCGTGGTGAGCATCGGGAAGAATCGAGTCGATTCGGACGCTGCCAAGAGCACAGCCTTGTATCCGGACACGTTCGCCTGGGAGGACAGTGCGTCCATCACCTGTGCACGGGAGATACGAGGAATCGCCTCTACGGCGAATGCCTCGACGCCCGCGGATTTCAAATCTGCGATCCGGTTGTCTTCGTTTCTGGGTGCGAGGAAACCGATGAGGGTCTGACCCGACTTGAACTTCGACACCTCCAGTGCCGACGGCGGCGCCACCTTCACGATGACGTCGGCTGCCGACCACGGGTCGCCGATCGACGCCCCCGCTTCGACGTATGCCTCGTCCGGGATAAGTGCGTCCACCCCTGCTCCGGCCTCGACGACGACGTCGAAGCCCTTGCCGATCAGCGGTGCCACTACCTTCGGCACCAATGCCACTCGACGCTCGCCGTCGCCCGTTTCACGAACGACGCCGACCGTCGGGCGCGGCTGAGCCACGCTCTCCGATGTATCCATTTTTCGACTTCCTGCGGTTGACGGTGGTTTTGCCGCGATTAGCGGCGACCATCCTGCGACCGGCGGAATTTGAACCGCCTCTCGAAATGAATTCCGATGATGATAGCCAGACCTCGCTGCCTATTCGAACGTCATGACCGATATTGCTTTTGTCTGAATCGAGTCCGAACAGGCGTTCTCACAGGTCGGCCCACCCTAATGTGAGACCGCTCACATAGCGCACGGACGTAGTCTGAGGTAACGACAAACGGAGGTGTGGAGCGATGAGTGAACCAGTTGTGACTGTCGAGCGCGTGTACGACCACCCCACCGACGAGGATGCACTGCGTCTCTTCGTCGATCGCCTCTGGCCGCGCGGGATGCGTAAAGACGCCTTTCACTACGACGACTGGGCGAAGGATCTTGCTCCATCACCGACGCTGCGCCAGTGGTATGCGCATGACACAGCCGTGTTCTCCGAGTTCAAGAAGAAGTACCTTTCGGAGCTCGAGGGCAAGGACGGGAAGAACGCGGTCGATCGCGTTCTGGACCTGGCCGACGGGCGCCCACTCGTTCTACTCACCGCCACGAAGGACGTGGAACACAGTCACGCCAATGTTCTGGCGGAGTTCCTCCGGCAGCTCCCGTGAGTTCACCCGAGGAGTTCGAGGACCGCGAGGCCGACCTCGGCGGCGATCCGGTGTGCTGGCTCGACCGAGTCTGCCCCGACTGCGGAGCCTTCCTCACCGATGGCGCACACTCGATGTGCCCACGTTGCGACAGAACTCAGGAGACGGAATGAACCGCACTGCCGTTCTCGATGCGTTGTTCGAGCAGTGGACTGCTCTCGACCACGTGTTGTCCGAACTCGATGCCGACGACTGGTACTCCCCCACGGCTCTGCCCGGCTGGACTGTTCACGACGTCGCGGCCCACATCATCGGAACGGAGTCGTTGCTGGCCGGGACAGCTCCCCCGCACACGACCATCGACGTCCGGTCGCTTCCCCACGTACACAACGAGATCGGCGCTTTCAACGAGGAGTGGGTGGAAGGTCTACGCGGTGAATCAGGCGAATCGATACTCGCTCGTTTCCGTGAGATCGTCGCGCACCGACGTTCGGAACTGTCCGCGATGTCGGACGAGGACTTCGAGGCCGAGTCGATGACTCCGGTCGGCCCCGCGCCGTATTCGCGCTTCATGCGCATTCGCGTGTTCGATTGCTGGATGCACGAACTCGACATTCACGATGCCATCGGGAAGACCAGGGACGAGACAGGTCTCCGGTCCGAGGCCGCGTTCGAAGAGCTGCTCGGGTCGGTCGGCTACGTCGTGGGAAAGAAGGCCAAGGCACCGGCGGGCTCGCGGGTGCTCTTCGAGCTGTCCGGCCCACTGTCGCGCGAAGTGCTCGTATCGGTCGACGAGCGCGCTTCCGTCGTGGCGGAACTCCCCTCCCCTCCCACGGTCACGATTCGCATGGACGCGCGACTCTTCACTCGGCTGGCCGGTGGGCGCTCCTTCGCCCGTGACCACCGGTCCGACATCGAACTGGAAGGCGACACGGCAGTCGGCAAGACCATCGTGGACAACCTCGCCTTCACCATCTGACGCGATGAGGCTGTTTCTCTCCTCGTACCGGTTCGGCACCGAGCCCGAGCGTTTTCGCGCTCTCGTTCACGATCGATGCTCGATAGCCGTCATCGCTGCGGCGGCCGACGCGTGGCCGGTCGCGGCGCGGGATTCGGCGATCGTCAGTGACGTCACGCCGCTTCGGCGAATGGGGTACGTGGCACAGGAAGTCGACCTGCGGGATCACATCGCAGATCCGGACGGGCTTGCCGCGCGATTGGCGCCGTTCGACGCCGTATGGGTTCGCGGGGGCAACACCTTCGTACTGCGTGCGCAGATGGCTCGTAGCGGCGCTGACACCGTGATCGGGCGCCGAGTTCGCGAAGGTTCACTCATCTACGCCGGATACAGCGCTGGGGCCTGCGTAGTGACGCCTACGCTGGTGGGGCTGGATTCGAGTGACGATCCGGCCGAGGTCCGTCCCACGTGCGATGTCGAACCATTGTGGGATGGACTGGGTTTCGTCGATTTCGCTATCGTTCCGCACTTCCCCGACCGAAGCACGGGCCGCGAGAACGATGCAGGGGAAGGTACCGCCGCGCTCGGTGGCCAAGCGGAGGCAGATCGCACGATCAGCGACCTACGCGCCGCGGGATTCGCATACCGAACCCTGACGGACGACGAGGCGATCGTCGTCGACTCCAGCGGACGGTAGTTCGAGTAGATCAGCCGAAGACTGCGACCGGGGCCGGCTCGGCGATGGGCGCGACACGATCGAGTGCCGCCCACGTGACGTTGCAACGCTTGCGGGTGATCTCGTCCGCCTCGGCGAGAAGTGCGTCGAGGAATGCCTTGGGGCTGTGCTGCCACTCACGTTCCATGGTGGCGACCTCGGAGTTGGTGAAGAGGCCCGAACCGGCAACTGCGAACAACCACTCGTCGAAGTCACCACGATGAATCTGCTCGATCACGTCGTAGTCGACGCCGCCGTCAACGAATTCATCCGAGAACATCGCCGACACGTAGCTGTGGGCATCACCGGTCGTAGCAATCATCAGTGCGGTCCTTCCGTGGTTGGTACGCAACACCGGGCTTCGAGGTGACTCCCCTCACACTTCGAGAGAATTTCGAAATCGGTGTAACGCCTCGCCTCTGTTCGACGATTGAGACGCTAACCGGTAGAAGAGTCAATTTGAATTGCGCCGCCGAAACGATCAGGTAACAGAGTTGCGATTGTGACTCCCGTTACACCTGAATTCACCTTGTGGCCGGCCCCAATTCACCGCCTTCACCAGCACGTATAGGCCGAACAGCCGACACTCCCGGCCGCCTCCGCGTGCGCCGAAAAAAAGTTCGGCAAAATCCCAGCATCTGAGACGCTGATCGAGAAGACTCCGTACCGAAACCGAACGGTCGTTCTGATTTGGTCGATTTTGCTGGTGACAGCACATTTCAGTGAGGTTTTCAACGCCTACGACAACTGGACATTCGACCAGAAGTCACCTTCTCGACCCACTCTGTACTGTGAGGCGTCCCACACGGACCACCTCGGGAGCAGCCGATGACGGACCAATCCGACCACTTCTCGACCCTTCGCCAGGCGCTGTCCGACGGGGCACTGACGACCGATCCGGACATCATGGAGTCGTACCGGCAGGACTGGGCCCGCGACCCGGCTGCGGTGCTACCCGCCGCCGTGGTTCGTGCCCGAAACACCGAGGATGTTCGAACGGTGATGGGGTGGGCAACCGAAAATCGGGTGCCGGTCGTCCCCCGCGGAGCCGGTTCCGGGCTCAGTGGCGGCGCGACCTCAGTCGCCGGCTGCATCGTGCTGAGCACCGAACTCATGCGCACCATCGAGATCGACCCTGTCACGCGGGTGGCGGTGGTCGAACCCGGACTGTTGAACGTCGAGGTCAAGAAGGCTGCCGCCGAACACGGCCTGTGGTATCCGCCCGACCCGTCGTCGTTCGAGATGTGCTCTATCGGCGGCAACGTGGCCACCAATGCGGGTGGCCTGTGCTGCGTCAAGTACGGCGTCACCACCGACTACGTACTCGCCCTTCGGGTCGTTCTCGCCGACGGCACCGCAGTCCGCCTCGGCGGCCCGCGTCTCAAAGACGTGGCGGGACTGTCGCTGACCAAACTGTTCGTGGGCAGCGAGGGCACCCTGGGCGTGGTCACGGAGGCGACTCTGCGTCTGATTCCGGAGCAGGCGCCGTCATGCACCCTGGTTGCGTCGTTCTCCTCCGTGCAATCCGCCGCCGATGCGGTCCTGGCCATCACACGCACGCTCCGACCTTCGATGCTCGAGTTCATGGACCGCGTGTCCATCGGTGCGGTCGAGGACGCCATGCGAATGGGGCTCGACCGGGACGCCGAGGCGATGCTCATCGTCCGCTCGGACGCACCGGGGGACGTCGCCGCGCACGAGATCGCCCAGATCTCTGCGGCGTGCACCGAAAACGGTGCGGACGAAGTGTTCACCACCGACGACCAGGAGGAAGGCGAAGCGTTCGCAGCGGCCCGGCGTGCGGCAATCCCGGCCGTGGAACGTCTGGGCAGCCTCCTTCTCGAAGACGTCGGCGTTCCGATTCCGAAGTTGCCCGCGCTGGTGGACGGTATTGCAGAGATCTCGGCCCGCCGCGAGGTCATGGTTGCCGTCATCGCGCACGCCGGCGACGGCAACACGCACCCGTTGATCGTGTTCGACCCCGAGGACTCCGACATGGCAGAGCGGGCGCACCTGGCGTTCGGCGAGATCATGGACCTCGCAATCGGGCTCGGTGGAACCATCACCGGTGAGCACGGTGTGGGCCGCCTGAAAAAGGCTTGGCTGCCGGATCAGGTCGGCCCGGACGTCATGGAATTGACGCAGCGGATCAAGACCGCCCTCGACCCGCTCGGAATCCTCAATCCCGGCGCAGTTCTCTGAGGCCCGCTGTACGCACGTGACGCGCCGATCAACGATCGTTACCTCTTCTTCGGACTTCGGTGGCCAACCGTTGGTACCCTGACGCGAATCCGTACACCGCTACAGCAGAGGTTCCGCTCGTGAAAAGGTTTCGTGGCATCACCCTTCTCACCCTTCCGGTCCTGGTCGCATCGACCTGTTCGTTCTCCGTCCTCACAGCTCCCGTCGCAAGTGCGCAGGATTGCATGGGCGGTGGCGGTAGCAGTGCCGGCAGTGTCACGAACGGCAGCGTTGCGGGCGGACCGAATCCGATCCCCTGGCTGAACGGCGGCGACGGTCGCCTCCCGGAGCTGCGAGGCACCACCACAGCGGTTTCTCATATCACCGGACTCCGAAGCCCCAATGACACTCTCGGCCGATTCAGCGTGCTGGGCACCGACCTGGGAATCATGTGGGACAACGGAAACGGCGAGATTCTCACGGCCTTCGGTGACACGGTGGGACTCAGCCCCAACCCGTTGTGCGGACTCGTCGGCGACTGGCGCAGCAACATCCTCCTCCGCAGCGGCGACGGCAATCTGTCCGACGGCATGAACATCGACAACTCGCCCGTCGATCGCCCGGGCCATTCCAAAGAGATCATTCCCAGCCTCAAACAGGCCGGCGTCGAAAAGACCGTCATCCCCACCACCGGTATCTCGGTCGGTTCGGGGCCGGGCGCCACGCAGTACATCAACTACATGTCGGTCCGCGACTGGGGGCATCCCGGCGAGTGGGAGACCAACACTTCCGGTATCGCGGTGTCGAACGACAACGGTGAGAACTGGCACGTCGATCCGCTCACCGCGCGCCCCAACCTTCCGGGGACCGGCAACGAGAACTTCCAGATGGGTTCGTACATCAAGCACGACGGATTCGTCTACGCGTTCGGAACTCCGTCCGGCCGCAACGGAGATGCGCGCCTCTCCCGGGTGCCCGAAGCCGACATCACCAACCTCGCGAAGTACGAATACTGGAGCGGCGACAAGTGGGTCAAGCACGACCCACGCGCCGCCACCCCGGTCATTCCCGGGCCGGTGAGCGAGTTGTCGGTGCAGTACAACGAGTACCTCGGCAAGTTCGTCTCCATGTACACCGACGCGGGCAACTCCATCGTCATGCGTACCTCCGACAAGCTCGAGGGCGGCTGGAGTGAGCCGCGCGTCCTGGTGAGCAGTCAAGAGGTTCCCGAGGTCTACGGCGCGTACATGCATCCGTGGTCGAACGGACAGGATCTCTACTTCCTCGCCACCACGTGGTCCGACTACAACGTGATGTTGATGCGCACCACGCTGTAAGTGATCCTGCGCGGAAATAATCCGTCGCGCCGACCCGGTTTCCGCTGCTAGCGTCGATTTCATCCCACCGACCGGGAGGAATCGCCGTGACCACCACGGACACGGTCAGACGCCGCGGCCCGTTGTCGTTGCTCAACCTGGCGACACTTTTCTCCGCCACCGGCAACGGCATCGTGATCGTGGCCCTGCCATGGCTCGTCCTCGAACTCACCGGGCGCGCATCCGACGCCGCGATCGTCGCCGGTGCGACGACGCTGCCACTGCTCCTCTCCAGCCTGTTCTCGGGAACGTTCGTCGATCTGTTCGGCCGACGGCGAACCTCGATGGTGTCGGACATCCTGTCCGCCGTTTCGGTGGCGACGATCCCGGTCGTGGCCGCAACCTCGGGCCTCACCGTGACGACGATCGCGCTACTCGCGGCTCTCGGATCCTTCTTCGACCCCGCGGGAATCTCGGCCCGCGAATCGATGCTGCCAGCCGCCACCCGCGCGGCGAAGTGGACCCTCGATCGCACCAACAGTGTGTACGAAGCGAACTACAACGTCGCCTATCTGATCGGCCCCGGCGTGGGTGGTGTCCTCATCGCCACCGTGGGTGCGGCGAACGCCCTCTGGGCCACCGCGGTCTTGTTCCTTCTGTCCATCGTGGCGGTCTCCTTCATTCGCCTCGAGCACGCGGGCAGACCGGCTGCGGAGAACCGTCCCCGGTCGATGTGGCACGGCACCCTCGAAGGCCTCCGGTTCGTCTGGAACGACAGATTGTTGCGGACGTTGGCACTCGTCGACATGGTCATGGTCGCCCTGTACATGCCGGTCGAAAGCGTCGTCTTCCCGGTCTACTTCACTGATCTGGGTCAACCTGCCCAGCTCGGTTCGGTCCTGATGGCACTCAGCATCGGTGGTGTCGCGGGCGCCCTGGCCTACGGCCCTGCCGCTCCGTATCTTTCGCGGCGGAAGGTGCTCGTCACCGCCGCCGTCATCCTCGGCGCCGCGATGGTCGCCATGGCGTTCCTTCCACCACTGTGGGTGATACTCCTGCTCGCAGCCGTGCAGGGCTTCGTATTCGGGCCGGTGGGACCGATCGTCAACTACGCCATGCAGACTCGCAGCCCGGAGCACATGCGTGGCAGAGTCGTCGGCGTCATGACGTCCACGGCATACGCGGCCGGGCCACTCGGCTTCGTCTTCGCCGGACCGATGCTCGACCGTCTCGGCGTCCAACCGACGTTCTTCGCATTGGCGGTGCCCGTCGTAGTGCTCGGCATCGCGTGCCTCGGGTTCACCAGTCTTCGTGGACTCGACCCGGAGCCCGATCGACCGGGTAGGCAACACGACCTGACGGATCCCGAAGCCGTCAGCTGAAGCCCATCACCTCATCGCCCCACGCTGCACGCAACACGTCGTCCGGATCTTCGACCACGGTGTCCACGGTGTCGATCAACAGCGTGTTTCGCATCGTCTCGTCATAGGGTGGCCAGTGTTTCGACCCGTCGAGCGCGGCAGGGACTTCGTGTGCGGCGAAGGCGAGCCATCGCCGTTGCATGCGCCCGGACACCCCGAGTGCCGTCTTGCGTCCACCGATCCAGAAGGTGGGGTCGACGTTCAACGTCCCGAAGTTGCCGAACACGTACGGCAATTCGGTTGCGTGGCCTGCACCCACCCGCGCAGCTTTCAGCATCGGTGTCGCATGGTCGAAGCGATACATCCACGTCGGTGAGTGCCGGCTGTGGGCGTCGGCTACCCACAGCGCCGGCATCCGGAACGCGGCGTCGCGCGACATCGCCAACGCTCCACTCGGTTTCGCCCGGTCGGGGTACGCGGACAGGATGTCGGCGATACGCGAGGCCGACAGCTCCGGGTGATCGGCGGCGATGGCGCGCAGCATCTCCTGAACCGCGTCGGCACTCACCGGCAGCAACGGCGATTTCATGAACTTGAAGATCGATGCCTCGTCCTTGTTCGACCCGATGATCAACGGTATCCGGTGCGAGAGGCCCTTCTGAAACGCTGCGACCGGATACTTCGGCAGAAAGTCACGGTCCACCACCGGTGCCATTGCCAACGTCCCGGGGATCTTGCTCGGGACCTCGTCCACCAGGGTGTCCCCCGCCGCCACGATCTCCTCGATCGGCAGTTCTCGGAGCTCTTTCGCGCGGTCGGACGTCAGGTCGATGATGTCGAGAAATCGCTTTGCGACAGTAGCAGCGCGTTCACTGCCGTACACGGACGTCGCGGGTGGACTCTGCGCGATCACCCGATGAAAGAGCCCCTCGGCGCTCGGGCACGTCATGAGGGTGGTCAGAGATCCAGCGCCGGAGGACTCTCCGAACGCCGTGACGTTCTCTGGATCGCCACCGAAGTCGGCGATGCACTCGCGAACCCACTCGAGCGCTGCCAACTGGTCGCGGAGACCGCAATTGGTCTCGAAGGTGTCCTCCTCGGTCGAGAACGACGACAGATCGAGGAATCCAAGAGCGCCGACCCGGTAGTTGATGGTCACGACCACGACATCACCGTGTTCGGCGAGCGATCGGCCGTCGTAGATCGCTTGCGCGGACGACCCGAGGCAATAGGCGCCGCCGTGGATCCACACCATCACGGGACGCTTCCTGCCGTCCGGCCGGGGAGCCCACACGTTGAGGGACAGACAGTCCTCGTCGTACTTCAGATCCTCGTCGATCGGGACGGCGGTACTCGGGCCCTGTGGCGCCATCGGACCGAACTCACGCCCGTCCCGCACTCCGTCCCACGGCTCCGGGCGAACCGGCGCCCGGAAACGCAGTCTGCCGACGGGTGCGGCAGCGTATGGGATGCCCTTCCACGCATATACAGCACCCTCGGCGGCGTGCTCCGCGTAGCCGCGAACGTCTCCGTCCCGGGTGCGCACCACATGAGTGACGTCCGACGAGCCTGCCTTCACGTGCGAATCTCCTAACGCGAGGCGTACAGGAATCTTCTCGCCAACCTACCAACTCTCGGGCTCGCAGGAGCGCTGGCGAGCCGCCGGCTGCTATGGTCTCCTCGTTCTGACACGGGGTGCTCCGCACATGCGGGGCTGAGATCACACCCGGGAACCTGCTCAGGTAATGCTGACGAAGGGATGTCGAAGCTGTGAATACGTCTGTCCATACGGAGGTGGCGGGGTCGCCCCGTTTCACCGATCGTCTCTGGGATGCGGCGAAAGTGGTCCGCGCCGGGATCGACGATCTCGAATTTCTGCGGCGTCTCGGTGACGGCACGCTGCCGCTCGAGGTGTTCCGCACCTATATCGAACAGGATTTCCTGTACCTGACCCAGTACGCGAAGACGCTTGCTCTCGTTGCCGCCCATGCGCCGACTCCCGAAGCGACCGGATTCTGGGCCGGCGCCGCCGTGGAGTCCGCCACCGTCGAGGCCGCACTGCACCGAGAGCTACTGACCAGCGGAACACTGCCGGAGTCCGATGTGGAACCACAGCCCACACCGGCGTGCCTCGCGTACACCTCCTACCTGACTGCCACCGCGGCCACCGAGCCTTACGCGGTCGCAGCTGCGGCAGCTTTACCCTGCTTCTGGATCTACGCCGACGTCGGCCGACGACTTGCGGCCCGTGCGCACGACGTACTCGCGGCCGATCCTTCTCATCCGTACGCGCGGTGGGTCACGACGTACGACGCAGAGGAGTTTCACCTCGAGGTCGCCAAAGCCCGTGAACTGGTCGACGATGCCGCCGCTGCGGCTACCGATGAGGTGCGCGGCGCCATGCTCGAGGCTTTCGTGGTCGCTGCCCGGTACGAACTGATGTTCTGGGACGCGCCGCTCCACCCCCAGTCCTGGCCCGCGTCGTGAGGGCCGCATCGACGATCCGTCGAATTGCCGCTGTTGCACTGGTCGCCGTCGCTGCGATGGGCGCCCTTGCCGGCTGCGGTACGGAGCAGTCGCCGAACACCGTCCGCTTCGCCCTCGACTGGACCCCCAACACCAACCACACCGGGCTGTACGTCGCCCTGCAAGAGGGCTATTTCGCCGACGCGGGCCTCGACGTGCAAGTACTGCCGTACAACAGCACCTCGCCGGATACCCTCGTCGACTCGGGAAATGCCGAGTTCGGGGTCGGCTTCCAGAGTTCGTCCACCTTCTCGAAAGCAGCAGGCGCGCAAACGGTCTCCGTCATGGCGCCGCTGCAGCACTGGGCAACCGGCATCGCGGTGAAGGCCGACCGTCCGGACATCACCCGCCCGCGCGATCTCGACGGGAAGGTGTTCGCGGGGTTCGGCGACGCCGACGCCGCCGAGACGTTACGGCAGATCATCAGAAACGACGGCGGCAAAGGCGAGTTCGAGACGGTCACGCTCGGCACCTCCGCGTACGAGGCCGTGTACTCGGGTGAAGCCGACTTCACGGTGTCGTTCTTCGCCTGGGAAGGCGTCGAAGCCGAGCACCGCGGCACTCCGATGAGGTATTTCGACTACACCGACTACGGCTTCCCCGATGCATATGCGCTGATCATCGAAGCGAACCGGCCGTGGCTCGACGCGCATCCCGAACAGGCCCACAAGTTCGTGGCTGCGCTGCAACGCGGCTACCAGTTCGCGGCCGATCACCCGGACGCGGCGGCGAAAGACCTGATCACAGCCAATCCGGGCGCGTTCACGGACGAAGACCTGGTCTACGAGAGTCAACGCATGTTGTCGTCCGACTACATGCGTGACGAGGCCGGAAAAGTGGGTCCCCAAACCCTCGAGAAGTGGACCGGATATTCGAAGTTCCTGTTCGATCACGGGCTTCTGACCGGACCCGACGGCTCACCCCTCGACGCCGAGCCCGACTGGTCCACGTACTTCACCAACGACTACCTGCCCGCATCCTGATGTCGGTAGTCACCACGCGCACGACGGAAATGGACGACGCTCCGCTCGAACCGGGATCGTGGCCGGTTCGAGCGGTCCTGCCCGCGTTGGTCGCAGGCCTCGCTCTCGTAGCCCTGTGGCAGGCGTACGTCACGATCTCCGGAATTCGCCCGCAGGTGCTGCCCTCACCGGTGCGCGTGCTCGAACAGGGCTGGTCGGATCGGGACAACCTGGCGGTACACGCCTCCGCGACTCTCGAGGTGACGCTGCTCGGGTTTGCGGTCTCATTGGTGTGCGCCTGGGCGTTCGCGGTGACCGCCGACTTCTCGCCGTGGCTGCGCCGGGCTCTGTTGCCTCTCTTCGTCATTTCACAGACGCTGCCGATCATCGCCATCGCTCCCCTCATGATCATCTGGTTCGGATTCGGGCTCCTACCCAAGATCCTCGTGATCGCCTTGGCGACCTTCTTCCCCATGACCATCGGCCTGATCGAGGGATTCGCGGCAGCCGATCGTGAGGCGGGGGCGCTCCTCCGAAGCATGGGGGCCTCACGTTGGCAGGAGTTTCGTTACGTGCGAATGCCGTCCGCCATCCCCCGTTTCTTCACCGCCCTTCGGATCGGAATCACCTATGCCGTCGTGGGTGCCGTCTTCGCCGAGTACGTCGGTGCCACAGAAGGACTCGGTATCTACATGGCGATGCAGAAGAACTCCTTCCGCACCGATCTGGTGCTCGCCGCAGTCCTCGTGACAGCCGTCATCAGCGTCACTCTCTATCTTCTGACCTTCGCTCTCGAACGCGTGGTCGCGCCGTGGGCGCGGGACGAGAGGAGCCGGAAGTGAGTGACAGTGCGCGCGTGCAGGTATCCGACCTGACGAAGGCCTACTCGACACGTTCGGGGTCACGGCCAGTGCTGACCGACGTCTCGTTCACAGCGTCGCCGGGTGAGTTCGTGTCGATCATCGGACCGTCCGGGTGCGGGAAGAGCACGCTGTTCAACGTCCTTGCCGGCTTGGATTCCCCGGACGGAGGCACCATCGAGATCGGCAGTGAGGCCGTCCAGCCCGCCGGTCGCGGCCCGTCGAAAAGTGCGTACATGCCACAGAAGGATCTGCTGTTTCCGTGGCGCACGGTTCTGGACAACACCACTCTGGGTCTCGAGGTCAGAGGAATCTCACGCCAAGTGGCACGCGAACGGGCGCGGGCCCTCTTTCCCACATTCGGACTGTCGGGCTTCGAGGACGCACGGCCGTCCCAGCTGTCGGGCGGGATGCGCCAACGCGCAGCGATGCTTCGCACCGTGGTCCAGGAGTTGCCGCTGCTGCTACTCGACGAGCCGTTCGGCGCCTTGGACTCGTTGACCCGCACCGAGATGCAGAACTGGCTGCAACAGGTCTGGCAGCGGTACCGATGGACGGTTCTGATGATCACCCACGACATTCGCGAGGCGGTCTACCTCTCGGACCGGGTGATCGTGCTGTCTTCGCGGCCGGCCGCGGTCCGGAAGGAAGTCACGATCGACCTTCCGCGCCCCCGAACCCTCGAGGTGATGACGTCATCCGAGTTCGTCTCCGCCGAACGGGAACTGCTCGAGTACCTGCACGAAGAGTCCACAACGGACGCTTCCACACGCTGAATTCGGTCTAATCGCCCCAACGGGGCGTATCGAATCGATAACCAGGTTGTGCCCGACCTCGGCTTTTGGTTGAAAACGATCACTTTCCCATCACGACGACCACGCGAATCGGTCTCCGGTTGTAGCGTCCGGGGACCAGGATTCGATGTAATTGTCGTAGAACGAATTGGGTGGCGATCATAGGCAACACGACCAGAACGGAGAGGGCGATGACAACCTCTGCATTCGAGCTGTGTCCCACACCGTTTCCCCTCACTCGCCAGGTGTTCACCGGCACTTCCCCTCAAGCACAAGTGCTCGCCGGGCTGCTGCGTCGCACCGTGAAGCCGTTCCTGGACACCTGGGCGCGGCGTCCCGGGCTTCCGTGGCCTACCGAGTTGGTGGATATGGCCGGTCGCTCGCTCCCTCCGATGCGGGGCACCGTGCGCCGAAACGTCGAGCTCGCGCACTGCCCGGCGGAGTGGATCCAGCCGACCGGTTCCAGCGGTGACCGCGCGATTCTCTACCTGCACGGCGGAGCCTTTCTCTGTTGTGGGATCAACACGCACCGCCAGTTGGTGTCCCGAATCGCGGTGGCGGCTGACGCCCGCGTCCTCAACGTCGCCTACCGGATGATTCCGCGTGACCCCGTACGCGCGGCGATCGACGACGGAGTCGACGGTTACCGATGGCTCCTCGCCCACGGGTACACCCCGGACCGCATCGTGATCGCCGGAGATTCGGCCGGCGGATTCCTCACCTTCGCCGTGACTCTCGAGGCCATGCGACAGGGATTGCCGCGGCCTGCTGCGAACGTTGCCCTGTCACCGTTGACCGACCTCGACCCGAGTCGAAAGCTCGCGCACCCGAATGCAGCGAAGTGTGCGGTCTTTCCCCGAAAGGCGGTCCCGGTCCTGTCCACCCTCATCGAGGAACTCGACACTCGCAGCGCCTCCGAGCCGTCCATCTCACCGGTGGACGACGAACTCGTCGACATGCCACCGGCTCTGATCCAGACCGGCTCCGAGGAAATGACATTCGCCGATGCGGAACTCATGGCCGAGCGCCTGGCAGCGTCGGGTGTGCCTTGCGAACTGCAGATCTGGGAACGCCAAGTGCATGTCTTCCAGGCTGCGGCCGGCTTCGTTCCTGAAGCGTCTCGCGCAATCACCGAGATCGGCGAGTACGTTAGTCGACTCACCTCGGCACGCTTGGCCGTCGCGTAACTCGACGGTCCGATAGGGGCCGTGGGCCGTACCCGCCTCGGTGCTCACTGCGTCAGTCCACCGCAGGCAAGCATTCCGCTAACCCGATGTGAACGCGACGGTCGTCACACCTACTCGCAACGATGGTGAATCCGGGCCGAGTGCGCCCTAAGGTGTACGCGACTTGAACGCCGACGACGGGTAGCGAATGAAAGACAGGACTGTGGCGCTCGGGGCGCTGGGTGTCGCGGCGTTTTCCGTGGTCTCGGGGATCCTGGTGGGAGCCGTGGGTGGCGCGTTCGGTGCGGACTCCAAGACCGTGGAGGCTCCCCCGCTGATTCAGGTGGGATTGCAGCAGGCAAGCGTTCCGCTAGCCGATACGGCCGGGCAGGCCGTCGTCCCGCCATCACCGACTTGGCAGGTTGCCGCATCCACCACACCCAAGCCGTCGACCACGACTCCTACCCCCGCACCAGGCCCGGCGCCTGCTCCCGAAACCTCGGAGTCCCCTGCGCCCGCCGAAACGACTCCCACGCCGACTCCCGACGTGACTGCCGATCCGGTGGAGCCGGAATCCCTCGAACACGAGCAGGCCGCCGCCGTCGCCGAGGAAGACACTTCGGGCACCGAGCCCGACGCGGACTTCGAAGACACTGTGGACGCCGACGAGACCGACGGTTCGACGGCCCCACCGACGATCACGATGCCGCCGATCACCACCCGGCCAGGACGCTAGACACCTCCCGGTCGACTGCCTGTGTAGGGTGGCGTACCGCCGGACTGGGGGGATTCCATTCCGGGACGAGTCGTCCGGAATGGAAGGTCGGGGATGGAGAACGTTCATCACATCGCGTGGGATCACCACGCGATCAAGAGCGCGGTGGATTCGGTCGAACCCGCCACTGCCGCTGCGGTTTCCGATGCGTGGAAGAGTATCGGTGCGGAGTTCGACGCGTCGGTGACGGCCTTCCGGGAATCCGTGAACGCCGCACTCACCGCCGGCTGGTCCGGCGAGGCTGCACACTCGGCCGGTGCATCGGTGGATCGATACGCACAGTCCGCGGAACACGTCGGCAGTAGTTTCACCGATGTCGGTGCAGCCGTCGAGCATGCCGCGTCGGGCGCCGAGTCTGCGCGATCGATGATTCCGGCGCCCAACGACCGGGCCGAGGGGTGGATCCGCTCCATGCCGTGGATGTGGGATTCGGACGAAGCGGCACACGAGTCCGAGCAGGCCGCGAAGGTCGGGCTCGAATCCACTTACCACCCAGCTGTTCAGCATGCTGTCGCACAGCTGCCCGATCTCGAGGACTCCCCCGCAGCGACCTCGTCCGCATCGGTACTCGCATCGTCCGGACAGGATGTGGGACCGGACGGAGTTCACGGAATCCCCTGGCGCGATGCAGGTCCTGTCGACCCGGCCGGCGTTCCCGAGAACGCGGAGGGACATCGGGACGCGCCGAGCGGACAGGAAAACGTCGCCGCCGCCCCCGGAGCCGGTGGATCGATGGCAGGAAGTTCGATGGCGCTCGGCGCGATGGCCGGCGCGCTCGGCAGCGGCGCCGCGCACTACGCAGGGCAAGTGGTGGGCGCGCATCGCGCCGCCGAAGCCTCGACCGGAGCACCTGCCGAGGAATCCGAAGACGACGACACCGAACCGCTCACCTTCCTCGTCGAGGTCGACGAGGGCAGCGCCGTGGTCGGCAAGCTGCCTCCCGCATCACCTTCGGTCATCGGGCAGTAGCGGTGAGCAGGTCGACCCGTGGGTAGTTGGGCGCTGTCGAGTGCACAGTTCTCGGCGCTGTGGGCGCGCACCGGCCAGGACCGGACGCCCTTCCCGTTCGACCTTCCCAGTGTCCTCACTTCGGCCGAGGAGTACGCGGAGCAACAGCACCACATTCGGGAGTCCTTCGGTGGTCCCGAACACGACGTGCTCGCCGCCGCCTTCCTGCTCTTGGCCGAACCCGACATCCGTATCGAGTTGTCCGGCTCGACGGGCGAGCTACCTCTCCGCATCGTGGGCGCGATGAACCGGCACCACGGTGTCGTGGCACTCCAGCATCCAGGGCCTGGCCCACGCGCAGGCGGTGACGTGGTGATGCTCGGTTGCGAGCCTTACGACGTGGCCCGGCAGGTGCTCGCACAGATCCCCGTCACCGAGGCCGGTAGATATCGGGGCGCGCAGTTTCGTCGCGGTGCCGATTCCACTTCGGGCGGGCGCCTCCTACGACGGCCCGAGGCCACACATATCCTTCGACCGGTCGCCGACCTGCTGGACCGCCCGACCGTCGGCGAGGGGGTTGTGAAAGTCGTCCACGGTCCACGGCACTCGAGCGCCTTCCGTGGCGGTGCTGCCTGGCGGGACATCGACCGGGACGGCCGGTACATCGTCTTCGGTAGCGACACGGTGACGGTGCAACCGGGCACCTCCTGGGACCTACTCGATGTGCTCAACAGCGTGATCGGGGTTCTACCCGCGGGGCAGGCGCGCTGACACGCGGCCGATTCCACTCCTGTCGGCGGCGACCACTAACGTGGTGTCTCCACTAAGGAGGTGTGGCGGTGTCCGACGCAGAGTTCGACGTGAGCCGGTTCGACCTGGATACGAGCGTCAATCACGCCTGGGCCGACTTCCAGCGCCGTCTCGCCGACCACCTCGCTCTGATGGAGCAGGACGATCTGCTCATCCTCGAGTCGGGGTTCGAAGAGGTCGATCCGGAACGGCCCATGCCGTACATCCAGTATCTGGTGTGGGATACGGACACGGTCAGGTGCGAGGTTCCCTCCAACCATTTCGTCCACCCTTCTCGTGCGCTCAGCGACACCGATCAGCAATACCTCACTCAGCTCGGCTGGTCTCCCCCCACGCACGGCCCCGAGGTGGACGACGACGAGGGTTCGCCGTCCTTCTATGTCGACAAGAAGCAGTCGTGGTCGGACCAATTGGCAGCCATGTCGGTCGCAGCGTTTCGCGACGTGTGGGGTGTGACTCACCCGGCGTTCCTCGCAAGTGTGGAGTCGGGCAACGAAGCTGTCCCCGCATTCGAAGTGACCACAGCCGCCGCAGCACTCGTCCCCGAACTGTCTCCCGACACGGCAATCACACCGAACGATGCCGCCCACGTGCGGGAACTCGTATCCCGAACCCTCGTCTCGGTGCTGGGTGTCGCGCCGCAGCACGACCCCGACGGCGATATCCCGGTGCGTGTCGGAAACGCCATCATGTTCGTCGGCCAGTTGGCCGACTCGCTCGACGTCCAGCTGTTCGCCCCGCTGGTGGACAACATCACCAACCGGACGCGGGCCACCGAGTTGGTCGCCGATCTCAATCGGACGTGGTCCCGCATCAAGTTCGTCTTGGTCGATGATCGCCTCTCTGCGTTCCTCGAGATGCAGGCCAACCCCTTCGTGCCCAAACATCTCACCGATCTGTGCCACATGTTCTCCGAGTTCCTACGCACCGTGGACGACAGCTTCGCCAAGAAGTTCGGAGGCACACCCTTCTTCGATCAGACCGGTGCGTCGTCGTCGGAGATCGACCTGACTTCGGAGAAGATCCCCACCGAGCTTCTGACCCTGTTTCACCTCGATCCCCGGGGCGAGGGCAATTTGGATGTCTCCGTGGTCGCAAAGGTGTGCGGCCACGACCGCGACCGAATTCTGCAGCTGCTCAACCTCGCCCACCAGTGGCAGAGCCAGTTGCAGCAGTCGTCCAAGCTCGCGGCAGAAGACGAAGATCTCTCGATGCGGGACGCTTTCGAAGCGCAAGCCGTGTCGTGGCGGGCGATCATGGATCTTCTCCGCGAGGCCCTGCGCACGGTCGTGCTGCCCGGCGAGGGTGACTCCGCCGATCCCGGGCAACAAAACGAGAGACAGCCCAACGAGCCCACACTCTTCGACGACCAGTGACCCCCATCGGACATTAGGCCTACACCGAGTTGTCCACAGATCTTTGTCGGAATTCGGTCTGTGCACACCCGCCCTTCTCGAAGGGGCCGACGTCTGCGGGCGCCCGTAACATCACTGGCAACGCGGGGTTCGTCCTATTCGGGGGTGGGAATGTCGAAATCGGTGCGTCTGGAGACGGACGCAATGGTGAAGTGTCAGAACGTATGCGACGGGATGCTCGATCAACTCGACCTGGCACTGAAGAGGGCCGAGGATCTGACGACCATCTCGGGATTCGGCGACTTTCCGTCGGCCGTCGAACTTCAGGCCGGGTTCCAGTCGAAGGGCGCCGGTGGCCCGGACTCCGTCCTCGAGCGATTGCGCCAATACCGGGATGCAGTTGTTCGGTTGAGGGAGTCCTTCTCCGACGGCGGTGATTCGTACGCCGCCGCGGACAGTGACATTCGGCAGGTCCTCGTCTCTCTCGAGGGGAGCGGCAGATGATCGAGACGTCGCTCAGGAATCTGCGGTTGGCGAGGACCACAGACATCGTCTCCGAACGGCTGGGAGGCGAGACCGATCCCCCGTATGTGACGACGGCCGAGAACTTCTCCAGTTGGGATCACGTCCGAATGTACGAAGCCGTCCGGTCCATCGACGGCTCCCGCATCCGTCTGCTTGCGGAAACGTACAACGACGTCGCGGCCTTGATTCCCTTCGGTCTTGGCGTGGCCTTCTTGAAAGCGACCATCCGTGCGCACTGGGAGGGTCGGGCAGCCGAGGCCGCGAATTCCGCAGTCGACCGGTTGGGTGAGCATGGGATAGAGCTCAGAGAAGCCATCAACGTCATCGGCGTCAAGCTTCATCAGGTTCACGACGGCCTCGACGCCGTCCGGGCAGCTGTGCCTCCTCCAGATTCTTCGGCAGTCATGTCGCTCAGCGGCGCCCGGCAGCAGACTGCGTACGAGGAAAATGAGGATGCCCGTCTGGCAGCCGCGCTCGCCCTCACCAATCTGTACTCGCCGCTTTACCGCGCAGCAGGCACCGACGTCCCGTTTCTGCCTGCACCACAGGTCTTCTCGTCCCAGGTATCGACAACCGTCGAATCACCACCAGCGCCTGCTGTCGACCGGACGATCCAGACCCCGGAGGCACCGCCACAGTCGGTCGAAGTTCACCCCGCGCCCGCAGTGCGCAGCACTGCGCCCGCTTCGGTTTCCGTCACAACGACCCTCGCCGGCCCAGACATCCCAGTCGACCCACAACCGGTTGCCGCGCCGGTCGTCGGCTCGACAACCACCACCCACACCAGCACCGTCGTACACAGCGCGCCCGCCGCACCGGCCCTCGGTAGCGGTGCGACCGGATACACCGAATCCGCACCGCCCATCTCCCCTCGATCAGCTGAACACGGACCGACACCGACGGCAGTTCAGCCGACCGCTGCTGCCGCCACACCAACCCGTGCTGCCGGCTCCGTCGGGAGGACAGGTGGCCGCCCGTCTGACGTAGGTGCACCCAGTTCCAGACACGGTGAGGCGGTCGCGCCATCCAGACCGATCCCCGTGGCACCCAACAGTTCCGCAGCTTCGGTATCGGCGGGTACTACGTCATCGTCCACGCAGGCGCCACGCACGGCTGCAGGAGCGGGCAGTCACATGATGGCTGCCGGTGGCCGCGGCGCTCGCAGGGGTGATCCAGACACGGAACACAGGACACCCAGCTACCTCGTGAACGTCGACAACGGCAACGAACTGATCGGGCGCATCGCTCCCGTCGGGCCGCCGGTACTCAGCTGATGGGTTGGCATCTCACCGCGGCCCAGTTCATGACGTTGTGGGAGGCAACCGATCTCGACCGGATGCCGTATCCGCTGCGCTATCGGACCACGGCCGTCACCGAGGAAGATCAGGGCAACGAGACGCGTTCTTTGCAGTCCTGGTGGAACGCCTCGAAAGACGACAACCTCGCCGACTGCATCACTGCACTCCGGTATCCGGACCTGTCGGTGTCCGTCTACGGCAGATACGGCGAGACCGGCCGCATCAGACGCCGTGGATGCGTCAAGAACGGCGTTGCCGTCTTGGCGGAGCAGCTATCGATCCCCGATGGAGACGGGGACATTCTCGTGTCCGTCAGCGATGACGGAATCACACGCAGCCGTGCCGCTCTCGCACTCGAACTGGTCGGCGAACTTCCCGCCTGTTCGGCGGGGCGACTCGGTCCGTTGTCGGCGCATCGCGACGACATCGGGCCGCGCACCGGCTCTTCGATTCTGCAGAGCACGGTCGACTCGCCAGCGGTAGAGATTCGACGACTGCTCTCGCAGCCCCGGGCCGGCGTCGGCTACATCTGTATTCGAGGACCACGGGCGTGCCTGACCGAACCGCTCGTGGACGAGTTCAGCTGGATCGACATCGTGGGCGACGGCCGGTACGTACACCGTGCAACCGACTACGTCTCAGTGTTTCCTGCCTCGCCGGGCAGGTTGTACGAGGAAGTTCTCCATCGCATGACTGCCGCGTGTTAGGGGTGAGTCGGGCGCGGCCACTCGTTGTCTTCCAGGTTCTCGACGGACCGATTGAAGGTCGTCAACAGGTGGAGAAACTTTTCGGTCTCGGCCGCGTCCCATTCTTCGACCACCCGCCCCAGGCCGTCCGTCGACATCGCCCTGTCCGCTCGCAGCATTTTCAGACCACGCGGGGTCGCAACGAACTTGCGCGCCGCTCCACCGTCCGGGTCGATGATGCCTTCGACCAATGTTTGATCGACCATCGAGCGGACCTGCCGATTGATGGTCGAGATGTCGAGACGCAACGCCTCCGACAGTTCCTTCAGGCTCATCGGAGATTCGAGCTCCAGCCTGCTGAGTAGAACGTAAGCGGATCGCTCGAGTACCTGCCCCTTGCGATGCTGGCGTGCCATGAGCGAATGACGCGAGAGCAGCATCATTTCGTACTCGAGAGCGGCAAGCGGTTCGTCCGCGTCTGCCACGTGCAATCACTCCTTCACCGATGTGCATTATGCACATAGGGTACCCCCGTGAGCGGTTGACGAGTCCAAGGACTCGCAGGCCACTCACAGGCGGCGGAGCCGCCATAGTGACGTTGTTTCGCGGCTTCGGGCCTCGTGCAGGACGTCGGTGCGTGCGGTCGCCTTCCGATGGGTCGGCCGTACGTCCAGCCGGTCGACGACCGCGAGTCCGGACTCCTCGATCCATCTCAGCAGTTCCGGGCGCGAACGCAATTCGAGGAGTTCGGCCAGATCCGACAGAATCAGCCAGCCCTCACCACCGGACTCGAGATGCGCGGGCAGTCCTCCCAGGAACCCGCGGAGCATCGAGCTGCCGGGGTCGTACACGGCACGCTCGATCGGCGACGTCGGTTTCGCCGGAATCCACGGCGGGTTGCACACGACCAGCGGCGCGCGGCCGGCAGGAAAGAGGTCGGCTTCCTCCACCGCGACGACATCGGAGTAGCCGAGTCGCTCGATGTTCGATCGTGCGCACTCGAGGGCGTTCGGATCGAGATCGGTCGCGACTATTCGGCGCACCCCGCGCTTGGCGAGGACCGCGGCGAGAACCCCCGTTCCGGTGCCGACGTCGAAAGCCAGATCGGTGGACGGTAGCGGCGCCTGCGCCACCAGATCCACGTACTCACCGCGGATCGGCGAGAAGACGCCGTAGCCGGGATGAATTCGTCCGTCCAGTTGGGGGACCTCCACACCCTTCTTGCGCCACTCGTACGCGCCGATCGCGCCGAGCAGGTCCCGTAGGGACGACACGGTGGGCACATCGGTCGGGCCGTACGCATCGAGCATCGCCTGACGCGTATCGGGCGCTCGACGCAACGGGACCGACTGATCTGCGTCAAAGGCGATCAGGAGCATCCCGAGGATGCGCGCACGCCGCGACTGGGTCTGACGGTGCAGGTGAAATGCCGTCGACGGGTCGTCCGATCCCTTGCGTGGCTTCCGATCGACCCGTGCTGCGATGGCCACGGACAGTTGCCGCGCATTCTGAAAGTCGCCCCGCCACAGGAGAGCCGTCCCCTCGCAAGCGAGTCGATAAGCCTCGTCGGCTCGCATGGAGTCGTCTGCCACTCGAATCGACTTCGGCGGCGGTGCCCCACTCGTCGATCGCCACACTGCGGATAGCTCGGAGTCGTCCTCACTCCAACGGACGAGCTCGGTCTCCATGACCCAAGCCTATTCCCCTGTGAGCGGCCGACGAGTGCAGGGACTCGTCAACCGCTCACAGGCGGAGCCCGATCCGGGCCTCCGCGATCGCATCCGCTGCAGCCCCGGCGAGCAGGCCGTCGCGCTTTGCAGTGTTCAGCACCTCGACGGTGGTATCGAAGATCTTCTCCACCCGCGCTCGCACCTCGTCCGTCGACGCTGCCCCACGCTCGCCGGCGACCTGAATGATTCCGCCGCCGTTGGCGACGTAATCGGGCACCCAGGTGATTCCGCGGTCCGCGAGTTGACGCTCGACTGCGGGGTGGGCCAGCTGGTTGTTCGCAGCTCCGCAAATCAGTGCCGCCCTGATGTCGACGACGGAACCGCCGGTGAGCGTCGCACCCATCGCGCACGGTGCGTACACGTCGATGTCGCGGTCGATGATGGTGCCCGCCGCCCGCACGTCGGGGAAATCGTGGACAACCCGCTCGAGTGCAGACGGGTTCACGTCACTCGCGACGACGGACGCACCGTCCGCGACAAGCAGCTCGATGAGCTGGTAGCCGACCTTGCCGACTCCCTCCACACCTACGGTGCGTCCGGCGAGGCTCGGTGTTCCCCAGACTGCTCGGGCGCCGGCCCGCATGGCCTGGAAGACGCCCATCGCGGTCATCGGGGCGCTGTCCCCGGAGCCACCCGCTGCCACATTCCGGCCGACGACGTGATCGGTCACTCGGCCCATCACGTCGAGGTCGTCCGAGTTGGTGCCCACGTCTCCGGCCGTGATGTACCGGCCGCCTAGCGTCTGCACGAAGCGTGCATACGCCTCGAGCAGAGCCTCCGTCTTCATCGTCGCCGGATCCCCGAGGATGACTGCCTTGCCGCCACCGAGGTCGAGTCCGGCAATCGCGGACTTGTAGGTCATACCGCGAGAGAGCCGCAGCACGTCGGTGAGGGCGACGGCCTCGTCGTCGTACGGGTAGAAGCGGGTTCCTCCGAGCGCCGGCCCGAGTGTGGTGTCGTGGATTGCGACGATCGCGCGCAGCCCGGTCTCCGTGTCCTGGAAGTACGTGACCTGTTCGTGCGCCCAATCGTCCGGAAGATCGTTCCGTCCGAATACTCCGACCGGACGTTCGATAGCGAGAGTCATTGCAGGGTGACCTTTCCGATCAGAGGTGAGAATCGATGGGGGTTACGTCCACACCGAGCTCGGTGAGACGCTGAAGGTAGAGCGCGACGTTGCGAAGCTTGACGTCCTCGTATCCGCGCACGAGGTCGGGCGTCTCCGCGATTCGGGTGGCCGACTCGTACGAGTCGACGCCGAGGGTGTCGATCAGGCCGACCAGGACGGTTCGGTAGTGCTCGAGCAACTGACGCTCGAGCTTGCGCATCTTGGTGTGACCGAACGGGTCGAACGGTGTTCCGCGGAGGAACCTGCCCTTGGCGAGCGCCCGCATCGCTACGTGCGAGCGCGGACCCAGCCCGATCTTCTTCTTGCGGCCCATCGCCTTGAGGATCGGTGGGTGCAACTTGTACGTGAGGTTGCCGGCGCCTGGAACCTCCGCTGCAGTCGCTTCGAGGAAGGCGGGATCGACCAGCATCCGCGCCACCTCGTATTCGTCCTTGTAGGACGTCAGCTTGTGCAGCCCGGCTGCGACGGCCTCACTGAATTCGGTCCGCTCGGTGACCGCCCGCTCCGCGACGAACGCGCGCTCGACCAGCGAGATGTACTGAGCGGCGATGCGGTCACCCTGGTACGCAACCAGGTTGGCGGCGCGGCGTTCGGCGAGTTCGCGAGTGACACCCGTCAGGACAGTGCCCGTAAAGAGGTGCGCGGGCACCACGGTGTCGCTTCTCGGCGCCACGATCGCAGAGTTCGTCGCTCGCATGAACGCGTCCCGATCGGCGACCGCCACGCGACCCCAGCTGAACGCTGCCTTGTTCGATTCGACTGCAACACCGTTGATCTCGAGTGCTTCCTCGATGAAGCGCGCCGGAACAGGTAGTCCACCTGCCTGATACGCAGCGCCGACGAGGAGGAAGTTGGCTGCGGCCGTGCTGCCGAACAGGGCGTTGGCGGCCGCGAGTCCGTCGATCTCCGTCAGCTCACGGGCCGAGACGTCGAGCCGCTCCAGCAGCTCCTCTTCGTCGGGGTGCCGAACCTGCGGGTCGTAGACCATGTCGCCCGTGGGTGTGCGGCTCGTCGACGCAACCGTGACGGTCCGCTCGCGGTTGCCGAAGCTGGCGTACTTGGCATCCGCCGCGGTGAGCAGGTCGAACGCCAGAATGCAGTCGGCGGTGGACGGACTGATGCGGTTGGACGGCGCGCTGCCACCTACCTTCGAATCACTCAGTCGAAGGTGCGAAGTGACCGGTCCTGCCTTCTGACTGAGACCGGTCTGGTCCAGCCCCTCCACGTGCAATCCGGCGCGGAGCGCGGCCATGCCGAGCACCTGGTTGACCGTGACGATTCCGGTTCCGCCCACACCCGCCATGAAGAGGCTGTGGGAACCGGTCCAGACGTCCGTCTCCGGCTCGGGTACCTGGGGCGGCGTCGGAATCACGTGCTCGCTCTTCGGTGCCCCTTCCTCCGGCAGCTCGACCGTCACGAAGGACGGGCAGTCACCCTCGAGGCAGGAGTAGTCGGTGTTGCAGCTGGTCTGATCGATCTTCGTCTTGCGGCCGAACTCGGTGTCCACCGGTTGCACCGACAGGCAGTTCGATTTCACACCGCAATCACCGCAGCCCTCGCACACGGCTTCGTTGATGACGACCCGGGTCCGGCGAGCAGGCAGCTTGCCGCGCTTGCGCTTGCGCCGCGCTTCCGCTGCACACTGCTGGTCGAAGATGAGGACGGTCACGCCCTCGATATCGCGGAGCATGCGCTGCGCCTCGTCGAGTCGGGTCCGATCCCACAGAAGCGTTCCGTCGGCGAAGCGGGCTCCCTTGTGCCGCTTGGGCTCTTCGGCGCAGACGATGATCTGCTTCACGCCCTCGGACGCGAGTTTGTGTGTCAGTTCCGGCACGGTGAGCCCCGCTTCGGCGTCCTGGGCGCCGGTCATCGCTACGGCAGCGTTGTAGAGAATCTTGTAGGTGATGTTGACCCCGGCCGCGATGCACGCCTGAACGGCGAGCTGACCGGAATGGAAGTACGTTCCGTCGCCGACGTTCTGGAAGATATGTCCGACGTCCGTGAACGGGGCCTGGCCGATCCATTGCGTGCCTTCGCCGCCCATCTGGGTGAGCATGGTGACGGCACTGTCTTCACGCCCCGACATGGTGACGAGGGTGTGGCAACCGATGCCGCCGCCGGCGATCGATCCTTCCGGAACCGCAGTCGAGCGGTTGTGCGGGCAGCCGGAGCAGAAGTACGGGGTGCGCGAGGTGGGCAACACCGTCAGCTCGAGCCGCGGCGGAGGCGGCGGCGTGATCGCCACACGATCCTTCAGAACCCGGCGCAGCGGCCCGGCCAGACGAGCCGCAGTGAGCTCGCCGTCGCCGGGAACCAGCTGTCGCCCCTGCTGGTTCTTCTTGCCGAGCACGACCGGAGCGGCCTGCTCGCCGTACAGAATGTCCTTGAGCTGTGACTCGACGAACGGCATCTTCTCCTCGACGACAAGGACCTGCTCGACACCGCTCGCGAGTTCGCGAACCTTCGCGCCGCCCAGCGGGTACGGCATGCCGACGCGCAGGATGCGGATGCCGGCATCTTCGAGGTCCGTGTCGCCCAGCCCGAGGTCGAGCAGTGCCTGCCGCAGCGAGTCGTATGCGGTTCCCACGGCGACGATTCCGAGCCACGCAGCCGTCGGGTTCACCTCGATACGGTCGATGTCGTTGGCCGCGTTGAACGCCTCGACCATGGCCCACCTGGGACCGTAGAGGTCTGCCTCGGCGAGGACGCTGTCGGGCGGGGACGCCATGATCCGCTGGCGGTACGACCACGGCTTGCCGTTCCATTCGAGCTCCGGCGAGGTGATCTCGAGGTCCGCGAAGTTGCGGTCCAACGTCCACAGCCCGTCGGCCACGTCGGCGACGATCTTGATGCCGGACCAGCAGCCGGACAGGCGTGACAGCGCCACGCCGTACAGGCCGAAGGCGATCACCTCTTCAGCGTTTCGAGGGAAGAACACGGGCATGCCCATCGCGGCCATCGATCGTTCGCTGGCGCACGGAATGGTGGACGACTTGGCGTTCGGGTCGTCGCCGACCCAGGCCAGCACGCCGCCGCGCGGGTGCGCGCCGTACATGGTGGCGTGCCGAATGGCATCCGATGCCCGGTCGATGCCGGGCCCCTTCCCGTACCAGTGGCCCGTGACGCCGTCGTGCGTGCGCTCGCCCGTCGGCAGATCCACCTGGCTGCCCCATACGGAGGTCGCGGCCAGTTCCTCGTTCATGCCGGGAACGAAACGAACCTCGTGATCGCTCGAAAGAGTGGAGATCGAGGCGATGGTGCGATCGAGACCGGCCAGTGGGCTGCCCTGATACCCGGAGACGAAGGCGGCGATGTTGTGGCCGGCCCGGTGGTCGCGTTCGTGCTGTTCCACAAGCTGACGCGCGATGGCCTGCACACCGGTCAACAGAACCGGCCCGGAATCGGCGCGATACCGATCTGCGAGATCGAAGGAAGCGGCCTCGGCTCGTACGTCGTCCAGCTGGGTCATATCGATTCCCCGATCATCCAGATTGAGCATTTCGTGAACCCAATGCTCGTATTGGCATACGATCTGGTCAACGCAAATCTGATCAACTAATCGAATCAGTCAGAACGTGACGCCAGTCACTCCCGGAAGGTGTCCAAAGTGCTCAGCATCGACAAGCTCGACGTCCAGCTACTCGGATTACTGGGGCGCGATTCACGCATGAGCATCGCGGAGATCGCGAGTTCTCTCGGCATCGCCCGCAACACCGTGCAGTCGAGATTGAAGCGGATGGAGACGAACGGCCTACTCACCGGTTTCCGTCCCAATCTCGATCTCCAGGCCGTCGGTATCCCGATTCAGGCGTTCGTCGGACTCGAGCTTCAGCAGGGCAAGATCTCCGCCGTCAGCACCAGTCTCGTCGCTCTCCCCGAGGTGATCGAGATTCACGCCACGACGGGTCGGGAGGACCTACTGGTCCGAGTGGCGACGTCCACTCACGCCAAACTGCAAATTCTGCTCGAGCAGATTGCAAACCTGCCGGGAGTCACGCATTCGACCACCACGATCGCGCTCACCAGCCCACTGCAATACCGGATTCAACCCCTTCTCGAGGACCTCACCGATGACGCCGGATGGGGCCGCTCGACTGCCCTGCCCCGTTCACAGCGATAGGTTCGGTGCGCTAGTTTCGTCTCATGAGTGAGAGTCAGGGACGGATCGCGTTCATCCAGGCCACGTGGCACCGCAACATCGTCGACCGCGCACGCGAAGGATTCACCGACCAGGCAGTGAGTCTGGGATTCGCGAAGGACGACCTCGACTACTTCGAGGTCCCCGGCGCATTCGAGATTCCGCTACACGCACGCCGCCTGGCGCTCACCGGCCGCTACGACGCCGTCGTCGCTGCGGGCCTCGTCGTGGACGGCGGAATCTACCGACACGACTTCGTCGCCACCGCCGTCATCGACGGCCTCATGCGCGTGCAGCTCGACACGGACGTGCCCGTGTTCTCCGTGGTCCTCACCCCGCACTACTTCCACGAGCACGACGAGCACGTCGACTACTTCACCAACCACTTCGTGAAGAAGGGCGCCGAGGCCGCACGGGCCGTGGACGCCACGTTGAAGTCGCTGCGCGCCCTGCCGACGGCGGAGTAGCTCAGCGCAACGACATCTGACGGCCGCGCAGGTGGATCACCCAGAAGACGGGTGCCAGCGCCACGCTGACCACGGTGACGAGAACCCGCAGAGCTACCGGCCAGGCACTGAAAGGTGCAACCAGTAGCGACACCGTGAAGAACAGGGCGCCGATCAGCGGCCAGTGCCGCATCCAGAATTCGCGAGCTACGCCCCACGCCGATTGCGCGACGGACAGCGCCGGCGACGGAGTGCGCACGGCGGTCTGCGAGGGAGCCGGTCGCGGCGTCTCCACGCGTGAATTCATCAAGGTCCGAGCACGATCGTTGACCGGCGATACTTCACCGATCTCGTCGAAAACGAAGAGGGCGATGCCGACCTCGCCCGCATACCGAGTGGCGTCCTCGGTGTACTCGGCGCCGGAGAAGTACAGAAGGGCACGCCGCGGGTCGAGTCCTCGCGCGCCGTACAGGTTCTCGATGTCCGATTCCTCGGCAGCTCCCCCGCGCCACTTCACCTGCGCGTAGGCACGTTTGGAATACACGTCGATTCCGCCGTCCGCACCACCGGGAAGCGCAGTGGCATCGACGAATCCGAAATCGCGCATCTTTGCGGCAGCATTGATTTCGGCTTCTGCAGCGGTCCGTACCCGTGTCACGTGTGACTCCCCCGATGTGATTGTGTTCCTCACTCGAAGGTACATCGTGACCGAAGGCCCACCGGTTAACAGCCTGCGATCAAAGTCACACCCCCGTCTACCACTTGGCTCTCTACCCTCCCGTAAGGGTAGATTTTCGCTCGATGACGACACAGCAGCTCGACCGCAACACTCGCGACGAAGGATCGGTACGGGCCGCGATCCGGTCGCCTCGCCGATTGAAGACCGAGGTTCTCGGCGGCATGGTCGTCGCGCTCGCCCTCATCCCGGAAGCCATCTCGTTCTCGATCATCGCGGGGGTCGACCCTCGCGTCGGACTGTTCTCCTCGTTCACCATGGCCGTCACCATCGCCCTTGTCGGCGGGCGGCCCGCAATGATCTCCGCGGCGACCGGGGCCATCGCGCTGGTGGTCGCACCGCTGTCGCGTGAGTACGGGATGGACTACCTCATTGCCGCGGTCTTGCTGGCCGGCGTACTGCAGATCGTTCTCAGCCTGCTCGGCGTCGCGAAGTTGATGCGATTCATCCCACGCAGCGTCATGGTCGGCTTCGTCAACGCACTCGCGATCCTGATCTTCACGGCGCAGTTGCCTCACCTGATCGACGTGCCCGCGTTGGTTTATCCGATGGTTGCAGTCGGGCTTCTGATCATGGTGTTTCTCCCCAGACTGACCACGGCGATACCCGCACCACTCGTGTCCATCGCGCTACTCACGGCCGCAACAGTGGTGTTCGCGCTGAACGTTCCCGACGTGGGCGACGAGGGTGAACTGCCGTCGAGCCTGCCGTCCTGGATGATCCCGGACGTGCCGTTCACCCTCGACACGCTGTCGATCATCGCTCCGTACGCGTTGGCGATGGCCCTGGTCGGGCTGCTCGAATCGTTGATGACCGCAAAACTGGTCGACGACATCACCGATTCGCACTCGAACAAGACGCGTGAGAGCTGGGGCCAAGGCGTCGCGAACCTGGTCACCGGACTCTTCGGCGGCATGGGCGGATGCGCGATGATCGGCCAGACCATGATCAACGTCAAGGTCTCCGGGGCGCGTACCCGCATCTCCACATTCCTGGCCGGCACCTTCCTGCTGATCCTCGTCGTCGGGCTGGGCGACATCGTGGCGCTGATCCCGATGGCAGCACTCGTCGCGGTGATGATCATGGTGTCGGTCGGGACCTTCGATTGGCACTCGATCGCCCCGAAGACATTGCGGCGCATGCCTCGAAGCGAAACTCTGGTCATGGCCGCCACGGTCGCAGTCACCGTCGCCACCCACAACCTGGCCTATGGCGTGATCGTCGGCGTCCTCACCGCGATGGTGCTGTTCGCCCGCCGGGTCGCGCACGTCACCGAGGTCGTCGACGTCGCCCACCCCGACGAGAACACCAGGGTGTACGCCGTTCGGGGTGAGCTCTTCTTCGCCTCCAGCAATGATCTGATCTACCAGTTCGACTACGTCGGGGACCCGGAGAATGTCGTGATCGACCTGTCCGGTGCTCACGTGTGGGACGCGTCCACCGTTGCAACTCTCGATGCCATCACCACCAAGTACGCCGCCAAGGGCAAACAGGTGGAGATCATCGGACTCGATGCGTCGTCGTCCGAACGGCATCTACGCCTCAGCGGTCGACTCGGAGTTACCGAATGACGGTCCGGCACATGCAGATCGGCGAAGTCGCCGAGCGCACCGAATTGTCGATCAAGACGATGCGACATTACGACGAGGTCGGACTGGTGACCCCGTCCGAGCGCAGCCCCGGCGGTTTCCGTCTCTACACGGAAGCCGACGTCCAGCGTTTGTTGGTGATTCGCCGCATGAAGCCGCTCGGATTCACCTTGGACGAGATGCGGCAACTACTCGGGTCGCTCGAGACGCTGGCTTCGAGTACGTCGCACGATGACAGGGCGAGCGCACAGGCATTCGTGGCCGATTGCCACTCCCGCGCAGAAGAGAGCTGCCGCAAGCTGCGCAGGCAGGTCGCGTATGCCGAGGAACTGACCGCGCTACTTGCTGATCACGCCTGAGGTCCGAGTTCAGAATCCGATCTTGCTGTAATCGACGGTGAGCCAATGTTCCGGCCGCATCCGGATGATGACGGCCCGGTCGTTGAAGGACTGTTCAAGGAACTTCTCGACTTCGTCCTCCGGGAGATAGCGACGCACGAGGTCGCGGATCTGGTCGACAGTCGGGTTCTCTTCGAACACCGCCGGCCCTTCCACGCTCACGTACTTGTACGGCGGGGCTTCGTTCTGCGCGACGAGGCTGTAGCGACCGCTGGCACGGATGAGTTTCTCTTTCACCGTGCCGATCTCGGTCCAGACCCACACGTCGCCGCCCGGCTCGTAGGAGTACCAGATGGGCACGGCGAGTGGCGCGCGTCCGTCACGGTCGACGGCGATCACCCCCACGTGCAGATCTGCCAGAAAAGCCTCGCGCTCGGACGTGCTCATGCTGGTGGCCGACATGACGTGCTCCGCTCTGTTGGGTGCCCTCAGGCCTGGGGCTTTTCCATTACTCGCTTCAGATTGCGCAACGTGATTTCGATGTTCTTCTGCTGATAGTCGGCGAATACTTTGCCGCGCGTGACGATCTTGTCGAAGATGTTCGCCGCGACATCCGGCCAGCCCTTGCGGTCGTCGGTCCAGGTTTCGGTGACCTTCGTGCCGCCGTCCACCGTCTCGAACCGGTACTCCCACGACGCGATCGGGGCGCGAACGCGCGGGGACTTCGCGCCGATCGCTCGCACCTTGAACGCGAACCGCTCCCCCGGGTCTGCTGCCGTGACGATGCAGCGGGTGGTCCAACCGACCCCACCGCGCTTGTTGTGTCCTTCGAAGGTCATGTCGACGTGTGCATCACCGCCCCCGTCCGGCAGTGTCGCGCCCGTGTTCTCGGGGCTCCAGTTGCCCATCTGCGTCGGGTCACTGATCTGTGCGTACAGCGTGGCGGCGTCGGCGTTCACGACGATGCTGTCCGACACGGTCAGGGTTCTCGGCATCTACGACCTCCTCGATCCTCACGAGCCTACTGGCAACCGCCCCCGAGTTAGCGTCACCTGGGTAAACAGTTCCCCAAACGACTGCCTACGGTGTCGGGCATGGACACCGTCTACAACATTGTCGTAGCACTACACGTTCTCGGTATGGCAGCGATCGTCGGCGGTTGGCTGGCGGTCCTCAAAGCGCCGAGCATCACGCCCGTCATCCTGTGGGGCGCTCGCGCGCAGTTCGTCACCGGACTGATCCTCGTGGGCATCGGCGAGGCAGTGATCGACAAGGAGTACGACCACGCGAAGATCGCCGTCAAGCTGATCGTCTCGTTGGCAGTGGTCGCCATCGCCGAGATCACCAACGGCAAACAGAAGCGCGCCGAGGGAAACCCCACTCTGGTTCACGTCGTCGGCGGGCTTGCCGTGCTCAACACCTTGGTTGCCGTCCTCTGGACGTGATCCGTCCGCATTCGCGTGCGCGGGGATAACGTGGAGTCATGCTCCCCGTAGTCGACTTCACCGACTTGGACTCGCCGTCCGGGCGTGAGCGACTGCGCGAGATCACGCATCACGTCGGGTTCTTCTACCTCGAAGGACACGGTGTCGATGCGAGCCTGCAGAGACGCGTGTTCGACGTGGCGCGACAGTTCTTCGCGCTGCCGGACGAGTCGAAGCACGCGGTGGCGATGATCGACAGCCCACACTTTCGCGGCGACAACCGACTCGGCGGCGAACTGACCAACCAGCAGACCGACTGGCGCGAGCAGATCGATATCGGCCCGGAGCGCGATCCCGTCCCGGGCGCCACCGGCTACATGCACCTGCAGGGCCCCAATCTGTGGCCGGCGGATCTGCCCGAGTTTCGCGCCACCCTCGAGGAGTACGACGCGGCGCTGGCCGAGGTGGGAAAGCAACTGCTTCGACAGTGGGCCGCCTCGCTGCATGCAGATCCGACGGTGTTCGATGCCGCGTTCGCGCAGCTCCCCGCGACGCTGATCAAGGTGGTTCGCTATCCCGCCCGGCCGAGTGCGGACGTCACCGGCGATCAGGGTGTGGGTGCCCACAAGGATTCGGGTGTGCTGACGATGCTGCTGATCGAGCCCGGTTCCTCCGGGTTGCAAGTGGAGGGCGAGGACGGGTCCTGGATCGATGCCCCACCTCGCGAAGGGGCGTTCGTCGTCAACATCGGGGAACTCCTGGAGGTCGCGACCCGCGGCTATCTGCGTGCCACCCGCCACCGGGTGATCACAGCCCCTGGAACTCCCGAACGTCTGTCCGTGCCGTACTTCCTCAACCCGGCACTCGATGCCACGGTTCCCACCATCGAACTCCCGCCCCAACTCGCCGCGCACTCGCGCGGAGTCGAGGAAGATCCGTCGAACCCGCTCTTCGAGACGTACGGCGAGAACGCGTGGAAAAGTCGTACTCGGGCCCACCCCGACGTGTTCACCCGCTGGTACCCGTAGGAATCGGTGGCACACTCGTGATGAGACATCCCGGACGTGATCGAGGCGTCCGGAGGAAGGTAAACGTGAGCACCGACGACAGAGTCGAGACGGATCTCGGCGCCGAGATCGAGCGCTGGGACATCGACAGCCCGGAAATGCGGCTTCAGTTCGGTCGCGTTCGGAGTGACTTCACCCGCTTCATGATGTCGTACCAATTCGGTATCTCCGAGTTGATGACCAAGATCAACATCCTCAAGGACGAGTTCACCTACATTCACCAGTACACACCGATCGAGCACGTCTCGTCGCGGTTGAAGTCGCCGGAAAGCATCATGCGCAAGTCCCTGCGTCGGGGCATCGACTTCACGCTCGACGACATCCGGGCCAACCTGACCGACATCGCCGGCGTTCGCATCACCTGCGGTTTCGTCCGCGACACCTACAAGGTCGCCGAACTGTTGATCAGCCAGTCCGACATCACCGTTCTCGAGGTGAAGGACTACATCGAGAACCCCAAGCCCAACGGCTACAAGAGCCTGCATCTCATCGTCGAGGTGCCGGTGTTCATGAGCGACCGCAAACAGTCGGTGTGCGTGGAAGTGCAGATCCGCACGATTGCGATGGACTTCTGGGCAACTCTCGAGCACAAGATCTACTACAAGTACGACCGCGCGATCCCGGCGCCGCTTCTCGCGGAACTGACCGATGCCGCCGAAGCCGCGAGCAAGCTCGATCTCAAGATGGAGCGTCTGCACGACGAAGTGGCAAAACTCAAGGCCGAGCCGACACCGGTCGAGCAGGAAGTCGCTGCACCCCTGCCATCGGAACTCTTGGAACTCCTCACCCGTCAGCAGCGGAATTCCGACTGATCGCATCCCCACCGACTGCGAGATTGACCACGACGGTCCCGATTCTTGATGGATTTCCGTTATTCTTCCGCTGTTTGCCTCTGTGGAAATAGTCGGAAAGGAGCCCGCAGTGTCCGAGGGTCAACTGGCCGAAGTTGTCCAGCGTGACGTCAAGTCCGCACACAAGCGTTCGCCCTGGAACCGGAAGAATCCGTACCGCTCCCAGCTGACGGTGAACCGCCGATTGTCCGGAGCCGACTCGGCGAAGGAAATTCGGCACTACGAGTTCGCGCTGGCAGACAGTGGACTCGAGTACGAGGCCGGCGACTCGCTCGGCGTCATGCCGATCAACGATTCCGACGTGGTCCTCGCACTCCTCGAACGTCTCGGATTCGACGCCGACGCGGCAGTCACCGGCAAGGAACGACCCCTGAGCGACCTGCTGACGCACTCCTACGAGATCTCGACCCCGTCGATCGAATTCGTGGACGAAATCGCGAAGCGCGTGGACCACGACGAGCTGACCCGTGTGGCCCAGAGCAACGACAAGGCCGAACTCGACGCCTGGCTGTGGGGCAAAGACGCCCTCGACCTACTGGCACTCGATCCGTCACTGCGCTTCGACGTCGACGAGTTCGTGGGTCTCCTGCGCCCGCTGCAGCACCGCACCTACTCCATCTCCTCCAGCCCGCTCGCAAACCCGGATCACGTGCATCTCACCGTCGCGAGCGTTCGCTACACGTCGACGGGACGCGATCGTCGTGGGGTGTGCTCGACGTATCTTGCGGACCGTCTCGCCGCAGGTGACCTCGGCGGGATCTTCATCTCCAAGAACAAGTCGTTCCGAGTGCCTGCGAACGACGACGCACCGATCATCATGGTCGGCCCAGGAACGGGCGTGGCACCGTTCCGCGCCTTTCTTCAAGAGCGCAAGGCGCGTGGTGCGACGGGACGCAACTGGCTGTTCTTCGGTGACCAGCACCGGGCGTCGGACTACATCTACGAGGAAGAGCTCGAGGCCCTGCGGGCCGATGGCATCCTCACTCGCCTGGATCTGGCGTTCTCCCGCGACCAGGAATACAAGGTCTACGTCCAGTCGCGGATGCTCGCGAACGGCAAGGAACTGTTTGGGTGGCTCGAGGAGGGCGGCCATTTCTACGTCTGCGGCGACGCCTCGAAGATGGCCGACGACGTCGACCGTGCACTGCACGAAATCGTCGAGACCCACGGCGGCCTCACCGCCGAGGAAGCTACCGACTACGTGACCGAACTGAAGCGGGAGAAGCGGTACCTGCGCGACGTGTACTGATATTCGTCAACGGCGCAACACAATTCGAAGTTCAGGGAAGAAGGAGAAAGACGATGGGCGTGGTCGTGCTGTACGGCAGTGAGACCGGAACGTGCGAGTTGGTGGCCGACCATGTCGTGGACACGCTGAGCACCTACGGTGACACGTCCCTCTACGACATGATGGAGTTCGATCCCGAGGACCTCGACACCGAGGATCTGCTCGTCGTCGTGTGCTCCACCTACGGCGATGGCGAGCTGCCCACCGGTGCCGAGCCGTTCTACGAGGCACTGTGCGACGAGGAACCCGACCTCGCCGGAGTGCGTTTCGCGATGTTCGGTCTCGGCGACAGCGTGTACGAGACGTTCAACCGCGGCGGCGAGATAATGGCCGAGAAGCTCACCGAGCTCGGTGCCACCCAAGTCGGTGAGCACGGGCGTCACGACGCCTCGAGCACCGTCCGTCCGAAAGATCTGGCCCAGGAGTGGGCGAAGAAGATCGCCGAGGAGTTCCTCGCCTAGGGCGGCTCCGCCGCTTGTGAGTGGTTGACGAGTCCGTGGACTCGCTGGCCGCGCACGGGCGCGCAGCGCCTCAGCCGAGCAGTGCCTGGCGTAACTCGGAAACCGTGTGCCGCAACCACAATGCCTGAACGGGTGCCTGCGGCGAGTCGTCGAGCGGAACCACCCGCACCCGCCCGTCGTGGTACGTCCCCGGCCGTGACGTCACGAATGCGACGGCCGCGTAGTCGACGACCGCCGTGGTCGGCATCGTTCCCTGAACCCGGTTGATCGCCACGGACGGTTCGAACCCCGCTCTGCGACAGATCGATACGAGGAAGTCGGAATAGAAGGACGATCCTGGCGGCGCCCACAGCACGATCGTCTCGCCGGCAAGATCGTCGATACGCACCACCTCGCGTGTGGCGAACCGATGGTTCGCCGGCACCGCCAACTGCAGCTGGGTGTAACCGATCACCGCTCCGGCCACCCCTTCCGGTGTCGTCACTCCTCGCCGCAAGCCGACGTCGACCGCACCGTCGCGAAGGCCATCCTGCATTTCGTCCGGAAACATCTGTCTCACGGTGATGGAGACGTCGCGGCCGGCCGCTCGCACGGGCGCCAGAAGGTCGAACACCTCGTCCGAAGTGAGAGCAGGACTGTGCGCAACAACGAAGGGCGCCGAGGCACTCGAATCCGCTGAGCGCGCCGACTGCGCCAGAGATGCAGAGGCCGCGAGCAGTGGCTCCGCGCCCGCACGCAACGCGCGACCTGCGGACGTGAGGGCGATCTGCCTGCCTCGTCGATCGAACAACGCCACCCCGAGATCACGCTCGAGTTGGCGAATGGCACTGCTCACCGCCTGCTGGGTGAGGAACAGATCGGCAGCGGCCTTGGTGACGTTCATCCGGTCCGCCACTGCCACGAACTGGGCCAGCTTGCGAAGGTCCAGCGGTGTCGTCCGATCAGCCACTCCACAAACAGTACTTGTCGTAAAGGCACTTTTTCGTGTTTCCCATGCGTGATTCCAACTCCTAACGTCGAGAGAACACGGCAACGCCGTGCGCACACACCGACAACTCGAGGAGCATTCGTGGCACAAGCACTCCAAGGAAAATCAGCGATCGTCGCGGGAGGAGCAAAGAACCTGGGCGGGTTGATCAGCACCACTCTGGCGCTCGAAGGCGCCAACGTGGCGGTGCACTACAACAGCGACAGCTCTGCCGCCGACGCGGACCGCACGGTCGAAGCTGTGAAGGCCCTCGGCGTCCAGGCGGTGGCGGTGCAGGGCGACCTCACGAAGCCCGCGAACGTCGAGAAGCTGTTCGGGACCGCAAAGGACACGTTCGGCGGTGTCGATATCGCCGTCAACACCGTGGGCAAGGTACTTCGCAAGCCCATCGTCGACACCACCGAAGACGAGTACGACTCGATGTTCGACATCAATTCCAAGGCCGCATACTTCTTCATCAAGGAGGCCGGCAAGCAGCTGAACGACGACGGAAAGATCGTCACCATCGTCACGGCGCTGCTCGCAGCGTTCACCGACGGCTACTCGACCTATGCCGGCGGCAAGAGCCCGGTGGAACACTTCACTCGCGCTGCCGCAAAGGAATTCGCCGATCGCCGCATCTCGGTGAACAACGTTGCACCCGGCCCGATGGACACCCCGTTCTTCTACCCGCAGGAGACGCCCGAGCGGGTCGAGTTCCACAAGTCGCAGGCGCTGGACGGACGCCTCACCAAGATCGAGGACATCGCTCCCTTGGTGAGGTTCCTCGTCACGGAGGGCGGCTGGACAACCGGTCAGACGTTGTTCGCCAACGGTGGCTACACCACACGCTGAGCAAAGGTAGCGTCCCATCTCGTGAACAGCGCCCGATCGATACTGCGCCCGTTGGCGGCGCGCGACCCCGATGAACCGCACCGCGTCGCCACGCCGTTGGAGCTACTGACCGATCTGTGTTTCGTCGTGGCCGTTGCGCAGTCGGCCACGGCGTTGCACCACGCGATCAGTGAAGGCCATGCAGCGGCAGGCTTCGGTCACTTCCTGATGGTCTTCTTCGCTGTGTGGTGGACGTGGCTCAACTTCACCTGGTTCGGCTCGGCGTACGACAACGACGACATCCCGCAGCGTCTCCTGACGATCCTGCAGATTCTGGGCTCGCTGGTGATGGCCGCGGGTGTCGTCCGATTCTTCGACGGTGATGCGCTGCTGGTGATCGCCGGCTATCTGATCATGCGCATCGCGCTGGTGGCGCAATGGCTCAGAGTCTCGGGGAGCGACCCGGAACGGCGCACCACTGCGCGCCGATATGCGACGGGCATCGTGATCGTGCAGTTGGGATGGGTCGGGTTCTTCTTCGTGCCCGCGGCCGCGGTGGTGCCGGTGTTCTTGCTGCTGGTGGTGTGCGAACTCGCCGTCCCGGTGTGGGCGGAGCGTGCAGGCGCCACGCCCTGGCACCCCCATCACGTGGCCGAACGGTATTCGCTGTTCTTCATCATCGTGTTGGGCGAGACGATCCTGTCCACCACGGTGGCGATTCAGGACGCCGTGGCCGGTGAGCACCCGGCCGCGCAGGTCGCCTACGTGGTGATCGGCGGGGTGCTCATCGTGTTCAGCTTGTGGTGGCTGTACTTCGATCGCAGCGCGGGTGAGGCCCTCGAGCGCGGCGCCGGCTCACCGTTCGTGTGGGGGTTCGGGCACTATCTGATCTTTGCGGCGGCTGCCGCGATCGGTGCGGGATTGGCGGCACGCGTCGACTTCTGGACCAGTCATACGGACGGCTCGGGTGTCGTCACGGGTGCGGCATTGACGGTCCCGGTGGCGGTGTTGCTCGCGTCGTTGTGGTTCTTCCACATCCGCCATCACGATTCGACGGCCCGCACGCTGGTGCCGTTCGCCGTTGCGACAGTCGCGGTGCTCGCCGGCACCTTCTCCCCTGTTCCCGAACTGGTTGCGGGCGTCGCGTGTGCCGCATTGCTTGCGACACAATTGATTGCCGACCGAACGTCGCGTGCGGGGTATACCGTCTGAACCATGGGCTCCCACGATCCCGGCCTCGTCATCGGACCGCTCCTTCGGTATACCGACGAGACGTCTGCGGTGATCTGGGTAGAAGTGGCATCCCGGTCCACCGTCACCGTCCGCAGTGGCGACCGAGCCTGGCAGGCCGCGACGTTCTCGGCACACGACCATCACTACGCACTGGTCGACATGGACGGCCTGGAACCGGGGACGTCGTACGAGTACACCCTGGACGTCGACGACCAACAGGTGTGGCCGCCTGAATCCGGCGAGGGCGCACATTTCCCGGCGAGTGTCGTCCGCACCCTCGATCCTTCACGCAGGATGCGCTTCGCTTTCGGCTCGTGCCGCACGAGCGTTCCCCACGACGACGAGTCGAACAAGACGCACGGCATCGACGTCCTGCGTGCGTTCGCGCTGCGCATGATGGAGGGCGAACGCGACGACCGTCCCGACTTCGTACTCTTCCTCGGCGACCAGGTCTACGCGGACGAAACATCGGAGGCGATGCAAGACTTCATCGCCTCGCGGCGCAGCCTGGACGAGCCACCGGGCGTGGAACTGCAGGGCTTCGAGGAGTACGCACACCTGTACTACTTGTCGTGGAGCGATCCCGCGAACCGTTGGCTTCTCGCGACGCTGCCCAGCGCCATGATCTTCGACGATCATGACGTGCGCGACGACTGGAACACCTCACACACGTGGCGGTTGCAGATGGAGGCCACCAACTGGTGGAAGGAGCGCATCGTCGGCGCGCTCGGGTCGTACTGGATCTATCAGCATCTGGGCAACCTCTCGCCCGCTGATCGGGCCGAGGACGAGATGTGGCGGTACGTCCTCGAGCTGCGCGAGCGGGGTGAGGACGACATCACCGAGCGGCTCGACGACTTCGCCGACCGCGCCGACGATCACCCGGACAGCTATCGGTGGAGCTATTCCCGCGATCTCGGCGCTTCTCGGCTGATCGTGATCGACTCGCGCGCTGCTCGCGTACGCGGTCCGGACACTCGCCGAATGCTGGACGAGAACGAAACCGAGTGGCTTGACACCAGGATGCGGGGCGACGTCGACCATCTGTTCATCGGCACGTCCTTGCCGTATCTGTTGCCGAAGGGACTACACGCGTTCGAGGCCTGGAACGAGGCCGTCGCCGAAGGAGTGTGGGGCCGCCGGGCCGGCCGGATCGGTGAGAAGATTCGCCAAGGCGTCGATCTCGAACACTGGGCGGCCTTCCAGAACTCGTTCCGCCGGCTCGCCGGAGTCGTCCTGGAGGTGGCCGACGGCAAGCGTGGCAAGGCGCCGAGCTCGGTGACGTTTCTGTCTGGAGACGTGCACCATTCCTACCTGGCGCAGGTCGACCGCGATGGCGACGGAAGCACGATCCTGCAGGCCGTCTGCTCGCCCATCCGTAATCCGCTGCCCCGGTGGATTCGGGCGGGGCAGTCGCTTACTTCCAAGAAGCCAGTGGTCACCGTCGGGCGCGCACTGGCGCGATCAGCGAAGGTGCCGAAGCCGCCGTTCACGTGGCATCTCACGGCAGGGCCGTGGTTCGACAACATGCTCGGCACGGTCACGGTAGATGGTCGCGAACTCGACATCTCGTGGTCGATCGCCCACCGTGGCCATACCGGCATCACGGTGGGCGTCGAGAACGTCTACACCCTCGAGAACTGAGTTACTTGCGCTTCTTCGGGCGAGTCAGCGCCACGGATGCCTCACCCGTGTAGGCGAGGAACGTCAGCGACTCCTGCAGGTACAGCTCCACGGTGTCCGCTGTGTGAGAGGTGTAACCGATCGAGACATCCTGTCCCAGTTGCAGATCGAAGTCGCCGCCACGGGTGGTGACGACGAAGGCACCATCGATGGCAGGCGCCCAGATGATGTCACCTTCGATGAGCCGCTTCAGGTGTTCGCGGATGGGGTAGCCGTGGTCGGAGGTTTCGCTGACCTCCGTGTAAGTCTCGGCGTCGAGCAGCACGGAGTACGGGCCGTCGACACCTGCGAGGCGCAGCTCCGAGAGAGCCTTGCTGATCGCGTTCGGAAGGTCACGGACGTCTGCCGGAAGTTCGATGGGCGCGTTGCTGCTGTTGGCACGGATGCCTTCAATCTGAGCGGCCGGGTAGCCCTCGAAGATGGCGCGATCTTCGACAAGCGCCAGCTTGTTGGCCGCGTCCTTGACCGGGTCCCAGTCGGAATCCTGCGAACCGCGCTCGACGTCTTCGATGTCCTCACGCTTGAGCGTGAACGGCACCCGCAGTTCGACCAGCGGCTTGGTGAGCCGGATACGGGAGGTCACGCCGTCACTCGGCGGGTCGACCTTCTGGGTGTGGCCGGTACCGACGCAGGACTGACCGAGACCGGAGGGGCCGTTGACATCCACGATGCGTCGTCCGGCGATGTTCCGCTTGAACGTGCGCGTGGCCTCCTCCTCGATCTCCGACCACGCGGCATCGGTGACGGGCGCGAGTTCGCGAAACAGGTTGTTCATCGGAGGACGCTCCTTTTCAGACTGCCGATTGCCAGGGAGCCGGCCTGGACCGGTGGTACTTGCGCTTCCTCGGTCTCCTCGTCCGCCGCCGGCGGCGGTGGGAGTTCGTCGAGGAAGTCGATGGTGGGGGCGAAGAACAATCCCCCGGTGAGTGCCGTGGAGAAGTCGAGCAGGCGATCGTGGTTTCCGGGCGGATCGCCGATGAACATATTCTCCAGCATCTTCTCGGTTATCGCCGGATCGGAGGCGTAACCGATGAAGTAGGTGCCCATGTCGCCGTCCTTGAACGTGCCGAAGGGCATGTTGGCGCGGACGATGTCCTGTTCCTCGCCGTTCTCGTCCTCGATGACGTTGAGGGCGACGTGGGAGTTGGTGGGTTTGACGTCGTCGGACATCTCGATGTCGTCGATCTTGGTGCGCCCGATCACCCGTTCCTGTTCTTCGGTGGAGATGTCACCCCACGCATCCAGGTCGAGTCGGTACTTCTGCGCCACCACGTAACTGCCGCCGACGAAGTCGGGATCTTCGTCCCCCACCAGAGCGGCGTCGTCGCCTTCTTCGCCGGACGGGCTTTCGGTTCCGTCCATGAAGCCCAGCAGGTTTCGGCGGCCGAACGAGAGGAACCCGTGTACCTCGTCGACCACCGTGGTGACGTCACGCAGTTGGTTCATGATCTGACGGCCCACCTCGAAGCACACGCTCTGCTCGTCTCCACGAACGTGAAAGAGCAGATCCCCGGGCGTGGAAGGCATGTGGTGCGTCTCGCCGTGCAGTTCTTCGAGGACGTGCAGATGTTCCGGACGCGGCCCGGAGAACAGACGATCCCATGCCTGCGAGCCGATACCGGTGACGACCTGCAGATGGACGCCGACCGCACGGAAGTCGACAGTGCGCGCGATGCTGGAAACGTCCTCGAGGAGATCTCGTACCGTTTCCTCGCCGCCCTCGTCGATGGTCAGCACCAGAAACAGCGCGGCCTGGGTGAGCTGACCGACCACAGGCTGTGGTTGTACGGGCTCCGACATCCGGCCTACTCCGTTCCGATTGAGCAAACAGTTCGTCACAACCGTAGCGGACCACGCCCACATCGGAGGGCTGCGGATACCTACCTCCGAATACCTCCCCAGCCGATGATTAGGCTAGGCAAACACAAGTCGAGGACCGGAGTTCGTGAGGAGAAGCATGTCGAGAGACCGACACATCGAACGCATCACCGAGGTTCTGGAAAGCCGATCCGGGGCCAAAGTGCCGTATCCGGTCGGGTTTCGACAGCTCGAGGTGCTGCGCAAGGAGATGGTCGGCTCGGCGCTGCTGCGTCTCACCTTCGGCGGTCCCGAGCTGGAAGGCTTCGAGAACCACACAGCAGACGAACACGTGCGGTTCGTCTTTCCTGACGAAGATGGAACCGTTCGCCTGCCGGAGAAGCACAACTTCGCGTTGAAATGGCCTCGCCCCATGCCGATTTCACGCGAGTACACAGTGCGGCGCTTCGATGCGGGCGCAGGGGAGCTCGACATCGACTTCGCGCTGCACAAGGGCGGCTTCGCGTCCGGCTGGGCCGAGGCAGCAAAGCCTGGCACGCGAATTCACGTGGCCGGACCGCCCGGGGGCCTCATCGTGCCGATGGCCTACGACCGCTACCTGCTGGCCGGCGACATCACCGCTCTGCCGGCCATCGCCCGGTGGCTCGAATGGTTGCCGCGAGATGCCTCCGGCTGGGCGTTCATCGAGGTGACGGATGCGTCGGAGCAGATCGAGCTCACTCCCCCGGACAACGTCGAGGTGCAGTGGCTGCACAGAGGCGCAGCCGAACCCGGTACGTCGGACATCCTCGAGAAGGCGGTGTGTTCGCTCGATGTGCCCGAAGGCGAGCGCGTCTACGCGTGGATTGCCGGTGAAGCCACGAGCCTGCGACCCATCCGCAAGTTCGTGCGGAACGAACTCGGCATAGCCAAGGACGACTGCGACATCTCCGGATACTGGAAACGCGGTGTCACCGACTTCGACGAAGACCATGAGGACTGATTCGGGCTCGACCACCTAGAATGACGTTGTTCGCACTCGCGATCACCACCGAAGGGACCGACATTACAGACGCCTCCGCTCCGCATGACATCTACTTCGTACCGCCGGAGCAGGAGGCCGACCGTGCCGTCGCCCACGAGTCCGCCGCAGCACAGCTGCGTTTGCGTGACCGTCCCGATGTGGTGCGCGCCAAGGGCCGCTTCGCGCTGACGATGGATACCGTCACCCCGCACGAGGCCATGGTGGAGGACCTTCTTTTCATCCGTGACGTGCTCGACTCTGCGGGGATCGAATTTCTGCTGGTCCGCGGCAACGACGAGCGGCCCGTCATCGCGATCAACTGGGACCGACGCACTGAACTGCGCGCGGCCCTGGTCGCAGCGTGCGAGAACCTGCCGTTCTATTCCAAGACGGTGGATGCAAAGCGCGGCCGGGCTGTGTTGGTTGCCGACGGAGTCTTGTCGACCACGTCGAAGGCTCGGATCTTCCGGTTGTTCCGGCCGAGGGTCCATTTGGCGAGCGGACTCGTGTACGGAGCGTCGACTGGTGTGCAGATCGAGCTGTGGTCGATTACCGACGAGCAGATCGTGTTGCCGATGGAGAACTCGCTGACACGACGCGTGGTGCGCTCGGAAGAGGCGGTTCGTGGCACGGTCGAGCGGTTCGGGCGAGTGTGGCCGACCATCGAGAACATGTTTGCCGACCATGCGTCGGACATCAATTTCGATATCGACCTGGTGTTCTCGTGGGTGGACGGTTCGTCGAAAGAGTTTCAGGCGCAGCGTGCGAAGCGCATGAAGAACTATGTCGTGGGTGAGGGCGACGATTCCGACGCTCGGTTCCGGCAGATCGACGAGCTGAAATATGCACTCCGGTCGGTGCACATGTATGCGCCGTGGATTCGCCGCATCTTCGTGGCCACCGATTCACCCCGGCCGGCGTGGCTGGCAGACGATCCCCGTGTCACTTTCGTGCGCAGTGAGGAATTCTTCGCAGACCCGTCGGTGCTGCCCACACACAATTCGCAGGCCGTCGAATGCCAGCTGCACCACATCCCCGGGCTCAGCGAGCACTTTCTGTATTCCAACGACGACATGTTCTTCGGTCGTGCAGTGGGCCCGCAGATGTTCTTCTCCCCCGGCGGCATCAGCATGTTCATCGAGGCGACCACACGAATCGGATTGGGACACAACGACGACGAGCGCAGCGGCTTCGAGAACGCGGCGCGCGTCAACCGGCGGCTGCTACAGGACCGGTTCGGGCTCATGACCACCCGACACCTCGAGCATGCCGCAACACCGCTGCGCAAGAGCGTGATGGCCGAGATGGAGAGGGAGTTTCCCGAAGAGTTCGCGGCCACTGCAGCGAGTACGTTTCGGGCGAGCTCCAATATCTCGGTAACCAACTCGCTCTACCACTACTACGCCCTGATGAGTGGGCGTGCGGTGGTTCAGACGTCGGCACGCGTGAAGTATGTGGACACCACGATGAAATCGGGGTTGCGAGACATGGATTCGTTACTCGCGAAGCGGTCGATGGACTTCTTCTGCCTCAACGACGGCAGCGCGCCCGAGATCGACCTCGAGTTGCGTACGGAGAAGGTCACCGGCTTCCTCGAGAACTATTTCCCAATTGCGGCGCCCTGGGAGACTCGATCGGTATGAGCATCGATCACGTCGTTCCCGCACTCGGCGCCGAGGCCGCGAGCGCCTTGGCAGCTGTCACCGCCTCGGCGGATACGCACACCTCGGTCGGCCTCACTGTCGGCGGCGTCGATGTCGCCCTCGAGCCGACCGTGCGCGAGGCCGTACTACAACTGTTGGCACTGTTGAGCGAAGGTCAGGGCGTGACGCTGGGCGCGGTGTCGGAACTACTGACCACTTCCCGCGCCGCGGAGATCCTCGGAGTCTCCGACACCTACGTACGGCGGCTGGCAGATTCGGGCGCACTACCCATCGAGTTGCGCGGTACGCACCGGCGCTTCCGCCTCTCCGACGTCATGGCGTACCGAGAACAGGCAGCGCAGAAGCGCAGTTAGGCTCGGTAGGTGTCCGCGCGATGCGATATCGCGGTTACCTCCACTGTGTGGTTCACATCATTGATCAGATACAACACTCGGTACGCGCCCCGGCGGGCACTGAAGGCTGGGGCAAGTGGTGGCTCGAGACGTTCACCCACCCTGCGCGGATTTTCCAGGAGTGGACCCGTCACGAACTCATATACCGCGGTCGCAACCTTTTCCGGCAACGACGTTGCCAGCGCCCGCGCTGCCGAACGGGCCATCACCAACCGATATGACCCCTCGGATTCGGTCACTCGCCGGTCGACCGAGCATCGCGCATCAGCTGTGCCAGTTCGTCGGCATCAACTCCATCTCCGCTGTCGATCTCGGCTCGGCCGGAGAAATGTGCCGCCAACAGATCGGTATCCGACAGCACCGCGATCGTCTCTCGCAACGTGTCGTAGTCGTCGACTCCCAGTAGCACTGCGGCCCTATGGCCGTTGCGTGTGATCTCGAACCGCTCGTGCGTGTGCTCGGCCTCGTCAACCAGCCTCGACAGCTGTGCCCTGGCGTCTGCAACAGGAAGGGTCGTCATGTACAGAATTCTAGCCTAGATGGTCCTTCGTCCGCCATACCAGTACATATACGTCCTAAATGGTCACCGACTGAACGACGCTGTTGCCCGCGTCCGCGATACGGACCCCTTCGTCCGCGAGCCGCCGCTCCGTCTCTTCGGGGCTGACGAACTCTCCGACCGTGGCATACGTGCCGGTGGGGACTACGGAGTGGACGATCGTGTCCGGGTAGACGTGGACCAAGTTGAAGCCCTGGGCGCCGTCGCGGCCACGGAGAGCGCCGGCAGGAACGTTGAGATCCTGCGTGTAGCAGGTCGCCGAGGCAACGGAGACCGGGATGCCGGCGAACGTTGCGGTGGTCGAGTAGTGCAGGTGACCTGCCAGGATGCCCCGGACATCCGTTCCGCGCAGCACGTCGGCAAGCCGGTGCTGGTCGCGCAACTCCACCAGAACGGCGAGGTCGAGCACGCACGGCACCGGCGGATGATGCAACGCAAGGATGGTGCCGTGCGGTGCGGGGGTGGCGAGTTCGTCAGCGAGCCAACTCAATTGACTGTCGCGGAGTTCGCCGTGATGGTAACCGGGAACCGTGGAGTCGAGGGTGATGATGCGCAGCCCGTCGACGTCGTACACGTGATCGATCGGCTCGGTCGACGGCTGCTGCCCCAACAGTGCGGATCTGAAGACGCCTCGGTCGTCGTGGTTTCCCATCGCCCAGATGACCTGCGCACCGAGTGAGGCGGCCACCGGCTCGACGATGCCGCGCAGCTTGTCGTAGGCGCCCGGTTCCCCTTTGTCCGTGAGATCACCCGTGAACACCAGAGCACTCGGCCGTGCCTGCGACGCCTCCACCTCGGTGAAGATCTGCCGCAACGTGGCCTCACTGTCGACCGCCCCGTAGAGGGGATCAGAACCGTCCACCAAGTGCGTATCGCTGATGTGCAGCACGAAATGCGACGGCCGCGGATACTCGGCCGTCCGCAGATCCGCTGGCTGTGCGCCGCTCATCGGTTTCTCGCTTCCGCTCGCCCCGACGACAGGTGCCCGTGTGAACTCCCGCTGGTTGTCACACTATCCAAGCGCGCTCACATGACCGCGCGGGGCACGCCCAGCGGTATCGAGGTGAACGAATAGGATTCACGACGGCGTTGTCATCGGGGGAGGTCACAGATGTGTGGGATGCAATTGCGATGGGAGCCCCCATGCAAACGGTAACGCTGCCGCTACTCGCCTCGTTGGCAGTGCTCGGTCTGGCCGGCGGTATCGGTATCACGGCGCTCGGTCCCGGCGGTGTGCTGCCGACGATTGGCCTGTTCGCTCTCACGAACCTGTCGGCGTCCGCTGTTGCCGGGACGGCGATCGTCACCCATATCGCCACCGGCATCGCAGGCACTTTCGCCTATACGCGGTCCGGTCAGCTACGCCAGGCACACACCCGCCATACCGCTCTGGTTCTCGCCGGTACGGCAGTGGTCGGCACACCTGTCGGAGTCCTCGTGAACACGCTCGTGTCCAAGCGTGTCTTCGGGATCATCCTCGCCGTCATCGTCGCCGGTGTGGCCCTCCTGTTGTGGTACCGCGACCGTCGTGAAGCCGGAGGAGAGACAGGAGGCCGGCATCCGCACACGGCGATAGTGGCCGGCCTGGGGGTCTCCGTCGCGGTCGCAAGCGGGATCGTCGGTATCGGCGGACCGATGCTGACCGTTCCCCTGCTGATCGCGTGCGGGGTCCCGGTGCTCGAATCGCTGGCCGCTGCCCAGGTTCAGTCGATCGTGATCGCCACCATCGGCACGGTCGGTTACGCCGCACACGACGCAATCAACTGGCCGCTTGCCGCGATCGTCGGCATCCCGGAGCTGGCCGGGGTGATCATCGGCTGGAAAATCGCCCACGCCCTACCCACACGCACGCTCAAGTACGCGCTCATAGCGGTACTGCTCGCACTGGCTCCGTACCTCGCCCTCTCTGCATAGGGCGCCTACGGCACAAGAAACTGATCCACTCGAGCCGTCGTCCTCACGTACCGTCCTGAGGATGACCAACTCAGATCATGGCGATCCTGGCGACGCCCCGACAGTTCCGCCGCCCTTGACGGAAATCGCGAACCCTGTACGGCCGTCCGCTGCGGAAGAGGCCCGAACCGTGGCCTCTACGACGAACATCGGCACTCTCGCAAGTCTGACCAAAGATGGTGATCCGTGGGCGTCGTTCGTAACGTACGGCCTTGTCGGCGGCTCCCCCGTTTTGTGCGTATCTCGCATGGCCGAGCACGGCCGCAATCTCGCGTCCGACCCCCGCGCCAGCATCGCAATCGTCGCACCGAATCCGCCCGCCGATCCTCTGGCCAGCGCCCGCATCACACTTGCCGGCGTCGTGGAACGTCCTGAGGGTGACGAGCTTGCCGCCGCACGGGAGGCGCACCTCTCTGCCATCCCGGCAGCGCACGTGTATATCGACTTCAGCGACTTCTCGCTGTGGGTGTTGCGGGTGCAGCGTGTGCGATGGGTCGGCGGTTACGGCCGAATGGACTCGACAAGCGCGGAGGAATACGCAGAGGCCATGCCGGACCCGGTGTCGCCGCATGCAAGCCGCGCAGTCGAACATCTCAACGCCGACCACGCGGATGCATTGCTGTCGATGGCGCAGAAGCTCGGCGGATTCCCCGACGCCACCACTGCCGCGTGTGATGGCGCTGATCGGTACGGGTTGGATCTTCGGGTCACGACACCTCGCGGCGCTGCCATGACTCGGGTGGGGTATTCGTCGCCGCTCGCGTCGGCGGACGAACTTCGTTCGGCAACAATCGAGCTGACTCGTCGAGCTACACAGGAGTCGAAATGACAACAACCACCGCAAGATGAACGACGATGCGGTCCTTCTGCACCACTACGTGGTCGAACGAATCCACTCAGCATCGGACGTTGAGTGTCGCGTCAGTCGGTCTTACGAAGCGATTTAATGATCGCGTCAGCTTCGCCGTCCGATAGTGAGTTCTCTACACCCGTCGCCCTGTTGACCATGAAGACGGCAACTTCGGCGTTCGAGTACGACGGCGTGGCAACAACATCGAACGTAGCGCTCCGCGGACCACATTGGCCATCGGGCTGGACGTCGGTCACCAATGCCGTGTACCGAAGACTCGGCCTCCCCGAGACATCGACCTCGAACGGGCCTCGAACTCTCACCGTCGGCGACCTGTCGGTCGCATAGATCTGCTTGGCCTGGGCGATGGCGTCCCGGGCCGCTGTATCCACATCGACCGAGTTGCGACCGGTGATTCCGACCGCCGCCAGGCTCTGCTTGTCTCCCTCCTCTTCGCAGTAGCCATAGCCGTAGTCGCTCACGGCACCGTAGCTCGCGATGCGGGTGCCGGTGTCCTCGTCCGTCCAACCCATGATGGTGCCGTTGCTCGGCCGCCATTCTTCGCTCGACGGCACGACATATGTCAGGCCGTACTTGGTAGGCACCGGCTGAGGTTGGCCGTCCTCTACGTCGACAAGAGGTGGTGGGAACTCCATGGAGGGAAATTCTGGCGGAGGTGGTACGTACGGAGTGGAATCCGGCCTCATCGTAGGCATAACGAACCCTGCTGACGACTCGGAATCGTAATAGGGGGAAAGACTTCCTAACCATATGGCGCCATAGCCGATGCAAGGAATCGCCAGGATGCACAGCGCGAGCTTGGCCAGAGGACGGAACAGTCCGTACTGCTCGAGCAGTCTGAAGAATTTCATCAGCGCGACAGTCGACGGCTCGGCCTACCAGCCCGGTTTGAGAATCGATCCACGATTCCGGAAGTACTCGTCATCGTCAACCTGATCCGTCTCTGGTTCCGATTCGGCGGATCGAGCCGCCTCGTACTCCGCATCGATATTGCGGCGCCCCTGCTCCGCCAGTTCGTCTTTCTCTTCCTCGGTCATCTGCGCGGCATCAGCGACCGCAGCCTCCGTAAAGGGACGGAACATCTCAGGAAAATCGGTCGTCGTCACGACATCGCGCAGGCTCTTATCGCCACTGAGTACCTCGCGCAGCATCTGACCCATTGCGGGGTCAGGGGCATTGTCCGCGAGCAACTGAACAGACTTCCTAAGCTGAGCCGCGAGCGCAGGATCCTCCCGGAGCACCTCCATCAGAGGGTCTTTGTCCGGTTCCACGTCAGACTCCTCCCGCCTGATACGCGGCCGTCGGAAGCTTAGGCAACGGAACGTCCTTGACCGACGCGAGGTTGCCGGCAATCAGGCCTACAGCACTTTGCGCTCCGGTCCATGCACGTCCGATCCATGTTTGGATCATGCCGACAAAGTCCCATGCCCGTTTTGCTGTGAGTAAGGCTGTGGCTAGGAATCCAGCTGCGACGGGAGCACCCAAACCGGTTGCCGCGGCAACGGCTGAGGCCGCCAGCTCAGCAACAATGGAGATCAACAAGTCGACCAGAGTCCCTATCAGGTCTTTGATCGCTTCTGACGCCTCGTACAGACCCATCGACGTTTGATGGAGTTGTCCTGCCATGCTTTGGATGGCGCGGCTCTGACGCCCGATCACATCACTCAAGTCGGTGAAATAGCGTTCGGCCTCGCCGGCGGCGTCGCCTTTCCAGGACTTCATTGCTGTCGATGTGGCCGTAGCCAGTTCCTCGGCCATCGTTGTGTTGAACTTCGCCAAGCCTTCGAGCGACTTGCCCGCGATTTGGACTGATTGCCAATCCCCGGCGAACTGTTCGGTGATCCAGGCCCACGGGTCGTTCGTTCCGACCATCCCGCAAAACACCATCGCCTCTCCGACGAGATAGGTCGGAGAAGTGAGCGAGCCGTCCAAGGCGTTCTCGAGGAGATTCGGGATCGGGTCCTCGGCGACAGGCGCCGTCAGTGCTGAACTTGGCTCTGTCACGGGAGCCCGCCCCCTACTGCACCGAGCTGGTCGACGTTCACTGCTTCCTGATTACGGTAGTTCTGCGCAGCATCGTCCAGGTTCTGCGCAGAGCCCTCGGTCAGACGCCGAATCGAATCGATATTGGCGATCAGAGTGTCCCGCATGTCTTCGACCTGCTGCATCACCGGTAGAAAAATTGCCCCCACCTCCGACGCACCGACCGACAGGTACTTCTCCACGTGATCGGCCGCCCCGACGCACTGTCCGGACAGGCTCTCAGTCCGACGTGCGAATGTCGCCAGCTCTTCTGGACTTGCTTCCAAAGTCATTTCGCCCCCTCCATCCACGATCCGGACGAAACTACCATTACTGGTCCGTCGCCCTTCATGACGTCGCAATCCTCGGGATTTGCCGAGGTGACCACCTATATCGCACTATCGACGCCATGACCGAACCCTCCGTTGCCTTCCCGCTACGTCATGTCGACGTCACCGACGGGCGCAAACGGCGGCACGCTCACATGCGAGACCTCGACGCCCCTCTACCGTCGGTCTGCGTTCGTCACGGACGGGCCGGAGCCACGTCGCGAACTGCCCACATTCCATCACGTCCACATATCCCGTGGGATGACCTTTCGGTCGCACGCAAGATCCTTTATCAGTTGCAGCCAATGGCAAACTTCAAACGTATTCAAGCTAGATGGTCGCTCATGATCTGGACCGAAACCCACTGGCAGACCTGCCGGTCGTGCGGTTGGTATCTCCTCGGTCGACGACTCGTAAGTGCACTCCTCGCCGCTCTCACCGTCATCGTCATCACGGGCCCTATCTCGCCGTTGATGGAATGGATCCCGGAAGGTCCCCGGTCTCTTCTCCTCATACTCGGCATTCTGCTGGCGATCCCTACCGTTCGAAGTATGTCCACTTACAAGGAACTCTTCCACGCGATCACCTCTGAGGACGGAACCGAGCTGATCGTACGAAACCCCCACCCCACGTTTGCTAGTGAGGCAATCCGGTTGGGCGCCAGTTCAAAGGGGCCCGGCGAGGTCTCGGCCGAGCTCTGAATTCGCACCACACAGCTGCAACCTAAGCGATCTGTAAAACTCCGTTCTGGAAGTGACCAGCAACATTTCTACGCCGCGTTCGCCATCGACTGCTTTCACGGAGGATGTGGCCTGGCCACATCCTCCGAGCGGGGCACGCATCGACGATGCGTCACACGGGGTCGGATGCGCTTGGTTGCCGTGATCGCACCTCCGGCACTGTCTACTCCGATGTCTCCGAGGTATCAGTGGAGAACGCGATAACTCGACATAATGTTGGCGTGGGTCGGTGTTCAGCATCAACCCGCCGGAAATGTGGAGGCCCGGGGCGCGACGGGCCCGCTCCGCATGTCACCTGGAACCACGTCTCGGTATGCCGTAGATCCTTCATACCCGCATGGCGGGCGCGATTCGGACAGCGATATAGCCAGCAATGGGCCCCGTTAGTCGACGAAGTCGACGTTGCTGAATGTAGCTCCACGAGAACATGAGTGGGGCACGCTGACGGATGTCGACAACCGATTCCTTACCACTCTGGCAGCGCGATGCCGACTGCACCAGCGCGCTGAGGTCAAATGCCATTCGCCTACACACCGGAGAGTGTCTGGTGGGGCGGATATCGAGATCTCGTTGTTCTTGTGCCGCCGGGATGGCACCGTAAATCATCTGCCAACTTTACTTGACGAGCTCCCCTTACCTAGTCACGGCAGAGGCAATCGAGCAGTGTTGGCCCACCACCTGCCCGGACGACCACTCCGGGTATACGACGTTCACGTCTTGGCTCTGTGGCATCACCGACCGACTCTGGCGTCGGTTTCCCACTGCATCACGTCAGCGATAAAACGCAACTCATCAGATTGGCACGAAACTGCTGCACGGCCAGCCGCATCCGACTTGGCCCGGCCCTCGTGTGTGTGGAGTGAGAGACCAAGGGCCTCTTTACCCGGCATCGTCTTACCCGGCATCGTCGAGTCAGGACGCAAACCTATGGCCGCCATGACAAGCCGTCGCCGGGCCTCGTCAGACTTTCGCGGGTGCACCCCAGAAGGTAACGACGTTCCCGCAGGTTGTAGCATAGGGGGAAGTCTGTGCAGTTCTTCGGGTTCGTCGACTGAACTCTCCCTCCGGCGTGCGGCAATTCAAGATCGCGTCAGCCTCCCTTCGAATTGACTAACTGTCGGCCTCGCCGGCTAACATCTGTAAGCATGCCCGCCGGACTGCCCCAATCATCGACCACGAGCATCCAGATCGTGGACCTATTTGCAGGTCCGGGAGGGTTGGACGTCGCCGCCTCATGGCTGGGACTGAAGGCGCATGGCGTCGAGATCGATCCGAATGCCTGTGCTACAAGGGACGCCGCCGGACTCCTCACCGAGCGAGGAGATGTCCGCGATTTCGGCCCGTACCGCTTCAAAAGTGCGACTATCCTTGCTGGTGGACCACCGTGTCAAACTTATACGCTCGCTGGCGCGGGCGCTGGACGTCGGGCGTTGGATCAGGTTCTCACGTTCGTCAACCGTATGGCTGGCGGGGAAGATGTCAGGTCGGGACTGAGCCAGTTGGACGACGAGCGTACTGGCCTAGTACTTGAGCCGTTGCGATGGGCATTAGAGGCTGTGAAAGATGGAAGCCCCTACGAATCGATTGTACTGGAACAGGTTCCAGCGGTTTTGCCGGTTTGGGAAGCCGTTGGAGAAGCTCTGAAACAGTACGGGTACTCGGTCGCTCATGGAATTCTTCGTGCCGAACAATTCGGCGTCCCCCAGACCCGTCGGCGAGCAATCCTGATCGCTCGGTTGGGTACTGAGGCAGAACTTCCGAGGCCGACACATCGAACCTACAGAAAGGGAGTCGCTCGATCCGAGTGTGATGAAGAGACGAAAGGCCTCGCACCGTGGGCAAACATGGGCGAGTCACTCAAGCGGACTGACGCCTTCACAGTGATATCCAATTACGGAAGCGGAGGCGACCCGAAAAAGCGCGGGATTCGCAGATCCGATGAACCCTCAGCGACGATTACGGGAAAGGTGACCCGCAATCGTCTGATATTGAACGAGAAGGAATATAGCCGGCTGTCTCTGCGTGAAGCAGGCCGCCTACAGACATTCCCCTTCGACTACCCATGGTCCGGAAAGGACATTGCTCAGCAGATCGGAAACGCCATTCCTCCTCGACTCGCCGCCCACGTGCTGGCCGCCGCTAACGGACTAACCCTCGATAGTCAGCGACTCGACGCCGCCATCGATGCCAGTTGGCGCAAGGCGTAGACCGATATAGCACTCGTAGGCTCAAGCGATTCCGCAAGCTAGGTAACCCCTTGCCTGACTGATGCATCAGCAATGTATGCGACTGCTGCGTCTATCATCTGCAGATCGCCACCTGCCCACTCACCTATAGCGCGCTTCCGTTCATGGGACCCGATTCACCAGGGCTTCACTCGATTCCGCAAGCGTCTTCCCAAGCAAACAAGCGAGCTCATGCTCCTCCAGCGACTCGAAGACGACAAAGGATGCTAGTCGAAGCAGCCGCTTAAGGAAGTCGCGAAGCAATTCTCGACCGTTGTCAGGGTCGGGTCGCCCGGCCCACGCTAAAACTATCGCCCTTACTAGGTACGGGCTACCACCCAAAGCTGTTCGCCGGGCGTAAATCTGATCGAAGTCAGCCTCACCGAGTAGCCGGATGGCGCGGTACGGATCCTGCTCTTCAGGTTGACAGATCAGGTGGGCGCGCCACCAAAGGCGCCCGAAAACATGCCGGGTCATATCCGTCGCGAGGACGCGATCACCTGGTGGATTCGGATAACGCCAGTAAGCAACGTCCGGCAAGAGGACCAGCGCGAGAAAGGCCCAGACGTCACCAGCGGCCGCCTCCGCCGGCAACATCCCCGAATCCCGGTGCAACAGCGTCGCAACCTCGACGTCGAACTCTGTGTGCGACCCTCGCGGCTGCGACTCTGGGAAGCCCGAACGCTCAGCAGCATCCACGACTGCGCAACGAAGCAGAGAAAGGTCTGCTTGACGCACGCGGCCGCCGCCAGTCGCCACATAGACGGCTCCGTCATGCTGGGTCTGTGAACGCCGAGTCAAGTTAGAGAGCGACAGCGTCCGATACTCGTCGTGGGTTGCCTTCGCCACATCGGAGAGGAGCCGAGGGAACAGTTGACTCATTTGACACCCGCGAATGCATCGACGGCGCCCTGAAGCGCCGTGGTGAATAGACTTGGGCTGTATGCGCGACGTGCCCGGAGGTCTCCGATTGGAACGTCAGGAAAACGCATTTGCAGCAGGCTTTGAAACATCGATCCGAGACTCTCGTCTGGATAAAATTCATTTTCGTCGAATTCGTTGTTGCACAGCGCATGTTCGATTAGAACCCGTGCAACGTCAGCAAATGCAGCCGAAATAATTGCCCGGTCAACAGCTCTAGGTTTCGTCGCGTTCTTGAATGCAGTTGCGACTGGCTCGTTCGCATCATTGATGAGCAAAAGAAGCGTGCCCATGGCCGCAGCGTGAAGGTTCGAACCGACCTGTAAGTGCCACGCCGCAGACACAGGGAAAGAGGTCGCTGAAAAATCGACGATAGCCATAGGAAATTGTGCAGCGTCGCCCTGGAGGCGGACGTGACGCTCGTCGGACCAAAGCACCGAACCTGCGATACGCGGGGAGAATTGGTCCCCGAACTCGCGGGCCTCCGCGAGGACAAGCACTGTTCGAACAACGACTGTGCCTCCGAGGTCTGCACCTCGCAGCTTGGCATCGAGTGACACGCTCTCAGTATCTGCTTCGCGGATAGTTATCGGCTCTGCGCATTGCCGAAGACCTGAACTGGAGGAGGACCAAACAACCGACAAGTTGAAGGCGGCATCCAGCGGGAGGCCGGTCTCAGATCTAACCCTCTTCAAGTCGATAGTGAGGTCCCGGTGAAGCTGGAGGTCTGTGTTGTAGTCCCAGTCATCAATCGATTCAGGTAAGACAACTCCGCCATCCTGCGTTAGGAGCCGCCAGCCGTCAGACGTGACCGCATCGCCGGACGGGGTTCGATATGGAAGTGCACGTCGACTCATGTCGCCGCCTCGCTCCGCTCAACAAACACATTCACTGATGTGACCGTGTCGGGTGCAGGCTGCACCACCACTGCCCAGATACTATCGCCGCCGTCCAGGGATAGAGAAGCGCCCTTTGTGAACTCGCCCTGGGGGCTCTGCCAACCTAACGGGACCGGTTGCGCTGCGTGAGCGGGCGGGTCTGGTTCCTTTCCACTAGCACCTGGAATTTCCACCGAGGCCTCTACTGTCAATCTGTGAGAGCCAGCCTCGGTCACGCGGAACGATTGCACTACGACTGGATGACCAGCATGCGTACTGAAACGCGGCTCCCCTACATACTCCACTCGGGACCGATGTGCCCGGTGCTTTCCAGTATGACTCTCCCCCCTACCGCCAGATCCGTTGTCTCCGGACTTCGTACCTTTCTGATTTGATGGACCCTTATTGCCCGCACCACCAGCGGACTCAGCAGTGGCACCGCCGAACCCAGCGGCCCCCGTTACCAGCGATGAGAACATGCGACTCGCCGCACCAAGAGGTGCGTCAACATCGGCCTTACCAGAACTCCCCGCGATCTCAGTAAGCGGCTGCAGTCTTTCGTTGATCCGGGTGAAGGTCACCCGGACAGCGGTCTTTTCTCGACCCTCAAGAGGCTCCCACCGCCAATCGTCATGGGTCGGAGGCTCGGACATTGCATACACATCATCGACCGCATCATCCGCTCGGAAGACACCGGCATACGAAGCGTACTGGGTCGCCATCTTCGGGCCTCGGTAGTATTTAACGACAAGTTCGGGCGATCGCAATAGGCACACATGGTGTGCCGTTTCGTCGAATCCACATTCCTGAGCAACCGGACTAGGGTCGAAAGGCATCATTACGTCTCTCTTGAGTGCCAGCTTTCCCAGGAAGATCTTCGGGCTCAATACACGGAGTTCATGCGCATCAGGGCTTTCAAGGAGCTGGTAAGCCTCGACAAAGAGGTCCAACGGGCTCGTCGTGGAGGGATCCGGAACGGGAACCTCCACGCCGTCGCACGAGACTGAGAACTTCATCGGGGGCGGCGAATCTTTGCTTGGCGCCAACATCTTCGGCCAGAGATGCCAGGCGATGGAATCGGCAATGTGCCGGGCCGCGTCGGTGGGCTCGCGCCCGTCTAGATCAGGGTCGAGAATCGCCACCGTAGTTCCGGTCTCGGCCTCATCGAAGCCCTGCAGCCCAAGCCGCCGGGCAACCCCCTCTGCCTCAGCGCCGATTAGCGGCTCTACAACTCCAGTCGAGAGGTCTCCCCACCAATGCCGACCGGTATATCTGCTTCCTTCGCCACGCACAGAGTAGCTATGCCACAGAGTGGACCCGATCAGTCGCGTTTCATACCCTTCCGCCGTTCGGCATCGCGTATGAATAATGACAGTTCCGGCGCGGCTTAGTAAGTAAAAGACCGCCTTGCCGAATCCGTATGTGCCGCCTCCGAATTTCTTGTCCCGAGGTTCGCCGATGTTCCGAACAAAGGACACGAAGTCGTAGTCTTCGCCGACGGCGTTATCGGCTCGGGTAGGGCCCCCGAGTCCGCTCGTGCCACGATCCGAGACCGTCAAAATTCGTGTGGGGGCCCTCATCAACGACTCTCGGAGGGGAAGATACTCCGTGGAAGGCGCTGACTTGAGGAGTAATTCACGCCAGTGTGGGGCTTGCCCAGCCGCCAGCCGCCGAAGATCGACGCGATAGCTAACCGGGCCCCCGCCAGTCCGGGCATCCCAACTGTTCTGTGCCGACTCGCGCACCAGTACAGTAAGCGGTGCCAACGCTGGCCTTCCAAGCTGATTCCGGATGCCCTCCGCAGTGCTGGCCCCTTCAGGCGGGAAGGGCTGTGAATACCAGCCAATTCTCATTGGGGGAACTCCTCGGCAAGATGGTTAAGTTGTATCTCTACCTGGGCTTCATTCATTGCACGCGCCGGAGGCGGTAGTTCAATTGTGTACCCGACCTCGGATACGTTGATGTCAATCCCGCAATCCACTAGCTGGGAAGCGGTTAAACGGGGGAAGTCCCGGTCGACGCAGAACCACTCCTCATCCGAAACTGAGAATCGGAAATTTTGGAGATGCTCCGTCTTATCAACAGGGTACCCAAATTGTGCGAGCTTGCTGTCGAGCACTGACTCGTCCTCGCATAGGCGACGAACCTCATTAACTAGCGTAATAATGCTCGTCCCCACCGAGCTCGACTCCAGCCGCAACCACGCGAGTGAGAGTTCGCCGCCTGCAGGCGCATCAAGTTGGTCAAGACCGTGCACACGAATGCTGCGCGACTCACTCGTCGTTGTCGCTTTGACCTCGATCGCTGCCGTCCCAAACGCGAAGTCGTGACGGTACCCAGATGGCCCCGCCCACCAATTCGCTGCCGACGGTGCGTGGTCGAGTAGCCGTTGCAGGACTTTCAGTTCGCCAAACAAGCCAGCAGCTTGTTCGACAGTGAACACTCCGCCACCCGTCCCGAACAGTGCCCGCCACCGGTCGACTGCAAGGTAAGTAGCCTTCAGCGGACGAATCGGCATCCCTTCAATCGCAACGAGTACGTCCGCACATACCGCGGTGAACTGGTCCGACAGATCCCGTCGCGTACACGTGAGGTTCGCGTAACGTTGATATGTTTCACCATCGTCGAGCGGGCGCTCGGTGAGCTGGAGGGTTGAGGACTCCTGCTGTCGCCTTACTCGTTGGTCAGCAGAGATCGGGACCAGGAGGTGCCGGTTTCCGTCACGATCGGTCGCAGCAAGTATCTTCCCAGTCGCCGCAACGACTGGCAGCTCTGAGGTGCGCAACCGGGTAGGACCGGGCTCGGTCTGCTCGAGCTCCGCCCAGAACTGATTGATGACAGCATGTAATGGGTTGGGGTTCACTGCTCGTCGTCCTCCAACGCCGTCAGGTCCTCATCCTCCATTTCGACGTTGGACAGATCGGCGCTGACGTACTGGTACTCCCAGTTGACTGAGCTATCGTTGCTCGTCGGCGTGGGAAACACGATTCCAACACCAATGACGTCGGTATCAGCGTCGAGCGGTACTCGTGTCTCAGCGGATCTCTTGCTACCCGGCGCAGAATAATTGTCGATCGGATACAGAACAAGCAGACCGGACTTGGGGCACTGCTCCTGACGAAGGGCCCGGATCCGATCTTCGGATAGTTCTCCCTCGATTCCAGAAACATCCAGATCGACTGCGGCGTCCTTGCGGCTCATCAGGGTTTTGATATCGGCTACGCGATCGTTCGATGCCTTCTTGAGGCGTGCACGGACGACCGGAATGACGCTGATGCCAGGCGCAAACACGAAGGTCCGAGCATCGGCGGAAGCCTTCGGGTTCCCGACTACAGCAACATTCCAGGTTCGTAAAGCCGACGCATCTCGGACCCGACGCTCGATATAGTCATGGATGAGCTGTCCGTCGCATTCCTGCGAGGTGTCGTGGAACTGGTACGACCGGAGGAAGCTCAAGACGCTGTCGTATGGCACATCTCGCCACAGGAAGCGGCCCGCGTGGGACTGACGTTCACATCTCGTCCCGGTCGTTATCGCCTGCGCTACAAGGTTACGGGCTGCGACTTGATTCACCTCAAGCCACTCTCTATCGCGATCGAAATAGCGAGTCTGGATTCGGAGGCCACCGTAAGACGCCGATGCGGTCACCGCATCGCGCATCTTCGCTGCTGCGGTGACACGCAAGGCCGGGTGAGTGCGTAGTCGGACCGCGAAGGACGTAGGCGTCTTGTCCTCCACGAGATACAGATCAATATCGCGCCGCATCTCTGCTTCGACCGTTGCAATGTGCCGGAACCAGTCTCGCAGTTCGGCGGTCATCCAGATACGGGGAAGGTCCTCGTACCCGTTGCGGTATCCAAACCACCGACCCATCTGCAGCAGGGTGTCGTAAGCAGATACCGCACGGACAAAATAGCTAACCGACAAGCCTTCGAGCGTAAGCCCCCGTGAAAGCGTGTTTCCGCCGACTGCGATCGCTACGACCGGGTCGCCTTCGTAGTCGAGTCGCTCCTTGCTGCTGCCGTTGTCCATGATGATGCGGCAGTCTTCGAGAACACCCGGCAGCAAGGGGAGAATTTCGTCGAACGCGAGCGGCGTGTGGCCGAATTGTTCCGCGGGAACCCGTGCTGCCTCCCGCTCCCATAGCGCCCGAAACTCGGTAAGAAGCACGGAATCATTACACGAAATGCGGTCGACAACCTCGGCGCGCAAATCGCTGAGTGGGTCGCGAAAACTATTATGTACCACTGTATTCACGCTGGTGTGGATTAACATCGTCGAGTGCTTGTTGCCAGATCCCCGCGCGCGACGTGCCGCCGTGCTCAACCAGAAGTAGCGGATCGCATCCGTGAGAGCACCCGAGATTTCTGGCACGAAGTCGTCCTTATCGGCACGCGACCGGGGCCGGACGAGTGGGACCTCGTCGTCATCGATCTCCCTTATCATGTCGTATCCGTCGAAAATATCATCGGGATCGTCAGTGTCGAGCGAATCTCTGCCGAATAGCACCTCCGTTCCGAAGTGCCCGGCCGGCTTAGGGAGGCTCACCACAAAATGTTCGGGGTACAGATCCTTGGCGGCCGGGTCAATCAGGAGGTTAGCGAACGGAGTCGCCGTGTATCCGACGTAGGCGGACTTCGGTAGTCGATCAAGAATATCCCGTATCAGCGGATTGATCGACTTCGTTGCCACGGTTGCCTGATCGGCCTCATCGTCGATTATCAGCGCCGGGCAGTGCACCAGGTATTCCGATGCGGAATCCAGCCAGGCACGAAACTTCTTCAGAACCGGAGTGTTCTTCTTTACCACACACAGCACGTGCTGTCTGTTGCTCTTCGCGAAGTACGCGGCAGCGTTGGCTGGCGGCGTGAAATCCTTGTCCGGCTCCGTAAGCTGCATCCACCGCGACGGGTTGGCGTCGATGAGATCCTGGATCAGTCGGAGCTGCGTCTGACGACGAAGCCCATTATGGATGCCAGCGAAGACAATGAAGAGTTTGTAGCCGCGGTCTGCAGCCTTGGCCATAACCGCTGTAAAATTTGTGGTCTTTCCGGATTGGACGTGGCCGACTACTAGCCCTCGAGTGGAAAAGGCCTTCTCACGAGGATGACTCAGTAGCGACACGACCCGAGTTGACGCACCATCGAGAGCCTCGACTGATGGTGCGCCCCAGCTGCCCCGCAGCTTCGATTCCAGCGCGGGCCAGTTGTAGTCCTTCGGTCGAGGCCCCGTATACCAACTTACCCGGTTAGCGATGACGACGGACTTCGGTTCGTCCCTTTCTCGGATCTTGATCGTTTCACCTTCGTGACGTTCAATAATTTGCTGAATGAGGCTGTCGTCACTGCCGATGAGCTCAAGCTGCTTGACCGCGTCCTCGGGTGTGCTGGTCTCCAACAGATTAAGGAAGACTTCATACTGTCGATCGAGCTTTGTCACGATCCCCCCAATTCTCCGCGCTCAGCGGTGACTAGCATGCCCAAAGTGTGATGGGCGTCGCGTTCGATATTCAAGCACAGGCATGGTCGAAGTCGCAGCACGGTTGATCTGGGAACTTCGGTGACCTGTTCGAGGAGAAGCCCATCCCTGCGACAGACGCGCTGGCATCTACTCCATACGGTGAAGATCTGACACCCGGGTTTTTGGCCTTGACTGAAGACTGGCAGGGAACAATTCGTCCTGGCTCGCGACTGTCGCTCATCAGCAGAGCTGCAATCCAACTCTCACCGTCAGCAAAGACCGGCTGCGCCGCAGTTCCTATCGTTGGAACTACTACCAGGGCAGTGGGGTGTGATCTTATCGGGCCGCAGATAGCGGCGTGCAACGTTGACGGAAGTAGCGCCGCAACCGGCGCCACACTGCCCTTCTCTACATACCGAGTCGTCTCGTGGCAGCCTCCACGTCCGGTCTCGAGTTGGGACTCAACCCGATGGGGAATGCTCGTTGGTGGCTTAGCGCGGGTAGCCATTCAAATCTCCAACCTCTTCACCAGTTCCGCTCCCCCGACATGCCGGATGAACTCGGGATCGCCGCATACGACGAGTTGGTCCCGCGCACGCGAAAGTCCCACGTACAGCCTCTCTCTCGAACGCTCCTGCGGCTCACGTTCGTTGACGGCCAGCACCACGGCTCGCCGCTCGAGGCCTTTGAACCCGAGGACGTGCCCGTAGAACACCTGCTCCGTATCCCAGAAGCTGTCCCAGTACGCGTCACTCCCCTCCGCTTGACGCTCCACCTGCTCCGGATGCCGGCCGCCCGTGGCCAGTAAGGCGAGGTCTTCTGGACGCCAGCCTTCCCCCATCAACTCTTCGACCTGGTCGTCCGCAGCAGACAGCGCCTCGTCCGATGGGCACGCCACAAAGCGAACGTCAGGCCCGTCCCCACCCAACAACCGCATCCGCTGCCCCACCAACGGCGTGAACGAGTCGGCGATCTGTCGGGTATTGCGCAGGTTGTGGTCGAGCACCAGCGGGACCAACTGCACCGGCGGGACGCCCTGTCGATCGAACACACGCTGGCCTTCGTCGCTGAACACGAAGATCCCGCTCGTCTCCTCGTCCCGCAGCGAGGCCAGCAATGGCTCCCACCACCCGTCGGCGAAGTCCTGCGCCTCGTCCACGAGCACCGCGTCGAATCGCTCGTTCATCGGCAGTTCGGCCGCCAACTCCGCCATAAGGTGCGGTAGGTCGTGCTCCCAGAAGTCCACCGTCTCAGCCGTGCGCACACTTTCGTCGGGTCCTACCGGCGCACCCCACTGCTGACCCAACGCATGAAACTCCCCCACATACGCCGGGCGCTCCTTGTAGTTCCACGCGCCGGTGAGACGTTCCAGATACGACGCCAACCCATGCGAATAGCAAATAAGGGCAACCCGTTTCCCCGACTTCGCCAGCCGCCGAGCCTGTTCGACGGCCAAGAACGTCTTGCCACTACCGGCGCCGCCGCGCACCTCGACACGATTCAACAACCGCACCGCATCCAGAATCACAGCCTGCTGGGCCGTCAACGCATCCGCGGCATCCTCGTTCGCGACCGCCCTCGCCACTACATCCCGCTGCGGAAGTCCACGGCCGCTCAGCACCTCGATCAGCTGGTCGATCCCATCGAGGCTCAAAGCGGGACGATCCAGCTCCTGGCCGGCCAACACGTGCTTCAAGCGCGGCACCAGGTCATCCATATCGCCGCGGTCGATCACCTTCCACCGCGGGCACTCCGGGATTGCAAACTCGTCGGAGATCTCGGAGTTCGGAAACACCACCACGTGGTCCCAACGCAATCGACCCAAGTCCCATCGAGGGTCGTCCTCCACGAACTTGCGGATCGCGTAGCACGCCTCGCGCGCCTGCCGCACAGGCTCGATCACGTTGTCGCCGGTGCGCTGCGCCTGATACCAACTGCCGTCGCGGTGCGAGATCACCCCACCCTTCACTTCGAGGCACACGATGCCGTAACCCTCGAGTGCCACGAAGAAGTCGACTTCGTGATCCTTCTTGTGATCGGTGACTCGCAGATTCGCCACTACCAAGTCGTTCTCACCGAGTTGACGAACCAACGCATCCCACACAGTCCTCTCGCTGGGGTGCTGCGTGCGGGGGTTTTCGGGAATGCGGATCGCCATGCTCACAGCATCGCTCGCAGTACCGCGCTGGTTACACCGAACGGCCATTCATCGTCGGAACCCCGTGGCAGTCTGAATTGACTATGACTGACAGCAACTCGTCTGACGCACATCGCCGCCGCATCGCAGAGGCGCGAGATCACGCCGGGCGACGAATCACCTCACTTGCCGAGCGGTTCGACGCCATCGTCGCGGGCTCGGAATTCACGACAGATGACGACGAACACGACCCCGAAGGTTCGACCATTGCGTTCGAACGCTCGCAGGTTCAGTCCCTGTTGACGGATGCCCGACAGGAACTCGAGGACCTTGATTCAGCCGAGGCACGCATTGACGCGGGCACGTACGGCATCTGCGCCAAATGCGGTAAACCCATCGCGGAGGAACGTCTCGACGCGCTACCAACAGCAACCAAGTGCATCGACTGCTCGGAGTAGACGAGGCGACGGGATCGAGACGGTGCAGCAGACTCACCGTTTGCCATCCGAGGACTAGTACCCGTCGACACCCTCCGGCTCGAGTAACCCCTCGTCGAGCACCAAACCCCTACATCTTTGCCGCTCTTTGTCATCCGAACAGTACAACGTCAACCGATTGCGACGAATCAGACATTGCTCAGCGATAACTCCTGTTTCAATGACATCGAATCTCTTCGCTGACAAAGGATCCAATATGTCGAACCAGCCGCCCTACCCGCCGCAGGAACCCCCGTCCGGCGGCTACCCGCAGGGAAACTACCCCCAAGGGTCCTACCCTCAGGGGCAGCCCCCGCAGGGCTACTACCAGCAGCCTCCAAAGAAGAAAAAGAAGTGGCCGTGGATCGTGGGCGGCATCATTCTTGTTTTCATCCTCCTTATGGGCGGATGCATGGCGTTGGTCGGCGGCGCGGTGAACGAGGTCGACAAAGAGTCGAAGCGCGAGGTCACCGTCACCTACCAGGTCGAGGGGACGGGCTCAGGAAGCTCGATCATCTACTCCGGCAGGGATTTCAACACCGCACAGGAATCCGACGCCGCACTCCCCTGGGCCAAAGACGTCACCATCGATGGACTCGGTAAGACCGTCAGTCTGACTGCAACGAACGACGAGAACGGCGGAGACATCACGTGCCGCATCCTCGTCGACGGGAACGTCATCACCGAACTGACGTCCAGCGGCCCGTTCGCCAGCGCAAGCTGCCACGGAGACGCAGGGCAGAAGTAGCAAAGGGTCGGCCACAGCAATGTGGCCGACCCTTCTGTCGCTTTGATTACCTACAGCACGTGCTCGGTCGGAGCACGTTGAGACGCACGGCGAACACGTCTGCCGATCAGGTCCGCGACCAGTCCCGCGTTCACGACGGGAATCAGAACTTCCCCGTTCCGCGTCTGAAAACGAACCGCCTCCCCCGGCTGCGCCCAGATCGGTGTGCCCGAACGAAGTACCAGCCACGGCCGCGCCAGAACCTCCTGGCCCAACATCACCGGCTGGCATTGCTGTATCTCGCGCAGCTCGACAGTCAGATAGACACCCTCGTCAGGCGCGGTAATCGCTCCCATGTATCCGGGACTACCGACCCACAGAGTTACGGACACGTCTGATACCGACAGACCGAGTATCTGCACCTTCGGTCCTGAATATGGTCCGCTGCCCCGAGTAGCTGGTTTACCGAGGTAGCGCACTTGGAAGCCGACGTCGAAATCCGTTTCGCCCCACAAGGGTGTCTTCGCCGGAAGGATCGTTCGAACAGCCGAAAACGCTGTCGCGCCGGCCACGATCACCATTGGCCACGGGGCGAAGAAGGCCGCCGATGTGACCCACGCAGGTCCGTCGATGGACGACGATCCCACAACGGCCACGCTGCCTATTGCCCCAACCGCGCACTCCAGCATCAGGGACAGGACCGCCCCGGAGATCCACCCACCAGGTTGACGACTATGAGCCGTCAACCACCTCTGCGCCGCTATAGCAATCGCTGCAGCACCTAGGGCTGGCATCACCGACCACCACTCGAACCCACCCGGCCAAGTCGGCACAACAGCGACCACCGACAGCACAACTACAAGCGCGGGGCACCACAGGTATGCGATGCCGAGCAGCTTGCGCACCCGCTTCCACGCCCACTCGAGCTCTGGCAACGGCATCGACTCGTCCATGCCTGGCGGCGTGGCGGGAAAGAACTCCATCAGTCGCCGACCTCAGCCTTCTTGTAGCGCGGACAGTGACTTGTCGAACCCATCGAACAAGTCACGTAAAGACGCGAGATAGTTGGTACCGTCCATCAGCTCCTTGGCCAGCTGCTTCAGCAACTTACCGACTGTTCGGACAACCTGCGCGATGCGCGACGTAGCCTGAGCGACGACGACCGGTGCTGCGATTCCAACTGTGCAAGTGAGTTCGATCGTCCAGCTGATCAGCGCCCCCGCGATACCGGTAAGCAGATCACGCACCGCAGTACGCACACCGCCGACGATCTCCGACATACCTTCCGTCACTACCGCGAGGCCGTGCGCAGCCCCCGCAGCGCCGCCGGTCAAGTCAGCGATTGCCGACGCATGGCTTCGGTATGCGTCCGAAGCCGCTCCCTTCCAATCGGCTGTGCCCGATACTGCTGCAGATGACAAATCGTCGCGCACCGACATCAACTCTGTTTCGACGTTTCTCCAGCTCGTCGCATACGACTTCACCATCGCAGGGTTACCTGCAACACGATCCAACGCCTCCCGTGCGGGCTCGATGTGCTCCAACATCCACGAGAGGGTCTGCCCTGCAACGTATCCAATTGGATCACCGATCGCTGAGGCAACGTCCATGCCGACTCCCAGTGCCCCCGAGGCGGCAGAACCGAAATTGCCCTCCTCAATCCCATTGCCCAGCTGCCACCCTGCCTCGAAAGCGGTGATGCCGGTGAAGTAGCCAGTGCCGTCCTCGCCGGGGAGACCAAGGTTGCTGTGGGTGACGATGTCTTCTTGGTAGTAGTTGTTGCGGACATCTGTCCCAGAATCCACCAGTGGGTTGGACGTGCTCGGATCGAGACTCATCAGCGTCCACCACCCGTCTGCGCTGCGATCATCGCGCCGACCTGCTCGAGGATGTCCTGCAACGCCTTACCGAACTTCTCCTCGACGCTTTCGTAGGCGTCGCCGCTCTGTCGAAGTTTGTCACTCATCGACTGCAAGGCGGTGAGGCTGGATTGAATTGCCTCAACCCCACGCTGTTGCGGTTCCTGCAGCATCATCCCGAACGGCTGACAAAAGATTCCGTAGGCATCGTCCAGTGACGTCACGTGAGCCGCTGCATCCGCAGCTTGTCCGACACGGTTGCCGAACCCATCCACCTTCTGTGCATGCGAACGGATTTCGTCGACCTTTACCGCTAGTTCGTCACTGCTCATCGCCCGCGCTCCTCGTCCGAAGAGAGAAATGAGCCGTTCTCGAAGTACTCGTCGTCGCTGACTTCCTCGTCGGCAGACCCACCGTCGATATCCGGGAACCGCTGCGCATATTGCGCCGCGATGTTCTTGCCCGGTTCGTCGTCTCCGACGGTGTCTTGCACGAGTGCAGACACCCGTTCACGCAGCACTACTTGCGTCTCACGCAGGCACGTCATCACCTCGGCCGAGAGCTTGCCCGGCTCGACACCACGCGAGCTCTCTTCGAGTCGAATGTCCGTCGGCACACCGTTGCCGTCGACAGTCACGGTGACATGACCCTCGCGGGATGTGTGTGTCACGTTGGTCGACTGCATCTGAGCGTGCAGATCTTGATATTTGCGTGCCTTCTCTTCCAGGCCGGTCGCCCAGTCGTCGAGCTGCTCCGCTGCACGCCGCGGGTCTTGATCGAGCATGAACTGTCTCCCCCTCCACCTCGCCTCGAGCCCTCCCCGAGAGGCGCCAACACGATAGCACCGGCCACAACGGACAATCGTGACGTACGGAAACTAACGGTTCACCCCGATTCCACACTCCCGTGGCGACCATTTCAGGTACAGCCGTTCCACTGTCCGCCATGACTCGTCAACGGATCACCGTCACTCCTGATATCACCCTGCGCGCCGGCACTTCGCGTCGCCAATTCCTCACGTGGACAGCAATGGTGGGAGCGATGGCGGCCACGCCTTCGGTTCTGGGATCAGCTGCCGCGATCGCCCAGCCCGGCACCGGCTCGCTGAGTGGCGGCGGCGAGTACCCGTTCACACTCGGAATCGCATCGGGTGATCCGCTATCCGATTCGGTGATCCTCTGGACCCGCTTGACCCCCGATCTCTACGCAGCAGACGGCGGAATGCCCGCGACTTCTGCCGAGGTGAAGTGGGAGGTCGCGGAGGACGAGAAGTTCACCAAGGTCGTAAAGAACGGGACGTTCACCGCAACGGCGGACGCTGCACACTCGGTGCACGTGGACGTCAAGGGCCTCGAGCCTTGGCACGAGTACTTCTACCGCTTCCACGCAATGGGCCACACAAGCGAAGTCGGACGGACCAAGACCACCCCAGCATCCGGAATCGCAATCCCGTCACTGTCTTTCGCGTGGGCATCGTGCCAGGCGTGGTGGGACGGCCACTACACGGCCTACGACGACCTCGCCACCAACGACCTCGACGTGGTCTTCCACCTCGGCGACTACATCTACGAGGGCAAGATCGCCGACAACGGCATCCGTGACATGTCGCCCCTGAACTCGGACATGCTGGTGGAGATCGAGACCCTCCCCCAGTACCGAATGCGCTACGCGCTCTACAAGTCCGACAAGTCTCTGCAGGCCGCACACCTCGTGGCCCCCTGGGTCGTCACCATGGACGACCACGAGGTCGACAACAACTGGGCCGGCCAAATTTCTCAGGACAACGACGATCCGGTGAAGTTCCTGCAGCGCCGCGCCCAGGCCTTCCGCGCCTGGTGGGAGCACAACCCCACCCGCGTCACCCCCACCGGGCCGGACCTGCCGCTGTACCGCCGCGTCGAGTACGGCAACCTGGCCACCTTCTCCGTCCTCGACACCCGGCAGTACCGCAGCGATCAGCTGTACGGAGACAAGTCGCACGTGCAGGACGCACAGACGGCCGACCCCAAGCGCACCATCACCGGCGACGAGCAGGAGAAGTGGATCCTCGACGGATTCGAGGCCTCGTCCACGACGTGGAACGTGCTGGCCCACCAGACCGTGATCACCGACCTCCCCAACGAGACCACCGGCGAACGGCTCGTAGGCATGGACACCTGGAGCGGCTACGAGGCGTCGCGACACCGAATCCTCGGCGGCGCAAAGGAACGCGGCGTCGACAACCTCGTCTCGATCGTCGGCGACATCCACCGCACGGTCGTCTCCGAGCTTCGCGAGGACTACCAGAAGCAGACCCCTGTGGTGGGCGTCGAGATCGCCGGCACGTCCATCTCCTCCGCTAAGGACGGCGTGGACGTCGACGATTCACAACGGGCCTTCGAGGCCGCCAACCCGAGCATCAAGTTCGGCAACAAGCAGCGTGGTTACGTGCGCAACGTCATCACTCCCGGCGAGTGGAAGTCCGAGATGCGCATCACCGACAAGGTCAGCGTCCCCGGACGTCCGATGAGCACGCGGGCCACCATTACGGTTCCCGCAGGCAAGCCGGAAATCCACGTCGACAAGTAACCCGAATCTGTCGGTACCGGCCGCTACATTCAGTTCGACAACAGTAGCGGCCGGTTTCGGGGGTTTCCGGCAACCATCTCCATTGGGAGTACAGATGTCCGGCGTAGACACGTTCGAATACGACTACAGCGTCCAGCAATCCTGGAACGAGTTCACCTCCCGTTTGGCCGATACCGTCGCGGCCATGCAGCTCGACCAGGTGCTCACCATCGATTCCACGTTCGATATCGACGACAAACACATGCCTCAGTGCGTCCAGTTCTACGCCGGGAGCGAGGATCTCGTGCGCTGCGAAGTGCCGTCCAACCACTACCTGCCCGAAGCCCTGGCACTCACCGACCACGACGAGTCCCGCCTTGTCGAGCTTGGATGGCACAGGCCCACGCGCAGACCGGACGAAGACACCGGGCACGGGTCACCGGCATTCTGGGTGGATCTTCCCTACTCCTGGGCAGACAAGCTGGCGACCATGGCGGTCACTGCTTTTCGGGAGGTCTGGGGCGTCCCGCACCCGTCGTTCCTCGACACCTCCGGGTTCGAAGACCTCATGCCCGCGCCGGCGGCCGAGCCGGACACATCGTCCGAAATGGATCTGAAGACGCCGGTCGAACCGCGCGGCGTCGAACATCTCCGTGATCTCGTCGAACAGACCATCACGGCCACCTTCGACGCGCACTACGGCCGCGACGACGACGGTGACATGTGGATGACCGTCGGATTCACCACCGCGTTCATCTGGTCGGACGAGCAGCGTCCTGACCTCCACATCCACGTCCCGCTGGTACGAGACATCACCAACCGGACCCGGGCCGCCGAGGTGGCGGCCGACCTCAACGGACGATGGCCCTACTTCCGCGCCGTCGTGGTCGGTGATCATCTCAACGCCACCTGCGACCTGTCTGCAGACCCCTTCGTCCCACAGCACCTTTACAACGCACTGGAGATACTTCTCTTCATTCTCGACGGTGCGAACGACGAGTTTGCGAACAGTCTCGGTGGGGTACTCGCTGGTTCCAGAGACGTGGAAGTGGATGCAACCCATTCTGCGACTGACGATTCGGGAGTGCAGGTTGACAACACAAAACGTCCGACACAGTCACCGCAACTCGGGCTGTTCGACACCAACTCGGAGCCGACCCTGTTCGACACCGACCAGTAGCACCCACGAACAGACGTGTGGCCACGGACCGAAAGTCCGTGGCCACAACGCTATTCGTAGTTCAGTCGATCACTATCAGGCTCCGATGGAACCCGTGATGATGCCCGGCATCACCGCGATGATGAGCGAAACGAACTGCGAGATTGCATCCAAACCGCCGCTGAGACTTCCCATGATTCCTCCACGTCAAATAGAACTCTGATGATTGATTGTGCGATCCGAGTCGGGACTGTCGACTCGGCGAAGACTAGAAAGCTGACGGATCAGCTGAAGAACGTTGCGCTCTGACCGATCAGGTCGAAAACAAACTTGATCATGTCAACGATGGTCGTACTTCCCATGTCAATCTCCTGGCTGTGAAGTGGATAACAACATGACCCCCGATGTAACGTCGATCACGCTAGCTTACTGTTGCGAACAAATCTTCAGATTCGGCCAAAACGCCCATATGGGCGTGTTGCGTTCATAACGTTCACGCGACATCCAGACGTGCACTACACGCGCCCCACCTGCGAAAACAGGCCCGTTTCCGCTGTTCGCACTTATCCAAATTTGCAGCATTTCCGGTGATAGTGTCGATCTGCTTGACGATCGAAACCACCCGATCACACGAGGATGCGTATGGAACCGACCCCCGCCCGAGAACCCGATGCGACGCCCGAGCAGACTCCCCTGACCAAGGCGCCGCCCTCGGTAGCCGTGAACTGGCCGGTCTTCATAGGTTCGAGTCTCGGCATCATCGGGATCATCGTGTGGGCCTTCCTGGATCAGGACGGCGCCGACAAGGTGATCGGCTCCGTGGTGACCTGGATCGCGAAGGATCTCGGCTGGTTCTACATCCTTCTCGTGACCGTCGTGCTCGGCTTCGTCATCTGGGCAGCAGCTTCGAGTGTCGGCAAGGTGAAGCTCGGACCGGACCATTCGAAACCGGTGTTCGGGTTGTTCTCGTGGACAGCAATGCTCTTCGCTGCCGGCATCGGTATCGACCTCATGTTCTTCTCTGTGGCCGAGCCGGTCACGCAGTTCCTGGAACCACCCACCGGCGACGGCAACAACACCGAAGCGGCCCGACAAGCCGTGGTGTGGACGCTGTTTCACTACGGCATCATCGGATGGGCGCTGTACGCGCTGATGGGCATGGCCCTCGGCTACTTTGCCTATCGCCACAACCTGCCGCTGAGCATCCGCTCCGCGCTGTATCCGATCTTCGGCAAGAAGATCGAAGGCCGACTCGGTGACGCTGTCGACATCGCCGCACTCCTCGGTGCGATCTTCGGACTCGCCACCAGCCTCGGCATCGGCGTGGCCCAGCTCAACGTGGGGCTGAACGACCTGTTCGGCCTCTCGGAGGGCACTGCCGCACAAGCCGGCCTGATCGCGGTCGCGGTCCTGATCGCCATGGCCTCGGCAGTGTCGGGCGTGGACAAGGGCGTCCGCCGGTTGTCCGAACTCAACGTCATCCTCGCCATCGGGTTGATGCTGTTCATCCTGATCGCGGGATCTACCGCCTTCCTGCTGGACGGCATGGTCCAGAACATGGGCGACTTCGCCAGCCGCTTCCCCGGGATGACGCTCAACACCTTCGCCTACGACCGCCCCGACGAATGGCTGTCCTCCTGGACCCTGTTCTTCTGGGCCTGGTGGATCGCGTGGGCCCCGTTCGTCGGACTGTTCCTCGCCCGCATCTCGCGCGGCCGCACCATCAGACAGTTCGTTCTCGGCACATTGACCGTGCCGTTCCTGTTCATCCTGGTATGGATCTCCATCTTCGGTAACAGCGCCATCGACATCGTCCGGGGCGGCAACACCGAATTCGGCGAGACCGCGGTGTCCTCCCCCGAACGCGCCTTCTACGCACTCCTCGAGCAGTACCCGGGCGCCCCCGCGCTCGCGGTCGTCGCCACCTTCACCGGACTGCTCTTCTACGTGACCAGTGCCGACTCGGGCGCTCTCGTCATGTCCCACTTCAGCTCGAAGATGACCGACAACGAATCCGACGGCGCAACCTGGGTGCGCATCTTCTGGGCCGTCGCCACCGGCCTGCTGACCCTCGCGATGCTGATGATCGGCGGTATCACCACCCTGCAGAACGCCACCATCATCATGGGCCTGCCATTCGCCGTCGTCATCGTGTTCCTCATGCTCGGACTGTTCAAAGCGCTCCAGGTAGAACGGAATTGGGCGGATTCACTTCGTCAATCGATCCCCGCCGCGCTCTCCAATCGCGCATCCGGAGGCACCAACCTGCATTGGCGCCAGCGTGTCGAACGGTCTGTGCGTTACCCCGGCGCTCATGCGATGGAGCGCTACGCGACCACCGTGGCCGGCCCCGCCCTTCGCGAGGTCGCCGAGGAACTGAGCAGCGCTGGAAGAGAAGCCACCGTAGGCGAGCAGGTCGTCGACACGTACGACATTCACAGCTATCACCTCGACATCCCGTTCGAGGGTGAACGACCGTTCCATTACCAGGTGTATCCCACCGAACACCAGACGCCGAGCTTCGGCCAGGGCGCGCAGCCCAGCGCGAAGTTCTTCCGCCTCGAGGTGTTCTCCGCCGACGGCAGCAGCGGCTTCGACGTCTTCGGGTTCACCAAGGAACAGCTCATCAGCAATGTCCTCGACCACTACGAACGCCACCTCGTGTTCCTGCACCGCAGCGAGGGAACGGACTCCACCGCGGTGAACGCCGAACCCATCCTCGACTGGTCGCAGGATTTCGAGACCCCGGACGTCATGACCACCGACACCGACGGCAGCAATCCCGAGAAAGAGGAAGCATGACCGCACAGACCCTGTTCATCGACGGCACCTGGCAGGCCGCTGCGAACGGCGGAACCCGTGACATCGAATGCCCCGCAGACGGGAAGAAGGTCGACACCGTCAGCGAGGCCACCCGCGCCGACACCGAACGCGCCATCGCCGCCGCCCGAGCCGCATTCGACGACGGACGATGGTCGTCCGTTCCGGCAGCCGACCGCGGCGGCCTGTTGCTGAAGGTCGCGGACCGACTGCGCGAGCGTAAGGACGAGTTCGCCCGCGCCGAATCCCTCGACACCGGTAAGCGTCTCGTCGAGTCCGAGATCGACATGGACGACATCATTTCCTGCTTCGAATACTTCGGCCGTGCTGCCGCACAGGAAGCCGGTCGCGTGGTCGATGCCGGCATGGACACCGTCGTCAGCCGCATCCAGTACGAACCCGTGGGCGTCTGCGGGATGATCACGCCCTGGAATTACCCACTGCTGCAGGCGGCGTGGAAGATCGGTCCGGCGCTGGCGGCAGGTTGCACGTTCGTGCTCAAGCCTGCCGAGCTCACTCCGCACACCGCGATCCTGATGATGCAGGTGCTCGACGAACTCGGGCTGCCTGCAGGTGTCGCGAACCTGGTCACCGGCGCGGGCCCGGACGCCGGGGCGCCGCTGTCGGACCATCCCGACATCGACCTCGTGTCGTTCACCGGCGGTCTCGTGACGGGCAAGGTGGTCGCCGCAGCGGCCGCCGCGACCGTAAAGAAGGTCGCCCTCGAACTGGGTGGCAAGAACCCCAACGTCATCTTCGCCGACGCCGACTTCGATGCCGCCGTCGACAACGCCCTCAACGGCGCCTTCGTCCACTCCGGCCAGGTGTGCTCGGCGGGTGCACGAATCGTCGTGCAGGACGGCATCGCAGAGAAGTTCACCGACGCCCTGGTCGCCCGCGCCGAGCAGATCCGAATCGGCGGGCCATTCGACGACAACGCAGAGACCGGCCCCTTGATCTCTGCTGCGCACCGCGACAAGGTCGATGCCTACGTGAAGGCAGGTGTCGCCGAGGGTGCGCGGTTGCGGACGGGCGGCGAATTCGCCACCGGAACACAGGGTTCCACCGACCTCGACGCGGGCTACTACTACAAGCCGACCATTCTCGACCAGGTGCGCCAGGGCATGTCCGTCGTGGTCGACGAGGCGTTCGGCCCCACCGTCACCATCGAGACCTTCACCGACGAGGACGACGCAGTTCGGATCGCCAACGACACGAATTACGGGTTGGCCGGCGCGGTGTGGACACAGGATGCCGGCAAGGCCCAGCGGGTGGCGAACCGTCTGCGACACGGCACCATCTGGATCAACGACTTCCATCCCTACCTGCCGCAAGCAGAGTGGGGCGGGATGGGCCAGTCCGGGGTGGGCCGTGAACTCGGCCCGACCGGCCTGGACGAGTACCGCGAGTCCAAGCACGTCTACCAGAACATCGCACCCGCAGTCACCGGCTGGTTCAGCAACGACACGCAGGAGGACAACCGATGAGCACCTTCGACTACGTGGTGATCGGCGGCGGGTCCGCCGGTGCCGCCTGCGCCGCACGCCTCTCCGAGGACCCGTCGGTCACCGTGGCACTCGTCGAGGCCGGCCCCGACGACCGCGGAATTCCAGAGGTCCTCGAACTCGAACGCTGGATGGAACTGCTCGAGTCCGGCTACGACTGGGACTACCCCGTGGAGCCGCAGGAGAACGGCAACTCCTTTCTGCGGCATGCCCGCGCGAAGGTGATGGGTGGCTGCTCGTCGCACAACTCGTGTATCGCGTTCTGGCCACCGGCCGAGGACATGAACGGCTGGGAGTCCGAGCACGGCGCCGAGGGCTGGAACAAGGACACCGTCTGGCCCGTCGTCAAGCGCCTCGAGACCAATGAGGACGCCGGCCCGGACGCCCCGCACCACGGCGACAGCGGACCGGTCCACCTGATGAACGTGCCGCCTGCCGACCAGTGCGGAGTGAAACTTCTCGAAGCCTGCGCCGAGGCCGGGCTGCCCACCACCAAGTTCAACAACGGTGAGACGGTCAAGAACGGCGCCAACTTCTTTCAGATCAACCGGCGTAGCGACGGAACTCGTTCCTCGTCCTCCGTGTCGTACATCCACCCGATATCCGATCGCGAGAACTTCACTCTGCTGACCGGTCTGCGGGCGAAGAAGCTGGTGTTCGACGGCACGCGGTGCGTCGGCGTCGAGGTGGTCGACAACCAGTTCGGCCGCGCGCAGACGATCCGCGCAACGGGCGAAGTGGTCGTCTCCACCGGCGCGATCGACACCCCGAAGCTGTTGATGCTCTCTGGGATCGGGCCGACCGTGCACCTGCGTGAACACGGCATCGGCGTACTCGTCGACTCTCCCGGCGTCGGCGCCAACCTGCAGGATCACCCCGAAGGCGTCATCTCGTGGGTGGCCAAGAAGCCGATGGTCGAGACGTCCACGCAGTGGTGGGAGATCGGAATCTTCGACACCGTCGACGAGAATCTGGACCGACCGGACCTGATGATGCACTACGGCTCCGTGCCGTTCGACATGCACACGCTGCGGCAGGGATACCCCACCGAAGAGAACGTCTTCTGCCTCACCCCCAACGTCACCCATGCGAAGTCGCGGGGTTCTGTCATGTTGCGCTCGAGGGACTTCCGCGACAAGCCGCGCGTCGATCCCCGCTACTTCACGGACCCCGACGGCTACGACATGCGCATCATGATCGCCGGCATCCGCCGCGCCCGCGACATCGTGTCCCAGCCCGCGATGGCCGAGTGGGCGGGCGAAGAACTGTTCCCAGGCAAGGACATCCAGAGCGACGACGAACTCGCCGACTACATCAGCCGCACCCACAACACCGTCTACCACCCCGCCGGAACCTGCCGAATGGGCTCGACCACGGACAACATGTCGCCGCTCGACCCGCAACTGCGAGTCAAGGGCGTCGAGGGACTGCGCGTCGCCGACGCCTCCGTGTTCCCGGAACACACCACGGTGAACCCGAACATCACCGTCATGATGGTCGGCGAACGCTGCGCCGAGTTCATCAAGGCCGACCGCCCCTGACCACCCCCTCCCCTGACCAATGTCACACGCGTTCAGCTCACGCGAACCGGTGTGACATTGGTCAGAGGTATGCGTGGCGAAATCAGGCCTGAACGGCCTCAGATCGCACCGCCGGAGTGAGTGTCGCGGGGTCCAGCCCGAGGTGATCTCGCAAGGTGTCACCCGTGTATTCGGTTCGGAAGAGTCCGCGTCGCTGCAGTTCCGGAACAACCAGGTCCACGAAATCGACGAACGTCCCCGGCGCTTGTGCGGCAGACAGGATGTAACCGTCCGCCTCGCCACCCGTGAAGCCTGCCTCGATCTGGTCCGCGATCTGAGACGGAGTCCCGACGAACTGCGGCAGCAGCACTCCCTGCGCGTACAGCTTTCCGATGTCACGCAGGGTCAGGTTGTCCTTGACCGTGAGCCTGCGGGCGAGATCGGCGAGTCCCTGTGTGCCTGGCACCTGAACGTTCTCGATCGGTGAATCGAGGTCGTACTGAGAGAAATCGTGGTCGGTGTGCACGGACAGCGTGATGAGGCCGGAGATCGGGTCAGCGAGTTCGTTGTGGAATGCCTGCTTCTCCCTGGCGATTGCCTCCGTCTCCCCGACGAACGGAATGAACGACGGCAGGATTTTCAAGTGGTCGGGATTGCGGCCGAAGTTCGATGCCCGCGACTTGAGATCGTCGTAGTACGCCTTGCGGCCCTCGGAGGTGGGGTCGATCTCGAACACCGCCTCCGCCCACCGAGCAGCGAAATCACGGCCGACCGGCGACGAACCCGCCTGGAAGATGACCGGCCGACTCTGCGGCGAATGCGGTGTCGTCAGCGGACCCCTGGTCTTGAACCACTTTCCGTCGTGATCGACCGTGCGCACCTTGGCCGGGTCCGCGAAGATTCCCGACTCCTTGTCCTGCACCAGCGCGTCGCGGTCCCAGCTCCCCCACAACTTGAACGTGGCCTCCAGGAACTCTTGCGCCCGCTCGTAGCGCTCGTCGTGTCCGACGTGATCGTCGAACCCGAAGTTCTGCGCCTCGGCTTGATTGAGCGAGGTCACCACGTTCCAGCCCACGCGCCCCTTCGTGAGGTGGTCGAGTGTGCTGAAGATCCTGGCCACTTCGTACGGATGGAAGTACGTGGCGGACTTGGTGATCGCGAGGCCCAGCTTGTCGGTGACGTTCGCCAACGTCGCCGCCACCAACGACGGGTCGAGGGTGGCAGAGGCCTGGGTTCCGCTCCGCAACGGAACGGTGATGTCGTTGCCATAACGCACCGGTGTCGCCAACAGGTCCGCAAAGAACAAGAAGTCGAACTTGCCGCGCTCCAGGGTGCGGGCAACCCTGGCGTAGTAGTCCGGGCCGAAGTAGTCGGTCTCGGACGCGGGATGCCGCCACGCGGCGTGCGAGTGAGTGACCTGCGAGGCGATGAGGAAGCCCGCGAGGTGAAGTTCTCGAGACATCAGTGTCCTTAGGTGAGGTCGGAAGAGTCGGCGTCAGAAGTCGTGACCTCAGGTCTAATCGAGTCCGAGAGCACGGGCACTGGTTGAAATCGCCGTGATCACAGTTCCCCCTCCCCCGACCCCCACCCCGACGAATGTCACACCGGTTCGCGTCAGCTGAACCTGTGTGACATTCGTCGGGGTGGGGATAGCGTGAGAAGCGCGAAAGACCGTCCGACGACAGACAGGGAGCACACGGTGAGTAAGCAGAACGCAGTCACTGCAGGCCTGGACGACATTCGGTCTTGGCAGGAAGACCTGTACAAGGATCTGCACGCCAACCCGGAGCTCTCTCACCAGGAGACTCGGACGGCGGGCAAAGTGGCCGAGAAGCTGAAGTCGTTCGGCTTCGACGTTCGCGAGGGCGTCGGCGGCACCGGCGTGATCGGCATTCTGAGCAACGGAGACGGCCCACGCGTCCTGCTGCGCGCGGACATGGACGCCCTACCGGTGAAGGAACAGACCGAACTCCCCTACGCGAGCGGGGCTGTGGCGAAGGACGCCGACGGCAACGAGACTCCCGTCGCGCACGCCTGCGGCCACGACGTTCACGTCACGTGCCTGTTGGGCGCCTCGTCACTGCTCGCCGACTCCAAGGACTCATGGAGCGGAACTCTGGTCTCGTTGTTCCAGCCCGCCGAGGAACTGGGCGACGGCGCCCGCGGCATGGTGGACGACGGCCTCGCAAAAGTGGTCGGCGACGTGGATGTCGCTCTCGGACAACATGTCATGGCCATGCCCACCGGAACGGTTGCGACGCGACCCGGCCCTTCTTTCGCCAATGCCGACAGTATGCGGATCACCGCGTACGGCCGCGGCACCCACGGGTCGATGCCCCAATCCGGAGTCGATCCGGTGGTCCTTGCGTCGATGATCGTTCTTCGCCTGCAGACACTCGTCTCCCGCGAGATCGCGCCGACCGATGTCGCCGTGGTCACCGTCGGCAGTGTCCAGGCCGGGACGAAGAGCAACGTCATCGACGATCATGCCGTGCTGTTGCTCAACACCCGGACCTACGACGACGGCGTTCGCAAAAAGGTGCTGGACGGCATCGAGCGGATCGTGAGAGCCGAGTGTGTGGCGTCCGGCTCGCCGAAAGACCCCGAGTTCGAGCTGTACGACCACTTCCCGCTCACCGAGAACGACGATGCCACCACTGCCACGGTCCGCACGGCGTTCGACGACTACTTCGGAGAGAGCTCCACCGACCTGACCAAGGTGAGCGCCAGCGAGGACTTCAGTGACATCCCGAACGCACTGAACGTTCCGTACACCTACTGGTGCATCGGCGGTATCGACGCAGACATCTACCGCAAGGCGGAGAAGGCCGGCACCGTGGATTCCGACATCCCCGCCAACCACTCCCCGTTCTTCGCTCCGGTCGTTCAGCCGACCCTCGACATCGGCACTCAGACCCTCGTCGTGGCCGCACTGGCGTGGCTGGGCAGAGATCACGAGAACAACGATCACGAATAGTCGACGCTGAACAGGTCGCCCACATCGCACTCGAGCACTTTGCACAGGGCGGTGAGCGTCGAGAACCGGACGGCCCTGGCTCGATCGTTCTTGAGCACGGACAGATTGGCGACGCTGACGCCCACCAGCTCGGACAGTCGTGCCAGGGTCATCTCGCGCGAAGCCAGAAGCTGATCCAGGTGACACCGAACGCCGTGCTCCAGATCGGCCTCGGGAGGCATCAGACCAACCCCGCCTGGTCGCGTGCCATCCGCGAACCGATCTTCATGATCACGGCCATCGCCGAGAATGCCATGCAGAAGACGTAGATCGGCCAGAAGTCCGCGTTCAGCACCTCGGTGTCCACGTGCGCATTCGGTACGTCGGCGCCGATCCAGCCCAGGTCGCGAGCGGCCATGTTGCCGCCGAGCTGGCGAGGAATCACCGGCAGGAACACCGCCAGGATCGAGGCGATCGCGATCGCGTTGACGAGCTTCGCAGACCACAGCTCGAAGATGCCGCCGCGTATGAAGCGCACCACCAATACTGCCAGAAGTCCGAGCACCACAAGGTATCCCACAGATTCGAGCAGATCGCCCGCACGCAAGAACCCGACGGTGACGGGCGACAGCGATTCCGTCGGCACTTGCAACGGGATACCCGGCCCGGCTTGAACGAATGTTCCGTTCGGCGCGGTGATCCACTGCGCGTCGTCGCTGGACATCCGGAATCGAGTCGACACCGTCCCGTCGCCGAGCTGGCCCGTCAAGTTCACGACATACCTGGCAATCACTGCTATCGCCAGGACTGCAAAAACAGCAAGCGAGGCCGAAAGATCGCGACGATCCTTCTTCGTGGTCCCGACGATCTCGGCGGATTCTTCCTTCGCTCGAAACATCTCGCATCCCTCCGCGGTGTGCCATATCGATAATCGATTGGCTATCGATATTCGATACGGTATCGATAATCGATATGCCACGCAAGAGCGGCCGAGAATCACCACCCATCTCGCCACGAGAACACGTTGCAAATGTCTACAGTCGCTCCATGAACAAAGGGGCCGCCCTCGGCCGAGTTGCTGTCGCCTACCTGATCGCCATCGCCGCAGGCCTCGCATGGCTGATCTGGGGCCCCGACACCGGCCAACTGTGGCTGGACGGACTGATCGCCGACTTGATCGCCACCGCCGTCATCTTCGCGGCGAGCCGCATCCACCGTAATTCCAGCTTCTACGACGCGTACTGGAGCGTCGCACCCCCACTACTCGCCTTCTACTGGTGGATCGCGGCGGGCCAAGACGCCGACGGTGCACGGTGGTGGCTGATGATGGTCGTGATGCTGACGTGGGCGGTTCGCCTCACCGGCAACTGGATCTACAGTTTTCCCGGACTCCATCACGAAGACTGGCGCTACCCACTCCTCCGGGAGCGCGCGGGACGCTTCGAGATGGGCGCGGACCTGCTGGGCGTCCACGTGTTCCCCACGCTTCAGGTGTTCGCGGGCCTGATCCCGGTGTACGTTGTCGCCACTCGCGGCGGCGAAGCGTTCGGCCCACTCGACGTCGTCGCGTTCGCCGTGGGTCTCGGCGCAGTGACTCTCGAGACCGTCGCCGACCTCCAGATGCATCGCTTCGTGGCCACGAAATCTCCTGGACAGGTGATGGATCGCGGGCTCTGGGCATGGTCGAGGCACCCCAACTACTTCGGAGAGTTCGGCGTCTGGCTCTCGTTCGGACTCTTCGGACTCGCTGCGGCACCACAGAGCTGGTGGGTGTTGGCGGGCGCCGCAACCATGTTGGTCCTACTCCTCGGCGCCAGCATTCCGATGATGGAACAGCGAAGTCTCGAACGGCGCCCCGAGTACGCGAACGTCGTGCGGAGGGTCTCGCGATTCGTTCCTCGGCCGCCGAAGAAGGCCTCGGTGTGAGCCGACCGCGAGTCGTCGTCGCCGGCCTCGGTGACACCGGCGTCCTCTCGGCCGTATTTCTCGGACAGCACGCCGACGTCGTCGGTATTACCACGAAGCCCGTATTCGTCAGCGGCCAGGAACTCGGCATGCGAGTGGCCCGTCCGGACTCGTGGATGCGTGACTATCGCATCGCGTACAACAGGTTTCGCGGTTTGGACTCCGTACGCATCGTGCACGGTCGGACGACCGACCTGGACATGTCCGCACGCACCGTCGGTGTCCAACACGTAGACGGTTCGAGGACCGACGAGCCATACGACGCCCTGGTGATCGCGACCGGAGTGACCAACGGGTTCTGGCGACGGCCCGCCGTGCAGCGCGACACGGATATCGACGACGACCTCGCTTCGACGCACTCGAGCATCGCGCGGGCACGGTCGGTGGCGATCGTCGGAGGTGGTGCCGCAGCCGCCAGTTGCGCTGCACAGATTGCGGAACGGTGGCCGGAAAAGAATGTTCACCTCTACTTTCCAGGTTCGCACGTACTTCCCCATCACCACGGCCGCACACGGCGACGAGTCGAGGCCACCCTCACCGAACTGGGAGTCGAACTCCATCCCGGCCATCGCGCGACACTCCCTCCGGGCGGTGCGCCGCAGCACCTCACGGACGAACCCGTCGCATGGTGCACGGGCCAGGAGTCCACGACGGCCGACGTCGTCGTATGGGCCATCGGGAAGGTCGAACCGAACACGACCTGGCTTCCCGCGGAGATCCTCGACGAGAACGGATTCGTTCGGGTCGATCCCGACCTGAGCCTCGTCGGCCACGACGATATCTTCGCCGTGGGGGACGTCGCCGCAACCGACCGGTTGCGCACTTCCGCCCGCAACAAGGGCCACCAACTCCTCGCGCACAACGTGAAAGCCCACCTGAACGGCACGCCTCTGCGGTCGTACCGACCACCCGAACGCCGCTGGGGTTCCGTGCTCGGGCCGAGGCGCGACGGCCTCGTGGTCTTCGCCCCGAACGGACGCCGATTCCGCTTTCCGGCGTGGTCACTCGACGCTCTCCAGCGCGTCGTCGTCCGCAGGGGCATCTACCGCGGCGTGCGCAAAAGCCCAACGGAGTAGCTTCGGGAGATGGACTCACGCGAGCGAAACGAGAACTGGCAGAACCTGGACGCAATCTCCCTCATGCTCGACGACTGCAAGACCTGGGCCGTCGTCGGGCTTTCGGGAAATCCGGACCGAACGGCCTACGAGATTGCCGAGTTGCTGCAGCGTCGCGGCAAGCGCATCGTCCCGATTCATCCGAGCGCACCGACCGTCCTCGGCGAGCAGGGGTACTCCTCGCTGGCGGAGGTCCCCTTCCCGATCGACGTCGTCGACGTATTCCGCCAGTCCGATGCCGCCGGCGAGTTCGCCGACCAGGCCGTGGCCATCGGCGCAAAGGGAGTCTGGTTCCAACTCGGCGTCGTCGACGAGGATGCATTCGGGCGCACCACAGACGCCGGCCTCGCGATGGTCATGGATACATGCCCGGCCATCGAGTGGCGTGCCCGCGGCGAAGTGGTCTGACGCCCCGCCGCGCGCAAACTCGACATTTCACCCCGCCCGGAGTAACCATTAGACGTGTAGAACGTGTTCTAGAAAATGAGCGAATGGGGTAATCGGATGAACGGTGCGGCGCCGATAGGTGATGGAATCTTCCAGATACCGGTCCCCATCACGAACAATCCACTTGGCCACACCCTCGTCTACGCCATGGAATCACCCAGGGGTCTCGTCCTCGTCGACGCAGGCTGGGACGACGACAACGCCTGGAACGGCCTGAACGCCGGCCTCGCGGAGATCGGCCACTCGATCCAGGAAGTCGAGGGTGTGGTGCTCACCCACTTCCACCCCGATCACATCGGCCTGTGTGGACGCGTGCGCGAGGCCTCCGGCTCCTGGATCGCCATGCACGAATCCGACTTCCACGAGTTCGAGCAGATGACGGCCACCCGCGATGACGAGTTTCTCCGATTCCACCGCCAGAACCTGATCAACGCAGGCGCGGGGTCGACCGACGTCGCGGCGTTCGAGCTGGCAGATGCACCCGAGCCGCCGACCACTGCACGCTCCCGGCCCGACCGACTGCTCACCGACGACCAGCGCATCACGCTGAGTGGCCGCGAACTTCGGACGGTCCACACCCCGGGGCACACGCCGGGCCACGTGTGCTTCCAGCTCGAGCAAGCGGATGTGATGTTCACCGGGGACCACGTACTGCAGAAGACCACTCCCCACGTCGGCGCCTTCCGGTATCCGATGGAAGAACGCGACGCCCTCGCAGAATTCCTCGAATCGCAGAGACTGATGAAGTCGATGAACGTCACGAGAGGCTTCGGCGCGCACGGGATCCCGATCGACGACGTCGCCGCGCGCTCGGGCGAACTCATCGCCCACCACGAAGAACGTCTCGACCACCTGTACGAGGCCTTCGGCGAGGACGAACTCACCGTCTGGCAGGTCGCAGAACGTATGAAGTGGTACAAGCCCTGGGCCGACATTTCTCCGTTGGGCAAGCACATGGCCTTGGCCGAGGCGGCCGCCCACCTGCGACATCTCGTCGCTCGGAACATGGCCGTCCAGGTGCCGGATCGGGACCCTGCGGTGTTCGTGCGCGTCGAGTAGCTATCTGCCCAAACGGCTCCGACACTGCGGCATTTCGGTCATGATGTGGGCATGAAGAAGGGGCCCAAGGGTGTTCTCGTGGCAGCGTCCATTGCGGCGCTCGGCATGACCGGCGCCGGTGTCGCAGCAGCTGACCCGGCTGTGCAAATCAACGACTGCACCATCGTCGCCGATCCCACTCCCACCGAGCACACCACGTGCCCGGGGGCCGACCTGAGCCATCACGACCTCCGAGGCGCAAACCTCCGGCACGCGAACCTCGAAGGTGCCGACTTCCGCGGCACCAACGTCGCCACAGCCGATTTCACCGGTGCGAACCTTCGCAGCTCCGACATGAGCGACACGATCGCCACCGACGCCAACTTCACCGACACCGACGGCACCCTCGTCGTGCTCTACCGCACGAGCTTCGACGTGGGCGGCGTGCTCGTCGGAGACTTCGACATCACCACCGGCGATCATCAGGAGATCGCACCGGAACTGCTCGAGCAGATGCAGGAAATGCAGACACCCGTCCCACAGTCTCCGCCGCCGCCGGCTCCTCTCGGAACGCCCGCGCCGGCCCACCTGCCCAGCCGGTAACCACCTCACCGTGTACGAACGGAACGCCCGTCCAGTCTGACTGGACGGGCGTCGCGTTCGTACACGGTGGGGTGGGGTCAGGAGCCGAACATCGACCCCAGCGAGCCCATATCGCCGCCGCCTCCGCCGCCTCCGCCGCCCATTCCGTCCAGGAGCGGTCCGAGTACCTGTATCAACTGAACGACGACATTCAGTAGCTGTGCCATGTCCATGTCCGTACCTCCGATTGCCGATATCGATGGCTGCAATCCGTCGGTCGGGCCGGGAAAGCTGCCTGAACGTTCATCGACTTGAAGTACCCGACAGTTAGCGCAGGTAGCTGGGCTCCCAGAAAGTTGGTCGCGGCCGTACCAAGAGCTCGGTCGCGGTTCGATCCGGGAGTACGAACGCCTAGTCGCGTGCGTCTTCCAGCCGGCCGATCAGGGTGGCGGCATCGAACGGACCGACGTGCCGAATCAGATCGGATGAACTCGAGCCGAGATAGAACGTGGGCGTTCCACGGAAGTCGCTCGACAACGCGTCGAGTTCGTCATCGTCCACTCGGTGATTGCGAGAACCCGTGCGCATCGTCTCCTCGAATCGATCCATGTCCAGACCCAGCTCCGCAGCGTAGCCATAGATTTCGTCCTCGGACAAGGCATCGCTGTTCGCGAACAGATGGTCGTGCATCTCCCAGAACCTGTCCTGTTCGCTCGCCGCCTCACTCGCCTGGGCGGCGAAACGGGCATGCGGATGAACATCGTCGAGTGGCAGGTGGCGGAACACGTATCGGATGTCGTCTCCGAAACGGTTTCGCACGTCCCTGATGCTTCCCGTGGACCGACTGCAGAACGGGCACTCGAAGTCTCCGTACTCGACGAGGGTCAGCGGTGCGTCCTCGCGACCCCGGATGTGGTCGCGTTTCGGGTCGACGGGCCGGAGCAGCCTCGTCCCCGTCTGCTCGGCGGGAGGGTGGATTCGGTCGGACACGCGAAACAGGGCCCATCCGAGTCCGGTCGCGATCACGGCGGCGACGATAACTCCTACTCGCGCTTCGTTGGCGAGATCCGGCGAAGGAACCGCAAGGTCCACGATGAACAAGGAAATCGTGAACCCGATACCGGCAAGCGCCCCACCGCCGGCAACCTGCGAAACAGTGAGTCCCGGCGGCAGACTGCCCGGCCGCGCCCTCGCGAACAGCGCCGTCGCTCCGGTGATGCCGACGAGCTTGCCCACCACCAGGCCCAGCACGATGCCCCACGCCAAGGTCGAGGTAGCCGCGTCGGCGAGAGTGTCCGCGCTGATCACCACCCCGGCGTTGGCGAGAGCGAAGATCGGGACGACGAGAAACGCGGTGTACGGCTGATAGAGCCGCAACAGGCGCTCGTTCACCGACACCGCGCGCAGCACCCCCAGCTGCGCGGCCCGCGCATAGTCCGAATTGGGTGACTGCCGGAACGCCCTGGTCAGCTCACCGGCTCGTTCCACCTCACTACGGCGGGGTGGGTAGACCGGCAGGATGAGCGCGATCAGCACGCCGGCCAACGTCGGGTGAACCCCGGATTCGTAGAACGCCAGCCACGTCCCCGCAGCCACGACGAAGTATGCGACGCCGCGCCACACCTCGAGCCTGCGCAACTGCAGGATCACCAGTAGGCCGACTCCGCCGAGGAGCAGCGGACCCATGCGCAGGTTGTCCGTGTAGAAGAAGGCGATGATCGCGAGCGCACCGATGTCGTCGGCGACGGCAAGGGTGAGGATGAAAACGCGTAGCCGTGCCGAACACCTAGGCCCCACGAGCGCCAGCGCGCCGAGAACGAACGCGGTGTCCGTGGACACCACCACTCCCCACGCACTCGCTTCCTCGCCACTCGGGTTGAGCGCCAGGAAGATCAGTGCGGGCAATGCCAGACCGGCCACGGCTGCTACGAGTGGAACCGCGGCACGCGTCCGGTCGGTGAGTTCACCGATGGTGAGTTCACGTTTCACCTCGAGACCGACGACGAAGAAGAACAGCGTCATCAACGCGTCGTTCACCCAGTGCTTCAGGTCGAGCGCGATGGAGTGTTCGCCCAACGTCACGGTGAGCGGGGTGTGCCAGAACGACTCGTACGAATCACCCACGTTCGCCCAGACCAGCGCGACCACCGTCGCCGCGAGCAGAAAGCCTGCCGACAACTTCGCGTCGTCGGAGTCTTCTCGAAAATTCGCTATCCGCAGACCGATTCGACTCAGGCGGGTGTCCGTGTTCGTCATCGGTTCGATCAACCCGGCAAATCCGTGACGTATTCCTCCAACAGCGCGGCCAACTGCTCGGGCCGCGACAATGCGATCAAGTGACCCGCGTCCACCACATCCGGTTCGACAGCGAGCCGTGTCCGCGTGAGCTCTCGTAGAAATTCGAACGGAAAGAGCCTGTCGTACCGTCCGAGAACAACACGGACGGGCACCGAAGGCCACGCGCTCGCATCCCACACCGTCTCGAAAGACCTATCGGACATCGGTACTTCCGGACGCCCGAAGACTTCTTCGGTGACGTCGGCAGGCACGTCGTGGAAGAACAACCGCTGCACATCCATCGGCGCATCGGGATCTCGGCCGTCCGCCAGGTCTGCGTTGCGCTGCGCCGCCTCCTGGCCGGTGTTCTCCCACCACTGCCCGGCCGACTCGCCGGGCGCGGGCAACATGGGAGCCACGAGAACGAGCAGATCGACGGAGATCTTCTCGCACACGATCGCGGCTGTGAACGCGGACATCGACTGTGCCACCAGCACCAGTGGGCGGGTCGTACACGCCGCAGCTTCGACGACGACGTCGGCGAACTCGTACTGGCCGGCGTCCTCGTCGCCGTACGGCAGATCGACCGTGACCGCGGCATGCCCGTTGTTCGACAGCATCGGAGTCACCCGATGCCAGTAGAACGAATCCGAGCCCGCGCCGGGAAGCAGAACGAAAGTAGCCACTCGAGTCTCCTTCGGTCCGGTTCACCGTAGCGCGGGCCCGGGGTCGCTAGCCGATCTCTCGGCGCATCAGTTCAGCGACATGGCGATCGAAGGCCACCAGGGTCGCGACGTCCACACTCGTGTGCGCGCCCTTCAGCGCGACGACGGCCTGACGTACGGCCATATCGACCGGCCACCCGAATGCGCCGCCGGAAACGAGCGGAAATGCCACCGTCTTCCCGCCGAGCGAATCCGCGACGGTCAAGCTGGTGGTGTACGCGGAGCGCAGGATCGACGAACGATTCTCCCTCGCCGAGTACCTGGGCCCGACGGTATGGATCACCCAACGCGCCGGGAGACGTCCGGCCGTCGTGGCGACGGCAGCACCTTCAGCAAGGCCGTTCGGCAGCGACGTGGCACGCAACGTCTTGCACTCCACCAGAATGTCCGGCCCGCCCGCACGGTGAATCGCACCGTCCACACCACCGCCACCGAGCAGAGCGGAGTTCGCAGCATTCACGACGGCGTCCACACGCATGCGGGTGATGTCGCCCTCTACGACGTCGATGATCATTTCGACGCCTCCCTTCGGCATGGGTGGACGGCCACTTCCCACAGTGCCGGATCCGGGTCTGCCCATGGAAGGGCATCGAGCACATCGTTCGGGTTCTCGCCCAGGATGATTGACATTCGCGCTGCGACAGCCGGCGTGCGACTGCGCCCCTCCACGCAGTGAACAAGGACGTTTCCGTACCGCTCGCGGAGTTCGAGAATCGTCCGCGCAGCGTCCTCCAGTACGAAATCCAGGTTCTGGTTACGATCCGGACCACCGTCCGCCAGCCAGAATCGAACGTGGTTCGGTCTGGGCACTTTTTGCCCGACCCGGCAGAGACTCACGACAGACGCCACACCTTCGAGACGCAGTCCGCCCGCTCCGGTGAGAAACACGTCCGAGACGTGCGGGTGATGCGCGAACTGCGCGATGTCGTAGCGCGAGTAGTCGAGTTCTGCGGCAGAGGGCCAGCCCATCGAGTCGTCGCGTCCGCCCCACGCGGCCCGTACCGCAAGGCGCACCAGGTCCGAGGCATCCAGTCCCGGCCACCCGTGGAGTTTGCGTCGCCACCGCGCGGGTACGGCCGACGCTCCCCAGCGCGCACCGAGAAGACCGCCTGCGATCGCCGCCGTCGTGTCTGTGTCGTGGCCGGCCCGCACTGCTCTTTCGAGGGCGTCCTGCAGATGTTGCGGGCCGGAGTCGTCGGTACCGGTGATGGCCCACCACGCGGTCTGCAATGCGTGCACCACCCAACCGTTGTTCGGAAAGTCCGCAGGTGTGCCCGTTTCCGCCTGATCGAGCAGGGGACCCCAGAACTCGGCGGCATCGTCGCGAGCAACCTCGAGATAGCGGCGCACTCCCCCGAAGTTGCCGTGCAGTACGGCATGCCGGATCGCGTACGTCCACATCGCACAGGCCTGGGTTGCCCGCAGGTCGTCGTGAGTGAGCGCGCCCACCTGCACGGCCGCGTCGATGCATCCCGCCTCGTCGCCGAGGTACGCGAGCGCCACCGGCGCGGCCCGCATCAGCGAGCCGTTGCCGCCTTTGCGTCCGGTGATACTGCGGGCACGCTCCTGCATCCATGCTCCGGACGTACTGCGCGCCGACAAGACCGCCCGCGTCTGATTCCCGATGTCCTTGGGGTTCCCGTCGTACCAGCGCAGAAACTGGGCGGCCACCTCGTCCAACCCGTTCTCCGAACGCAGATCGATGCCCTGCGCCGCCACCTCGGCGATCGCGACCGCCATCGACGTGTCGTCCGTCCACTCGCCGGGCGAGAATCCGAACGGCCCGCCCCCGATCATGTCGATCTTCGCGTCGGCCGCAGGATGAGTGAACTCGTATCCCGCACCGAGCGCGTCCCCCGCAGCCGTGCCGAGCAGAACCCCTGCCGCGCGTGCCGTCTGCTGCTCCGTAAGTCTCATGATCTCCCCTTCGCTCAATTATGAGCTAAACGATAGATCAGGATTGCGCTAATATGCAAGCGTGGCATGGACGGATTCGAACGGAAAGAACTTGACCGAGTACCCGCGACCCTCGGTTGCCGTGGACGTCGCGGTCCTGACGGTGCACGACGGCACCGTGAAAGTCTTGACCGTCGCCCACAGGGACACGCGAGCCCTACCCGGGACCTTTCTGCACCCACGCGAAACCCTCACCGATGCCGCCCACCGAGCATTGCGGGACAAGGCCGATATCGCCGGAGCCCGACTTCACCAGCTACGCATGTTCGACGATCCCGACCGGGACGACCGCGGTTGGGTGTTGTCGATGGCCCACGGTGCAACGATCCCGGCCACCGAACTCCCCGCGAAGGCGACTCTGCTCCCCTGCAACGACCCCGCAGTCGCCGACCTGGCCTTCGACCACCGGCACATGGTGCGTCTCGCCGTCGCCGACCTGCGGGATCGCTACGCACGCAGCCCTGATCCCGATCATCTCCTGGGAAGTGCATTCACCATTCTCGAGCTGCGACGCCTCTACGAGACCCTCTATTCACGTGCACTACCGAAGGACTCGTTTCGCAGGCATGTGATCGAGGGCCTTGCCAGCACAGGCGAAATGTCGACCACCGGAGGCGGACGACCTGCGGAAACGTATCGCAGACGTGACGCGGCCGAATTCCCGAAGAGCGCAGCGGCCTTGTTCACAGGGTGACAGGCGTCACGTGCACCGCATTGCAGGTGATCCTGTGCGGCAGACTGGCATCGTGAAGGCACGCCCGTACGACGACACCCAGGACCTCCTCGAGGACGATCTCGACCTCGGAGCCACGGATCTGGATGCCGAGTTCGAACAAGAACTCGACAATCCCGATCAAGTGGATGTCACGGAACTCCCCGATCAGGACTCCGTCCTCGCTCTGCAGCGCATGGAATCCGCACTGGTCAGAGCCGATCTTGCACATCCCGACGTGCTCACCCGCGAGGAATACCGCCGCCTGCGATACATCATCGGATTCGCGCGGCTCACGGTGTTCGAGCCTGGCGCAGCCGGGCCCGACGGCTCCCGTGGACGACCGGACGTCGACGTCGGCCCGGAGATCGCGGCGTTCCGTGGGCGCGTGGTCGACGCTCTTCACGACCCGCTGCGCGGCGAGCGGAATCTGGAGAAGCGACTCGTCGCCGCGAAGAACATCCTTCCGGGCCTCGTCGAACCGCTCGAGGAAGAGCGACGCGGGATGGCCGACCGCCACGCATCGGAGTTCTCGCTGGTCGAACTCGATTCCGAGGTCTGCTACAAGGCATTGGTCTGCTCGCTCGGCGGTGGCGGTGGCGCCGGCTACGTGTACCTGGGCGGCATGAAGCGGATCATCGATCAGGGCCTCACGCCCGCCTACATTCTCACCACCTCGATCGGCGCGATCGTCGGCAGTGTCACCGCGCGCACCCTTCCCGTCCCCGTCGACGAGTACATCGATTGGGCCAAGACGGTCAGTTACGGCGGCATTCTGGGGCCCGCTCGCCTCGGCAACCGGCAGCACGGGCTCGGCGGCGTCTTCTCGCTCACCTTCGACGACTTCGCCGACGATCTCTTCCGCAACGAGGACGGCTCCCCCATGGCCTTGGGCGATCTGTCGATTCCGTTCGAGACCGTTGTCGCCGGCGTTCGCCGTCAGTCGTTCGACCGTCTGCCCGCACGACTTCGCAGCCAGGAGACCGCAGCCAATCGGATGCGCGCTCTACCCAAGACTGGAGCCGGACTCAGCCGTCAGGTCGGCCTGGGAGTTTGGCAGGCGTCGGCGTTCATCGATCGCCAGCTGGTCAAGCCCATCATCCTGGGATCCGACGAGCTCACCTCGCGCCTCAACGTCGTGGATGCGGCGAGCTTCTCGGCGTCCATACCCGGCGTCCTGCACCACGAGACGCGCGACCCGAACATGACGCCCATCCTCGACGAACTGTTCGAGCAGAAGGACGTCGCGGCACTGTTCGACGGCTTCGCAGCAGGCAACGTCCCCGTCGAGATGGCGTGGCGGCGAGTTCAGGACGGACGACTCGGAACCCGTAACGCCTGCTATTACGCCTGGGACTGTTTCCACCCGCAGTGGGGCCCGAAACACCTTCTGCTACAACCCTTCACACAAGCCGTTCGAATCCAGATGGTGCGCAATGCGCCGTTCGCCGATCGGATCGTGCGCTTCCGCCCCACACTCTCCGCCCTCAACCTCGCGCCTTCGCCGCGAGCGCTGGATCGTGCCGTGCACTGGGGTCAGAATTCCGTCGAGGAATCACTGCCGATGATCGAGCATCTCGTCGAACCGATCTGGTGGGAAGGCTCGGGGCCGCCGCGCGCAGAGAAGTTCGACATCCCGGTGGAAGAACGTGATCCCACTCCCCCGGCCCGTTCGATGCGTCTCGTGCTGCGGCGCGCTCGCGACCGCGTACGTATCGCGACGATGCGCAGCCATCGCAGGAAACTCCGCAAGGAATCCGTTCGACCCCCTGTGACGACAACGTAACCGCATCGACACCCGTTACTTCCCGGTAGTAAATCTTCCGGCGGTACCGTCTCGGCAAGTACAACAATTGCCGAAAGGTAGCCGATGCGTCTTTCCTCGCTTCGCACGTACGGGTCACGAGCCGGAATTATCGGCGCTACCATAGCCTTTGCTTTTCTTGTCGGGTCCACGGCCACTGCCGATGTTCCGTTGCCACCAGCCATTGTCACGCTCGTCGGCACCCCGGACGGGAACGCGGCCGGCTCCAACGACTGGACCTGCACGCCCTCTCCCGAGCACCCCAACCCCGTCGTGATGGTCCACGGAACGGCCCAGAATCGACAGAACGACTGGTCGACACTCGCGCCTGTGCTGAAGGCCGAGGGATATTGCGTGTTCGCCCTGACCTACGGAAACTTTCCCGGACTGCCCTGGCCGATGAACGCTGTCGGCGGACTCGGGTCGATGGAGCAGAGCGCGACCCAGCTCGCGACCTTCGTCGACGAGGTTCTGGCCTCCACCGGCGCATCACAAATCGACCTGGTGGGCCACTCCCAGGGAACGCTCATGCCCGCCAGGTACGTCAGCTCCCTCGGCGGAGACGCCAAGGTGGACAAGTACATATCGATGGCCCCGATGTGGGGTGGCAGCCACCGTCCACCGTACGAACAGATCGTCCAGGCCGCCGATCGCATCGGACAGCGAGACACCTTCGAGCAGGTGGTGCGCGCGGTCGGGTGTGGGTCGTGCCCCGAGCTCATCGCCGGTTCGTCGTGGTACGAGGCATTGGCGGCGGACGGTCCGTATGCCGACGATGTGGAGTACACCAACATCGTGACCATCTACGACGCCGTGGTGGTTCCGTACACGAGTGGCATCCTGGAAGCACCGAACGCGAAAAACATTGTCTTACAGGACCACTGCCCAGAGGACCTCGTCGAACACGAAGATATCGTGGACGACCCGATCGCCGGGGTCCACGTACTCAATGCGCTCGATCCCAGCCATCCACGGCCGGTACCGTGCTTCCCGGTACCGGCCGAACTCGACTGACCGTCAGGGCTCGTTGCCCGAGTTGTCACCCGAGTCGCTGTTGGGCGAATCTTCGCCGCCTTCGTCGCCGCTGTAGATCGCGGGCTGGGGATAGCCGTCTTCAGGACCGTCACACCAGTTGTCGTACTGGTTGTACGGGTCCACGCCCCAGCCCGGAACATTCGGCTCGTACGGTTCGGCCCAATCGTCACAGCCCGACGGCCCGTACGGAGGAAACCCCGGCGGCATCGGTGCGACATTGTCGGGAGCGCGTACCGAAACCGTCAGATCGTCCAGCGCGTCGGCCGACGCGACGCCGGGTAGAGCCATTCCGAACGCCGCCGCGATCACGCCGACGGCGGCCAGTTTTGCGTTGACCTTCATTACTGTCTCGCCTTCATGTGGATACCCCGCCGTTCGGCTGTACCCACAATCAGCGCGGTAAAACAATCAACGCAACAAACCCGTCAGCGACCCGGGCGGGCGTGGGTGACGTGCGGCGCCCACCCGTGGGACGGCCAGCGTTTCAGGCCCACTCGGTCCGGAGTGACACGCTTGTTCACGAACTGCGCCTCGAGCTCGGAATCGACGTCGCCGGCGAACCTCCACAGTGACGCGTCGGCCGTGCGAGAAGCGATCTCCCACGAACGAGTCCGATATACGGCGCGAACGATGTTGTCCGCGAACACGATCACGGGAAGGTTCTCGGTGCCGCGCACCGCTGCGCCGGCCGGCCAAGCTCCGCGCGCCGCAGCGTAGATCTCCTCGGGGCCGACACCGCGGACACCCGCCTGCTTCACTTCGAGCAGCAGACACGGGGTCGGGAGGGTCGGAACGCGCTCCGCCGAGTACTGCAGTGCCAGATCCTCGATCCGGGCCGCCTTCTTGTCGTCGGCGCCCACGAGGTTGGTCAAGACCGGATGATCACCACTCTCGAACAGGCCGAGGCCCGCGATCAGCGCGTCGACCCGACCGGTGGCAGACTCCGCCGCGTCTGCGGAGTTCTCCACGTTGTGAGCGAGAATGTAATGCTCCACCTCGTGGCCGGAGTCGTAGATATCGCGAATGCGGGCGATCACCGCCTCACGCACCTCTGCGGAGTCGGCTTCCGGATCGTCGAGAAACTGCCGCTTCTCGTTCTCCTCCAGCGCAGCCCACACATGACCGAACACTCGGTTGCCGGTTCCCGCCCCGACGTGGAACGGGCGCCTGCTCCGCGGATCGAGGAGCGCGTACACGTACCGGCCCAATTCCGCAGTCACGGTGTCGGGCAACGGCTGAGGCGAAGGACGCGTCTGATGGACCGGAGTCACCACCAGCCGCAGCGCTGCAAGCTTCAGACCGACCGGCACCCCGAGACCGTCACCGATTCCGTCGAACAGCGCAGTGGACGCCGCCTGCACCGAGATGTACGTCTCTCCGACGTGGCGCTGCAACGACTTCGTGACAGCCGCGAACTGCGCGTGGCGTACCTTCGGATCCGCCGACGCATCCTGCTGGTCGTCGGACGCGAGAAAAGCCTGAACCTCGGCAGAGTCGAGCCAGCGGGGAAGAATGTCGAGCGGAACTGTCCAGACGGTAGCCATGACCGAACCCTATGTGGTCAGGTCGTCACGCCACATGTTTGCCCAGCGGAAGGCGTGCTGGCGTGTCGATTTCCCAGAACACCCATCCGTCGCGGTCTTCCGCGTCACCGCTGATGTGACTGGCCACCGCGCTGGCGGCGGTAGTGGGATCGGGGAATCGGCGGCCCTCCATTGGGCCCCGCATGATCTCGAGTCCGTACGACCTTGGATCGAACATGGCAACCAGGCGGTAACCCTCGCAGTCGGCAACCACCTGCAGCCTTGGGTCGACGACCTCGTCCACGACCGGCGCCGGCTTCGACACCTTCCGCCCGGCCCCCGACCGTTTGTCGTCGTGGTGCGCCGCAGCGCGGTCGGCATCCACATTCGCGTAGCGGCTCGGGTCTTTCGCACCGGTGAGGCCGAGCAGATCCCACCGGTCACGCCCATGCGCAACGCGGGCCAGCCCGATCGCGTGGTGACCGGTACGCGTGCGACCGGGGGTGTCCATCATCCACAGATCGACCTCCGCGCGGATGTCGTCGGCCACGTCTGCGGATGGAATGACGAAGAACTCCTCCGGCGACGCCGCAAGGTCGACGAACACCCAGTAGTGCGAGCCCGTGTCGTCGTCTTCGAGCGATTCGTCCTGCTTGCGCGCCTGCCAATCGCCGGCCAGTTTGGAACGCACCCGTACCACGCAACTGTCGCCGGCTTCGTTCCATACCTGGACCGGATTTCGACGCGAATGAGTGAGGCGTTTGGCCTTTCCACCTCGCTGAACGACGTCTGCGATGAACGCGTGGATGCCTCTGCTCGCCGTGTCTTCCATCGTTTCCGTTCGTGTCGTGGCGCCCCGAGCGCTGATGTGGAGCAGTGGCGACGGGTTCAGCGGCACAACTCGACCTGTCGTCCCACCATACGGGGTCGAATGCTCAGGATTCGGTCACCTCATGGTCGGCCGTGCGATGCAGCCTGGGCCGCTTCGGCGAAGAACCACGACAGCACGAGCGCTCCCGGATCCACGACACCCCGAGACGCTTCGCCCACGTAGCTGGCGCGACCACGTCGGGCGATGATCTCGCCGGTGGACTCGGCTCCCGCGGCGGCGGCCTCTGCAGCCTGTTGCAGGACCTCCGCGAGCGGCCGGTCGGCGGCTTCCAACACGTCGACCGCCGGCGCGATCGCGTCGATCATCGTCTTGTCACCCGGCCGTGCGCCGCCCACCTCGGTGATCGCGTCCATACCGGCGCGAGCCGCGCTGGACAGGGCAGACAGCCCCAGTCCGTCCGGATTCTCGGTCGCCGACAGATAGAACTGCCGGAACCAGATACCGAACAGGGCACCCGAAGTGCCGCCCGCATGCCCCAGATACGCATCGGACACCGTCTCGAAGACCGTGGGAAACGCGAACCCCTCGCGGACCTTGCGGACGTCGACGTGCTCGAGGGCCGCAGCCATGTTGGTACCGAAGTCGCCGTCACCGGCACGACGATCCAGATCGGTGAGGTGCGGCTCCTCGGACAGCACCTTCTCCACCCAGGCGCCGAGCCACCGGCCCACTCCCGCTCGCCCCAGGGCATCTTCGGTGTCGGGTGCGGACTCGGAACTCTCTTCCGCCGCGATCGGAGCGGAGAACTCGATCCTCTCGGGCACACTTTCGAACGCCTGGGCAGGCGCATTGGGCCACCCCGGCGCGGCGGTCGGGGCGTCCCACAGTTCCAGCATGTCCGCGTCGGTTCGCACCAGAGTGATGGAGGCTCCGTCCATGTCGAGTGCCGTCACGAAGCTCCCGACAAGACTGCGTTCGACGCGAATCCCCTTGTCGGTCAGATACTGCGCCGCCTCGGCGAACAACAGATTCAGCGACAACGGGTGTGTGGCGCCCAGGCCGTTGACGATCACGATCAACTGGTCACCGGTCTCGATACCCAGTGACTCCGCCACAGGATCGATCAACCGGCGAACCAACTCCGACGCGGGCATCGCCGGGACCCGCTCGGTGCCACGCTCACCATGGATACCGATACCGAGTTCGATCTCCCCGTCGGGAAGGTCGAAGGAAGGTTCGTCCGCACCGGGCAACGTGCACGCCCGGAGCGCCACCGCCATGCTGCGTGCGTTGCGGGCGGTTCGCCGTCCGAGTTCGGCGACGGTAGCCAGATCGTCGCCTCTCTCGGCAGCAGCCCCGCAGATCTTCTCGACGGCGACGGTCGCCGCAGTGCCACGACGGCCGGGACCATCCGCACTCTCGGATGCAACATCGTCGTCGACGAGCACCTGTTCGACGATGATGCCGTCCTCGGCCACCATCCTCTCGGCGATCGTGAAGTTGAGGATGTCGCCGGTGTAGTTCTTCACGATGTGCACGACGCCGGCCCCCGCGTTCACGGCCCGCGTCGCGGCGCGCACCTGCAAAGCGTTGGGGGAAGTGAAGATCAGCCCAGGGCACGCACCGGTCAGCATCCCCTGACCGATGAAGCCTGCGTGCAGCGGTTCGTGCCCCGACCCGCCACCGGACAACAGCGCGACCTGGCCGCCGGGGAGCGGATTGCGCCTGGTCAGGTAACCCGGCTCCGAGTGCCACTCGAGATCGTCGGTGCCGGCGACCGCTCCACGGAGCGCGTCGACGACGAAGGCCTTGGCCGAGTTCAGGAACTGTGGATGCGCCATTCATCCAGGCTATGGGAAGAGGCGGCCCGACGGTCTCGGCCCAGAATGAAGAGTCCCATCACGGCCGCGACCAGACAGGCGGCGGCGCCGAGCGCCAGACCTGCGCGCCCGCCCCATTCCTCACTGACCCATCCCGCAACCGGCCCACCGATGGCCGTGGATCCCATGAACGCGACCGAGAACAACGCCATCACGCGACCACGCATGTTGGGCGCCGCCTCGAGCTGCAACGAACTGTTCGTCGTCGCCGTGAACGCGGTACTGAGTGCACCTACGAAGATCATGACGCCGATCAATACGCCGAGGGAGGGAGCGACTGCGGCAACGGCCATGAGGATCCCGAATACGAGTGCCGTGAAGACCATCGGCCGAACCCCCGTCCTCCCCCAGGTCGCCACGGCGAGACCACCGAGAACGGCACCCACACCCATTGCAGCGGTGAGAAAGCCGTACGCCGCCGCGCCGCCGTCGAACACCTTCTCGGCGACCACCGGTAGGACCACCTGAAACTCGAACGTCAGGCAGCCGACGAGCGCCATCATCATGAGCGGCACCGCGAGGCTGGGGCTACGCCGGACATACGCGAGTCCTTCGCGCAGCTGTCCCTTCGCGCGTCCGGTGGGCGGGGAAGGCCGCAGCGCGGACACGTCCAGACGAACAAGCGACACCACGACGGCTACGAAACTGGCTGCATTCAGCATGAAGCAGAACCCCAGACCGCCTGCCGCGATGACGATTCCGGCGACAGCCGGACCGACGGTGCGGGCCGCACTGGCCAGCACCGACTGCAGACTCACCGCATTACGCAAGTTGTCCGCACCCACCATCTCGAGCAGGAAGGACTGGCGAGCGGGTTGTTCGAAGCAATTGTTGAGACCGAGCAGAACGGCGAGCACGTAGACGTGCCAGAGTTCGACCGCCCCGGTGATCGTGAGTGTCCCGAGGACGAGAGCAAGAAGACCCATCATCATCTGGAGTCCGATCATCAAGCGCCGCTTGTCGACTCGGTCCGCGATCACGCCGCCGTACGGGCCGAGCAGCAGGATCGGCACCGTCTGCAACGCGACGACAGTACCCACAGCCGTTCCCGAACCCGTCAACTGCAGCACGAGCCACGACTGCGCGATCGTCTGCATCCAGGTGCCGATGAGCGATACGGCCTGGCCACTGATGTAGCGACGAAAGTTGGGTACGACCAGCGCCGCGAAGGTCTGCCCGCGAAGAGTTGCAGCCATCGTCATTGTGGGTCACCGGGCCGCTGCGCCATCTCCTCCGACAGGGCTTCGAGTGCACCCAGCGCATCCAGCAGGGTCTCGGCGTGACCTTCGGGGAGTCGGCTCAATCGATCGGCGAACAGTGCAGTGCGCTGCGCTCGCAGCCTCAGGAACAGTTTCCCGCCCGAGTCGGTCACCGCCGCGTTCACTGCGCGCTTGTCGTCGGGATCGGCGGTACGAACGATCAGACCTGCTGTCTCGAGTTTGCCGAGCATCCGCGAGAGCATCGTCGGGTTGACGCCCTCGATCTCCGCCAATTCGCGCACACCCAGCGGGCCGCGGCGCGCAACCGTCGACAGAATCGAGAACTGTGTTCGGGTCAGCCCCTCCTCCGCGGAGTGTCGGTCGACGTGGCGGGCAATGCGCCCGAGCGCGACTCTCATGCGACTGACGTCGTCGTCGGCGAACACGTGCTGCATATGCCTCCCGATTTAGTTGCCTATCGGCAAGCATATACCCGCGGTCAACCTCCCCCACTACCGACGAATGTCACACCCGTTCGCGTGAGCTGAACGTGTGTGACATTCGTCGGGGGTGGGAGTGGGTCAGAGGGACTTCGCGATGATGCCCTTCATGACTTCGTTGGCACCCGCGTAGATCTTCTGGACGCGAGCGTCCTCGTACATCCGCGCAATCAGGTATTCGCGCATATAGCCGTAACCGCCGTACAACTGCACGCAACGGTCGATCACTTCGCACTGCTTCTCGGTGAGCCAGTACTTCACCATCGCGGCGTCGGCCGGATCGAGTTCACCCTCGAGGTGAGTTTCGATGCAGTGGTCGCTGTAGATCCGCGACGTACGGGCGATCGTCTGGCATTCCGCCAACTCGAACGCGGTGTTCTGGAACTCGAACAGGCTGTGGCCGAATGCCTGCCGTTCCTTGGTGTACGCCACGGTCTCGGCGACGGCACGTTCCATCGCGGCGACGGCCTGCACGCCGATGATGAGCCGTTCCTGCACGAGCTGGGCGATCAGCTGCCCGAACCCGAGCCCCTCGGACTCACCCAACAAGTTGGAGACCGGCACGCGCACGTCGGTGAACGACAGTTCCGACGTATCGGCGCCCTGCTGGCCCACCTTGTCGAGAACCCGCCCGACCTCGAACCCGGCACAGTCCCGCAGATCGACGATCAGCAACGAGACGCCCTTGGCGCCCGCCTTCGGATCGGTCTTGACGACCAACACGATCATGTCGGCGGACGATCCGTTGGTGATGAAGGTCTTCGAACCGTTCACCACGTACTCGTCGCCGTCGCGGATGGCGGACGTCTTGATCGCTTTGAGATCCGAACCGGCGCCGGGCTCCGTCATGCCGATGGCTCCGACGACCTCTCCCGTCGCCATCAGCGGCAGCCACGCCTTCTTCTGCTCCTCGGATCCGTACTCGAGAACGTAGTGAGCCACGATGCCGCTGTGCACCGAGTTGCCCAGCGCGTAGTCACCCGCATACGACTGCGCCTCGAACACGGCGAGGTCGTGCGCGAAAGTGCCGCCACCTCCCCCGTATTCCTCGGGGATGGAGCAGCACAGAATTCCCAGCTCGCCTGCTGCCCGCCACACGGACCGGTCGACGCAATGCTGCTCGTCCCACTGCTCACGTTTGGCGATCAGTTCACGTTCGAAGAATCCGCTGGCGAGCTCGGACAGCGCCCGAACCTCGTCGTCGTGCCACGACGGGACGTGCTTCGACTTGGCCGTACCGGATCCCGCCATGTCAGATCCTCCGGAACAGGGCTGCGAGCGCCTGTCCGCCGCCGATGCACATGGTGACGATGCCGAGTTCGAGATCGCGACGAACCAGATCCTTCGCGACGCGCAGGCTCAGGATCGCGCCGGTTGCGCCGACGGGGTGTCCGAGTGCGATGGCGCCGCCGTACGGGTTGGTCTTCTCCGGATCGAGCTGCGCGTCACGAATCACGGCGATGGCCTGCGAAGCGAACGCCTCGTTGAGTTCGACGACGTCGATGTCGCCCGGCGTGGTCCCGGTCTGTTCGAACAGGTTCCGCAGGGCCAGGACCGGTGCGTATCCCATCAGACCCGGATCCATCGCAGCCGTCGCGACGGCTTCCAGGCTCACGAGTCCGCTCAGCCCCTTGTCCTGCGCCACGGATTCGCGGGCGAGAACGAGAGAGGCGGCGCCGTCGTTGATGCCGGAGGCATTGCCCGCGGTGACCGAGCCGCCCTCTTCGAAGGCGGGGCGCAGCTTGGCGAGCGTCTCGGTCGTGGTGTCCGGCTTGAGGTGCTCGTCCTTGTCCACCGTCACCGACCTGCGTCCACCCGTCTCGACTGCCGTGATTTCCTCGGCGAACGCGGCCTGTGCGGCTGCTGACGCGGCGCGGCGCTGCGACTCGACTGCAAACTCGTCCTGCTGCTCACGGGTCACGTCGTACTTGCGCGCGACGGCCTCGGCGGTGCGTCCCATGTGGGCGTTGCTGAACGGGTCGGTGAGCATCGCAACCGTGCCGTCGACCAGTTTGCGGTCACCGAGCTTGAAGCCGCCGCGGGCCGAGAAGTCGTAGAACGGCATCCGGGACATCGACTCGTCGCCGCCGGCAACCGTGATGTCGGCGCCGCCCCAGCGCATCTGCTGGGCTGCGCTCCAGACTGCCTGCAACCCGCTGCCGCACAGACGGTTCACGGTGAACGCGGGAGTGCTCTCGGGCAGTCCGGCCGCGAGGGCGACCCGGCGGGCGTTGTAGGCGTCCGGACCGACCTGGCCGATACAGCCCATCACGACCTCGTCGATGTCCTCCGCGGCCACGTTGGCGCGTTGAAGAGCCGCCTTGGTGGCTGTCGCACCGAGTTCGTGCGCCGGCACGTCCTTGAGGGCGCCGCCGAAGCTGCCGATGGGGGTACGGGCACCGTCGACGACGACGATCTTTTCAGGAGTAGTCATAGGAAAATAGTAGGACATCGAAGTAATTCCGCGACGGCCCGCTTCTCGTACTTCCGTAGATTGATGCCATGACTCTGCCCACCCCGTCATCGCACAGCACGGCAGTCGTGACCGGCGCATCCTCCGGAATCGGCCGCGAAATCGCGCTGAATCTCGCAGCCCGCGGGCATCACGTCACACTCGTTGCCCGGCGCCTCGACGTTCTGACCGAACTTGCCGCGGAAGTAGCGGCTGCGGGAGGGGCGGCCGAACCGCTGGCGACCGACCTTTCCGATCGCGATGCCCGCGCGGGTCTGCTCGATCGCGTGACCTCGACCGGACGCGTCCCCGATGTGCTGATCAACAGCGCGGGTTTGTCGACCCTGGGGTCGATCTCGGACTCGGACCCCGACGAGGAGATGAACATGATCGAGGTCGACGTCGTAGCGGTAGCCGACCTCTGCAGCAGATTTCTCTCCGGCATGGTGGCCAGGAAGAGTGGGGCGGTCCTCAACGTCGCGTCCGTAGGAGCATTTCAGCCGGTACCTGGCCAGGCCGGCTACGGAGCGTCCAAGGCATTCGTGCTGTCGTTCACGGAAAGTCTGCGCGGCGAACTCATCGGCACGAACGTGAGCGCGACGGTGTTGTGCCCCGGCCCGGTGGACACCGGGTTCGGAGAACGAGGCGGATTTTCGAAGGAGGATGCCGAGGCGGCACTCCCCCGTTTTCTGTGGAAGAGCCCGGCATTCGTGGCGGAGGCCGGGATCGACGGGCTCGACGACGGCAAAGCCGTCGTCATCCCGGGCTTCGCGAACTGGGCTGCGGCGATGCTGGGAAAGTTCACCCCGAACCGTCTGCTCGTCCCTGCACTTGCTCGGTCACTACCGGGAGCGCGCGGCTGACTACCGGTGAACTCTCACCTGTCGCGTCCGCCTGCGTCCGACCACGCCGTCAACGCTGCGATGTCGCCGTACAACGCACTCTGATAAGTGCCGAGCAACTCGTCGACACCACTGAACTGGTCACCGACGAAATGTGTGTTCTCTGCCGAGAGTTCTCGGTTGCCCGACCGCGCGATCAGGTCGTCGATACGACTGTCGAGACTCATGGTGCGCCGCACTGCAGTCATGGAACGCAGTTGCACCTCTGCCTGACTCACCAGATCACCGATCCGGGCCAACGCTGCGACCCGGTCGACGAGTTGGTCCCACACAGGGCGCAGCGCCTGTTGCCTCGAACGAACCTGCTCTCGTGCCGCGCCGCCGTGCGCGCCGCGAGCCGCATCCGCCAGTTCCGCAGTAATACCTCGCAACGCGATGGCATCCAGAGCGATCTGGGTGAGTTCCTGGGCCAGGTCGAGTTGGTGTCGCTGAATCGCGAAATGTTCGGAATGCCAGGTCGCCGAGCCGTCGATGCGGTCGAAGAGCATGCCCGCAAGAAAAAGCAGTGTGTCGTACGGGTCTGCGAACTCGTCGTGCTCGGGGTCGGTCGCGCGGCCGATCGCTCCCGCCACTCGTCGACCCAGACCGGCAACCGCACCCGGCCCCGAGAGGTCCGCCAACCGATCCGCAGCCGTGTTCCGCACCAGGTTCCCGGCATCGGAGAGCCAGCTTCCACCGCCGGGAGCGGGGGTTCGCTGCAACGCCGCGAACAACGCTTCACGCTGCTGCGGGTCGAGGTGCACGCCCTGACGACGATCACGACGGATCTGCCGGACGCCCGACGCAAAGTGACTGTTCGAATGCACCACGACGCCGCGCATACTTCGCAGCTTCTTCGCCAGCTCGGCCGCCCGGTACTTGAACACCAGCTGGGCGGGCCCCGGCTTCATGGCATCGATCTTGCGTGCCACCTCGCCGTACTCGTCCGAAATCGCGCGAAGCGCCCCGAAGCCGCCTACCGAGGGGATCTGTCGACCTGCCTGCCGACGTGCGCCGATGATGTCGCGGGTGGGTGCGTCGAGGTAGCCGCTCGCCAGTAGAACGGCCGCGTCGTCCGAGAGCTGTTCGTGGCGGCCGTCGATGCGGGAACTCTCACACCAGGACCGCACCTGCGCGGATACGCGCGCGCGACGCTCCTCGACCGTCTCGAAATCGGACGGTCGTCGCGGTGTGTCCGACATCGGGCCTCCTGAGATTTTCTCCTCTTCCACTGTTCCAGAAAATTCGGACGTGCGCCGCTGTCTGCACCCACTGTGTCCCGAAGGTCACGAAGTCCTTCCCGCCGTGACTGCACCACCTACCCTGAATCACATGCGCATAGGGGCACACGTACGCCAGGACGACGACCCGATCGGGCAGGGCGAGGAACTGGGCGCCGACATCGTCCAGTTGTTCGTCACCGATCCGCAGAAGTGGAACAAACCCGATCCGCATCCCCGTACCGACCAGATCCTCGCGAGCCCGATCGACGTGGTCGTGCATTCCTCGTACGTCATCAATGTGGCGAGCCTGAACAACCGACTCCGCATGCCCTCCAGGAAGGCGGTGTCCGAGCAAGCCCAGGCTGCTGCGGACCTCGGTGCCATCGGACTGGTGGTCCACGGCGGGCACGTACGCCAGGGTGAAGATCCGGCCGAAGGAATCTCCAACTGGCGCAAGCTCTTCACTCGCCAGGCCGACAAGGGCGGGTTCCCGGTGCCCATCCTCATCGAGAACACGGCGGGTGGCGATGCCGCGATGGCCCGCTACTTCGACGACATCGGCCGCTTGTGGGACGCAGTGGGTGACCTCGGTGCCGGTTTCTGCCTCGACACCTGCCATGCGTGGGCCGCAGGCGAGGACCTCGTGGGTGTGGTCGAACGCATCAAGGCGATCACCGGCCGAATCGACCTGGTGCACCTGAACAATTCTCGGGACGAGTTCGACTCCGCACGCGACCGGCACGCGAACATCGCCGAAGGCACCATCGACGCCGACGTACTGGCGGAGGTCGTACGGACAGCCGAAACGCCGGTGATCCTCGAAACCCCAGCCGAGGGGATGGCCGACGACCTCGCCTATCTGCGTGAGATCACTGCTTGACCGGTAGGTCGCTACCGGCCGACCGAGGACTCGGCCTTCGAATACAGGCTTTCGATCTCGTCGGCGAAGTGCTCGGTGACCACGTTGCGCTTCACCTTCAGCGTCGCCGTCAGTTCGCCGTCCGCCTCGGTGAGATCGCGGTCGAGCAGAACGAACTTCTTGATCGACTCGGTGTGTGACACCTGCGAGTTCCCGTCGTCGACTGCCTGCTGAAGTTCGGCCCGCAATTGCTCGTCTTCCCGTAGGTCCGCGGGCGTTGCGTCGGAACTCTTGCCGTGCGCCGACTTCCACTTGTCGAACTCCGCGTCGTCGAGAGTGAGAAGCACTCCGACGAACGGACGCCCGTCGCCCACCACCACCGCTTGCGACACGATGGAATGCGAGCGAATGCGGTCCTCGAGCGGTCCGGGTGAAATGTTCTTCCCTCCGGCGGTCACGAGAAGATCCTTCTTGCGCCCGGTGATCGAGACGTATCCCTCGTCGTCGATGTCACCGAGATCGCCGGTGCGGAACCACCCCTCGTTCAGAGATTCCGCAGTCGCCTTCTCGTTTCGCCAGTAGCCGTCGAAGACGACCGGCCCACGCAGTTCGAGTTCGCCGTCTTCGGCGACCCGGACGCTGTTTCCGCCCAGCGGTTTGCCGACGGTGCCGATCTTCTGCTCGCCTGGGACGTTCACCGTATGCGCAGCAGTCGATTCCGTGAGTCCATAACCCTCGTACACCGGAACACCCATACCGCGGAAGAAGTGGCCGAGGCTCGGCACGAGCGCACCACCACCGGAGATCGCCCACCAGCAATCTCCGCCGAGGGCGGCCCTGAGCTTCGAATACACCAGTTTGTCGGCGAGAGCATGCTTGGCCTTCAGTATCACCGACGGCCCGCCCTGATCCTGAGCCTCGCTGTAGGCGACAGCCGTCGATTCGGCGAAGTCGAAGATCTTCTTCTTCAGCGAACCGCCATGGGCGGCTTGCTTGGCCGCGCCGTCACGGACCTTCTCGAAGACGCGCGGCACACCGAGAATGGTGTTGGGCGAGAACCGCTGAAACTGCTCGTCGACAGTTCCGAAGTCGGACCAATGTGCCTGTGTCGCGCCGGCTTCGAACATGGCGAGCGATACGGCGCGCGCGAGTACGTGCGCGAGCGGAAGGAACGTCAGCACCCGGTTGCCGGGTCGAGCAACGTCACCGATCGGCGCTGCGACGAGTGCCCGCACCTCGGAGAGAAAGTTTCGATGGGTCAGTACACAACCCTTGGGACGTCCCGTGGTTCCGGACGTGTAGACCAGCGATGCGAGATCGGATGCGGTGAGCGCGACGATCCGCTTGAACACCTCGGAATCGTCGACGGACAGCCCCTCCTTTATGAGGGTGCCGACGGCGTCCTGGTCGATGGTGAGCGTTCGCTTCAACGTGTACGGCGCTGCGTCACCGACGAAGTTCTCGGCATTCTCGGGCGTCTCCACCACGGCTGCGACGGCGCCCGAGTCCTCGATGATCCAGCGAATCTGGTCCTTGGACGACGAGTCGTAGATCGGAACCGATGCCGCTCCCGCCGCCCAGATCGCGTAGTCCAGAAGCGACCATTCGAAACGGGTCGACGACAGCAATGCGATGCGGTCGCCCGGCTCCACACCGTTCGCGATGAATCCCTTCGCGACGCCCATGACGAGGGCGGCGAAGTCCTTGGCATTCACGTCGACCCAGCCGTTCTTCTCGGGTCGTGAATAGACGACTCGATCCGGATTGCTCTCGGCCTGGGCGAACACCGTGAGAACGGCGTTCTCGTGGTCCGCAACGGTAAATGTCTCCGGGCTCGTGTACTCGCGCACGACTGTCCTCTCCGTCACTGTGTCGAACCTGCGTCGTCGGTCGGCCGATCGGCACTCTGACGAAATCGGCGAAGTTGGTGTGCAAACGAATCGATCTCGATCTCGGACCACGATCCGAGCCTCTCGGCCACCTGCCCCACACGCTGGTCGGTTGCCGAATCGAGCACACGGGATCCGGCTGCGGTGAGGGTCAGCGGATGACCGGCACGCAGCGGGCCCGACTGGGCGTGTACCCAGCCCTCCTCGGTACACACACGCAATTGGCGCGAGACCGTCGAGCGGTGGACACCGAACGCGTCGGAGATCTCGGTCGCCCGACAGCCCGGGTTCCGTGCAACGAAAGTGAGTAGCGAATGTTGTGCAAATGTCGGCGCACCTTCGGTGGGCCGATCCTCTACTACCAACTGACGCAGCAGGCGCACCAATTCGTCGTGCACGGCACCGACGCCCGAACGGCGCGTCGATTCACTTTCGGCCAGTACCTGTTGCACATCGCAACTGTAACCGGTCATTTGCTTTTGAACCACGAACACCAACTCTCGATTCGACATTTCGACAGCACTTCGTTCGAACAAGAGCACCAATTCGACACAGTCGGACGTCCATGCGCAAACAGCCCACATTCGCGAGGACCTCCCCTCGGAAAGAAACGAGAAACCGCAGACACACGTTCACGACCTGCACTTTTTCCGAGTCGATGATCAAACCTGCTCGTCAGAACCGAATCGACGAGCGGCCGGCCCATCGACCCGACAAGCCGCCGACAACGACACTTTCGGTGACCTGTACAACATTCGAGCTGGATGTGAGCGGTCCGTCTCGCAGCCACGAGAATCGGACATTCCGGCAGATTCAGGGAATGCAGAGCAACCATTCGGACGTGCAGAGCCCTCGACAATTCATGGAAATCGATCCGAATTGCGCTACGCAGACTCCGGGCACGCTGCGCAGGAGCGCATCATCGCCACCAGGTTTCGTTCGACCCGCTGCAGCTATCTCGCAGCGGCAACCCGCTGATGGGGAAAATCGGTTGTACACGGTGAATCGATCGCGCAGGGTGAACGCATGATCGTTCGCAGAGAGGTCTCCGGAGACATTCCCACCATCGCAGAGATTCATCGCCAGGCGTTCGACGGCGAAGAACCCGTCGAAGTGGGCCTCGTCGAGGCTCTCCGCGGCGACCAGGCATGGATTCCGCAGTTGTCGCTCGTCGCAGAAGTGCAGGGCTCCGTGGTCGGCCACGTGTGCATCACCGGCGGGCGTGTCGACGACGTGTCCGCATCGGCGCTCGGACCGATCGGCGTACTGCCGTCTCACCAGGGTTCCGGAGTGGGATCAGCGCTGATGCACGCTGCGCTCGGCGGAGCAGACGCACTCGGCCACCCGCTAGTCGCACTCCTCGGGCATCTCGACTACTACCCGCGCTTCGGGTTCGTTCCCGCGGACACCGTCGGAATCGCGCCCGAGGAACCGAACTGGACCTCACATTTCCAGGTCCGACCCCTGGGAACCTGGCGTTCGGACATCACCGGCACCTTCCACTACGCTCCCCCGTTTCTCGCGCTCTGAGACCCTGCGTCGACACGGGCCACGACGACGGCACAATGCTGCGGCGATGACATACGGTGAATCCCGTGAAATCGCCGCGCATCCTCACCCCGCGCGGCCACATCGAACCGGACGGTTCTTCGCGAGGTGATCGCACCCTCTCACGCGCCGCCGTGCAGGATCTGCGGACGCTCATGGCGGCCAAGTCATGGACGTTGCCGGAATGGTTCGCCGCCGCCGCGGCAGCCGACCTCAGGGCACCCGAAGACGCAGTCGCCGACCTACTCGAGATCGCCGCAGCGCACCCTGCCTATCGCGAGAACCTCATCCGACTCACCGGCCGGCACGGACAACGTCTCGCATCGGCAGATCCTGCCCTGTCGACGCTGCGCCGCCAGCCGCGATTCGACCCGAGCCCCTGGCGGGACGGCTCCTACCTCGAGCGATTCCACTGGCTTTCGCACGCCCGCACCATCGACCCGGCATCGGCCGTGCGGGAAGTCGAACGGACGTGGGCCACAGAGACCGGCGGCCATCGCGCAGCCTTCCTGTCCATTCTCGAAGCGGCACCCGTACCGGCGGACGAGGGCCTTCTCGAACGCGCTCTCGACGACGACCGCAAGGACGTACGCGAGAGGGCAGTCCAGATGCTGCGACAACTGCCGGACTCTGCCTATACGGACCGTATGGCGACAAGGGCAAGGACCTGGTTTCGGGTCGAGGACAAGCCACTTCGCACCCGGCTCGTCGTGCGGCTTCCCGGCTCGCTGGACTCGTCGGCCCGTCGCGACGGCATCGAGGACGTACATTTCAAGAACAAAGGAATCCGCAGCTGGTGGCTCCGTACCGTTGTCACTGCCACGCCGTTGGCGGTGTGGGAGGAGATGCTCGGGTCGGCAACAGCCGCTCTCGAAATTCCTATCGAATCACGGTGGCAGGCGGCGATGGCCGAGTCGTGGCGAGCGGCGACCACTACTCAGCAGAACGGCCGTTGGGCCGAGGCTTTTCTGATCCGAGACGGCAAGCGCATCGATCGGCGAGTCGCATCCCTCGTTCCCGGCCCGACCCTGACGGCCTATATCGGCTCGGGGAAGGCGGATTCGTACCTTCTGGGAGTCACCGGCAGTGCGCTGCTCGACGGACTCCCACATCCGTGGCCGAGGTCGGTAGCTCACCGAGTCGTCACGGCCCTGGAAGAGGTGGCCGCGCGGCAGGCGCGTTCGGGCAGAGCATTGGGTGCCGACTCGAGACAGAGCCACCACACCGTGATGCGATCGGCGGCGACCCATGTCCCACTCGGGTCGGCCGGACTGTTCGAGGAGGCCGCGGCGCGAGCCGCGGACCCTCAGTGGCGCGGCGCCTTTCTCGACGCTGCTGCCACCGTGAATCGTCGGCGACGCATGCTCGCCGAGTTGCGGTAGTAGATGGTTTCGGGCGCGATCCGAGAGCCGGACGTCAGCCCGCGGTACTGATTCGCGGGTCGGTCCGGCTCAATTCCACGTCCCTGTGGATCTCCGGGTGCGCGTCGGCGCGAATGCGGAGCAGGACGAGGCCTGACACAGAGGCGACGATGAGTGATGCGACGATCCATTCGACGTGCAGTTCGGCGATGCCGACAGCGGCGCCGATCAGTCCGATGGCGAACAGGCTCCACATGACGGTCTTGAATGCGGCGGACCCCATAACGGTGCTCCTTCGTACGTGTGCGAACTCTCCCCCACTCGTTCCGGGTTGCTGTTGCGGCTGAAACGTTAACCACGTCACACACCAGATCCGAGGACGACACGTCCGATATGACCGGTCCGATATCAATTCGAGACCTTGTACGGCAGTTCAGAGCAGTCGACCACAGCAGTTCAGAGCAGTCGGGCAGGCTCCGATACCGATGCTGCCAACACCCGAAGATGGTCGTCGCCGCCACCGAGCGTGTGCTCGATTGCGGTGAGCCGACCGACGTAGTGACCAACCGGGTACTCGGCGGTCATCCCGATGCCTCCGTGCATCTGGATCGCCTCCTGCCCGATCTGTCGCGCCGACCGGCTGATCTGCAGTTTTGCCCGTGACGCCACGAGTGGATCGACCTTCCCCGCAGCCAGGGACATCGTCGCGTACAGGCTCATGCTGCGCGCCAGTTCGAGGAGCACGTACAGGTCCGCTGCCCGATGGGTGAGCGCCTGGAACTTCGAGAGGGGAACGCCGAACTGCTTGCGGGTCTTCAGGTACTCCGTGGTGAGTCGCAAGGCTTCTTCCATCACCCCCACCGCTTCGGCGCACAGGGCGGCCTGCGCCCGGATCTCGCACACGTCGATCAGATGACGTGCATCCCCACCGGCACCGAGGGGTTCGGCGGTAGCACCGTCGAACGCAACCTGAGCACCACGTAGTCCGTCATGTGTTGCATACGAGCGGACCGTGACACCCGCCGCTTCCTTCGCCACCAGGAACAAGCCGATGTTCCCGTCCGGGCGGGCCGCACTGACGACGAAGGTCTGCGCATCGCCGCCGTGCGGTACCGGGTTCTTGAGCCCCGTCACCGTCCACCCCGCACTACCTTCTTCTGCGGTCGTGGCGGTCTTCGTGGACGGCCAACGCACCCCGGGTTCGTTGTGCGCGAACGCGAGTAGAAGTTCACCCGAGGACAGCGCGGGGAGAATGTCCGCGCGCTGATCGGCGCTGCCGCCGTCGGCCACGAGCCCGCCGGGGACGAGCACGGCATCGAGCACGGGTTCGGGCGCAAGCCTGCGACCGATCTCGGTCATGACAGACCCGATCTCGGTGGGTCCCGCACCCATTCCGCCATCGGATTCCTCGAACGGCAGCCCCAGAATCCCCAGTTCGGCCAGCTGCTTCCACACCTGCGGGCTCCAGCCTCGATCGGTCTCGATCACGGCATTGCGTTTCTCGGAGTCGTAGTTTCGGGCCAACACGTCACGAGTGGTGTCGCGCAACAGCTTCTGTTCGTCGTCGAGTGCGAAGTCCATGGGTTACCTCACAATCCGAGAATCGAGGAGGCGATGATGCTGCGTTGCACTTCGCTCGATCCGCTGTAGATGGACACCTTGCGGTAGTTCAGATACGTCGGGGCCGCGCGCTGCGCCCAGACCGGGGACGCGATGTCGGGACCCGCATCGAACGGCAGCGAGTCGTAGCCTGCGATATCGGTGAGCAGTTCGAGGGTCGCCTGCTGCAACTCCGAGCCGCGCAACTTGAGAAGTGACGATGCCGGATTGGGCTTCCCGTCCGCAGAACTCGCCACGACCCGCAGCTGAGTCAGTTCCAGCGCCACGATCTCGTTCTCGAGCTCCGCAAGTCGTGCCGCGAATAGTGGATCGCCCAGCAGCGTGCCGTCGCCGACCTCGATCTCGGCGGCCCTGGCACGTGCCGCCCCGAGCCGCACCTTCGAGAATCCGAGTCGGGTCACACCGGCGCGCTCGTTGCCGAGCAGGAATTTCGCGTAGCTCCACCCCTGGTTCTCTTCACCCACAAGGTTCTCCACCGGGATGCGCGCGTCCTCGAAGAAGACCTCGTTGACTTCGTAGCCACCGTCGATCAGCTTGATCGGTCGCACCGTGACGCCCGGCGTCGACATGTCGACGAGTACGAACGAGATGCCGGCCTGACGTTTGGGGGCATCGGGGTCCGTGCGCACGAGGCAGAAGATCCAGTCGGCGTGCTGGCCCAATGTGGTCCACGTCTTCTGACCGTTGATCACGTAATCGTCCCCGTCGCGGACCGCGCGGGTCTTGAGCGAAGCGAGGTCGGACCCCGCTTCGGGCTCGGAGAAGCCTTGGCACCACCAGATGTCGAGGTTCGCCGTCGGCGGGAGAAATTTCTCCTTCTGCTCCTGCGAGCCGAACGCAGCGATCACCGGGCCGACCATGTTCGCGTTGAACGCCAACGGTTCCGGCACCGATGCCAACTGCATCTCGTCGAGCCAGATGTGGCGTTGGATCGGGGTCCAGTCGCGACCTCCCCACTCGACAGGCCAGTGCGGCACGGCGAGCCCGTTGGCGTTGAGAATTCGATGCGATTCGACCATCGCATCACGTCCCAGCTCGTCACCGTTGGCGTAGCGAGTCCGGATCTCTTCAGGGATCTGCGTGGTGAAGAACGTCCGCATCTCGTCCCGGAACGCCAGTTCCTCGTCCGTCAGGTTCAGATTCATCGAGTGACCTCTCCGCTCCGCTGCCGCCGTCCACTGGCACGGTAGCCCGCCCCGCACGTGTGCGAGGGCGGACCGCCGACAATCCTTCCCCTACAAGTCGGAGATCGCTTCGAGCGGACGAGTACGTGCTGCGCGCGCGGCCGGCCACAGGGCGGCGAGCACTCCCACCACGCCGGAACCGATCAGCATCGCCGCGATCTGTCCCCACGGAACCGCCACTCGGTCGATTCCCTGGTCGGCCAACGTGCTGACGAATCCCCAGCCGAACGCGACACCGAGAATCACACCCACCACGGCACCGAAGACGGCGATGAGCATCGACTCGAGATAGATCGTGCGCCTCATCTGCGCACGCTGCATACCGACGGCCCGAAGCATTCCGATCTCGCGGCGCCGCTCCACCACCGACAGCGCCAGTGTGTTGACGATGCCGAGTACGGCGATCACCACCGCCAATGCCAGCAGCCCGTACAGAATGGCAAGCAGCATGTCGATCTGTTGCGCCTGAACGCCTTTGAACTCGTCCGCATCCATCACCTGAACCACGACGAACTGCTCGACCGCGGACTCGAGCTCTCCCCGCAACTGCGCGACGTCCGCCCCGTCCTTCGCATCGACGAACACCAGAACGTCCGGCAACGACGCGGCCGGCATCGTCTGGCGATAGACCTCGTCCGACACCATCCACGGGCCGAGGAGTTGGCTGTCTTCGTAGATTCCGGTGATCGTGGTCGTCACGGTGTTGTCGTCACCGTCCACCAGATCGACCTCGGATCCGAGTTTCCAGCCCCGCTTCTCGGCCTCGCTCTGCGACGCACTCATGCCCGTCCCGGTCACCTCGGGCGAACCCTCGACCATCGTGTAGTCGAGCACGCCGTCCAACGGTCCGTCGTAGGACACCCCGCGCTGGTCTTCGTCGTCGATCTTCACGGTCACGCCGTGCAGCGATACCGCGCTGCGCACGTCGTCCAACTTTCGAACGCCGGCCGCAGCACCCGAGGGAACCCCCGACATGTCGGGTCCCGAAAGGATGTAGTCGGCTGTGACCCCGACATCGACCAATTCGTTCACACTCGCCTTCGCGGACGAGCCGAACACTCCGATCACCGAGACCAGCATCAAACCCAGCGTCAAGGCGAAGGCCGTGGCCGCCGTCCTTCGTGGATTGCGCACCGCGTTGGTCCTGGCGAGCCGGCCGATCGAACCGAACGGCTTCGCGAACACCGACCCCAGTGCACCCACGACGGGACGGGACAGTGCGGGCGCACCGAGCAGCACGGCAAGGATCAAAGCCAATGCCGCACCGCCGACCAGTGCGGCGGCACCGTTGCCGGTTCCCTGCGCACCCACGATCAGACCGACGACGCCGAGAACGCCCAATCCGATGCCCGCAAACGTTCGCGTACGAAGAGATTCGCCGGTCGAGGCGAACTCTTCGCGCATCGCCGCAACGGGCGGCACTTTCGATGCCCGGCGGGCCGGCGCGTACGCACTCGCCGTGGTGACGATCACGCCCACTGCCAGGGCGACGAGAATCGTGCGCACGCCTACCTGCAGCGAGCCTTCGGGCAGACCGAGGTCGAATGCATTGAGGAGGCCGCGAAGACCGTAGGCGAGTCCGATTCCTGCCACGATGCCGAGCGCACTACCGATGAATCCGACGATGAGCGCCTCGAACACCACGGATCGAGCGATCTGCTGTTTGCTCGCGCCGACGGCCCGCAACAACGCCAACTCTTTCAGACGTTGCGCGACGATCATCGAGAAGGTGTTGTAGATGATGAAGGTGCCGACCAGCAACGCAATGGCACCGAAGGCAAGCAGGAAGTAGTTGACGAAGCTCAGGGCAGAGGCGATCCCGGCCTTGGTCTCCTCGCGCACCTCGTCACCCGTCTGGACCGTGTAGTCCGGCATCGCCGCAGCGAGGGCCTCCTGCAGTTCGGTCGGTGACCGACCGTCTCCTGCCACATCCACGTATTCGACGTGCCGGCCGTCGGTGAACAGGTCGAGGGCCTGCGACTCCGCGAACTCCACGCCGATGAATCCACCGGTCTCGCTGCCCGTGTCGTAGATCCCGGTCACGGTGACGTCGACCAAGCCGCGAGACGGCACGAGAATCCGGGTCTTCTCCCCCACTGTCAGCCCCGACCTCTCGGCCGCGCTCGTGTTGATCGCAACCTGCCCCGGTTCCTGTGGCGGTGCGCCGTCCACGATCGGATCCGGCTCCGACAGCGCCTTGTCCGGCGGCAGGTACGAGACGCCCATACTGGGCGCGCCTCCGGTCTGGACGGCACTGCCCTCCGAATTCAGCAGGACGACAGGCCCACTCGCGAAGGCCGATACTCGGCTTACACCGTCGACGTTCGCAATCTTGTCGATCTCTTCGGTCGGTATCCCGCGCGACGTCTCACCCTCGGTGGATACCCGCACGTCGACGCCTTGGGCAGTGTCGGCGAAAATCGAATCGAAAGTTCGCGCGAGAGTGTCGGTGAAAACGAAGGACCCGGCCACGAACGCCGTCCCGAGCACCACCGAGAGCACCGTCAGCGCGAGCCTGACCTTGTGAGCAGCCAGATTTCGCAGCGACACCTTGCGCATGGGGGATGTCGAACGGGACCGAGACGATCTCTGCGCCATTCGTCAGACCGCCGCGTCCGCGCCGGCGCCACTGCGAGCGGCAGGCTCGTCGAGGCGCTTCATCGTGTCCAGCACCGAATCTGCTGTCGGATCACGCAACTCGTCCACGATCTGCCCGTCCGCGAGAAACACCACACGGTCGGCGTAGGCGGCTGCCCTCGGATCGTGCGTCACGATCACGACGGTCTGCCCGAACTCGTCCACGGCCGCGCGGAGGATCGACAGCACTTCTCCCGAGGATTTCGAGTCGAGGTTGCCGGTCGGCTCGTCACCGAAGATGATCTCGGGCTGACCCGCCAATGCACGTGCACAGGCCACGCGCTGCTGCTGTCCACCGGACAATTCACTGGGCCGATGATCGAGTCGATCGTTCAAACCCAAGCGAGTGAGAACGCTGTCGAGCCACTTCTCGTCCGGCGCCCGGCCGGCGATGTCGAGCGGCAGCGTGATGTTCTCCAGCGCCGTCAGCGTCGGCACCAGATTGAACGCCTGGAACACGAACCCGATTCGATCCCTGCGCAGTGCCGTCATCTGCTTGTCCGTCAGGTCGGTCAGGTCGGTGTCCCCGATGAGCACCGACCCCGAACTCGCGGCATCCAGTCCTGCCAGGCAGTGCATCAGCGTCGATTTCCCGGAACCGGACGGGCCCATGATGGCAGTGAACTCCCCCTTCGCGAAGTCCGCGGACACCCCGGCCAGAGCATGGACGGTGGTGTCGCCTTCCCCGTAGGTCTTGGTCAGGTCGACCGCGCGGGCGGCTGCGGCATGCGTGCTCATGGGCACCTCTCGTGTTCCTCGGCTGCGAGCGACGGGGCTCCCGCACCATCTTGTCGAAAGCCGTGGCCGCCCGCCATCCGGTATCACCCTGAAATTCAGCCCGAAAGGAGTGGTCGTTCCTCGGACACCGCACTACTCGAGCGCGGATAATTCGAAATAGTCGAGTGGGGAACGAGGCGTAGCCATGATCGACAAATTTCTCGAATCACCGTTCGCAGGGCTGGCACCCTGGATCGTCATGGCCATGCTCGTCGGCCCCGATCGGTTCGAGGTAGCGGTATGCGCAGCGCTCGGACTATCGCTGCTTTTCACCTTCCTCGGCCACCGTCGCGGAACGTCGTTCAAGCTCCTGGAGCTGTTCGACATCGCCTATTTCGGCACTCTAGCGGCGATCGGCTTGTTCGCATCCGACGCATTGATCGATTGGCTGGAGAAGTGGTCCGGTGAAATGACCAACATCGCACTCGTGGTGTTCGCGTTCGGATCCATCCTGATCCGCAATCCGTTCACCCTCCAGTACGCGCGCGAACAGGTCCCGAAGGAATTGTGGGAGACGCCGGCGTTCTACAAGACCAACCGGGACATCACTCTGGTGTGGGCCCTGGCATTCGGAGTCAGCGCACTGGCGGGCCTCTACGCGGACATCGTGCTCGACCGCCCCGACGAGTTCTGGACCGCATGGATCATTCCGATCGGCGCCCTCCTGTTCGCGATCGCGTTCACGGAGTGGTACCCGGACGTCGTCGGCGCGCGCAGGGCGGCCGCTGCGGGCGACCCCTCCAAGCCCGTCCCGCCGTGGACGAAGCTGATCGAGTTCGTACCACCGTTCGTCGTCGCTGTCGGCATCGCGATGCTGGTGACCGACAACGATCCGGACTGGCTTGCGATTGTCCTGATCATCCTCGGAATCGTCGGCGGAGCCGCCTTGCGCAAGCGCTCGAAAGCCGAGGCTCCCTCGACGGCGAGGGCTCCGGTACCGCGACAATGAGGACATGACGACGACCTGTCCCTGCCGACTCGGCGAACCGTACGAAGAATGCTGCGGTCGGTACCACCGCGGCGAGGCGTCCGCACCCACCGCCGAACAACTCATGCGATCTCGGTTCAGCGCGTTCGCGGTGCACGACGTCGACTACCTACTTCGTTCGTGGCATCGAAGCACCCGTCCTGCCACCCTCGAACTCGATCCGGATCAGCGCTGGATCCATCTCGAAATCCTCCGAACCGAACGCGGTTCCCTCTTCGACGAGGACGGAACCGTAGAGTTTCGAGCTCACTACCGACAGGACGGACGACGAGACTCCCTCCACGAGGACAGCCGCTTCGTGAAGGAAAATGGCGAGTGGTTCTACGTGGACGGCACTATCGCCGACGACGACTGACAGAACGAACTACTGTCCGTTCTCCTCCGGATCGGTGCCCGCACCGTGGTTCGGGTTGGTGCAGATCGTGCCCTCACACGGCACCTCGGAACCGTCGCCGTTCGGATTGGGCATCACCGCACCGCCGTTTTCCTCCGGGTTCGGGCCGGCGCCGTGGTTGGGATTGGTGCAGATCGTGCCCTCACACGGGACCACCGAACCGTCGCCGTTCGGATTGGGCATCACCGCACCGCCGTTCTCGTCCGGGTTCGGGCCGGCGCCGTGGTTGGGATTGGTGCAGATCGTGCCCTCACACGGGACCACCGAACCGTCGCCGTTCGGATTGGGCATCACCGCACCGCCGTTCTCGTCCGGGTTCGGGCCGGCGCCGTGGTTGGGATTGGTGCAGATCGTGCCCTCACACGGAACCTGGGAGCCGTCCCCGTTCGGATTGGGCATCATGCCCCCTGGAACCATCGATTCCTCGGCCGGCGCGGTCGTCGAGGACTCTTCGGTGGTCGTCGTCTCGCTCGTTGTCGTCGTAGTCGTAGTCGTAGTCGTGTCCGTATCGGAAGCGTCGTCACTACAGGCCGGCAAGAGGAGCACGGCGGCCGCAGCCAGGATCATCGTGTATTTCTTCACGGGTTGCCTTTCGTGTCATTCCGGTGGAGCGAGCTCACCCCGAGAGTCCGGACCGGGCGGGGCATTGGTGGGGACCGCATCGGTCGGAACCTCGCTCGCCGCAGGCGGACTCGGCGGTAGCGTCTTCGCGATACTCTCCTGCTCCGGGCTGTACCCGGGACAGCCCTCGTACGGACTCGGGATGTCCGGGGAGGCGCCGAAACACAAGCTGTTCGGATCTTCTGGATCGAACGAATCCTGGCGACCGGGAAACGGCGAATCGGTGTTCGCAGCCGGCGCGGAGGTCGTACGGCCTGTCGCCGGGGCCTGAGTCCCCCCGTCGTTGCCACACGCCGACAGGGACACCAACGCAATCGCTGCCACGATCGTTGCCGAGCGCTTCATCCGCCACTCCCACCGGTTCGTCCGAGTTTCTGGCCGGTACCAACCTAGTGCCGAACACCTCGGAAATGTCCGAGAACGCCCAAGCAGTCCCCGGCGAACCTCAGCGCCCGCCCCGAGGTCGGGTTAGCCTGCAGACGTGTTCGGACCAGGAAGCGCACCCTTGCCAAGATCGAATGTCGGGCGACGCCGACACCGGTGGCTCGCCGGCCTTGCCGCATTGACGATCGCGGCCCCGGCGGCGGCCTGCTCCGCCGACACGAAACCCACGGACGCGCCCGCCCCGGTCGAAACGTCTCCCATTCACATCGCCTACGGCGACACCCCCGACAACTACGGCGAGCTGTATCTCCCGGAAGGTTCGGACGACGACATCCCGGTCGTCGTGATGATCCACGGCGGCGGGTGGCTCGAAGACCACGACCTGTCCTATTTCAGACCGCTGTCCGCCTCGCTCGTCGAGGAAGGTGTCGCGGTCTGGAACATCGAGTACCGCCGAGTCGACGGCGCCGGTGGCTGGCCGGTGACGCTCGCCGACGTGGACGACGCAACAGAGGCTCTGGCCACCGTCGTACAGGAGAAGTCGGGGAACCGGCTCGACCTCGACCGTGTGCATCTGGCCGGGCATTCCGCAGGTGGCCACCTCGCGGCGTGGGTGGCCGGACGGCACACCTTCCCGCCCGGAGCCCCCGGCGACGACCCACGGATCGAGCCGCGCAGTGCCACCATCATGGCCGGAGTGTTCGACCTCGGGCTGGCCGCCACACGCGGCCACGACGTTTTCGTGCGCAATCTCCTCGACGGCCTGCCCGACGACCACCCTGATCGGTACGAGGTGGCGTCACCGATCGACCACCTACCCATCGACCTGCCCGTCACCGCGCTGCACGGTGACAACGATCAGACGGTGTCCATCGACCAGAGCCGCAACTACACCGCTGCGGCCGTTGCCGCCGGCGACCCGGCACGGTTGCACGTACTCCCGAACACCGGACACGGCGATTTCGGCAATCCGGACAGCGCCGCCTGGGCCACATCGCGAGCCGCGATCCTCGCGCACGTCGGAAACGGAGACTGACCCGCTCGGCAGAGAGACCCTCCCGTATACCTGGAGTGCGGAGAAACGGCCCGGTGGGCCACCGGTAGGCACAGGAGTATCACCGACATGGGAGCACTCGAGGACACCTCGTTGATCGACGGGTGGTTGCCGATCGCACTGACCGTTGCCGCAGCCGTGTCCCTCGTATGGCTGTTCGCTCGCCGCAGCCGCTCGTGGTGGCGACTGTGGGTTCCGGGGTGTCTGGCTGCGACCGCCGTGGTGACCGTCGCGGTGTACGTGGTCGTGGAGAAGATCTGGCATCCGTTCCCGGACCCGCTCTCTCGCAGCGTCTACCTGTGGATCGGTGTCGGTCTCCTCGCCGTCGTACTCGGGGTCGCCCGCATGGTCGTCGACCACGGGGTTCTCCGTCGGATCGTCACCCTGGCAGCGTCGCTCCTGGTAGTTGCGAGCGCCGCAGCGCACGTGAACCTCGAGTTCGACGCCTACCCCACCGCCGCGAGCCTCTTCGGGCCGTCCGTCAACGCTGTGCCGTTCGACGAAGTACCGGAGTCCACCAGGCCGCCTTCGGTTCCGGTCGATCAGTGGTCGCCGACTCCCGATATGCCCACCGAGGGCAAGGTTGCCACCACGGCGATCCCCGGCACCGTTTCCGGGTTCTCCGCTCGCGATGCCGAAATATATCTGCCACCTGCCTACTTCACCTCGCCGCGGCCACAGCTGCCCGTGCTGGTCCTCCTCGCCGGCCAGCCCGGCGCGCCACAGGACTGGCTCGTCGGCGGTGAACTCACCCGGACCATGGACGGATTCGCTGCGAACCACGACGGCCTCGCACCCGTCGTCGTGGTCGCCGACGGCACCGGGTCGGAAATCGCCAATCCCCTGTGCGTCGACTCGCCGCTCGGCAACGTCGCGACATATCTGGCCCAGGACGTGCCCACCTGGATCCGCACGAACCTCGATGTGAGCCGCGACCCGAAAACGCTGACGATCGGCGGCCTCTCGTACGGCGGCACCTGCGCACTCCAGATGGTGACCAACCACCCGGAGGTGTACCCGAGCTTCATCGACCTGTCCGGCCAGATCGAACCGACCCTCGGCGACCGCCAGAAGACGATCGACACCGCCTTCGGCGGCAATGCCGAGGCCTTCGCTACGGTCGACCCGATGCACCTGTTGCAGACGCGAAAGTATCCCGGAGTCGCAGGAGCCTTCGTCGTCGGGCGTCAGGACAACGAGTACCGCCCCGGTCTGCAGACCGTGTACCAGGCCGCGAAGGACGCGGGAATGGACGTCCACTACCTGGAAGTCGACGGCGGACACAGCTTCGCAGTGTGGTCGGCCGGATTGAAGAGCCAACTCGACTGGCTGGCTCAGCGGACGGGTCTGACTCGCTGAGCCGGCGCACCACGATCCGGCGCGGTCGCGGGCTTACGATCGGACGATGACCCGGACGACTTCGAAGCGCCTCGCCCCGTTCGCCGCAATCGCGGTATGTGCCCTCACGGTCGGCCTGGCCGGCTGCGCCGAGAGCGAATCCGCACCGAACGCGACATCGAGCGTCGTAGCAGGCACCACGTCCGCTGCCGCCGAGGACGAAGGTTCGGTTCCCACGGACACCGCGCCGAAGGAATCTCCGGGCGACGACGAATCGGCCCTCACGGTCACCGACATTCGCGTCGGCGAACACGAGGGCTTCGACAGAGTCGTCTACGAACTCGGGGGCGAGGGCTCACCCGGATGGCAGGTCGAATACGTGGACTCGGCCGTCCAGGACGGCAGCGGCCGTCCGATCGAGGTGGGTGGCCAAGCAATTCTGCAGGTCCGGATCCAAGGGTCCGCGTATCCGTTCGAGAGCAAGGTCGAGCCGTACTCCGGACCCGATCCGGTTCCCGGAATTCCCGGTGGAGTGATCTCGGACGTCAACGGATCCCTGGTGTTCGAGGGCGTCACCCAGTCGTTCATCGGTGTCGCCGAGAAGGGTCGACCGTTCGCAGTGAGCACACTGTCCGATCCGACGCGTCTGGTCGTCGACGTCGCAAAGTAGCTTGACCTCGAGTCCACTTCAGGTTCTACGGTTTGTGTCGTAGCCCTCCCCTAGCGTGGGAGGCCGGCGACAGGAGAAGACCGCATGAGCATGGAAGTCACCGCGTGGAACGCGATGTACAACGCGATGCACGCGCAAGAGGATCGGCGGCCCTTCTCCAGAGCGACACTGGGGCGGATCGGGCGATTCGCACTTCCGCACCGCCGCCCGCTCGTGTGGTTTCTCGTTGCCAGCGTGGCGACTGCCGCTCTCGCAGTGGCCACACCGGTCCTCGCCGGCCGGGTCGTCGATGCCATCGTGAACGGAGACGAGATCGCCGTCGTGGTACGACTGGCCGTCCTGATCGCCATCATCGCGCTCCTGGAGGCGGCGCTGGCCCTTCTCACCCGTTGGCTGTCGTCGACCATCGGAGAAGACCTCATCCTCGATCTGCGGACCGCGGTGTTCGATCACGTCCAACGCATGCCGGTCGCCTTCTTCACCCGCACCCGCACCGGGGCGCTGGTGAGTCGGCTCAACAACGACGTCATCGGTGCTCAGCGCGCATTCAGTGACACCCTTTCCGGCGTCGTCAGCAACGTGGTCACGCTGGCCATCACGCTCGTCGTGATGCTCGGAATTTCCTGGCAGATCACGCTTCTCACTCTGTTACTGCTCCCCATCTTTGTGCTGCCGGCACGGCACATGGGCGCCCGCCTGGCACAGCTCAGCCGTGAAGCGGCCAACCACAACTCGGTCATGAGCACCCAGATGACAGAACGGTTCTCCGCTCCGGGAGCCACCCTGGTCAAGCTCTTCGGCCGTCCGAGGGAGGAATCGACCGAGTTCGCGGTACGAGCCCGGCGGGTTCGCAACATCGGGGTCCGAACCGCCATGCTGCAGTCGATCTTCGTCACCGCACTCACCCTGGTCTCGGCACTGGCGCTGGCGCTCGTGTACGGACTCGGCGGCTTCTACGCTCTGCGTCAGCAATTGGACGCGGGCGCCGTGGTGGCCATGGCAATGTTGCTCACCCGCCTCTATTCGCCACTGACCTCCCTTGCGAGCGCCCGCATGGACGTCATGAGCGCGCTAGTCAGCTTCGAGCGGGTGTTCGAGGTGCTCGATCTCGAACCGCTCATCGCAGAGAAGCCGGATGCCATCGAGATGCCCACCGGCCCCGCGTCCGTCGAGTTCCGCAACGTCTCGTTCGCCTATCCTTCGGCGGATCGCGTATCGCTTGCCTCGCTCGAAGAGGTGGCCACACTCGACACCAGGGGTGGGGTCGAAGTGCTCCACGACATTTCTTTCCGGGCCGAGCCCGGCCAGATGATCGCCCTCGTCGGTTCGTCGGGTGCCGGAAAGTCCACCGTTGCAGGACTCGTCCCGCGTCTCTACGACGTCGACAGCGGTTCGATAGAGATCGCGGGTGCCGACGTCCGCGACGTCACGAGCGATTCGCTGCGTACGACCGTCGGCATGGTGACCCAGGACGGTCACCTCTTCCACGACACCGTACGTGCGAATCTGTTGCTGGCCAGGCCGGACGCGCCCGCGAGTGAGCTCGCGGAGGTCCTGGAGCGAGCACGCCTCACCGACCTGATCGATTCACTACCGGACGGACTGGACACCGTCGTCGGCGAACGCGGTTACCGACTCTCCGGCGGCGAGCGGCAGCGCCTCACCATTGCTCGTCTGCTGCTCGCGCATCCTCGGGTCGTCATCCTCGACGAAGCCACCGCACACCTCGATTCCACCTCCGAGGCCGCTGTACAGGAGGCGCTCGGCGAAGCACTCGTCGGTCGAACCTCGATCGTGATCGCGCACCGCTTGTCGACGGTGCGGGCCGCCGATCTCATTCTCGTCGTCGAAGACGGGCGGATCGTCGAGCGTGGAAACCACGATCAGCTCATCGAGCGGCGCGGGCGGTACGAGGAGCTTTACCGCACCCAGTTCGACACCGGCCGGGGCCGCGATACGGACCCACGGTTCGCGCCGTCACTCACGTGAGGGATGTGTAGTAGAAGGGTGCGTGTCCACCAATGCGTCGTCCCGTTCGGCACGGAGAATATGCACTATCCGTGACCACACCGATTCGACGGTGAGCAGGACCGCGCACAGGATCGAGAGCGTGCCGGGAACGAAGACGAGCAGATCGTCGATCCGATCCCAGGCCGCCGGACTCCACAACGCCACCCAGGTCAACATCAACGCGACCACCGTCGACAGTTCGCCGACGAACGTCAGGACGACGAACGCGATCGCGGCGTTCCGATGCCTGTGGACCGCTTTACGGGAGAAGTGGAAGTTCGCGGCGAATGCGAGCAGCAGCACCGCGAACAACGAGAGAAGAAGACCGAGGTCATCGGCCGTCAGTGTCCGCACGGCACCCCCTGATCGTGTCGGACCCTCTACCGGCAGAAAGGTCCAGTTCGTCCAGTATGCCCTGAAACCCGCTTCACAGCGGTGATCGCTCAGCGGTTGCCGACAGTACGAAACAGGACGTGACCGTCGACATGCTCACGGAGTCCGGACGCCGCCCCTCACGTTTCGACTGACTCTGGGGTAAGTTCTCCGCGCGGGTGATCATCGGGGATCTACTCGCAGGTCGATCTGCCCGTGACGGGCAGCGAGGAGTAAACAGGTGGATTTTCAAGGGTGGACTCGGCGTGCGCTCGGCGCAGCAACCGTCGGAATCGCGATAACGCTGGGCGCTTCGGCCCCAGCCGCGGCCGCCCCACCCACCTCGGGACTTTCCGGATTCGACGAGCTCGGAGAAAAGGCCGACAGCGCACCTGCCCGCGTCGCGATCGAGGCACTCGCCGCATCGAGCGCGCTGTCCGACGTCGCGAACGAGTACACACCGTTCTTCTACACCGCACCCACGATCGGCTGCGGAACCACCGCACCGGTCACCATGACCATGGCGTCCGCAACCACTGGCCCTTCGGCAACCGTCGGTGCGAACGAGGTCAGTTTCCAGGCACTGTCCGCATACCCGGGCGTCGTGACCGCGTCGGGTCTGAGCGTCGCGTGGGTCAACACGACCACCGGAGCCAGCGGAATCAACGTGCTGGACGGGACCACGGAAGGTGGTTACCCGTCCCTGGCCAAGACCGTGCACACCGGAGCGGGAACGGTAGTTGCCGCACTCTTCGGCTCCGTCAACTACCCGACGGCCGTGTGCCACGTTCTGCCCACTGTGGGCTCGTTCTTCGTTCCGAAGGACGGCCCGCTGCCCGCCGAGGCCGCGGCCGAGAGCGCGCCCGCACCCGTGGAGACAGGCGCGGCCACTCCCCCCGCCTGAGTTCGAACCGACGTACCCCGGCCGAGCCGCACAGAATTATCTGTGCGGCTTGCGCTTTCCATCACGGTCACGGTCACGACCGAAGCGACCACCGGAGCGGTCGTCACGTCCCTGCCTGCCTGACGGCGGCCCCTGGTCGGGCTGCAACTGAATCAGCACACCGGAGATCCGGGTGCGGCGGAGCGCCTCGAGCGTCTCGCGAGACAGGTCGGCCGGCAACTCGACGAGGCTGTGGTCGGGACGAATACTGATGTGCCCGAAATCGCTGCGCCGGAGACCACCTTCGTTCGCGATCGCTCCCACGATGGCACCGGGCACCACGCGATGCCGCTTGCCGACGGCGATTCTGTAGGTCGCCAACTCCTGTCCGTCCGGACCCCGCGAGTGCTTCGGAGGGCCGTCGTCGAAACGTCGCGCCGGCCGATCCCGGGGCTCGCGTTCCCGGCGCGGCGGGGGCGGCGGCTCCGGATCCATGAGGAACGCTTCGCCGTCGAGGGACTGCACGGCAAGAGCGGCCGCGATGTCTGCGAGCGGCACGTCGTGTTCGCGTTCGTAGTCTTCGATCATTCCGCGGAACATCGCCAGATTGTCCGAAGTCAGGCTCTCGGTGATCGAATCGCCGAACTTCGAGACGCGCTGGGCGTTGACATCCTCGACGGTGGGCAACTGCATCTCGGCGAGCGGCTGACGGGTTGCCCGCTCGATGGCCTTGAGCAGGTGACGCTCACGCGGTGCGACGAAGAGCAATGCTTCGCCGGCACGCCCAGCTCGTCCGGTTCGGCCGATGCGGTGAACGTACGACTCCGTGTCGTGCGGGATGTCGTAGTTGACGACGTGAGAGATCCGGTCCACATCGAGTCCACGGGCCGCGACATCGGTCGCCACGAGGATATCGAGCGCACCACTCTTGAGCTGACCGATCGTGCGTTCACGCTGCGTCTGAACGATGTCACCGTTGATTGCGGCGGCCGAGAAGCCGCGTGCCCGCAGTCGTTCTGCCAGATCTTCGGTGGCCTGCTTGGTGCGGACGAAGATGATCATCGCCTCGAAGGACTCGACCTCGAGAATTCGGGTGAGCGCGTCCAGCTTCCGCTGGTGTGCCACCTGAACGTAGCGCTGCGAAATGTTGGAGGCCGTCGACGTCTTCGACTTGACCGTGATCTCGACGGGATCGTGCAGGTACTGCTTCGAAATCTTCCGGATCGCGCCGGGCATCGTGGCGGAGAACAGCGCCACCTGCTTGTATTCGGGAGTGTCGGACAGGATGCGTTCGACGTCCTCCTGAAAGCCCATCTTCAGCATCTCGTCGGCCTCGTCGAGTACGAGGTATGCGAGCTGCGAGAGGTCGAGCGTGCCCTTCTCCAGGTGGTCGATCACACGCCCCGGCGTGCCCACCACGACGTGCGCGCCGCGACGCAGGCCGGAGAGCTGCACCCCGTAGCTCTGACCGCCGTAGATGGGCAGCACGTGAAGTCCGGGGATGTGCGCCGAGTACTTGCCGAATGCCTCCGCCACCTGCAATGCGAGTTCCCGGGTTGGAGCCAGGACCAGGGCCTGCGGCGACTTCTGCGACAGATCGATCCGCGAAAGGATCGGGACTGCGAAGGCCGCCGTCTTGCCGGTACCGGTCTGGGCGAGACCCACGACATCGTTGCCGGCGAGGAGCGGCGGGATCGTGGCTGCCTGGATCGGTGAGGGCGACTCGTACCCCACGTCGGACAGTGCCTTCAGAACCCGATCGTCGATGTCGAGGTCGGCAAAAGTGGGGTGCTCGGTGTCTTGCTCGTTCTCACTCATTGACCAGCAGTTTAGTGCACGTCGCCCAGCTCGTCCGACAGCCCGCGCAAATCCGCCGCAAACCGGGGCGGATGCCAGGCCCCCTCGAGTCGCCTAGCGTAGGTGTCATGGTCGAAGTCGGGATAGCTCAGTTCGGTCCGGGCCAGGACAAGCGCGAGAACTTGCGGGCCGTACGCACCTTGGCTCGGCAAGCCGCTGACCGCGGCGCTCGTGTCGTGGTGGCGCCCGAGTACTCGATGTTCACCGCCCCGCGTGTCGACGAACGGATCGTCGCCGCGGCCGAGCCACTCGACGGTGAATTCGTGACCGGACTCACCGAGATCGCCGCGGACCTGAACATCCACCTCGTCGCCGGCGTCGCAGAGCAACTGTCGACGGACAATCGCATCTCCAACACTCTCGTCGCGGTGTCGCCCGCGGACGATCTGGTGGCCGTGTACCGCAAACTGCACCTCTACGACGCCTTCGGGTTCCGCGAATCCGACGTGATCCGGCCGGGTCCGATAGAGGAGCCCGAGACCTTCACCGTCGACGGCCTCACTTTCGGAATGCAGACGTGTTACGACGTTCGGTTCCCCGAGACGACGAGACGCATCGTCGATGCGGGCGCGACTGTGCTGGCACTGCCCGCCCAATGGATCCCCGGCCCGCTGAAAGAGGACCACTGGACGACCCTCGTGCGTGCGCGGGCGATCGAGAACACCGTGTACGTCCTCGCGGCCGACCAGTGCGGGCGTGGGGGCGCGGGCAACAGCATGATCGTCGATCCGATGGGCGTGGTGTCCGCGTCGTTGGGTGAATCCGTCGGGGTCGCGACCGCCGAACTCTCGGCCGATCGCGTGAACTCGGTTCGGGAGACGAATCCGGCCCTCGAACTCCGCCGGTTCGGGGTCACCGGTCGCGGGTAACGTCGACATCGAAGACGTTTCGATCACTTCGGAGACCGTCGATGGAATACGCCGACCGCACCGCAGCCGGACGCGCGCTGTGTGACTCGCTCACCCATCTGCGCCGCCCGGAGACGGTGGTGCTGGCACTCCCCCGAGGAGGCGTCCCCGTCGCCTACGAGGTGGCAGTCGCGCTCGACGCCCCACTCGACATCGTGGTGGTCCGAAAACTCGGACTGCCATGGCAGCCGGAGCTGGCGATGGGTGCGATCGGAGAAAGCGGAACCACGGTCACCAACGAGGACGTCGTGCACGGAGCGCACGTCACCCCGCTGACGATGCGGACCGTCGTCGCGCAGGAGAGCCGTGAACTCGAGCGCCGAGCTCGCGTCCTGAGGCAGGGTCGTCCTCGTATCGATCTCCACCAGCGCACGGCCCTTCTCGTCGACGACGGCATGGCGACGGGTGCCACCGTCGCAGTCGCCTGCCACACGGTTCGCACACTCGGCGCATCCAGGGTCGTGGTGGCGGTCCCTGTCGCCTGCCCCGAGGCGATACGCCGAGTACAGGTCGTCGCGGACGAGGTCGTATGTCCGTGGATACCGGGCGATCTCGGCGGAGTGGGCGCTGCTTACGTCGACTTCCATCAGCTGTCGGACGACGAGGTGCGAGCCTTTCTGTAGCCGAACTGCAACGTTTCGCGGCGCACGGGCGATACATCCCCCAGAGCACGAAGTACTGCACTTGGAGGATCCCGTGACCACCTCACTGGAACGACCGGAAGCACTCGCCGACCACCGGCGCAGCCTGGCGCTGTGCATCATCGAATCCGTTCAGTCGCACCACGGCCGGGACGACGTCGGTGTGGTGGACAGGTACCTCGCCTATCGGCGCGCGCGTCAGGCGGAGCTCATGCCCTACGGCGAGCCGGTCACCGACGGCGCACGTGCGCTACTCCGGACCTTCGAGGAAGCCGGCAGTTCCGACCAGTGGGCCGGCAAGGTCGCCAGCTACAAGCGGCGTTATTCGGCAACGGGTGCGCCCATCGAGGCCCGCCACATCCAGCAAGCTGCGGCGCTGCTCTACGACCGGCGTATCGACAGCATTTCGGATCTGTTCGATGCAGCCCGCGACCAGGCCAAGCTCGAGCAGTTGCACGATGCCTGGACCGAGGTCTGCGGCGACGAGGACGACGACACCTGGACGAGCTTTCTGACGCTCGCGGGGATCGGGCTGTCACGCCAGACGGTGCAGACCACCGCCGGCTGACCTCGAACTCTCCGGCTCCGGACGCTGCCCTTTCCCTGCCCCGGATCCCATTTCCGCAGGTCGCCCCGAAAATCACCCAAATCGGACAACGATGGTGGTGCGGAAACGCTCCGGATGTGATCGAATGCACATCCGTTGTATTTCAGAGGATGGGGTTACAGTGCGTGAATTCTCGGTACCGCAGTCGTTCTCGATTCCGGAGGACGCCTCTATGGCGGACACCGTGTTTCGGCACGCGAGCGAGGACCCGAACTTCGTTCCGTTTCAGCGTTTACAGGGTTCGACATGGGTGAACGTCACGGCTTCGGAGTTCGCCGGGCAGGTATCCGCGGTTGCGAAGGGTCTTATCGCCACCGGCGTCGAACTCGGTGACCGAGTCGCCATTCTTTCGGCCACCCGCTACGAATGGGTCGTTCTCGACTACGCCATCTGGACTGTGGGCGGCTGCACCGTGGCGATCTACGAGACGTCCTCCCCCGACCAGGCGCAGTGGATTCTCGAGGACTCGGCCACGTCGCTACTCGTCGTCGAGAAGCAGTCACATGCCGACGACTTGAAGACGGTCACGGAGAACGCGGCGGCGTTGCGCGAGGTTCTGCAGATCGAGTCCGGTGCCATCGAGGACCTCACCGCTCGGGGCTCGGCCATCACGGACGAGCAGTTGCACGAACGGCGCCACCGGGTGCGAGCGACCTCGGCGGCCACGCTCATCTACACCTCCGGCACCACCGGACGCCCCAAGGGCGTGCAGCTGACCCACGCGAATTTCTACGCAGAGTCCGCTGCCGTGAAATTGGCTCTGAGCGACGCGATGTACGCGGGACGACGGACCCTCATGTTCCTCCCACTCGCCCACGTGTTCGCCCGCGCCATCTCCTTCGGTGCGTTCGACGCCAAGGTGACCGTCGGCCACACCTCGGATCTGACCACGTTGCTCGACCAGTTCGCCGAGTTCAAGCCCAACTTCATCCTGTCGGTTCCGCGTGTGTTCGAGAAGGTCTACAACTCGGCTAAGCAAAAGGCGTACGACGGCGGCAAGGGCAGCATCTTCGAGAAGGCTTCGGCCACCGCGATCGCCTGGAGCGAGGCGCAGGACACCGGCGGGGCCGGGTTGGGCCTCAAGCTCAAGCACGCCGTCTTCGACAAGCTCGTCTACTCGAAGCTCCGCACCGCGCTCGGTGGCGAATGCGATCGCGCCGTCTCCGGCGGCGCCGCCCTCGGCAGCCGTCTCGGACACTTCTTCCGTGGCGTCGGAATCCCCGTGTACGAGGGCTACGGTCTCACCGAGACCAGCGCGGCAGTCTCCGTGAACACGACCACCAGTCAGAAGATCGGCTCGGTGGGCAAGCCCATCGACGGCCACTCGGCCAAGATCGCCGAGGACGGTGAACTGCTCGTCAAGGGCCCCGTGGTGTTCGACGGCTACTGGCACAACGAACAGGCCACCGCCGATTCCATCCGGGACGGTTGGTTCCACACCGGTGACCTCGGGGCGATCGACGAAGAAGGCTTCATCTCCATCACCGGTCGCAAGAAGGAGATCATCGTGACCGCCGGCGGCAAGAACGTCGCACCGGCCGTCATCGAAGACGCGATCCGCGCGCATCCTCTCGTCAGTCAGTGCCTGGTGGTCGGAGACGCGAAGCCTTTCATCGGCGCGCTCATCACCCTCGACGAGGAGACGCTTCCCGGCTGGAAGGAGCGGAACAACGTTCCGGCCGACACTGCGATCGCCGACCTCGTCAAGAACCCCGACCTCGTCGCGGAAATCGACACCGCGGTCAGCGAGGGCAACAAGAAGGTGTCCAGCGCCGAGCAGATCAAGAAGTATCGGATTCTGACTGTCGACTTCACCCAGGAGACCGGCGAGCTGACCCCGACGATGAAGCTCAAGCGCAACATCATCCACAAGGAGCACGGCGCCGAAATCGAGGCCATCTACTCCTGACGCTCTGCCACCGCCCACCGACGAAGATGCGTCGGTGGGCGGTGGCAGAATCGCCCCATGTTCCTACTCGACGACACGATCGTCTACAGCGCCGGCGATCTCACCGCGGCGGCGGCGTGCGAGTTCGGACTGCTGCGTCGTCTCGATGCGTCACTCGGTCGCATCAAGGCATCTCGTGTCGAGGACGATCCGATGCTCACCCGAACCTCCGGGCTCGGCAGCGCCCATGAGCGCAAGCACCTGGACGCACTCCGTGACCGCTTCGGCGGCGGTGTCGTCGAGATGGATCGTCCGGAGCACAGCCGCCGCGGACTGCTCGCGGCGGACGCTGCCACCGTGGATGCACTGCGCGCCGGTGCGGACGTGGTCTACCAGGGCACGTTCTTCGATGGACGGTTCCTGGGGTTCTGCGACTTCCTCGTACGCGAGGGCGACACGGTAGCGGTGTACGACACCAAGCTGTCCAGGCATGCACGCGTGCCCGCGCTCCTACAGTTGGCCGCCTACGCCAATGCGCTCGCCGGAAACGGCATCGCCACATCGCCCGAGGTCCATCTCCTGCTCGGCGACGGCACTGCCACCAGCCACTCACTCGGCGACATCACGCCGGTGTTCGGCGCGCGGCGGGCGGCACTGGAACACATTCTGGACACTCACCACAGCGAAGACGGACCCGCGGAGTGGGGCGATCCGCGCTACGGCGCCTGCGGTCGCTGCGACACCTGCGCTCCCGAGTTGGAGAAGCACCGCGACCTCCTACTGGTGGCAGGGATGCGCAACATCGCGCGATCGCGCCTAGTCGCCGGCGGGATCACCACCATCGACCAGCTGGCCACGCACACGGGCAAGGTCGAGGGAGTTCACGACCGCACACTGACGAGCCTGCGAGATCAGGCCACTGTCCAGTTGCAGCAGGAACAGTCCGGCCGAGCGGAGTATCGCGTCCACTCCCCCGAGGCGCTGTCCGCAATTCCTGCGCCGAGCGACGGCGACATCTTCTTCGACTTCGAAGGCGATCCGTTGTGGACGGAGGACGGCGACGCGGACTGGGGCCTCGAGTACCTGTTCGGCGTGGTCGAAGGCACTGCTGATCGGTTCACGTTCAAGCCTTTCTGGGCACACGACCGCCGCGCGGAACGCACCGCACTCCTCGACTTCCTCGATTACGTCACCGAACGCCGTCGCCAGTACCCGGACATGCACGTCTACCACTACGCGGCCTACGAGAAGTCCGCGCTCCTACGCCTGGCCGGACGGCACGGCGTAGGCGAAGACATCGTCGACAATCTTTTGCGCGACAACGTACTCGTCGACCTGTATCCGGTGGTTCGCAGCTCACTCCGTATCGGCGAGCGTTCGTACAGCATCAAGAAGCTCGAGCCCCTCTACATGGGCGACCACGGCCGAGACGGTGACGTCACCAACGCGGCGGCGTCCGTCGTGGCCTACGCCGACTATTGCGAACTGCGCGACAGTGGTAGATCCGAGGAAGCAGCCGCCCTGCTCCAGGGCATCGCCGACTACAACGAGTACGACTGCGAGTCGACCCTCCTGCTCCGCAACTGGCTACTCGAGCGCGCTGTCGAACACTCCGTGACGCCGAGGTCCGGTGGCCAGGAATCGCTCGCCGTCGTCGAACCGCCCTCGCCGACCGAAGACTCTCTTCGCGAGTTCGCCTTCGGGACCGAAGGCACTGCCGACGACCGGCGGGCCGCCGCTCTACTTGCCGCAGCGGTCGGCTATCACAAACGTGAACGAAAGCCGTTCTGGTGGGCGCACTTCGACCGGCTCGATGCGTCCGCAGACCTGTCCGACGTTCGCGACGTGCTCCTGGTCGGCTCTGCGAGGGTGGACAAGGAATGGCACAAGAGCACGCCGCGCCAGAAGAAGCAGCGCAGGCATTCGACCTTGATCGGGCGCTTCGGAACGGGCAGCACCGTAAGTAAGGGCACCACGGTGTTCAGCCTGTACGACACTCCTGCGCCGGACGCAGTGGCGGGCGAGCACTCTCACCTCCGGGGCTCGTGCCGAGCAACGGTCATCGCCGTCGGAAAAGACGAGATGCGCCGGGACGTCGTGCAGATCGAAGAGTTGTTGGACGGCGACGAATACCTGGACTTCCCGATCGCAATTGCACCGGGCCCGCCGATCACCACCGACCGCATCGAGTCCTCGATTCTCGACGCCGCCAAGCAGGCCGCCGACTCGTTGCCGGCTCTCCCCCGCACTGCCGCGGTCGACATTCTGCGCCGCATCGATCCGCGAACCTCGAGCGGCGCGACCCTACCGCGGCCCGAGGGCATCGACTACGCCTCGGCCATCACCGCGGCGATCCTCGATCTCGACAACTCCTATGTCGCCGTTCAAGGCCCACCCGGCACCGGCAAGACGTTCACCGGCGCGCGGGTGGTCAAGGCACTCGTCGAGAAGCACTGTTGGAGAATCGGTGTCGTCGCACAATCACACTCGGTGATCGAGAACATGCTGGGCGCCGTCGTCAAGGCCGGAGTGTCCAAGGATCTGGTGGCGAAGAAGGACGGCCGAGGCCGCGTCACACCGTGGACCGAGATCGATTCCAAGGACTATCCGGCCTTCCTCGACAGGTCCGCAGACACCGGCTGCGTCATCGGCGGCACTGCATGGGATTTCGCCAACACCGACCGGGTACCGCCCGGCTCCCTCGACCTCCTCGTCATCGACGAGGCCGGTCAGTTCGCACTGGCCAACACCATTGCGGTGAGCGGATCCGCACGCAATCTCCTCCTGCTCGGTGACCCGCAGCAACTGCCGCAGGTCAGTCAGGGCACACACCCCGAGCCTGTCGACGAATCCGCACTGGGATGGTTGGCTGCCGGGCACGGTGCGCTGCCGCCCGAACGCGGATACTTCCTCGAACGCACCTGGCGTATGCACCCGGACCTGTGCGCGCCCGTATCCGTCCTTTCATACGACGGTCGGCTACAGGCTCAGGATTCCGTGTCCGGAGCGCGGTCGCTCACCGGAACTGCTCCTGGTGTGCACACCGTGTTCGTGGAACATCGCGGAAACTCGACCCAGTCTCCCGAAGAAGCGGACGAGATCACCACGACGGTCACCAAACTTCTCGGGCTGCGCTGGTCGGATCCACACGAGAAGATCGTCGATCACCCGATCGGCGTCGAAGACATCCTCGTGGTGGCCCCGTACAACGCCCAGGTTGCGCTCATCGAGCGTCGCCTCACCGCTGCCGGACTCGTCGGCGTGGAGGTGGGAACTGTCGACAAGTTCCAGGGCCGCGAAGCTCCTGTCGTCATCGTGTCCATGACAGCATCCGCGATCGAGGACGTGCCACGCGGAATGTCGTTTCTGTTGTCGCGGAACCGACTCAACGTTGCTGTGTCCCGGGCGAAGTGGGCGGCGTTCGTGATTCGATCCACTGCCCTCACCCAGTACGTCCCGAGCACACCCGAGGGTTTGATGGAACTCGGCGCGTTCATGCGGCTGACGGCTCCGGTCGATCGAGGTCGGCTCAACCGAAGTTGAGTCCTTCGCCCCGGTAGGTGGGAACAGTCGAGTGCGATCCGTCGGAGTCGACCAGGTGCAGAATGTTGAAACGTTCGCACAGCTCACCGGCTTTCGCGTGCCGGAACCAGACCCGATCACCGATCTCCAGATCGCCGGCAGGTCCGCCGGTGACAGGCGTCTGAACCTCGCCGGCACCTTCGTTTCGCAGCAACTTCAGTCCGCGGGGCCAGGTCGGTGAAGGCACGCGCGTCTTGCCGGCGGGGCCGGACGCGATGTAGCCACCACCGAACAGGGTGACGATCTTCGGTGTCGGCTTACGAACTGCAGACAGCGCGAAGAACAACGCGGGGCGCGGAGTGAAGGCGCGGTATCTGTCGAACAGTGTCGGCGTATAGAGGCCGGATCCGGCAGTCACCTCGGTGACGTCGGGATGCGCGGAGCTCACCTCGAGAGAGCCGGTTCCACCACTGTTGACGATTTCCAGGTCTCCGACGACCGACCGCACTGCCGCCACGACGGCACCACGGCGCGTGGACAGTTCGTCGACAGATGCCCGCTTCATCCACTCGACCGGGCGTGAGGTGTCGGGGAGGCCTGCGATCTGCGCTTCGTAGAACATCACCCCGGCAACCATGAAGTTCAGCGCGCGAGCCTTCTGCGCCAGCGCGGAGACGGCGTCCGGATCACGAAGCGGGGAACGTCGTACGCCGATATGGATGGGCCCTACTCGCAGCGAGGAGTCGACATCGATGCACACGCGCACACCGGTGACTTCGGCACCGGCGGCCGCGCGGACAACGTCGAGGTGGGTGGGCGAGTCGATCATCAGAGTGATGCGCTCGCGAAGAGACCGATCGCCGGCCAGTTCCGCGATGGCCGCGCGGTCCGTCGTGGGATAGCCCATCAAGACGTCCTCGGCGCCGGCTCGCGCCAACCAGATTGCTTCGCGCAGCGAATACGCCATGATCCCGCGAAAGCCGTCGGCCTCGGTGAGACCTTCTCCCAGTGCGATCTCGAGAACGGCTCTGCATCGAACCGATTTGCTCGCCACCCGGACCGGTGTGCCGCCCGCGCGCCGCACCAGATCAGCGGCGTTGGCGCGGAGCGTGGTCAAGTCCAGGGCCGCCAATGGCGGATCGAACGTCTGCGTTGCTGCCGTCAGTCGGTCGAGTGTCGGGCTCACGTGATTCCAATCGTCGCTGATCCACGCCAGTCAATCATCGAATTGGACGATTGTCCAGGTTGTCGAATCAGTCGGCCGTAGCCTTGTCCGCGATCACTCGAACCAGATCGTCGAGGGCCGCGATCATCGCTTCACCGTCGCGGTCCACCAGCCACCGAAGCACGAGCCCGTCCAGTATCGCCAGCGCGAATCGCGCCACCGCTGCCAGTGGTTCGGTCCAACGCACCCCGGTCATACGTGCGCACTCCTCGAAGAAGTGAACAGCCTCTTCGTCCATGATCTGGTACTGCTCGTTGGCGATGTCACCGGCATGTTCCGCTCCACCCGCCTTGTGCCGCAGGGACAGAGCGGTGATCTCGTAGGTGAGCAACTGACGGTCAGGGGTCTCCTCGAGAATCGGCCACATCGCACTCAGCCCGATGTGCAGCAGTTCACGAAGTCCGCTGACACCGACCAATTCGGGGGCATGACGCACCTGCCCGAAGGCCATTCTCATCGACTCGCTCAGCTGCAGGACCAGCGCCTGTCCCATTGCCGCGAGCAACGCTTCCTTGCTCTCGAAGCAATAGTGCACGACCCCGAGGGACACACCCGCTTCCTCCGCTACCGCCCGCACCGTGACCGAAGCAACTCCACGTTGTTCGGCGATCGCGAGGGCAGACTCCACCAACTGGGCCCGACGTTCGTCTGCAGGAAGCCTGTTCAGCATGTGTCGATCGTAGTTCGACAGAGTCCCCCGACCGTGCACATTTGCCTGGACGCTCGTCCAAGTTCATGATTGGACCCATGGCACTGGACACGTGGCGCAACTGGGCAGGCACTCAATCTGCCCATCCGCATCGATTCGAGACCCCCCAATCGGTGTCCGAACTGCAGAAGATCGTGCAGGACGCGGCCCGTCGCGGCCTGCACGTGAAGGCCGTCGGAGCTGGGCATTCGTTCACCGGAGTTGCAGTCACGGACGGCGTGCTGGTCGGCCTGGACGGTCTCACAGGCATCGAATCGGTGAATCTGATCGCCGACGGTGCGCACGTCACCGTTCTCGCAGGCACCCGCCTCCACGACCTGAACGAACTCTTGTGGCACCGCGGGCTGGCAATGACCAACCTCGGCGACATCGACGTGCAGTCGATCGCCGGCGCGATCTCCACCGGAACGCACGGGACCGGCGCCGGCTTCGGAGGGCTCGCCACCCAGGTCGTCGGACTGCAGATCGTGCTCTCCGATGGTTCGGTTGCGGACTGTTCGGCTACGGAGAACAGCGAACTGTTCGAGGCGGCCCGCCTCGGCCTCGGTGCCATCGGCATCCTGTCGAAGATCACGCTGCACTGCATTCCGCATTTCTCGATGACCGCCGTCGAAGCACCGGAATCACTCGACGAGACACTCATGCGACTCGCGGACGACCGCGAACTCGTCGATCACTTCGAGTTCTACTGGTTCCCGCACACCCGCCGCACGATGACGAAGCGCAACACGCGAAGGCCACGGAACACTCCGAACACGCCGACCCATCCAGCGCGGTCGTACATCGAGGACGAACTCCTCAGCAACGTGGTCTTCGAAGGCGTCAATCGAATCTCCACCCTCGTGCCTTCCGTGATTCCGCAGATCAACCGCATCACTTCTCGTGCGCTGACCCGGCGCGAGTTCACCGACCGCAGCTATCGCGTGTTCGCCTCTCCCCGGCGGGTCAGATTCCGCGAGATGGAATACGCGATCCCCGCCGATACAGTGGAGGCCACTCTCACCGAGATCGACAAGTGGGTCACCGATTCCGGATTCACCGTCGCGTTTCCCGTTGAGGTCCGCTTCGCTGCCGCAGACGACGTCTGGCTGTCCACCGCCAACGGCCGCGACACGGCATACATCGCGGTGCACCAGTATCACCGGCGCGAGCATCAGCCGTACTTCGATGCGGTCGAGCAGATCGCGCGCGCGGTGGACGGGCGCCCGCACTGGGGCAAGATGCACGGCCGCAACGCGGGCGATCTCCGATCCACGTATCGCCACTTCGACGACTTCGTGACGGTCCGAGACAAGTACGATCCGGACCGAATGTTCGACAACCCCTACTTGCAGCAGGTCCTCGGCCGCTAACGTGGCGGGGTGCGGATACTCGATCGACGAGGATTCCTGCACCTGACCGGTGCCGGGGCTCTGTCCATGCTCGCCGGTGTCGGCGTGGCCGGATGCGGCTCACCATCTGACCCGAAGGTCCCGCCGCTCCCCGGCGGTGGCCCATCCCCCGCCGAATTGTCCGACGGCGAAATCTGGCGAGTCGCGGGCGATCCCCTGCTGCGTGCCACCTTCGGCGGACCACTCGACGGTCTCCGCATCGCAGTCACGGACCTGTACGCGGTGGCGCAGCAACAGATCGGCGCCGGCAACCGGCAATGGCTGTCGGCCGCTCCCGTCGAGTCGGTGACCGCCGACGCTGTCTCTGCACTCCTGAATGCAGGCGCGGACCTGACCGGTCTCGCGCACACAGACGATCTCGGGTACGGCCACACCGGCACAGGAGGAAGCGCTACCGCACCACCCAATCCCACTGCGACGGGGCGGATTCCCGGCGGCTCGAGCTCGGGCGCGACCAGTGCAGTGTCCAGCGGCGTCGCGGACATCGCGCTGGGTGTCGACACCACCGGTTCGATACGAATACCCGCGTCCTACCAAGGTTTGTACGGGTTCGTTCCGTCCCGGGGTGCGATCTCGACTTCAGGATTGCTGGCACTGTCCTCCACGTTCGATCTTCCAGCCTGGGCGTGCCGCGATTTCGAGACACTGGAGCGGGTGTCCGACGTCCTGCTACCGAGCGGTCCGAGCGAATTCGACGGATCGTTCGTCACCTCCGACGGCCTCGGTGCGATCGCGGATGCCGAGGTGTCGGCCGCGCTCCGCACCGCGCTCGAGGATCCATCCTTCGAGGACATCACCAGGGCAGATCCCGATATCGGTTCGTTGCCGGACTGGTTCGACGCCGTCAGCGCAGTCCAGGGCTACGAGGCGCGGTCGGCTCACGGCGAGTTCGTCGCGACCGCATCGGCGACGCTGGGAGCCGAGGCGCGCGACAACTTCGCGGAGGCCGGCCGGGTCACCGAGTCCGCGTACGCGCGTCAGCTGAGCAGAATCGGCGAAGCTGCCGCGGCGATCGAGCGGTTCATGGGCGGTCGCATCCTCGTCATCCCCACGACGTCCTCTGCCGCACCGGAGCGAAGTGCCGACCTCGCTCTCCTTCGAGACACGGTCCTGCGCAATACGGGCATGCTGACTGCGATCTCGAGCATCGCCGGCTTACCGACCGCGACCGTGCCGTTGTCCGCGTCCGGCGGCCTGCCTGTCGGCCTCTCGCTGATCGCACCCTTCGGACTCGACCGAGTCCTACTGGCGGCGGTCCGAGAGATCGAATCAGAACGCGGCGAGTAGCTCGGCCTTTCGTGCGTCACTTGCGAAAGAAGCACGAATCGAATTGCGGGCAAGTAGGTCTCGCTCGGCATCGGTCAACTCGATACCCCCACGCAGCGCGTCGAAATTGTCGTCCACGTATCCGCCGAAGTAGGCGGGGTCGTCCGAGTTCACGGTGACGATCAGCCCTTCGTCCATCATCCGGCGCAGCGGGTGCTCCTCGATGGTGTCGAAAACTCGGAGCCGAACGTTCGACAGTGGGCACACCGTCAGAGGAATCTCCTCGTCCACGAGGCGCCGAACCAACTCCGGATCCTCGAGCGCACGAACTCCGTGGTCGATTCGTTCTGCCCCGAGGAGGTCGAGTGCCTGCCAGACGTATTCGGGTGGCCCTTCCTCACCAGCATGGGCAACGACGTGCAAACCCTCCGCGCGGGCACGCGCGAACACGTCCTCGAACAGGGAGGGCGGGTTGCCGACCTCTGCGGAGTCGAGCCCGATCCCGACGATCGGGGCGCTCATGGCGAGAAGACCCCCGAGCATGTCCGCGGCCTCGTGGACCGGCCGGTCTCGTAGCACCGCGGCGATGACATTGGTGCTGAGACCGAAGTCTCGCTCGCTGGATGCCACCGCATCCATCATTCCGTTCACGACGGTCTCGAGTGCCACTCCGCGCGCCATATGAGCTTGTGGATTGCAGAACACCTCCGCGTGCGCGACACCCGCTCGTGCCGCTCGTTCGAAGTACGCGCGGGTGAGGTCGGCGAAGTCCTGTTCCGTTCGCAGTACCTGCATGTTGGTGAAGTACAGGTCGAGAAACGACTGTAGGTCGGTGAACTCGTAACGCGACCGTAGATCGTCGATGTCCTTGTACGGCAGTGAGACTCGGTTCCGCTCCGCGAGTTCGAAGATCAACTCGGGTTCGAGCGACCCTTCGATGTGCATGTGCAACTCGGCGACGCGACGACTCATGCAACTGCCTTTCCCGAAGTGATCCGCACGAACCCCTCGCCGTCCACCGACGCGGAATCGCCCGTATGAAACCAACCACCGGTGAAACTGTCTGCAGTTTCCTTAGGCCGGTTCCAATAGCCGCGCGTCACGGCCGGACCGCGGCAGAGTAGTTCACCGAGCCCGTGCTCGGCGTCCGGCCCATACAGTGCCACCTCCATTCCGCCGTACGCAATTCCCACGGTGCCGACGTGAGCGACGCCGCACTCGTCGGGCAGTACGAAGCCGACACCGCAGGTTTCGGGGAGCCCCCAGGTCGCGAAATGTCTCGCGCCCGGGAAGGCTTCACGGAGGGTGGCGGCATCCTGCGCACCGAATCCGCTTCCGCTGTAGTCGATCAGTCGCACGGCGCGGCGTCCGAAATCGGTCACGTCGTGGGTCTCCAGTGCGGTCAGCAAGGTGCTCGGTGTCGCCGTCAGCACGTCGGCGCCGCTCGTCCACCACGCCTCGACTTCGGTGCTCGTGGTCAGAACGACCGTTCCACCGACCGCGAGAGTCGACAGCACCTCCACCGCAGATGCCACGGTCTGCAGGTCGGGATCGACCACCAGATTGCGAATCCCCGCATCCCCGAAAGCGCGTAAGTGCACGACGGACTCGATGCTCGACAGCAGATTCTCGTTGCTGAGTTCCACTCCCGTGGCCTCACCGGTGTCGACGGTGTATGCGAGCAGTGCCATCTCGTCGGGGGCCGCACCGTCGTCGATGAACGCGACGCCCTCCGGCAACTCTGCAGCGAGGGTCAGCACCGAGCCGCTGTCGGCCTCGACCAACTCGACCCGGTCCGCTCCCCATCCTGGGTCGACCATGACCGGCACCGCGCCTGCGAGCACCACCCCGAGAAATGTCTCCACCCAGCGCGCACCCACCGGCTGACAGACGGCGACACGATCCCCGATCTCGACGCCGTGCCCTTTGAGACCGCCGGCGAGATGCGCGGCGGATTGCCACAACTCCGCGTAGGTGATCGACTGCCCGCCCAGTTCCTCCACCGCCGTTCGATCCGAGAACCGGTGGACGGCGATGTCCAGGAGTTCCGACAGTGATGGTTCGAGGCCGCCGTATCGCAGCAGCCCGTCACGTCCGCGCACCATCCTGTCGTCGCGTAGAAATCGCCGACTACTCGGATACTCCACCAACGATGACGACATCTGCACCTCCGCTCTCGCGATCAGTACAGACGACTATATGGCGTGGATCACATTCCGTCTCAGATCGAGCCGTGCGCGCCGGATCAGGTCCTGGGTCAGCTCCCCTGGTACGTGGCCTTACCCGGACCCACGTCGAGGAAGCTCCGCACCGCACCGACCAGATCCTCCGTCTCGAAGAGCTCACCCGAGACGGTCGGCGTCACGGAATCCGCATGCGCGACGCCGCCGGATCGCCAGGCCTCGACGATCTGCTTGGTCGCCGCATGCGCCCTCGTGGGGCCGTCTGCCAGGCGCGCGGTCAACGCACGCGCGGCTTCGTCCACGTCCTCGTGAACGGCATTGACCACGCCCCACGCGTGCATCGTCTCCGCGTCGTACAGATCGCCCGTCATCACCAACTCCCGGGCCCGCCCCGAGCCGGCGCGTTCGGCGAGACGCTGCGGACCGCCCATGGACGGCGTCAGACCCACGACGGTCTCGACGAGGCCGAACTTGGCCTTCGGCGCGGCCAACACGATGTCGCACGCGAGCGCGATCTCGAAGGCCGCGGTGAGGGTGAGTCCGTGCGCCGCGTAGACGACCGGACACGGCAGCGCCTCGAGCGGATGGCACACCGTCGCGAACAGCTTCTGCCAGAGGTCGGCGCCTTGCGCGGCGTCGAGTCCGGAGAACACGTTGACGTCGACGCCGGCCGACACCACCTTGCCCTCGGCGCGCAGTAGGACCGCGCGTGGCGGGCTGGCTGTCAGCTCGCCGACACGAGCCTGCACGGAGTCGAACATGTCCTGATCGAACAGATTGAGGGGTCCGTGCGCGAACGTCAGGATCGCGATCTCGGCACCCGCCTCGGTCGTCACTCGTTCCAGTCGGGTGGGCTGCTCTGTCTTCGACGGCTCGGTCATGACGCCAGGGTGCCACAGGTTTCGGGCATACGATCGGGATGTGACCGACGATCGCACGACTGCTGCGCTGGACGAGGCCCTCGCCCAGGTGGTGGGCGGGCGGTACGTGACCACGGATCCGGACGTACTGCGCTCTCGCGCCACCGATCACACGGGTCGACACTGTGGCCGAGCCGTCGCCCTCGTCCGGCCCGCGGACACCGCCCAGGTGGCCGCAGTTCTCACCGTCTGCCGGGAACGGGGCGTGAAGGTCACCGTGCAGGGCGGCCGGACCGGACTCGTCGCCGGCACCGTCCCCGAGAACGACGACGTCATGTTGTCCACCGAAAGACTCACCCACGTCGGCGAAGTGGATTCCGAGGGGCTGCGCGTCACTGTCGGTGCCGGAGTCACCCTCGCTCGCCTACGGGAGGTAGCTGCGGGCTCGAGCTTGCTGTTCGGCGTCGACATCGCTTCGAGGGACTCCGCCACCGTGGGCGGCATGGTCGCAACGAACGCGGGCGGGCTCCACACTGTCCGCTACGGCAACATGTCGGCCCAGGTGACCGGACTCGAGGTCGTCCTCCCCGACAGTTCCATCGTGCGGCGCACACCTCGAGTCCGGGCCGACAACACGGGTTACGACCTGCTGTCCCTCTGGGCAGGCAGCGAGGGAACTCTCGGAGTCGTCACGGCCGTCGAGCTGCGCTTACGACCGATCCCCTCGCACCGAGTGTGTGCTCTGGCCGGCTTCGATCGACTCGAAGACGTGATCGATGCCGGCCGTATCCTGCGTCGGCACCGCGAGGTGGATGCTCTCGAACTCGTCGACGGCCGTGGCCTGCACCTTGCCGCCGAGCATCTCGGCGCTGCGGTCCCCACCGGCCGGCTCTGGTATCTCCTGGTCGAGTTCTCCGGAAACGAGGACCGCACCGACGAACCGGCAACTGCGCTGTCGCAGTGTGCCATCCGCGACGAGCCCGCGGTGGGAATGGACGCGATCGGCCGCGAGCGGGTGTGGGCCGCACGTGAAGTCTTCGCCGAGCTCGTCGGGCTGTTCGGTCCACCCGTCAAGTTCGATGCGGCCCTGCCCCTCGACACCTTGGCCGATTTCACCCATGAGGCGGTGGCGACCGTGAACCGACTCGCGCCCGAGGCGATCCCGGTCCTGTTCGGCCACGTCGCGGAAGGAAACATCCACTTCAACGTGTTGCGCTGCCCCGACGAGACCGACCTCTACCCGGCCATCCTCGACGTCGTTCGCCGTCACCACGGAAACGTGAGTTCCGAACACGGTGTCGGCACGCTCAAGCGCAACTATCTGGACCTCACACTCACGCCGGAGGACATCGACGCGATGTGGACACTCAAACGCGCCTTCGATCCGACCGACTACCTCAATCCTGCAGTGCTCTTTCCGGATTCGTTTCGGTCGTAGCCGGCTCGCCGTCGGCCTGGGCCTGGCGCTCCGGTCGGGCGAAGAACACCGCGGCGACGAAGCCGACCAGAAGCACGACCGCCGGCAGCCACATCGACTCGGACATCGCGGTACTGAACGGTTGACGGATGATCTCCGGAAGCTGTTGCGTGGCCGACTCCTCACCACCACCGCCGCCAAGCCCGCCTGCTGCCAGTCGTGAGGTGATGAGGGCACCGATCGCCGCACTACCGAGAACTGCGCCCACCTGACGAGTGGTGTTGTAGACACCCGCGCCGGCGCCCGCCTTCTGCGGCGGCAGGTTGTGGGTGGCCGTTGCTGCCAGCGGCGACCAGATGCACGCGTTGGCGAGACCGATCAGTCCGATCGGCAACAACAGTTGCCACACCTCGGCTTCGGGAGTCATGACCGACGCCAGCCAGCCGAGTGCAACCGCGAACATCAGGAACCCCGTGCCGGCGATGTACCGCGGATGAGTGCGGTCGACCAGTCGGCCCACGAACGGCGCGAACACACCGGTCAGGACCGCCATCGGCACGAGCAACAGCGCGGACGACGTCGGGGTCATTCCCCGAACGGCCTGTGTGTAGAACATCAGCGGCAGAACCATCGCGGTGATCGCGAAGCCCATTGCCGTGATGGCCACGTTCGCAAGCGAGAAGTTGCGATCGGCGAACAGGCCGAGCGGCACCAACGGTTCCCTCCTGCTCCAGGACTGGTACCAAACGAACACCCCGAGGATCACCAGACCCGCGCCGATGGACAGCAACACGAGCGCGGACCAGTCGTACGAACTCCCCTCCTGGATGCCGAAGACGAGGAAGAACATGCCCACAGCACTCAGGAACACGCCGGGGATGTCGAAGCTGTGCGTGTGGGTGGGCAGGGTCGGCACCAACCGCCAGGCCATCACGAACGCGATCACACCGACCGGGACGTTGACGATGAAGATCCATTCCCAGCCGAGGTTGTCCACGAGAACACCGCCGGCAAGCGGCCCGACCAGTGTCGCGACGCCGGCCACCGCGCCCCACAGCCCCATGGCGGTGCCACGACGATCCGGCGGGAACGTTCGGGTGATCACCGCCATCGTCTGCGGGGTCATGAGGGCAGCACCGAAGCCTTGGAAGACGCGGGCGACGATCAGCATCGTGATGGTCCCGGACAGTCCGCACCACAGCGATGCACCGGTGAAGAGGACCAATCCGATCAAGTAGACGTTCTTCGGGCCGAATCGGTCACCGAGACGCCCGGTGACCAGCAGCGGCACCGCGTAGGCCAGCAGATACGCACTGGTCACCCAGACAACGCTGTTGATGTCGCTCTGCAGGTCGTTCATGATCGCGGGGTTCGCCACGGCAACGATCGTGCTGTCGACGAGAATCATGAAGAAGCCGATGACCAGGGCCCACAGAGCGGGCCACGGGCTCCGCTCTGTGGTCGGCACCCTCACGCGCTCGGTCGTCATGTCTTGTCCCCTGTCTTTTCCGCCGGCTTCCCGGTGAGTCGTATCGAGCGCTCGATGCGCTCGACGAGTTCTGGTGAGAGCCAGGGAATTTCCCCGGTCTCGAGCTCTCCTGCAAGGCTCGTCAACCACTCGCGCTCCGCGCGGGCGAGGACCTGCAGATATTCTTCGCCGATTCGAAAGATGCGCGGCACGTTCATCTCGTCTGCCAGCTGCCACCGATCGGAAATGGCATCGATCTCGCCTGACAACGCGGCGATTCTGCTGCGGAGCAATTCGACGACGACGTCGACATCGAGGTTGTGGGCTTCTGCCAGCGCAACCGGGAATCGCGGGTACTCGTTGACCGGCACTTCGAGCATGCGACGAACGGTGTCCTCGATGGCGGCGCGGCCTGTGCCGGTGATCTCGTACGTCGTGCGCTCGGGACGTCTGCCCTCGCGATCGGTGCCCACCGCCCGAACCATTTCGTCTCGTTCGAGTCGGTCGACCGTGTGATACAGCGACCCGGGCCGCAACTTCACGAGACGCTCGCCACGCCGGAACGACGCCAGTTGGTACATCTCGTACGGATGCATCGGCCGCTCACCGAGTAGACCGAGCACGGTCACAGCGAGTGGTGTGAGGTCTGCGCTCACGTTCTACACCCCACTTTCCGCATTACTCCGCACCAAATAGTCCACATGGAATATACGCTCGATGAATACGGTGAGGCAATGGACCCGCATCAACTCGCCATCGCACGCCTTGCATGGGCCCGCGCGCTCGGACTCCCCGACGACGCCCTGTCCACCTCCGGGGTCCTCGAGACTTCGACCTCGGACTCGATCGCGCTGCTTCGACTCGGGGCCGTCCACTGCCTCGTCGGCCCTGCCGGACTGGCCGACCGTGCAGCGGGCCGCGCACTCGACGAGTTCACCGACCCCAGCGCACTGCTTTCTCTGACCGACGACCGGTCCGCGCGATGCGTGGGGCCCGAGGTGCTGTTCTTCGCCACCGACTACGTCGCGGCGGGGGCGGAACCTGCCGAGGGCGACGAACCGCTGGTCTCCCACGAGCTGCAGCATGCTCGCGCAGTCGCGAACGGATGCCCTCCGGACGACGCTGCAGAACTGCATCTCGACCAACACGACTCGTCGTTCACCATCCTCACCGACGACGAGCATCCGACCTCGACTGCCGGCTACCTCGAGCGCGAGGGGTTGGTCGCCGACGTCGCCGTACTCACGACGCCCGAACACCGCAGACGCGGACTCGCCTCGACCGTCGGTCGTATCGCGACGGACGCGGCACTGGACGGCGGTTTGATCCCCCAATTCCGTGTGCACCGAGACAATTTCGCGGGACACGCTCTCGCACACAAGCTCGGGTACGTCGAAGGTGGCCTCCACGTGTCACTGAACGTTCAACAACAGGAGGGGTAGGATTCGGGCAGAGTAGCCACACCACAGAGGAGACGAAGCGTGAGCAGCGACGGTACGGATTCCGAAAGCACTGCGCCGGAACAGAATCCCGACGGAGCGGACGCTCCGAGTGGCTCCTATGTTCAGCCGGGTTCGGAATACACTCGGGATACTCGATACATCGAAACGCGGATCACGGCGGACGGCCGTGACGGCTACCCGGTGGAGCCCGGTCGCTATCGTCTCGTCGTGGCGCGGGCCTGCCCATGGGCCAACCGAGCCATCATCGTCCGACGACTCCTCGGGCTCGACGACGTTCTCTCCATGGGAGTGTGCGGCCCGACCCACGACCAGCGCAGCTGGACCTTCGATCTCGACCCCGGCGGTATCGACCCGGTCCTGAAGATCCCGCGTATCCAGGACGCCTATTTTGCGCGCGTCCCCGACTACCCCCGCGGTATCACCGTGCCGGCGATCGTCGACGTACCGACGGGCCAGGTCGTGACCAACGACTTTCCCCAGATGACGCTCGACCTCTCGACCGAATGGAAGCAGTACCACCGAGAGGGCGCTCCCGACCTGTACCCGGAGGAATTGCGGGGCGAGATCGACGAGGTGGCAGATCTGGTGTTCCGCGACGTCAACAACGGCGTGTATCGGTGTGGTTTCGCAGGTTCACAGGATTCGTACGAGGCCGCATACGACCGATTGTTCGACCGCCTCGACTGGCTCACGGACCGCCTGGCCGACAGACGATTCCTGGTGGGAGACACCATCACCGAGGCCGACGTTCGACTTTTCACCACTTTGGCCCGGTTCGATGCCGTCTATCACGGACACTTCAAGTGCAACCGCAGCAAGCTCACGGAGATGCCGGTGTTGTGGGCGTATGCCCGCGACCTGTTCCAGACTCCCGGCTTCGGCGACACGATCGACTTCACCCACATCAAGGACCACTACTACCTCGTCCACACCGACGTGAACCCCACCGGGATCGTGCCGAAGGGCCCCGACCTGAAGAACTGGCTCGAGCCGCACGGCCGCGAGAAGCTCGGTGGGCGGCCGTTCGGTGACGGCACACCCCCGAACCCCCCGAAACCGGACGAGGTCGTACCGGCGTCGCACTGGGTGGGTTGACGCCGAGTCGCTCAGGCTCCCCCGTACGTCCCGAAGCTCCAGTAGACGCCTTCGGGATCGCGACATGTGAAACCGCGCGAGCCGTAGTCCTCGTCTCGCAACTCTCCGGAGATGGTGGCTCCCGCCGACACCACCCGGTCGTACATCTCGTCCGGGTTGTCGATCACCAGATATATGGAGCCGACACCGGGAGGAACGGCGCAGGTCGCCGGTTCCGGACGACTCGAGCCGAGCATGATTCCGCCGCCACCGGGCCAGCGGAGTTCTGCGTGGTCGACTCGGTCTCCGTCGCCGTACACCGCCTTCTCCACGAAACCGAGTGTGTCGACGAGGAAGCGGATTGCACCGCGCGCATCCGCGTACATCAGGGTGGGCCAGACAATGGTTTGCGTATCCGTCGTATTCATACGAATCACTGTGCGTCGTCGTGCGCCGGCCTGTCTTGGACGAATGAGAAGTTCTCCGAACGTCGCCACTCGGACGGCGGCATTCCCGCAAGGTCGCGCCAGTCTCTGGCCATGTGCGCCTGGTCGTAGTATCCGCACAGATCGGCAACATCGGACAGCGGGGGAATTCGGTCCCGGCGCAGATACTGGTGCGACCGATGGAACCTGCCGAGTCGCACTGCATCTTTGGGCGTCAGACCGAATTCGCTCCGGAATCTGGTCACCAGATGCCGCCTGCTCCAACCGATCTCCCCGGCCACGTCGGCCACTCTGGCCGTGCCGTCGGCCACGAGCCGGTGCCAGCCGTGCAGAACATCCGGGTTCGGCTCCGCTTCGGCGATACGCCGCCGGAACACCTCGTCGCACACCGCGAACCGTTCCGACCAAGTCGGTACCTCGGCGATCTTCTCCTGCAGTTCGCTCGCATCGCTGCCGATGACATCGCGCAGTTCGACGATATGATCGCCGAGTTCGGCAGTCGGCAGCCCCAGGAGAGTGCGCGCTCCCAACGGAGTCAGCGAGATCTGAATGCCGCGTTGCCGGCCGTCGTGCGGAAGGGCGACCGGTTCCATGGAGATGCCGCTGGCCAACGCGGAGTAGCTCGCACTCGTCCCCGAGCCGAGCACCGTCAATGGCCGATCCATCGTCAACACCAGCGTGAGGTACGGCGAAGGCAGACCGGCATGAACCCCCGCGTCGAATCCGGACATGCAATAACCGTCGTAACAGTGTACGAATCGACTCAACGCAGGTGGTGGCGTGCGGTGGACGCCGTCGAAACTCGGCACACACACCACACTAGGCGTGAGTACGACAAGGTGGAATCGGAAGTTCGCATAGAGTCGACGTCGCACGCACAACCCGATGGGAGCATCGATGGCCGACAACGCGCAGGCACCCGACGGCCGAATCGAGAAGATCCTCGTTTCGGTTCTGGACAACGGCAGCCGTCTTCAGGCCCCCGCAGTCGCGAAGTACGTAGATCGCGTCCGGCGGGCGCACCCCGACGAGTCACCCGCGCAGATCATCGAACGCATGGAGAAGATGTTCCTGACAGCGGTGACCGGCAGCGGCGGTGCCGTCGGCGCCACGGCCACGATCCCGGGCGTCGGCACGATCGCGTCACTTGCCGCGGTCGGCGCCGAATCGGCGTTCTTTCTCGAGGCGTCCGCTTTGCTGACCCTCGCAGTGGCAAGCGTGCACGGCATCTCCCCCGCCGACCATCAGCAGCGCCGTGCGCTCGTCCTCTCGGTTGCCCTCGGGGAATCCGGGATGGAGATCGTTCAGAAGGCAACCGGACTGACCGCCAAGAACTGGAGCACGGCGATCACGTCGCGCCTTCCGGGGACAACCATGCGCGGCGTCAACAGCTCTCTTGTTCGCAAGTGGATCACGAAGTACGCGGCGAAGCGCAGTGCACTTGTCCTCGGCAAACTCGTGCCGGCCGGTATCGGCGCCGCGATCGGCGGGGCCGGCAACCGGGCGATCGGCAAGGGCGTCATCAAGAACGCCAAGCAGGCGTTCGGTGCCCCTCCTGCCCGCTTCCCGATGGTGATCGATATGGAGGACGACGACACAGCTCGCGCAGAGCTTGGCCGGATCGCGCCTCAGTGAGCGAAATGTTCGGCGCTGGCGAAGCCGCCGCCCTTCTGCCGTAGTTCTCCGCACACCGTTTCGATCGCCTCGCTCAGCTCGCGACCCAGGTCCGCGCTGAATCCCTCCCGAACGACGATCCGAAGAACGGCAACACTCTCCGCGTCCGCGGGCATCGTGTACGCGGGCACCTGCCATCCGCGTGCGCGTAGTTCGTGCGATACGTCGAACACGGTGAACCCAGGGTCCCCGTCGAGCTCGAACGTGACCACCGGGATGACACTGCCGTCGGTGATCACTCGAACGGCCTCGAGTTTCGACAACCGTTCGCTCACCCGAACTGCGGTGTCACGCAACGCCTCCATGATTGCTCGGTAGCCGGTTCGACCGAGCCGCAGGAAGTTGTAGTACTGGCCCACGACCTGATTTCCCGGACGCGAGAAGTTCAGGGTGAATGTCGGCATGTCGCCACCGAGGTAGTTGACCCGAAACACCAAGTCCTCCGGCAGGTACTCCGCGGCGCGCCACACCACGAACCCGATGCCCGGATAGGTGAGCCCGTACTTGTGGCCACTGACGTTGATCGAGACAACCCGCGGAACTCTGAAGTCCCATTTCAGGTTCGGGTGCAGAAACGGAAGCACGAAGCCCCCGCTTGCGGCATCGACGTGCATCGGCACGTCCGGGCCACCCGATTCGGACAGACGATCGAGTGTTTCGGCAATCTCCTCGACCGCTTCGATCTCGCCCGTGTAGGTGGTTCCGGCGATGGCGACCACACCGATCGTGTTCCCGTCCACCGCTTCACGTACCTGCTCGGGGGTGATCACATAGCGACCCGGCTCCATCGGCAGGTACTTCGCCTCCACGTCGAAGTAGCGACAGAACTTCTCCCACACCACTTGAACATTGCTGCCCAGCACCAGATTCGGACGGCTCGTGTCGGCGCCCGCTGCCTCGCGCGCCGAGCGCCAGCGCCACTTCATCGCCAACCCGGCCAACATCACGGCCTCACTCGAGCCGATCGTCGACACGCCCGTCGCACTCGACGCGTCCGTGTCCGACAGGCCCGGTGCGTGGAAGAGATCTGCCACCATCGCGACACACCGCGACTCGATCGCCGCAGTCGCCGGATACTCGTCCTTGTCGATCATGTTCTTGTCGAACGTCTCCGCCATCAGCTTGTCCGCCTGCGGATCCATCCACGTGGTCACGAACGTGGCAAGGTTCAGACGCGAACTACCGTCGAGCATCAGCTCGTCGTGGATGAACCGATACGCGGCCTCCGGATCGGTTTCGTCCTCGGGTAGGCGCAGCGCCGGAAACGGCTCCACGGACATACGGCCCGTGTACGCCGGCGTCAGATACGCGTTCGAAGTCTTGTGATGTTTCCGGCTCATGAGTTGCCCCAATCGAGTACACCCAGCATGGCGAGTACTCCCAGCATGCCCCGCCGTGCACCGCTGTGTCCCCGGGTCGGGTGAAGTAGTGTCGGCAGCGTTTCCACGCGCGCCGTCCCGTTCGGCGAGCACGTTCGATATCGGCCAGGGAGGGCACGCATTGACTGCAGCGGGTCCCGGCATTCTCGCGCCGCCCATCGCGGTGAACGACGTGTCGAAGAACTACAAGGACGTGCAGGCGGTCACGGACCTGAGCTTCACCGTGCGGCGAGGGTCGATCACAGGACTGCTCGGCCACCCGGGCTCCGGGAAGTCATCCGTTCTTCGCATGGTTCTCGGCCTCGTCAAACCCACTTCCGGTGACACCGCCGTGGACGGCCTACCGTTCGCGCATCTCGGACGACCCGCTCGAACCATCGGCGCGGATCTCGGCCCCGCGGCCCTGCACCCGCAACGAACCGCGCGGGCTCACCTGCTCGTACACACGGCTGCTGCCGGGGTTCCGGACGTCCGAGCCGACCAGGTGCTTGCGACGGTAGGACTGTCCGACGTCGCCGCGCACCCCGCCGACCGACTCGATCCGGGCATGCGCCGACGACTCGCGCTCGCCACCGCTCTCCTCGGCACTCCACACATCCTCGTCCTCGACGAACCGACCGAAGGCATGGATCCCGCGGAAGTCACCTGGCTACGAAACTTTCTCGAAGAATTCGCGGCCGGCGGCGGCACAGTCCTGCTCGCCGCCACGAATCTGCACGACGTGGAACACCTCGTGGATCACGTCGTGATCCTCGGCAACGGCCAACTCGCATTCCAGGGCCACATCGACCATCTGCGTCGCGCACAGCAGGACCGTCTCCTGGTCGCCTGCTCCGATCCTGCGGCGCTCGCGACCGCACTCGCGGCCGGCAGTGTCGTCGACACCCGATCGCTCGCAGACGGACGGATCGCCGTCGTGGGGGCGACCGTCACGACCGTGGAGCGCATCGCCGCAGCCACAGGTGTCGGCCTGTACGCAGTGTTCGAAGACCGAGGCGACCTCGAACAGTTGTACCGGCAGATCTCGTCCGGCCAGTTCGTGCCGGGCGCGAGCACGGCCGCCCCCGCTGGTTACGGCGTTCCCCCTGCGCGGTGGCAAGGGCAGGCACCCAACGCACACATCCAGCCGCCACCCGGCCATCCGCCCCGGCAATGGCAGGGAGACGTCCGGTGATCGATTCCTTACGCTCCGAGTACCGCAAGGTGGTCGGCCTTCGCGAATGGTGGGCCGTGGCACTGGTCCCGGTCGTCATCGGCATGTTCGCCGCAGCGGTCGCCCTGCCCCTCATGCGAATGTTCCACACCGAGGACACGACCGGAAACGATCCCTACGCCACCCTCACTGCATTGGCTGCGCCACTCGCACTCGCAATCCTGTTCTCGGGACTGTTCGGCGCGCTGAACTTCGGGTCCGAGTTCCGTCACCGAACCCTGGCCACCAGCTTCGTCACCACACAGCGACGCGATGTGGTGATCGGGGCGAAGATCGCGGTCGACGCAGCTTTCGGCGTAGCCCTCTGTCTCGTCGTCGAAGTCGCGGTACTCCCGGTTCTCCTGGCATTCGGGGGCGACGACTTCCACGTGAATGCCGCACTCTTCGCCAGATTGGGTGCGGCACTGGTGGCCGCACTCGCCTGGTCGTTGATCGGAAGCGGGCTGGCGATGCTGACGCGGTCCGCCACGAGCGCAGCCTTCGGTCTCCTCGCGTGGTACACGATCGTCGAATTCGTCCTGCGTCTCCTGCTCGGCGCAATCGGGGCGGACGGTCTCGCCCGGATCCTGCCGGTCTCCGCAACGACCGGATCGATCGTGAATGCGGGAAACCCCGACCCTGTGGAATCGCTGCCGTCGTTCACCACCGGTGTCGTCGCGATGGTCGTGTGGGCGCTGGTGATCTGTGCGGCGGGGTGGGCACTGACCAGGCAACGCGACGTGCACTGACAGGTCCCCTGTGTGGGTGCACTGACAGGTCCCCTGTGCGGGTGCACTGACATCTCCGCTGTCGGGGTGCGAGTCTAACGTGGAACTCGATGACTCAGCAGACTGCGACGCCGGAAACGGGCGCCCCGGCCCTTGATCCGGCCCCGGGCGCGGGCCCGGGTTGGATTCGCCGTCTGACCCGCGAATGCTGGACGCATCGACGGCTGGTCGTGGGCGCCTTGAGCGTCACGGTGATAGCCGCGGTCATCGACATCACCTTCCCCCTGCTCACCAAAGTCGCGGTGGACGCTGCCGGTGCCGGCGACCCTGGACACACCGTCGCGGTCGTCGCGGGGCTCATCGCTCTTCTGGCCGCTGTCAGATTCGGGTGCCAGTACGGACGACGAATGTTGTCCGGTCGGCTGTCTCTCGACGTGCAACACGATCTTCGGCTTCGTCTGCTGGGGTCACTGCAGCGTCTCGACGGCCGCAAACAGGACCGCATCCGCACCGGACAGGTGGTGTCACGATCCATCACCGACCTGCAGCTGGTGCAGGGTCTGCTTGCCATGGTGCCGATGTCGATCGGGTCGCTGCTCCAGTTCGTTCTGGCCCTCACGATCATGGTGTGGCTGTCTCCACTGCTCACCCTCGTGGCACTCGTCGTCGCTCCTGCCGTCGCCTACGTGGTGTCGACCATGCGACCCAAACTGTTCGCGGCCACGTGGGCGGCCCAGCAGAGCGCCGCCGATCTCGCCCAGCACGTCGAGGAAACGGTCACCGGAGTCCGAGTCGTCAAAGGCTTCGGTCAGGAGGAACGGGCGGTCGACCAGCTCGAGCAGCACAGCCGCACGCTGTATGCGCACCGTCTCCGGTCCGCCCGGATCAACTCACGCTTCGCACCGACCATCGCAGCATTTCCGCAGCTCGGGCTCGTCGGCATCATCGTGCTCGGCGGCCTCCTGACCATGCACGGGTCGATCACGGTCGGCACCTTCCTCGCCTTCGCCACCTACGTCACGGCGATGGCGGCACTCACCCGTCAGCTCTCCTCGATCGTGGTGCTCGCTCAGTTGTCGCGTGCAGCGGTCGAGCGCGTCTACGACGTCATCGATACCGAGCCCGACGTCGACGATCCGCCGCACCCCGTCTCGGTTCCCGAAGGGCCACTCGGCGTCGAGCTGCAATCGGTTACCTTCGGGTTCGACCATGATCGTGATGTTCTGCGTGGGTTGGACCTGCAGATCGCGCCGTGTGAAACCGTCGCCGTCGTCGGCCCGTCCGGATCGGGCAAGACGGCACTCTCACTGCTGCTCCCCCGCTTCTACGCACCCGACGCAGGCTCCGTCTCGATCGTCGGTCGCGGCGAGACCGTCGACGTCGCCGAGATCCGCGCCGGTGAACTGCGCGGCGCCGTCTCGCTCGTGTTCGACGAGCCGTTTCTTTTCTCCGACTCGGTCGCCGCGAACATCGCCCTCGGTCGGCCCGACGCCACCGCCGAAGAAATCCGGGCGGCAGCACGCATGGCGCAGGCCGACGAATTCGTCTCCGCACTCGCCGACGGATACGACACCGTGGTCGGTGAGCGCGGCCTCACGCTCTCGGGCGGACAGCGGCAGAGAATCGCGCTGGCTCGCGCCCTTCTCACCGACCCGCGAGTGCTCGTACTCGACGACGCCACGTCTGCTGTCGACGCCACGACCGAGGCCGCGATCTTCGATGCCTTACGCGCGGACCGTCGCCGGACCACGCTGATACTCGCCCACCGAAGGTCCACTCTGTCGCTCGCCGACCGCGTCGCCGTGCTCGACGGTGGACGCATCGTCGACGTGGGCACCGTCGACGAACTCGATGATCGCTGCCCGCTCTTTCGGGAACTGTTCGCGTCCGGCGACGAGGCCGTGCCCGCGGTGGAGCCGAGTGTGCCCGAGGCCGAACCGAGCAGTGTGCCCGAAGCCGATTTGTGGCCCGAGACGTTCGACGTGTCCGGGGCGACGGGCGACGAGGTCCTCGAACGCACGGCCGGCGGCTCCGGTTCCGGAACCGGGAAGGGCGGCCCGATGAGCGGTGCGCTGGGCTCGGTCGCGGCAACTCCCGAACTCGCGGCAGCGGTCCGCGAACTGCCTCCCGCGACCGAAACGCCAGCAGGAGACTCCGCAGCACTGCGCACCCCCGAACCTCGTTTCGGACTCGCACGAATCCTGCGACCGGTCCGTCTGCTGCTCGCGACGGTGATCGTGTGTCTCGCACTCGACGCCCTCGCCGCCATCGCGTTCCCCTCGATCGTCCGATACGCCATCGACCACGGCGTCGTCCCCGAGAACTCCTCGACGCTGTGGGTGGCCGCGATCGGCGGTGTCGCCCTCGTCGTCGCGGACTGGCTCGTCGTCGCCGTCATGACGGTGCTCACCGCGCGAACCGGCGAGCGGGTCCTGTTCGGTCTTCGGGTTCGCAGCTATGCCCACCTGCAGCGGTTGGGGCTCGACTACTACGAGCGCGAACTGTCCGGCCGAATCATGACCCGCATGACCACCGACGTCGACGCACTGTCGACGTTCATCCAAACCGGGATGTCCACTGCCGTCGTGAGTGTCCTGACGTTGTTGGGAATTTCCATCGCCCTGCTCGTCACCGACCCGACGCTCGCGGTGGTCGCACTCGCGGTCATCCCGCCACTGGTCGTAGCGACCCTGGTGTTCAGAAAAGTGTCCTCGGTCGCGTACACCGTCTCGCGCGAACGAATCTCGCTCGTCAACGCCGACTTCCAGGAGAACATCGCGGGTCTGCGCGCAGCCCAGGCGTACCGCAGGGAGGAGTATGCGGCCAGGCGGTTCACCGAACGCGCCGAGAGCTACCTCCGCAGCCGGATGCGTTCACAGCGGGCCATCTCGCTGTACTTCCCGTTCATCGCGTTCCTGTCGGATCTGGCACTGGCCGCCGTGGTGTTCGTCGGCGCGCGGCAGGTGGCGAACGGGCACACCAGCGCGGGTGTCCTCGTGGCCTTCGTGCTGTACCTGGGACTGCTGTTCGGACCTATCCAACAGTTGTCACAGGTTTTCGACGGATACCAGCAGGCTTCCGTCGGCCTGCGCCGTATCGGTGATCTACTGCGCACACCCACCTCGATCGAGGCGGCCCACAGCGCCGACGAAGTGCCGATCGAAGGCCGACTGCGCGGCGAGGTTCATTTCGACGCCGTCGGTTTCCGATACGCCGGAGCGCAGCGATCCGCTCTCGACGACATCGACCTGCACATACCGCCGGGCAGCTCGGTGGCCCTCGTCGGCCGCACCGGCGCCGGCAAGTCCACCATCGTGAAGCTGCTCGCCCGCTTCTACGACCCCACGACCGGCGCGGTCCGAGTGGACGACGTCGACATTCGGCACTTCGCCCTGTCCCGGTATCGCGGCCGCCTCGGGGTGGTGCCCCAGGAAGCGCATCTGTTCACGGGAACCGTCGCCGAGAACATCGCTTACGGGCGCCCGTCGGCCGACCGGGCGGACATCGAGCGAGCCGCCAACGCGGTGGGGGCCCTCCACTCGATCGCTGGTCTGCGAGGTGGGATGCGTCACCCTGTCGGCGAACGCGGCCAGGGGTTGTCTGCCGGGCAACGTCAGCTCGTCGCACTCGCGCGAGCAGAACTGGTCGAGCCCGATCTGTTGCTGCTCGACGAGGCGACCGCAACTCTCGATCCCGCAACGGAGAGGGCGGTTCTCGACGCAGGTAGACGAGTCACCACGAGGCGCACTTCGGTCATCGTGGCGCACCGCCTCGCCACCGCCGCGCGGGCCGATCTCGTGGTGGTCGTGGACGAGGGACGCATAGTCGAATCAGGCACACATGCCGCCCTCCGACACGCCGGAGGCCACTATTCGAGACTGTGGGGTGCATCCCGAGCCGCGACAGGGAATAATCCGGGGGCGAGAACCGTCATCGATGGTGACCCCATCGAATGGCCGTGAGGCGAATCACACCTGTGTGCCGAACGTTGCTCGTCACACACGGGACTGGTCTCATGTACATAGGCGCTCTGATCGGGTACCGAAATAGAAACGAGGCGAAAAACTGCCGTGAGCAGCAGCTCTACATCCCAGTTCGGACAAAATCAGTGGTTGGTCGACGAAATGTACCAGCGCTTCCAGGACGACCCGTCGTCCGTGGACGCCAGTTGGCACGAGTTTCTGACCGACTACACCCCTGATACAGGAACCACCGAGGCATCCAACGGCGACAAGGGTGCGACCAACGGTCGAGGCTCCACCTCCACCGCGAGTACCTCGAACGGATCCCAGTCCAACGGGCAATCGTCCCAAGCCGCCTCCTCTGCTCCGGCACCGAAGACAGCCCCACCCAAGGCCGCCGCCTCCGCGCCGGAAAGCAAGGCGGCCGCTCCTGCCGCGACGCCGAAATCCGCGCCTGCGAAGCCCGCCTCGAAGCCGGAGGCGAAGAAGGCCGACGCACCCAAGGCCGACGCACCGGCTCAGGACGAGTCGAAGGTTCTGCGCGGAGCCGCTGCTGCCGTCGCAAAGAACATGAACGCCTCGTTGACCATCCCCACGGCCACCAGTGTGCGGGCGATCCCCGCCAAGCTGATGTTCGACAACCGGATCGTCATCAACAACCACCTTGCTCGTACCCGTGGTGGCAAGATTTCGTTCACGCACCTGCTCGGTTACGCCATCGTTCAGGCCGTCAAGGCCTACCCGAACATGAACAACCATTTCGAGGAGATCGACGGCAAGCCCAACGCGATCACCCCGGCCCACACCAACCTGGGTCTGGCGATCGACCTCGCCGGAAAGAACGGCCAGCGTTCCCTCGTCGTCGCCGCGATCAAGAACACCGAGTCGCACACGTTCACGCAGTTCTACAGCGCGTACGAGGACATCGTTCGCCGTGCACGTGACGGCAAGCTCACGGGCGACGACTTCGCCGGAGTGACCATCTCGCTCACCAACCCGGGCGGTATCGGCACGGTGCATTCCGTTCCGCGTCTGATGAAGGGCCAGGGCGCCATCATCGGTGCCGGCGCGATGGAGTACCCCGCCGAGTTCCAGGGCGCGAGCGACGAGCGCATCGCAGAGATGGGCGTCGGCAAGCTCATGACGCTGACGTCGACGTACGACCACCGCATCATTCAGGGCGCGGAGTCGGGCGAGTTCCTGAAGACCATTCACAACCTGCTCATCAGCGACGAGTTCTACGACGAGGTCTTCCACGCGCTGCACATCCCTTACGAGCCGGTCCGCTGGCGCAAGGATGTTCCCGAGGGCGCGGTCGACAAGAGCACGCGCGTTCTCGAGCTGATCGCCGCCTACCGCAACCGCGGCCACCTCATGGCCGACACGGATCCGTTGCAGTTCGTGAAGGACAAGTTCCGGTCCCACCCGGATCTGGATGTCACCACGCACGATCTGACGCTGTGGGATCTCGATCGCGAGTTCAAGGTCGGCGGCTTCCACGGCGAAGAGAAGATGAAGCTGCGGGACGTTCTCAGCGTCCTGCGCGATGCGTACTGTCGCCACGTGGGCGTCGAGTACACCCACATCCTCGAGCCGGAGCAGCAGCAATGGCTGCAGGATCGGGTGGAGTCGCACCACGTCAAGCCGACCGTTGCCCAGCAGAAGTACATCCTGAGCAAGCTCAACGCGGCCGAGGCGTTCGAGACGTTCCTGCAGACCAAGTACGTCGGTCAGAAGCGGTTCTCGCTCGAGGGCTCCGAGTCGGTCATCCCGATGATGGATGCCGTCATCGACCAGTCCGCCGAGCACGCACTCGACGAGGTCGTCATCGGTATGCCGCACCGCGGCCGCCTCAACGTTCTCGCGAACATCGTGGGCAAGCCGTACTCGAAGATCTTCACCGAGTTCGAGGGCAACATGAACCCGGCGGCCGCTCACGGCTCCGGCGACGTGAAGTACCACCTCGGCGCCGAGGGCACTTACATCCAGATGTTCGGTGACAACGACATCACCGTCTCCCTCACCGCCAACCCGTCCCACCTCGAGGCGGTCGACCCGGTGCTCGAGGGTCTCGTCCGTGCGAAGCAGGACATCCTCGACAAGGGCGAGGACGGATTCACCGTCCTGCCGCTGATGCTGCACGGTGACGCCGCGTTCGCCGGACAGGGTGTCGTCGCCGAGACGCTCAACCTCGCGCTGCTCCGCGGTTACCGCACCGGCGGCACCGTCCACATCGTCGTGAACAACCAGGTCGGCTTCACCACCGCACCCGAGCATTCACGCTCGTCCGAATACTGCACCGACGTGGCGAAGATGATCGGCGCGCCGATCTTCCACGTCAACGGTGACGACCCCGAGGCTTGTGTGTGGGTCGCACAGCTGGCCGTCGACTTCCGTGAGAAGTTCCAGAAGGACGTCGTCATCGACATGATCTGCTACCGCCGTCGCGGTCACAACGAGGGCGACGACCCCTCGATGACCCAGCCGGCGATGTACGACGTGATCGACACCAAGCGCAGCGTCCGCAAGAGCTACACGGAATCCCTCATCGGTCGTGGCGACATCTCGCTCAAGGAAGCAGAAGACGCACTCCGCGACTACCAGGGCCAGCTCGAGCGCGTGTTCAACGAGGTTCGCGAGCTCGAGAAGTACACACCGGAGCCCAGCGAGTCGGTCGAGTTGGACCAGCCGCTGCCGACCAAGCTGACCACCGCGGTCGACGAGTCGGTGCTACACCGCATCGGTGACGCGTTCGCGAACGTGCCAGAGGGCTTCAGCATTCACCCGCGTGTGAAGCCGGTCGTCGAGAAGCGTCGTGAGATGTCCCGTGAGGGCAAGATCGACTGGGCTTTCGCCGAGCTCCTCGCGTTCGGTTCTCTCGTCGAGGAGGGCACGATGGTGCGCCTCTCCGGCCAGGACTCGCGGCGTGGCACCTTCACGCAGCGCCATTCGGTACTCATCGACCGTAAGTCGGGCGCCGAGTACACACCGCTGCAGAATCTGAGCTCGCAGGTAGAGGGCGGTAAGCCGGGCAAGTTCCTGGCTTACGACTCCGCCCTCAGCGAGTTCGCCGCGGTCGGTTTCGAGTACGGCTACTCGGTCGGCAACCCGGACGCTCTGGTCCTGTGGGAAGCACAGTTCGGTGACTTCGTGAACGGCGCTCAGTCCATCATCGACGAGTTCATCTCGTCGGGTGAGGCGAAGTGGGGCCAGCTCTCCGACGTCGTGCTGCTGCTCCCCCACGGACACGAGGGACAGGGTCCGGACCACACCTCCGGTCGTATCGAGCGCTTCCTTCAGCTGTGTGCGGAAGGTTCGATGACCGTGGCGGTTCCGTCCACCCCGGCGAGTTACTTCCACCTGCTGCGGCGCCACTCGCGGGACGGAATCCGTCGTCCGCTCGTCGTCTTCACCCCGAAGTCGATGCTGCGCAACAAGGCAGCCGTGTCGGACGTGCAGGACTTCACCACCGGCAAGTTCCGTTCGGTGTTCGAAGAGCCCACGTTCGAGGCGGGCGAAGGTTCGCGCGAGAAGGTGCAGCGCGTCCTGCTGGTCAGCGGCAAGCTGTACTGGGAACTGCTCGCCAAGAAGCAGAAGGACGAGCGCGACGACATCGCGATCGTGCGCATCGAGCAGCTCTACCCGGTCCCGAGCCGTCGTCTGCGCGAGACGCTGGACCGCTACCCGAACGCCACCGAGTTCCGGTGGGTTCAGGAAGAGCCTGCAAACCAGGGCGCATGGCCGTTCTTCGGTCTGGCACTGCCCGAACTCCTTCCGGACAAGTTGGCCGGCATCAAGAGGGCTTCGCGCCGCTCGATGTCCGCACCGTCCTCGGGTTCGAGCAAGGTTCACGCCGTCGAGCAGCAGGAGATCATCGACGAGGCCTTCGGCTGATCGGCTGAAGACCCCTCCCCTTCGACGACGAATGTCACACAGGTTCAGCTCACGCGAACCGGTGTGACATTCGTCGTTTCGGGGCGGCGGCGAAACACCACCGTCGACGTGGTCGCAGCGACGACAACGATCGACGCGAAGGCCGACACGGTCAGCAGGCTCGGGCTCGACAAGGGCTCACCGCGCAGGGCCTGCCAGGTCGACAGACCGAGCACCCCCGCGTACCCGAGTGCTGCGATGGTGGTGAGCGCGGTTCGTACCTTCTCCGAACGCAACCGGACATGCCTCGCGGCAAGCGCTTCGAGCACGAACACCACGAGCAGCATCGCCTGCATTCCGTGCAGTCCCACGAAGTGCGGGATTCGCATGTCGCCGCCGGTCGTACTCCAGTTGGTCAGCGGCAGACCTGGATCGGCGTCACTCGCGCCGATGGTGTGGCCCGACATGAGTTCCATGTCGCGGCCTTCGGCATCCCGGACCACTCGACTCCCGTTGTATCCCATCGAGTATCCGAGCATCATGCCCACGATGGCGAACACCAGCCCCGCATGGATGGCACGGGTCAGCGGCCGATCGCCGACACCCTGGAAGAGCAGGATCAGTGCTATCACCACGTTTGCGAAGAAGAGTCCGGGGACCGCGAAAGAGAACACCGTTTGCCCGATCGAGTTGACGGAATCTTCTGCCGTGTTGAAATGACTGAACGTGCCACGCGCCGCCTGCACTGCGATGAACCCGACATCGAGAATCCCGGTGATCGCGACGACGGTCCCCATCACGCTCGTCCATCGACTCCCCTTGTGCGGACGACGCAGCATCCATGCGAGGGTCGCACCGAAGATCGCGAACGACACCGCGAACTTGAACGGTTTCAGCCATACCGAGACGCCGAGAAGGGTGCGGTCGTCCACGATCATGGCGCCGGCGCAGAACACCGCAAGGACGGCCATGACACCGACCATTACGGCCAGCGGGAACTGTCGTGTGGTGGTCATGCGAGTCGCGGCCATGCACCGACGCTATGAACGGAGCACACTTCGCCGCGTCACCCCGCGGTACCCGAGAGAACTAGCGCTCAGGTATCACTTCCACCCCTGACCAATGTCACACCGGTTCGCGTGAGGCGGGGTCAACCGGTCGATGCACCACGGCTCCTGATCAGGTGTGGGTGATGTGCGATGACGGGATGTGCGTCGAAGCTGGACGAGGCGCGCGATAGTTTCTTCGCCATGGTCGATTCCGGTGT